>JAMOAZ010000022.1:46985-101050 GCA_039908505.1 Nitrospirota bacterium
CGCCTTCAATCAGTTTCCTGGCGTTTCTGTAGGCAGATATCTGACCGCGTCCTTTTGCAAGCGTTTCATATGCCTGCTCTAAGTCCTTGCGGCCCATTCTTACGTCCATCGCGATTGCCTCGGCCTTATCCTTTAAAGGGCTGTCTCCCTGGATATTTAAGCCGTTTTGCCTTGATGCCCAGTCCCAGAACTCCTCCTTCGCCTGTTCTAATTGGCTCGGATTCTTAGATTCATAGCTTGCCTGTGAGTGACCACCACCCCGCTTTGGTACTCCGGGTTTGCTGCCCGCGAATTTTCCATCCTCAGCCTGAATCCAAAATTCACTGTCCATTTGCTTGCCCTCCAAAAAAAATAGAATTGAGATAGCAGGCACTAAGTGCTTCACACATCCCTATATATAGTTGAAATTCGCATGAATGTGTGTTTTACCCAGTGTTTATGCCGATCTCCTATTCGCATGAGATGTGAAAAATGAGGGTTTTAGACAGAAATACTACAATTTTGTAGGATGTGCCAGAGAGCTTGAGGTGCGCTTAAACTACAGCAGGGGATTTTGAAGGTGATACGGTCGATTATGCGTTTTTGTCGTTACTCTTCATTTTTCGTTCCCATTTTATTTCGTGCATACGATTATCTACTAATATTTTAGGCAGTAGGATAAAATTTTAGGGAATCTATTGACCATTTAAACAAATTCATGCTACTCTTATCTCCTTAAGAGAGCAGGTGCCAAACATGCTTACTCAACAGTTAAACACATGGCAGGAGGAGGGTATCCCCTATGTTGCAAGACGGTGTTACGATGGAGGGTTTAGACGACATACTCGCTAAGTATTACCAGAGCGAGGGCAGTATAGTCTCAATATTGCAAGACATGGAGGTCAGGTATGGTTACATCCCAGAGGAGGCCGTTATGTGGGTCTCTGAGCGGACGGGATTGTCTGCCTCGCGGTTTTACGGAGTGGCCACGTTCTACGGTCAGTTCCATCTTGTAAAGCCTGGGAAGAATGTAGTGAAGATATGCCGCGGCACGGCCTGCCACGTCAAGGGTTCAGAAAAGATAAGCGATGACATTCAAACCATGCTTCATATAGGCGTTGGTGAGACTACCCCTGACGGGAATTTTACAGTAGAGCATGTGGCGTGTGTCGGGGCCTGTGCAAGGGCACCGATATTCATAGTAGGAAAAGACGTGTACGGGAAGATAACGCCGCAGAAGGCGAAAAAGACATTGGAAAAATATATGGGTGGTGAGGGAAATGGAAAAGGCTAAGACAGAGATAATCATAGGAATGGGGACATGCGGGATAACGGCAGGTGCCTCAGATATCTATGCCCTTGCCGCTGACCAAGCAAAGGCAAAAGGGCTTGACGTAAAGCTGTCCTCGACCTCGTGCATTGGGATGTGCCACAGCGAGGTGCTTGTGGATGTGGTGGTTGATGGGTTTGCCCGCGTGACGTATGGCAATGTGACAGCAGCGGCTATGGAGGAAATAATCGACTCCCATGCGGCTGGAAATGTGCCCGTAATGAAATATACCATCGCGCAGATGCCGTCATACGGGAAAATATACGACGATATACCGGTATTTGAGCGGCTTCCATACATGGACAAGCAGGAGCGCGTGGTGCTGTCAAACTGTGGATTCATAGACCCTCTGTCAATTGAGGATTACATAAAACACGGCGGGTATGAGGCCGTAAAAAAGGTGATTGGCGCGGGTGACCCAAATACAGCGATTGAAATCATAAAGGCATCCGGTCTGAGAGGAAGAGGCGGGGCAGGGTTCCCAACAGGACTAAAGTGGGAGTTTTGCAGCAAGGCCGTCTCTGATGTTAAATATATTATCTGCAACGCCGACGAGGGCGACCCCGGGGCTTTCATGGACAGAAGCGTCCTTGAAGGCGACCCCCATGCAATAATCGAAGGGATGCTCATTGCCGGCTACAGCATTGGGGCAAGCTATGGCTATGTGTACTGCCGTGCAGAGTACCCGCTGGCGATAAGTAATCTGAAGGTTGCCATTAAAGAAGCGCATGAGAGAAACTTACTTGGCAACAGCGTGTTAAACTCTGGATTCAAGTTCAATATTAAGATAAAAGAAGGCGCAGGCGCGTTTGTTTGCGGAGAGGAAACCGCCCTTATCGCCTCAATTGAGGGGCTGCGGGGAATGCCGCGTGCTAAACCGCCGTTTCCCGCCCAAAAAGGTCTATGGGGCAAGCCCACTGTAATTAATAACGTAGAGACGCTTGCAAATATACCGCGAATAATCTTAAAGGGTGCCGATTGGTTTTCATCCTTCGGGACAGAAAAAAGCAAGGGCACGAAGGTCTTCGCGCTTGCCGGTAAGATTAACCGCGGCGGATTGATAGAGATTCCTATGGGGATAACCCTGCGGGAGATAATCTACGACATAGGCGGCGGGATACCCAATGACAGGGCATTTAAGGCGGTTCAGACGGGAGGGCCATCAGGCGGCTGCCTGACCTCTGCGATGCTTGATACACCAGTAGACTATGAGAGCATTGCAAAGGCTGGTTCTATTGTAGGCTCCGGTGGTATGATTGTCATGGACGAGGATGACTGCATGGTAAATATTGCAAAATATTTCCTTGAGTTTACCCAGTCCGAGTCATGCGGCAAGTGTACGCCATGCAGGATAGGGACGAAGCGGCTTTACGAGATACTTGAGAGAATTACCAACGGCAAGGGCAGAAAGGGTGACTTAGATTTACTTGATGCGCTCTCAGAGGACATTCGGGCAGCAAGCCTCTGTGGTCTCGGGCAGACCGCCCCGAACCCAATACTCAGCACACTCAGGAATTTCAGAGAGGAGTACGAGGCACATATTAATGAAAAGCGCTGTCCGGCGGCTGTCTGTAAGCCACTGATAACGTTTACTATAGTAGAGAAGACCTGCACAGGCTGTATGGCCTGCGGCAGGGCGTGTCCTGTGAACGCCATAACGGGCGAGAAGAAAAAGCCGCATTTCATTACGCAGGAGCTCTGCATTAAGTGTGGTTCGTGCTTTGACGTGTGCAAGTTTAAGTCGGTTCTAAAGAAATGATAAGAATTAGGAGGATTGACGATGAGTATTAAATTAACAATAGACGGCAAAGAGCTTGAGGCACGTCCAGGCGCTACAATCCTTCAGACGGCCAGAGACTATGGGATATACATCCCCACGCTTTGCGACAATCCAGCCCTTGAGCCATATGGCGGGTGTCGGCTTTGCCTTGTCGAAGTAGAGGGAATGCCCAAGCCCACAACCTCTTGTACAACGCCGGTCACTGAGGGCATGAAGGTCAAGACCGTCACCCCGGCTGTCGAGAGGCTGAGAAAAACGGTGATAGAACTCCTGCTATCAGACCATCCCAATGACTGCATGATATGCGAACGGGCGGGGGATTGCAAACTTCAGGAGTTTGCCTATTTCTACGGGCTGAGAGAGAACAGGTTCTACGGCAAGAGAAGGCAGTATACGAAGCAGGACGAAAATCCATTTCTTGAGCGAAACATGGACAAGTGTATCCTGTGCGGACTGTGCGTACGAGTGTGTAACGAGGTGCAGGGCGTCGGGGCGATAGATATAGCCTACAGGGGATTTGATGCGAAGGTATGTCCGTCGTTTGAGAAGGACTTAGATTGTGAATTTTGCGGGCAGTGCGTGAGCGTATGCCCAACGGGGGCACTTTCCGGGCGCATTTGGGCAAAGAAGGGGCGCTCGATTAACGTAAGGGAAGTCGAGACTACATGTTCATACTGTGGCTGTGGCTGTCAGTTGAATCTCCATGTCAGGGGCAACGAGATAGCCCGTGTCTCATCCAAACCGGACAATCATAACGAGGGATGGCTGTGTGTAAAGGGCAGATTTGGTTACGAATTCATAAACAGCCCTGACAGGCTTAAGACCCCATTGATAAAGAAAGACGGGAAATTCACAGAGGCAACATGGGATGAGGCTATATCATATATAGCGGCAAGGTTCAAGAAAATAGTCGAAGACCACGGCACGGACGCCCTTGCAGGGCTTTCTTCGGCCAGGTGTACGAACGAGGAGAACTTTCTATTTCAAAAATTTATGCGCGCAGTGATAGGGACGAACAACGTTGACCACTGCGCCCGTCTCTGACACAGCCCCACGGTGGCCGGTCTGGTCACAGTATTTGGCTCTGGCGTAATGACAAACTCAGTCCCTGAGACGGAGAATAACGATGTACTATTTATAATTGGCTCGAATACGAAGGAGAATCACCCGATTGTGGCGTTGAGAATGCTAAAGGCAGTGAAAAAGGGGGCAAAGCTGATAGTTGCCGACCCGCGGCGCGTACCCCTTGTCAAACACGCCCATCTGTGGCTCAAGCAGAGACACGGCACGGACGTAGCGCTGCTTAACAGCATGATGCACGTTATGATAAAAGAAGGTCTGGTAAACAAGAACTTCATAGAGGAGCGCACAGAGGGCTTTGAAAAGGCCGCCGCTGCCGTAGAGGAATATACCCCTGAAGTTGGTGAGAAAATAACCGGCGTTCCAAAAGAGAAGATAATCGAGGCGGCAAGGATTTATGCAGCAGGGAAAAATGCCGCTATATACTACACAATGGGTATAACGCAGCACAGCCACGGCACGGACAATGTCTACAGCCTTGCCAATCTTGTGTTGATGGCCGGTAATCTTGGGCGCGAGAGCGTCGGGCTTAATCCCCTGAGAGGACAGAACAACGTACAGGGGGCAAGCGATATGGCCTGTGCCCCAAACGTATTTCCCGGGTATCAAAAGGTAATCGATAAAGAAGCACGTGCTAAGTTTGAGACCGAGTGGAAGGTAAACCTCTCAGACAAGATAGGCATGACGGCAATTGACATGATGTATGCCGCAGATGCCGGTAAACTAAAGGCACTGTATATCATGGGAGAAAACCCCGTAATGTCAGACCCAGACCAGAAACACACCATTCATGCCCTGAAGAGCCTGGAGTTTCTGGTAGTGCAGGATATATTTATGACAAAGACGGCAGAGCTGGCCGACGTAGTGCTGCCTGCTGCGTGTTTCGCCGAAAAAGACGGCACGTTTACCAACACAGACCGCCGTGTGCAAAGGGTAAGAAAGGCAGTAAGCCCGCCCGGTGACGCACGCGATGACTCATGGATAATCATGGAACTGTCCCGCGCGATGGGATATGAGATGAACTATGGCAGTGTGTCCGAGGTGTTTGACGAGGTCGGGCGTCTGTGGAAAAACGTAGCCGGCATAAACTACCGCCGTATCGAAGAGCGCGGTATTCAGTGGCCGTGTCCAACGACTGACCATCCTGGCACACCATATATGTTTAAGGGCACATTTCCAATAGGTAAAGCTAAATTCTCGGCAATAAAGTTTAACCCCTCGCTGGAGCTGCCAGACGATGACTACCCATTTACGCTGTCAACGGGCAGGCAGTTGCTTCAGTACCACACAGGTACGATGACGCGTCGCGTAAAGGCAATAGATAAGGCAGCACCCGAGGCATACGTAGAAATAAACCCTGCAGATGCAGGTCGAATGAGCATAGACAATGGCGCCATGGTGCGGGTTACGTCACGCAGAGGCTCAATAATGCTGAAGGCAAAGGTTACAAACGTGCCGGACATTGGGGTGGTGTTTATCCCATTCCACTACAGCGAGGCCGCTGCCAACGTGCTGACAAACCCCGTATATGACCCGATTTGTAAGATACCTGAGCTGAAAGTCTGTGCCGTAAAATTAGAAAAAATACAGGAGGACCAAAATCATGCCGCTTGATCCAACAAAACACGCTGACTGGGAAATAGCCGAGGCAGCGGAAAAGAACATGAAGACAGTGTACCAACTGGCCGAGGAGTTAGGCCTGCCCAAGGATGAACTCCTTCCTCATGGGCACTATGTAGCAAAAATCGACTTTAAGCGCCTGTTAAGCCGTCTGTCCAGCAGGCCCGACGGCAAATACGTCGATGTTACCGCAATAACCCCAACACCGCTTGGCGAAGGGAAATCGACATCGACTATCGGTCTCGTACAAGGGCTTGGCAAGAGGAAAAAGAACGTCATAGCGGCAATAAGGCAGCCTTCCGGTGGCCCTACGATGAACATCAAAGGCTCGGCAGCAGGTGGCGGGCTCTCGCAGTGCGTCCCCCTGACTCCGTTTTCACTTGGTCTTACGGGCGACATTAACGCCATAATAAACTCCCACAACCTGTCAATGGTAGCGCTGACTTCCAGAATGCAGCACGAGTTGAACTACACGGACGACCAGCTTGCCAAGAGAAAACTCAAGAGGTTAAACGTAGACCCGCGCCGTGTACAACAGGGCTGGATAATGGACTTTTGCGCCCAGTCACTGAGAAAGATGATAATTGGAATAGGCGGCAAGATGGACGGCTTTATGATGGAGTCCCGTTTTGACATAGCCGTCTCGTCAGAGATAATGGCAATACTTTCAGTTGCTACCGACCTGAAAGACTTCAGAGAGAGGATGGGCAGGATAGTCCTTGCCTATGACAAGACAGGAAACCCTGTAACCACAAAAGACCTCGAGGTTGACGGCGCTATGACTGCATGGATGGTAGAAGCGCTGAACCCAAATCTGCTTCAGACAATAGAGGGTCAGCCGGTGCTGGTACATGCCGGGCCGTTTGCAAATATAGCAATAGGGCAGTCCTCTGTAATAGCTGACAGAGTCGGCCTGAAACTTGCTGACTATAACGTCACTGAGTCCGGTTTTGGCGCTGACATAGGGTTTGAAAAATTCTGGAATTTAAAATGCCGTTACTCCGGCCTCAAGCCCAATGCTGCAGTTATCGTAGCAACTATCAGGGCACTGAAGTGTCACGGTGGAGCGCCGATTCCCGTACCCGGCAAGCCAATCCCGGAGGAGTACAAGTCAGAGAACGTCGGCTGGGTTGACAAGGGCTGCGTAAACCTTATACATCACCTTAAGAATGTTAAATCAGCAGGTATCAATCCCGTCGTATGTATCAATGCGTTCTACACAGATACAGATGCAGAGATCAACGCAGTAAGAAAGAATGCAGAAGCGGCAGGCGCAAGGGTGGCGCTGTCCAGGCATTGGGAAAAGGGCGGTGAAGGTGCCCTTGAGCTAGCCGATGCAGTAATTGATGCCTGTAACGAGACCAATAACTTCCAGTTCCTCTATCCGCTTGAGATGCCTCTGACTCAGAGAATCGAAAAGATAGCGACACAGATATACGCAGCAGACGGCGTGGACTACTCCCCCGACGCACTGAAAAAGGCGAAGGCCATTGAGACTGACCCTGAACTCAGCAAGCTCGGCACGTGTATGGTTAAGACCCACTTGAGCGTCTCTGACAATCCAAACAAGAAGGGAGTGCCCAAGGACTGGAGGCTCTTCGTAAGAGACATACTGCTCTTTAAGGGTGCGGGATTTGTCGTCCCCGTAGCCGGAGATATAAAGCTAATGCCCGGCACATCGAGTGACCCAGCCTACAGAAGGGTAGATGTTGACGTAGAGACCGGTAAAGTGAAGGGTTTGTTCTAAAGAAGACGATAAGGGAAGGATTTAAATCCTTCCCTTATAAAATCCCCATCTTCCTATATTTAGTGGTTGTGCAACAATTCAAATAAGGATGATAAAACAGTCGTTGACCCAAGTATCCTACAGACCCAAGCATTCTACAATTATCATATATCCGATTGTACTATAGACAAACATATAAGATTGAAGGTAGAATACAGTCATGGAAGCGCTTACAATCGAACGAGATTTAGACTTAACGGAGATAATCAACGGGGAGGAAGTTGTGTCGCCAAGCCCTTTTAGTAAACACCAAAGAATAGTAATGAAGCTCATCATAGCAATAAACCGCCATATCGAAGCAAAAGGGTTAGGGGAGTTATACGTCTCTCCACTTGACGTAATCCTCGAGGAAGGCTTAAACAGGGTTCAGCCCGACATATTGTTTATCAGGAAAGAAAACACAACCATCATTCAGGATTGGATACGAGGTGTGCCGGACATGCTTTGTGAGATAGTTTCACAAGGGTCATTCCGATGGGATACCAATGTAAAAAAAGAGATATACGAAAAATACGGCGTACCGGAGTATTGGATAATCATCCCGGAGCTTAAAATATTTGAAGTCTTTACCATTGAGGAAGGCAAGTATAAGCTCTATTCCTATGCCGAAGGTGAGGGCGTGGTTACGTCTATGGTTATTGAGGGGCTTGACGTCAATATCAAAGACATTTTCGAGGATAGAAATTGACTTTAGTGTCTACACTTGTCAGAGAATGCGCTGTTTGCCCAAAATTGATTAGCAACCTTAACCTTGCTTCATAGAAATGTGTTCAGAATCAGAGGACGAAATGGCTATTGATATTTTCAAATGAGTTTACCATGCCTGCTCTGATGCTGCTCAGATACTTGACAAAATAAAAATAAGTTACTATAATCACAATGTCCATTTATAAGCGGGGGAGTGAGGACGGTTGGGCTTTGCCCTGCCTGTGGTTAGTTCAATATTGGGGTGATGATGATGGTTAATGTGACAATGACGAAGTTATTAAAGGCGGTGGGGTTGGTTGTTGCGTTAATGGTTTTATCATTTGCTGGTGTATTTATCCAGCAGACTGCTTCAGGGGCTATGTCTGATAATAGTTCAACTGTGATGTCCGCTCAGAAGGGCGGCTGCCTTAACTGCCACGATGGAATTGAAGATATAAATCCCAAAATGACTCAAGCGTTTTACAAGACTGGTAAAGCTCCAGGGCATGAGTGTTCCATTTGCCACGCCGGAGACCCCAACGCCAAAGAAAAGGATTCCGCCCACAAGGGGATGTTCATAAATCCTGCTGACCTCAAGGTAGTTGAAAAGACCTGCGGCAACTGCCACGAAGACCATGTGTCGCGTGTAGAAAAATCCCTGATGGCAAACTCGCAGGGTGAGATTGCCGGCACACTCTACGCCCGCGGATTTACAAAAGACAAAGATTCTAACTATGCAATGACCGATAAACCAATCAAGGCGACCATACCAGCAGGACAATGGACACTAAATGGACTTGAGCCGATTCCCGATTCCTCTACACATATTTCAGTAGAGATGCTTAGAAAAGTGTGCATCAAGTGTCATTTGAGGGCAGATGGTCAAAAACTGCCCAAAAACTACCGGAGCGCTGGCTGCGCTGCGTGCCACATGCTAACATCTGCTGATGGTAAATACTCTGGCAGCGACCCTACGATGAAGGATAAGCCGTGGCGCGCTGCTGCTCATAGGATTACCGTACAAATTCCGTCTGAACAGTGTGTCCGATGCCACAAAGGCGGCAACAGAATAGGAGTGAGCTTCACAGCCGAACTCCCCGGTCACGAGGCAGATATCCACTATCAACGCGGTATGCACTGTATCGACTGCCACACCACAAATGAAATACACGGTGATGGAAATATCTACATGAGAAAGTGGCAGGCCGTTAAGATTAAATGTACCAGTTGTCACGGTGTTCATAACGGCAAACCACCGCTGACAGATGCGACTGACCAGAAGCTTAAAAACGTCAGAGAATACATCATAACTGAAGGTGATAAAGAGAGATATGTCTATAAACTCACGTCAAAGGTTTCAGGAAAGGTACACGTCATCCCCACAGTAAGTACGCTCATGGAGAAGGAGAAACTCCCTGTTGCAATGCAGATTGCCGCTCACCTTAATAAGATGGAGTGCGCTGCATGCCATTCTACGAAAATCGCCAACTGCTATGCCTGCCATTTTAAAGTAGACAGGACAAAACAGGGCAAAGACATCATAACCGGCAAGGAAAGCGACGGGGCATGGTCCATAGTTACAGATGATTTTGAAAATAAGTGGAAAAGACCGCCACTGTCCATACATCAAAGCGGTAAGACAGCACCAAATCAGCTGGGATGTGCCGTGCATATCACAGAGATAAGCAAAGACAATATGACAACTATGGACTACGCTGTCAACCCCGGCACTAACGGAAAGACGCTGGACGGCTACACAGCCTTTAGCCGCATATCGGTTGGTAATGCGCACACTACACAAAGGAGTGCTATGCGTACCTGCGATGACTGCCACAACGACCCAGCCACGCTTGGCATGGGTGGCAAGCCTGTTGAGACATTTAAATCTGGACGAAAACTCTTCGCAGACCCAGACCGCTTCATAGATGAAAAGGGAAAACAGCAGTTAACCTTTTCCCAAATTGGGCAGCGGCCGTTTAACGAGTCAGAGATTATCAGGATAAGACGCGTATCGCAGTGTACTGGCTGCCACTTGGGTGCAAATGCTGGGTTCTGGAACAATTTTAGAGAAAACTACAAATGGGCACAATCAACACATACCTCTGAGCATAAGAAAATGATAAACACGAAATTGAAATAATAAGCTGTGTGGCGGCTGAGGACATTGTGATGCCCTCGGCTGTTTCCACCATCTATTTGCGACTATGCTGTACACGTATATTCACTATACCCCTGATTAGTCATAGTTAAATTAGGAGAAGGTCCATCTTCATTATTAAACCAGCACCATAGGCGTTGAGCGCTTGAATGTGACTGCCGTGTAACTGCACCGCCCGTTCACCAATCGCAAGACCAACCCAGCTCCTCCGGTTTGGCGCTCATGGGCTTCGTTCATGTGGTAAAATAGGCGAAATATGTTTTGAGTTCTGGCTCCGGGACGCCTGGTCCATGGTCTTTTATTTCAATATGCGCCCAGATACGGCTGACTGATTCTTTCTTTCGTAGTGAGCTTTCAACCGCCTTACCCTCTGGTGTGTATCTGACGGCGTTTTGGCTATGTCAATGGATGTCTTTTGAATCATAGTGTTGTTGTTTTCCAGTCTGGTGAGCATAAGAAGCTGGCTTATCAGGTCGTTAAGACGATTCGAGTCATGCTCATTTCTGTCAAAATAGAGGTAGCCGACACTGCGAATCGTCTTAATGCGGTCAGAATTGTCAGTCCCAAGTTTCTTTCTCAGGCTGTTCACATGTACATCGACACTACTGTCATAGGCAAACAGATTTCTGCCTATAGCATGTTTTACAAGCTCGTCACGGCTGAGTACCTGCCCGGCCCTCTGCATCAATACCTCAAGGATGGCAAATTCAACCGACGTAAGCTCCACCTTTACTCCGTCTCTAAGCACGCTGCGGGTTGCGGTAATCAGCTTGACAACTCCAATCCAACAATCAGCCTTGCTGCTGCAGTCTCCACACGGCGCAGCACGGAGCGAATTCTGCAGCATCACATCAAGCAGTATCAGCGAGTGCTGCCCTGATACTGCCTGCTCTACCCCCTTTAGTCCATCATGCACTGCCTCAACGATAAACCCCTCCGGTGTGAGATAGTTTCTCAGAAGGTTATACAACTCAATGTAGTCGTCGATTATCAGTATAGTGTTTGTCATGTTCAATTATAGTATAGTTCTGCGCCATTTATCTGTTAAGAATAGTAAATTGTGCGGCCATTGTCTTTACAATACTTTACAGATGTTACTACAATATTGAAGCTACTTTACGTAATAACTGCTTATGCTATATTTAACGAGGGTTATTAATCCACGAAATCAGTAATTGAGGAGGTCAGTAATGTTTGGAAAAAAATTGGTATTAGTAATTATCGCTGTTGCGTTGTTATTGAATGGCTGGACGGCGGCGTGGGCAGAGGGGCCGAAGACCATGGCCTCGTTTGTCTATCCCATTGTTGACACGGGGCAGCTCAAGTGCTATGACGCCAGTAAGGAAATCACGGCACCGGCGATTGGAAGCGCCTTTTACGGTCAGGATGCACAGTTCAAAGGGACACAGCCCGCGTATATCATAAGCTCTGACGGCCTGAGCGTTTACGACGGCAATACGGGTCTTCTCTGGCAGAGAAGCCCTGATGTCAACGGCGACGGCACACCTGCCACGGCTGACAAGCTGACTTGGGCACAGGCATCGGCACGTCCTGCTGCGCTCAATGCGGTAAAATATGGCGGTTACAGCGACTGGCGCCTGCCTTCGATAAAGGAACTCTACTCACTGATAAACTTCGCAGGTACTGACCCCAGCGGCTACACCGGCACAGACCCCTCCGTGCTGACGCCGTTTATCAACACAGCGTACTTCAAGTTTGCTTATGGAGACCCGGCAAGCGGCGAGCGCATTATCGACTCACAATACGCCTCAAATACGGTCTTCACGGTCTCCACTGATGCCAGTGGTACTGCTAAGGTCTTCGGTGTAAACTTTGCCGATGGCCGCATCAAAGGTTATGACTTATCGGCACCGGGCACAACAGAGAAGACCTTTTTTGTGCAGTGTGTACGCGGCAACACGAACTACGGCAAGAACGATTTTCTCGATAACAATGACGGCACAGTAACCGACAGGGCAACCGGTCTAATGTGGAGCAGGGCAGACAGTGGCACCGGTATGCTCTGGCAGGATGCACTGTCATGGGCGCAGACTAAAAACTCTGCAAGATACCTTGGCTACAACGACTGGCGCCTGCCCAATGCCAAAGAACTGCAAGGCATTGTAAACTATGGAAACGCCCCGGACTACAACGGCAAACCGGCAGTCGATACTACATACTTTAGTGTCACCTCAATCGTCAACGAAAACGGTGACGCCGACTATCCCTACTACTGGACTTCGACCACACATGTTGGTTACAGTGCTGCGGGTACGTCAGGAGACAGGGCAGTGTATGTTGCGTTTGGCAGGGCGCTGGGCTGGCCGAACAACGCCTGGGTAGACGTACATGGTGCGGGGGCACAGCGCAGCGACCCCAAGACCGCCCCACCGTATTCTTATGCGACGGTAAAGACGGTAAGCAAAAACGGGGTGACATACACAGGCTATTCCTTCGGGCCACAGGGCGACGCGCTTCGCGGCCTTAACTTCGTCCGCCTCGTCAGGGACACGGTGAGCGAATCAGGCAAGGCTGCCGAGGCCATTAACACGTTCTATACCTGGTACAGCTCATATTTTGGCACTAAAAACGGCGGCATAACCTCAGGCGGCACATCGGCAACCGGCACGTACTATGTCCAGTGGTTTACAAACGGTACTGCAATTTTGGCGTGGATAGATGGCTATATGTACTTCTGGAGCGGCAGTGCATGGTACTATTTTGGAATAAGCTGGAGCTGAACTTTTTGAAGATGAAAGCGCTTAATAATACAGACTTAGGAGCTAAAAATATAGGTATTTTCTGCCTATACTTTCAAATGCGTAGGTGGAATTGATGAAAATAAACTTTAAATATTTCAACATCAAGGAGGTTTATAAATGGCTCAACAGGATGAGGTCATAAGCCCTGAACCGGTATTGAGTACCGTGTTCGCCTTTTGGACGTCAAGTATATTACGCACTGGTGTGGATTTCGATGTGTTTACGCATATCTCTGAAGGACGCAAGACCGCTGATGAGATTGCCCGTGCTTCAGGCGCAAATCCAGGCGCTATTGGGCGTCTGCTCAATGCGCTTACGGGGTTGAAGTTTCTGCAAAAGCCAGACAAGGATACCTATGAATTGACACCGGTTGCTGCCGCCTATCTGGTGAATAACTCCCCATCATACCTTGGAATACTGACAGGACATGTGACCGACTTGTGGAATACATGGGGGCGTCTTACAGAGGTAGTCAGGACGGGTAATCTGGCTGATATGCCGACTGATATGCCGACTGATATGATTGACACGCCACAGAAAGGCCCTGAGTTTTTTAAAAAGCTGGTCGCGCGAATCTTTCCTCTTTCTTACGGTATTGCGTGCAGGCTTGCCGATGAGATTGGTGCAGCCGGTGAACTGAAGATTGTGGACGTAGCGGCTGGCGCAGCCCCGTGGAGTATACCTTTTGCACAGAAAGACAAGAATATTTCCGTTACCGCTGTTGATTTCCCCGAGGTACTGGAAATGACAAAGGGATATGTAGAGCGCTTCAACGTGGCATCTCAATACAGTTATCTGGCTGGCAATATTCGTGAATTGAATTTTGGCGCAGATACTTATGATATTGCCCTGCTTGGGCACATTTGCCATTCGGAGGGAGAAGTACACAGTAAAGAATTATTGAAAAAGATATACCGCTGTCTTAAGCCCGGAGGTAAGGTCATTATACCTGAGATGGTGCCTGATGCAGAGCGCTCTGCAAAGACTTTTCCATTAATGTTTTCTCTCAACATGCTTTTACATACATCTGATGGAGACACTTTCTTGTTCGAGGATTATCAGGCGTGGTTAGGTGCAGCCGGATTCAGGCATATTGGAATTCAAATCGAAGAAGGCGCGGTTACAATTATCACTGCTGTTAAATGAGATATAGGTGCGGAGCGTATGGCGAGGGCTGAACTTACGTCCCAACCCTGGCCCAAATCATGGTAAAGTGAAACAGGAGGATTCAAGCTGTTCCTGTTATTTCCTTCTGTTTCAGGTTCTTGCTGATAGTATCTCAGTTTGATATTTTTTAAAATATGCGTGTACGTTTGTGTCTCTTATTCCGTTTAAAATAAACATTGTGTAATCTGGCATGTGAATACTATAATATTAAATGAATAAATTATACTTCGGAGATTGCCTTGATGTCCTGAAAAAGCTGCATAATGATTACCCACAAGGTTTTATTGACCTTGTCTATATTGACCCGCCATTCAACTCTAAACGGAATTACAACATCCTGTTTGAATCTGCTGACCTGAAAGATACAAAGGCACAGAAAGAGGCATTTGCCGATACGTGGAGTAATATTTCTTATAAGGATACTCTTGAAGAGTTAAAAGACCTCGACCTTGGTCTGTTTAGATTTCTTGATAATTTAGATATTATTTATATATCAAAGAGTGCTGTTGCCTATCTTACGACAATGGCGATACGGATTTACTATATTCACAAGGTTCTAAAGGATACCGGTAGCTTTTATCTGCATTGCGACCCCACGATGAGCCATTATCTTAAAATCATCTGTGACCTTATTTTTGACAATAAAAATTTCAGGAATGAAATAATTTGGCATTATAGGAAATGGCCGTCAGGAAACAGGCAATTTCAAAGGAACCATGACTGCATACTTTTCTTTTCTAAAACGGGAAGTAATGATAGAGTTTTTAATAAAGTGGATTTGATGGATAGAACAACCTCAACATTAAAAAGATTTGGCAATCAGAAGATAGTTTCCGGCTATGACGAATTTGGACACAGACTTCCATCCGAAATGGAAGATGAGACTTCAGATGGAGTCGCAAGAGATGATACTTGGGACATTGGAAGGGTTCCACCCATTAAACAACTATTCCCTACTCAAAAACCTGAACCTCTATTATCTCGAATTATAAGAGCAAGTACGAATGAGGGCGACTTAGTTGCTGACTTTTTTTGTGGTTGTGGTACGACAGTAACAGTAGCAGAAGAGCTTAAAAGAAAATGGATAGGTGTTGATATTTCACATTTAGCAATCGGGTTGATTGAAAGACGACTAAAGGATGGATATGGGGAAGAAGTACGAAAAAACTATGAAATCGATGGCCTTCCAAAAGATTTGGCCTCTGTTAAGCAACTTGCACAAGGAGTAGAGTTTGGCAGATTGAAATTTCAAGATTGGGTAATCGAAACTATGATAGGTGGCATACATAATCCAAAGAAAACTGCTGATGGGGGATGGGATGGTTACATAACCTTTGACTATGGTGGCAAAAAAGAAATAGCTTTAATTGAAGTAAAAAGTGGAAAAGTAAATATTAAGAACATGCGCGAATTTATCCAGGTGGTAAGCAAACAAAAGGCTGATATCGGCGTGTTTGTTTGTTTTGCCGAACAAGTCACTAAGCCTATGCTTTTAGCAGCGAAAGAGGAAGGATACTATCATAAAGATGACTGGCGCGATAAATTTGATAAAATTCAGATATTAACAGTTGAAGCCTTACTAAATGGCGGGAGGATTAGAATTCCACAGACACAAACATCAACATTTAAGACTGCTGAAGAGAAAGAAGATGGAATCAATATCCCAAAATTATTTGAGTAAGTTTACAGTCTCCTCTATAATCCCATACATGATTAGATATTCCCGCTTCCATTGCCGGAGTTACCCATAAATCCTTACTGAGACACTACCCTTTTTTCAAACTGTTGCCGGGTATACCGTCAATGTGGTATACTCCCATATCAATCAATGTTGAAAAAAACTGATCGAGGAGTTTGGAAATGCCGCATGATATATTGGTAAACAGTGTGTGTGCAGCGTGCAGGATATGATGGACGCTTCTGTGCTGCCGCCTATTGACGATCTTGATGATTTATTCGCAGATGAAACAGAAGGTGATGTCGGTGCCGTAGTAAGCAAGGACAAGTGGAAGGTCATGATCGTTGACGATGAGCCGGGCGTGCATGACGCAACTATCCTGAGCCTGATGGATGTAGTCTTCGATAACAAGGGAATCACTTTTTTACAGGCATACACAGGGGCAGAGGCTAAGACACTTATTGAAAACAATCCCGACTGCTGCGTCATATTGCTGGATGTGGTCATGGAGACCGACGATGCCGGCCTTCAGGTCGTAAAATATATTCGCGATACGCTAAAAAACAATCTCGTTCGCATTATTCTAAGGACAGGTCAGCCAGGACAGGCCCCGGAAGACAAAGTAATCATGCAGTACGAAATCAACGACTATAAGTCAAAAAATGAACTCACTAAACAGAAACTATTTACTGCGATTATTGCCACATTGCGTGATTACAGGAATCTCGTTACTATTAACGGTACCAAGCGGGGGCTGGAACAGATTATTGTAGCCTTCCCATTCCTGTTTGAAGTCAAGTCAATGGAGGACTTTATCTCAGGCATTCTGACTCAACTGGCCTCGCTCCTGAGGCTTGACGAGAACTCTGTATATCATCTGGACTCATCCTTTCTTGTTGGCAGCGCCACAGGGAACATCACGATTGTTAAGGGGACTGGCGCCTATGGACAGCACAATGGAAGGCTTGCAAGCGAGGTGTTTGAACCCGGGGAGTTTGATATGCTCCTCAGCGCTGAGGCACAAAAGAAGAGCATATTCGCTGGAAACTCATGCGCCGTATATTTCAGGAATAAACCAAGTCACTACAACATGGTCTATATCAACAGCCACAGGGAGCTTAATGAGATAGACAGAAATATGATTGAAATATTCTGCAACAACATCTCCATGGCGTTTGAAAACATAGAGAAACACAAGATAGAGGAATCCATGAAGCTGGCCAAGGATATTCAGGCGGGGATGCTGCCCGTAAACTTCTCCGACACCACACCCTCGGGGATTGACATCTATGCCTTCATGCGCCCGGCCAAAGAGGTTGGCGGAGATCTCTATGATTTCTTTTTTATTGATGATACACGCCTGTGCTTTGTTGTTGGTGATGTGGCAGACAAAGGGGTACCTGCGGCCTTCTTCATGGCTGTCACAAAGACGCTTCTCAGGGTCATTGCCAGGGTCTATACTGACCCAGGCGAAATCCTCCAAATGGTCAACGCTGACTTGTGCAAAGATAACGAAAAGTCCATGTTCGTAACGGTCTTTCTTGGTATTATAGATACTGCTACAGGCATATGTACATTCAGCAACGGCGGACATAACCCCCCGTATATGATTTACAGCTCAGGCGATGTAAAACCGCTTGATGAGGCGTCTGCCATACCACTTGGGCTGATGGACCAGCAGCGCTTCACAGCCGATGAGTTAACATTCTCCAGCGGCGATACCATATTTCTCTTTACCGACGGTGTTACCGAGGCCATGGACGCACAGGACAGGCTCTTCAACGAGGACAGGCTGGTAGAACTTCTTAGGGAAAACAGCGGCAGGTCATCTAAGGAAATCGTAGAAAACGTTGTTAGCAGATTGGGTGAATTCACAGCAGGCGCGGAGCAGTCCGATGATATTACTATCTTATGTTTTAACTGGAAGAGATAACGGTTCATTCTCCATCCAACATGGAACAACAGGTAAGTGGAAAAAAGACGGTTTCATGGAGAGAATACACGGGTTGGCTGCTGACGAATATTGTGCCGGTGGCCGTATATTTGTACACGCAGAAGGCGGGGTTTAATAGAGAAAGCTCAATCTTTGCCGCCGTTGTATCAGTGACACTGGTTATGTGGATAACGGAGATATTGCCGGATTTTGTTCCAGGGCTGTTTTCTACTTTAATGTTCATTCTTTTCAGCCTTGCCCCAAACGAGGTGGTGCTGTCTGGTTTTGCATCTGAAGGGTTTTTTCTTGCCGTCAGCGTACTCGGGCTTGGGACAGTAATCGTAACTTCTGGTCTGAGCCATAGGTATTCGTTGATGATGTTAAAGATAATGCCTCCAAACACGTTTTGGTATCAGATAAGTTTATTCTTTACAGGGCTTATATTTACGCCCCTCGTGCCGGTTATATCCGGCAGGGCGGCAATCGTAGCCCCCGTGCTAAACGAGATAGTTACGCACTCGTACAACGGCCTCGACCTTGACGAAAGGACAATGGCACGCTCAAAGACTGCGCTGTTTGCAAGCAGTTTAATCGGGATTACCCTCCTTTCGGCGTCATTTCTAAGCAGCACGCCGTTAAATCTGATAGTTTATGGGATGCTTCCTCTTCAGGAACAGCAGTCCTTTCAATTTATCAAGTGGTCATATGCCTCATTGGTGGTTTCGGGCACTATGCTTGTATCGTTTTTTATAATCCTTGCTCTCTATTTACGGTCTTTTCACAAACTGAACGTGAACAAGGATTTCATAAATAATGAGCTAATAAAGATGGGGCGGCTTAAGGTTGTCGAATGGATAGCGGTGTTTGGTATACTAATCCTCGCCGCTGGCATGTTCGCCGCGACAATTACAAAAATTAGCGTGACATGGGTAGCATTTGCAATTATGTTTGCCCTGCTGTTTGTCGGAGTGCTCAACCCAAATGATTTCAGGACTAAAATAGACTGGTCATTTTTGTTTCTTCTTGGGAGCATGATAGGGCTTGTCAATACAATGAACTATCTGAAGATTGACCTGATAGTGGTTAAGAATCTTGGCTGGCTAGCAAATTATATGCACTCTGATTTTCGTCAGTTTGTTGTCCTGATTGCTTTAACCATATTTGTCGTAAGAATAATAATACCTATGAATGCAGTGGTCTTGATTTTTGCCGCAACACTCCTGCCCCTGGCAAAGGCAAGTGGAATCAGTACATGGCTTACGGGATTTCTCATTCTGTTTTTTGCCGAGACTGCGGTCTTCCCGTTTCAGGCCCCATATTTGTCTAATTTCAGAAATGCCACCAAAGCGGTCGTCAATCAGCAGGAACGCAGTGTCAGCGTAGTAAATTTGTTACTGTTTTTTGTCAAAGTTACAGCCATTTACTTGTCGATTCCGTTCTGGACCATGATAGGAGTCCTGTGAGAAGAAAAGCGGTAATAAATGTGCTTATCGTCATTTTCTTATTGTTATCTACTGCGGTGGTGCTTTTCAGCAGCATAACGAAGCCTATAATACTGGTAATTCACAGCTATGACCCTGACTATGCCTGGTGCCGTGATATAACGGTAGGACTGCAGCGGGTTTTAAAGAAACATCCAAACTATTCCATTAAGTGGCATTATATGGATGTTAAAAACCATACATCCCCGGCCTTCAAGCGAAAGGCAGCCATTCAGGCTCGTGAGGCAGTGCAAAGATGGCAGCCCGATGTGTTGATTCTCGTTGATGACGACGCCTCAGAACTGGTTGGAAGATATTATGTAAACCATCCGAAAATAAACATTGTATTTGCCGGGTTGAATGGAGAATACTCCCCTTATGGTTACAAAGGGGCAACAAATGTAACAGGTATCCTTGAACACAAGCAGTATAAGGCAATGAAAGAGACCATTGACACTATTGAAAAGTCACGGCAAGTGACTACAGGGACTGTTAAAATAATGTATATAGCCGACAACTCTACATCGCTTGCGATTGACAAAAAATACATCGACGCCTTCGACTGGAGTCCGTTTGAATTCCTTGGCTCATATGTTGCCAGAGATTTTACACAGTGGAAAAAATTCATAACAGAGGGCAGCGCCAGGGCAGACTATATATTGGTAGCCAACTACAGGACGCTTAAACGTTCAACAGGGACTGGACAAGATGAACTTGTCCGTCCAAACGAGGTGGTAGAGTGGACGAACTCAAACTCTAAAGTTCCCGTACTGGGCCTTAACCTCTTTAATGTTGAGGACGGGTGCATGTTATCTGTAGGGGTGTCACCATTTGAGCAGGGTGAGACTGCCGCTTCTATGGCAGTAGATATTATAGACAAGCATACATCTCCACGTGATATTCCAATCCGCCTTAACGAGCAGTTTATCGTTGCCATGCGTAAGGGTATGCTTACGGCAAGGGGAATAGAACTTCCTGAGGTGTATGAGGTATTTGCACGGTCTACAGATAATTATAAAAACTAAGGAGGACTTATGTCGCTAAAATTACCTGCAAGAATACAAAAGCCGAGGAAACACGGTATTACCGCTATAATGGATTTGGGCCTTCCGCTGGGTTATCTGGAGGCATACCTGAAAGACTATAGTCAGTTCATCGATATTGCAAAGTTTGGGATTGGTTCAGCCTATATCGTGCCATATCTCAAAGAGAAGGTGAAGCTCTATAAGGACTTTGGCGTTGCAGTCTGTTTCGGAGGCACACTGTTCGAGAAGTTTTTCAACCAAAGTTCTATTGATAGGTATTGCGATTATCTTGTATCTTTTGGGGTTGATTGGATTGAAGTCTCAGCAGGGACTCTTTCTATCGATATAAATCACCGTATAGAGATAATAGGGTCTGTACGTGAAAAATACAGACACTTTACAGTCGTAGGTGAGGTTGGCTCCAAATCTCCAAAGGCGGCTGATTTAATGACAGATACTCAGTGGATAGACGAAATAAAGAGGCTTAAAGACGCGGGTTGTGCTTATGTTATAATAGAGGCCAGGGCCACTGGTACCGGTGGAATATTTCAGGAGGATGGCACGCTGAGGCTGAATATTTTTGATGCAATAGTGGAATCATATGACAGTAAGGATTTAATTTTCGAGGCGCCCAGACACGTAAACCAGAGCTATTTTATCAACAGATTCGGCGCTAATGTAAATCTTGGCAACATTGTCCCGAACGAGATACTGATTGTCGAGTCGTTGAGACAGGGGCTGAGGTCGGAGACATTTTTCAATACCCTTGCATGATAGACCGTGTGCCAAAGCATAATGTATGGCGTGCCAGGCTGAGAAGCCTGCTTATCGTCTTAGTAATCCTGTTGAGCGCGTCCTGTCCTGATGCCTCCGGCAAGCAGGAAAAACATGTCCTGATTATCAACTCCTATAACTACGGCTACTCATGGACAAATAACGAGGTAAAGGGGATAGAGTCCATTCTTGGAAATCAGGGCGGCATCGCCATTCATACCGAGTACATGGATTCAAAAGTAGCAAACGACGATAAATACTGGGGTATGTTGAAAGAGATATATAAGTACAAGTACGAGCGAATCAGGTTTGATGTAATCATAGCAACAGATGACGACGCGCTGGACTTTGTAAAAGAATACCATGAAGAACTTTTCACCGGTGTACCGGCAGTTTTCTGCGGGATTAATAATTTTAATGGTTCTAAAACTGCGGGATACGATTATTTTACGGGGGTCAATGAAGAGGCCGATTTTAAATCTACGATTGATATTGCCCTGAAACTGAACCCTAAACTAAAGTCATTCACAGTGGTAAACGACAGGATGACCACAGGGGCGTTATTGCAAAAAGAATTCATAGACAAGACCTCCGGCTACAGTAGTTCGGTGAATTTTACCTTCTTAGATAACTCTACACTCAAGGAGGTCATGGACGTTGTCAGTCACCTTAATCCAGAAAATAGCGCAGTGTTTTACTTGTCTTTTTTTAAAGACAAAAGCGGCGAACTATACACGCCGTCTGAGGCGATTCCTCAAATTGCCAGTGCAGCGAATGTCCCCATGTACGGGGCAGTGGACTACATGCTGGGTTACGGGATAGTTGGCGGTATGTTAAAAAACAGTTTTTATCAGGGTGAGAAGGCTGCCAGGCTTGCCCTTAGAGTCTTAAATGGCGAGAAGCCAGGTGATATTCCAGTAGTTATGAAAAGCCCGAATGAATTTATGTTCGACTATAACGCGCTTCAGAGATTTAAAATCGATATCCAGGCCCTGCCACCCGGGGCCACTGTCATAAACAAGCCTGAGACATTCTATTACAAATACAAGCACATTATCTGGGGCGTTGCCGCGGTTATGACAGGTCTGGTTATATTCATCGTTATCCTGCTCTTTAACATCATTCAGCGAATAAAGGCCCAGAAGGAATTGATAAAATATCAGAATCACTTAGAAGAACTTGTCAGCGCCCGCACAAACGAACTCAATACTACAAACCAGCAGCTTCAGGAAGATATAGCAAAGCGCAAACAAGTGGAAGAGTCCTTGCGCCAGAGCCAGAGTCAATTGGTAGAGGCGGAGAAAATGGCAGCCCTCGGCGGACTAGTGGCAGGCGTGGCGCATGAGATAAATACCCCTATAGGGATAGCCGTAACCACGGCGTCTCACCTGCAGGACGTGACAAGCAAACTCTCTGCCGCTATTAACAATAAGACCGCAAAGAAGGATGAGCTTTTCACATATTTTACGCACGCCACAAAATCCAGTGAGTTGATACTGACCAATCTTGAGCGAACAAGCGAACTGGTCAAGAGTTTCAAGATGGTCTCAGCCGACCAGACCTCACATGAAATGCGTGTGTTTAAAGTCAGGGATTACATAGAGAAGGTGATAACAAGTCTCAGTCCAAAGTTAAAACAAACCGCGTGTGAGGTAAGGCTTGAGTGCGCGGCGGATTTGGAGATAAACAGCTACCCCGGCGCAATTGCTCAAATTATAACAAACTTTGTGATAAACTCCCTCATGCACGCCTTCAATGATAAAGACAAGGGAATCATTACCATAGAGATAGCAAAAACCGGCGATTCTTTGTTGATAAAATACAGCGACAACGGCAAGGGGATACCAAAGGAGAATCTGAGCAAGATATTTAATCCATTTTTTACAACAAACAGGGCAGGCGGCGGCACCGGACTAGGGCTGCACATACTGTACAATCTAATAACGCAGACCTTCAAAGGTAATATAAAGTGTGAAAGCGTAGTTGGAGAGGGCACTACGTTCAGCGTTGCAATACCAGTGGCGTGACCACTTTTAAATTCACAGATTACAGGGTAACAGCAGTTTAGTCATTACCCCTTCGACAACGGAGGTTGTCAAGATGGTGCAGTGCAAGGTATAATAAATTCATGAATAGTCAGGAAGTTCTTACCAGGCTAAGGGAAAACAAGGCTGTTTTACGGGCGCGTGGCATTAGGCATGTGGCTGTGTTTGGCTCAGTTGCGCGCGAAGACAACCACGCAGATAGCGACATCGATATATTGCTTGAGTTTGACCCTGAAAGTCATATAACCATCTTTGACTATGTTGACCTTAAAGAATATATCGCTGGTTTATTTCAAGGCCGAGTAGATGTTGTCAATCTCGATGCTCTTAAACCACATGTACGCACTACTGTAACTACTGAAACACGTTATGCCTTTTAATTCCATTCGTGCTGCTCTCATGGACATCCGCTATCATATTGAACTTGCTGTTGATTTCACCAAAGGATTGGATTACGAGTCTTTTAGTAAAGACCTGCGAATAATATATGCTGTTACTCGTTGCCTTGAAATAATATCAGAAGCATCGCGCCGGTTGCCTGATTCTATCAAAGAAAGGCACCCTTCTATTGCTTGGCGACAAATGGCTGGAGCTGGTAACATCTATCGTCATGACTATGAAGATGTGTCCTCTCGTCAAGTTTGGGATACAGTAAATATCGCGTTGCCGCCCTTAAGCATCGCCATTGACCACGAACTCCATTTGATACCGTAAATTGATAAGATGTGGTCTTGATACCACAGCAGCAGATTTGCAAAATTATCTCTTTAATTGTTATCTTAATCTACTATGAATTTAAATATTTTAGAAAACTATCCTCTGTCTGAGCTTACGACATTTAACATAGGGGGGCCTGCGAGGTTTTATGTAAAGACGGAGGACAGCGGCAGCGCTTATGAATCTGTTGAGTTTGCAAGACGCCAAGGTGTACCATTTTATGTCTTAGGCGGCGGCAGTAATCTCTTAGTCAGTGACAGAGGCTACGACGGCCTGATAATTCATATTGCAAACACTGAATCTGATACTACAACAGATGGAGAGACTGTTTATAAGACCTGTGGAGCAGGTGTTGTTTGGGATAGATTTGTTAGTGAATGCGTCAGTGAGAATCTGTTTGGGGTAGAGTGTCTCTCAGGAATCCCTGGGACAGTGGGCGGCTCACCGGTTCAGAACATCGGCGCATACGGGCAGTCGGTGGAGGGTCTGATTGATGAGGTCATTGCGGTTGATACTGCTGATGGAAATATTGTCAGATTTAGTAATGCCCAATGTAAATTTTCCTACAGAAAAAGTTTTTTTAATTCAGAAGCGTTTGGCAAGTATATAATTATATCGGTAAAATTTGCTTTAAAGCGTGTTGGTAAACCATCTGTTAAGTATCATGATTTGGAGGCATATTTTCAGAAGGACGCCGATATAACCTTGCAAAAGGTCAGGACGGCAGTACTGAAAATCAGAGAACACAAGGGAATGCTGCAACTGGAAGGTTATCGCCGGTTTAAATGCGCCGGGTCATTTTATAAAAACCCTGTTATATCAGCCGGTCATTTTGATGAGATAATGGGTGTCTTAGATGGCGCTGCACAAAATAGAAACTGGTATTGGCCGCAGTCGGACTCTTCTGAGGTAAAGCTCTCAGCTGCTTTTCTCATTGATAATTGTTTCGGTAAGGGCTTCAGAAAAGGACGGGTTGGACTTGCCCCAAATCATACGCTTGCAGTTGTTAACTATGACGATGCAACATTTACCGAGGTCATAGACTTTGCAAAACTGATTGAGGATACGGTCTATGAACGCTATAAGGTAACTCTTGACCGGGAAGTTCAAATCCTATAAGAAGCGATGCGATATATTGAAAACACTAAGGAAACCTGATTTCCCCCTGAGTTAATGTATAATTTAGTGGTCGTTATTTTCAAATCCAATCACGATACATTTGAAATGTAAAATAGGGAAAATGTAAAATAGGGGAAAAGATGAGTTTTGTTCATAATAGACAAGCCCTCGACACAAATGATATAATCCCTACATATGCAAGCCAGAGATTTAGACTTAACGGAAATCATCGATGGAGAGGAAGTTATGGGTCCTAGTCCATTTTTTAGACATCAGAATATTGCTGTCAATCTGTTTAGAAAAATAGACAGGTTTGTAGAACAGACAGGTATAGGGTATACATATTTTTCACCTCTTGATATTATCCTCGAGGAAGGCTTCAATAGACTTCAACCTGACATATTATTTATAAAGAAAGAAAACATGAATATAGCACAAGACTGGATCAGAGGTGTGCCTGATATGGTTTGTGAGATAATATCTCCTGGCACATATAATAGGGATACCGAGGTCAAGAGGGATATCTACGAAAGGTACAAAGTACCTGAGTATTGGATGGTATTACCTGAGTTTTTGACTATTGAAATTCTAACGCTGGAAAACGAAAAATACGAGATACACTCCTTTGCCGAAATTGAAGGTTCAGTTGCGTCTAAGGTCATCGAAGGTTTGCAATTCAATATCAAGGACATCTTCAATTAACCCTTATCCAACTTGGCCTTAATCTATCCAGTTTCAAAACTCAAATTGAAACAGGAGGTCAGCCTATTTTAAGAATTTATAGATTTCGCCATTGTTGCGCTTACCTATAAGCAGTACATAAACACAATTATTCTCTACTTTGTAGATTATGCGGTATTCGCCTGCATCCACTCTTAAGTAGTCATAGCCCTTTAATTTCTTAGAGTCATTGGCTGTGCCGGTATCCGCAAAGATTTTCCTCGTTATTTGAGCATATTGCTTAGAATCGAGGGTTCTAAGGAAGCTCCTAACCTGCCTTGTTATATGGAGGGTTAGCACGTTAAGGCTTATACCTCAGAGCTTCGATAGATTCTTCCTGACTTAAATATCCTTCCTTTTCGGCCTCGGCTGCTTTTTCAGCCCAGTAGCTATCTTCAATGGTGGTTAATCTTTCGTATTCCTCTATAGATAATAAGACGGCTACCTTTCTACCAGACTTCTCTATGGTTACAGGGTCTTTAATAGAATCCTCGAGATATTTACCAAAGTGCGTTTTAACTGCCGTTGCTTTTACAACCATACTATAACCCTCCGTTTTTAACTATAATAACCAATTTGATTAAAATAGTCAACTCTTGTCTTGACAACCTCCGTTATCAACGGGGTAAGGTAAAGGCGGCAGGATAACGCTGTCAGCGGAAATGTGAACTAATTCGATTTAATGACTGAGCTGCTGTTACACCATAATATAAGTAGAATTCACTGACCGCAGAATCTATTGGAGCGGGCGACGAGACTCGAACTCGCGACCCCAACCTTGGCAAGGTTATGCTCTACCACTGAGCTACGCCCGCTTAACAAATCCCTGCTGCTATAAATATCCCTAATATATCTCTTGTATCTTTCAACGCTTTAGCTGTATCATAATAGCGTTGTGTCTTACACAATAGTTATACTACAGGAAAAGGATTATATTTGTCAATATGTATTATCCAGCAATAAAAGAATTTAAGGAGATGACCAGCTCCGCAGACCCCGGGAGTGGGAAGACTACCCTTATTCCCGTCTATAAGGAGATTCTTGCCGATGCGGAAACTCCGGTCTCTGCCTTCTATAAGATAAAAAAAGAGTACTCGTTCCTGCTAGAGAGCGTTATGGGCGGGGAGAAATGGGCGAGATATTCTTTTTTAGGCGTAAGCCCGCTGAGGATATTTAAGTCTTCAGGAACTACGATAGAAACAATTGACCTGCAATCAGGCGGCAGCTGCATCAGCTCAACAATGGTTGCTGATGACCCAATTGGCGCCCTGCGCGAAGAGCTTAATACATATTCTGCCGTAACCCTAAGCAGTCTGCCCCGCTTTTACGGCGGCCTTGTTGGGTTCATGGGCTATGAGAATGTGCAGTTCTTCGAGAGGCTCAACATCACTGATAAACCATCGCTTGGCCTCCCTGATATGTTTTTTATGACGATGGATACCGTTTTGATTTTTGATAATCTCAAACAGGTAATTAAGGTAGTGGCCAGCGCCCATTTAGACAGCACTCCAGAGGCCGCATACAAAGAGGCAACAGCCAAGATAGATTCCATTATAGAGACGCTTGGTAAGACCGCTGAACTGCCCAGACTTGACGTAAACTATGACTATCCCGACGTGCAGTATAGGTCATCGTTTAAGCGCGAGGATTTCCTTAGCGCCGTTGATAAGGCAAAGGAATACATCAGGGCAGGTGATGCCTTTCAGATAGTCATCGCACAGCGCTTCGAGGCAGATGAACACGTAGAACCGTTTAACATATACAGGGCACTCAGGGTGATAAACCCCTCTCCCTATATGTTTTATCTTAATGTTGGCAGCGCCGCCATTGTCGGCTCCTCCCCTGAGATACTTGTCAGACTTGAGGGAGACCGCGTGATTCTCAGGCCAATAGCCGGTACCAGGCCGCGTGGCAGAAGCGACGTGGAAGACCTCGCAATGGAAAATGAACTCAAGGCTGATCCAAAGGAAAGGGCTGAACACATTATGCTCGTAGATTTAGGCAGAAACGATGTGGGCCGCGTAGTGCGTCCGGGTACGGTTGAGGTTACAGATTTAATGTGTGTAGAGAGATACAGCCACGTCATGCACCTTGTGTCGAATGTCGAGGGGACGCTTACCGATGGCCTTGACGCCTTTGATGTACTGCGAGCGTGTTTCCCTGCGGGGACGGTAACAGGCGCCCCGAAGGTCAGGGCGATGGAGATAATAGATGAGCTTGAACCGGTGCATCGGGGGCCATATGCCGGAGCTGTTGGTTATTTCAGCTTTTCCGGGGCAATGGATATGTGCATAACCATTCGGACTCTGGTCATAAAAGATGGTACGGTCTATGTTGAGGCCGGGGCTGGCATTGTGGCAGACTCAACCCCCGAAGGCGAATATAATGAGACCGTAAACAAGGCCAAAGGTATGATGCGCGCCGTTCAAATGGCTAAGACTGCAAATGGCTAAGACACAGTTTTTAAATCCGAAAAGGCCGGGGAAGCCATAGGGGTATTTTATGCTTTTAATGATAGACAACTACGATTCGTTCACCTATAACCTGGTTCAGTACCTTGGTGAGCTTGGGCAGGATGTAAAGGTGTACAGGAATGACCGCATCACAATAGATGAGATAAGGGCGCTTGCCCCACACTCGATTGTCGTCTCCCCGGGGCCGTGTACTCCTATGGAGGCTGGGGTGTCGGTTGATGTTATCAGGGCGTTTGCTGGAGTTATCCCAATACTTGGCGTCTGCCTGGGGCATCAATCAATCGGGGCGGCATTCGGGGCATCTATAGTAAGGGCAGACAGGCTCATGCACGGCAAGACCTCAGAGATTCACCACGACAGCAGGTCTATCTATGATGGGATTGAAGAGCCGTTTATTGCAACGCGCTATCATTCTCTGGTAATTAAGCCGGGGACGCTGCCGCCGGAATTTGAAGTAAGCGCGTGGACGCTTGAACATGAAATCATGGGTGTGCGCCATAAGGAGTTCCTGGTCGAGGGCGTTCAGTTTCACCCTGAGTCTATTCTGACGACGGTCGGAAAGACAATCCTGAAGAATTTCCTTTGCCTTGCCGACAAATCAAAGGATAAATAAGCAATGATTAAAGAAGCCATAAGCAAACTCACGTGCCGCGTTTCTCTCACAGAAGATGAGATGTCCGCCGCAATGACTGAGATAATGGAAGGTCAGGCCGCACCTGCACAGATAGGGGCATTTCTTACGGCATTAAAAATGAAAGGCGAGACAATTGAAGAGATAACCGCCGCTGCACGCGTGATGAGGGCAAAGGCCGCACGCATAAAGGTCCCCGAAGGTACTGTAGATACGTGTGGAACGGGCGGCGACCAGTTAAATACGTTTAATATATCCACAACGGCAGCAATAGTGATTGCCGCCTGCGGTGTGCCGGTTGCCAAGCACGGGAATCGCTCTGTGTCAAGCCGTTCGGGGAGCGCCGACGTGCTTGAGGCGTTGGGTGTGAAGATAGACCTGCCGCCGGAGATGGTAGAGAAGTGTTTGTTTGAGACAGGGTTTGGATTTATGTTTGCCCCGGTGTTCCATCCCGCAATGAAACATGCCGCCCCGGTGCGGCGAGAGATAGCAGTCAGGACGATTTTTAATATACTTGGGCCGCTGACAAATCCAGCCGGTGCGAAGCGCCAGATAATGGGCGTTTTTTCTCGGGAACTGCTTGAGCCGCTCGTTTGTGTGCTGGGAAATCTTGGCACAACAGACCTCCTGGTCTTTCACGGCGAGGACGGCCTTGACGAGATAACCATAACGGGCAGGACGTTTGTGTCAGGGTTTAGGGATGGCCAGTTTAAACAGGTTGAAAATATCGAATTTTCCCCCGAAGACTTTGGATTTAAATGCGCAGATATTAAGGCAATTCAGGGCGGCGATAGTTTGGAAAATACAAGAATAACGCTGGATATACTTAAGGGAGACAATCAGGGGCCATGCCGTGATATTGTCCTGATGAACTCCGCAGCTGGCCTGATGGTCTCAGGCAAAGGCTATGATATAAAAAATGCTGTGCAGGCTGCCACAGACGCCATAGACTCCGGCAGGGCATTTGATAAACTCATTGATGTAAGAAAAGTTACGAACTCGTTATAGATATTTGTCATTTTTTTATTCAGTATAATTATTATACATATAGACAAGTCTGTGAAATTAATTTATGATACTTTCGCTTGATGAAACATAGTAAACCGGCAAGCGATGAGTGTGCCACAGGGGGCATTGAAGTTAGTAAAACGATGGGTTGTGAGGGGTATTGGTTTCGCCATCAGTAATTGAAATGGTGAAATAATAAAAATGATTAGGAGAGAAAACTAAAAAGAAATCACTTGACAAAAGAGGGGCTTAGGCGATACACTAGCGGCTATAACGTCTCTAATAACGTCTCTAATAACGTCTCTAATAACGTCTCTAATAACGTCTCTAATAACGTCTCTAATAACGGCGTTTGGGCGGACTGGTTATATTGATATTTGTTGCAATGCTGATTCAGGCTAGTATACAGGCAGGTATAAACGAGGAGGTATTGGGATATGCTGGACAAAGGTAAGAAGTATCTGGACGCCGGGGCTGATGTGCTGAGTGAATCGTGGCTATATACATATGCGTTTGCCGAGTATACCGGCCTTGTTATCTTCAGTTACATAAAAAGGGGAGGCACTGCTGCCGCGTCTGTCATTGAACCGGCTGCTAAAGCTGCCAGCCCTGCGGTATTCACTCCGGTTAAGGAGATTGCCGGGGCTGCCTTTGAAAAGACTGTAAGCGGGTTGTCAGAGGGGTTGACTGCTGCATCTCAGGCAGTGCAAAAGCTGTTCGTCTGCCGCAGCAAAAGACTTGAAGCGCTTGACTCAAGGCTTACCCAGCTTGAGGAGAGATTATCTTACCTTGAGAAGCACGGCATAATTGCCACCAACGAAGGCTTGCACGTCAAGGGCAAGAAACTTACGGAAGACAGGCTGGCGTTTCTGAGAAATATAGTAAATGAAAACATCGATTTGATTGTTGAAGATAAAAATGGTGAAAAGAATTAACCAGGACATGGAGGCTCAAATAATAATTGAGGCAGGAAACAGTATATACCAAACTGTTATAATAACCGGATTCAAAAATAAGACTAACTTATTACACTGGCAAGGAGACTGTGAAGATGGTTGGTAAGAGGGTTATTAATGTTGGTATAGACTTGGGTACATCAAGGAGTGTCATATCCTGTGACAATGGAGTCAGGACATATCTTGCGAGCATCGTGGGTTATCCAAAGGATGCTGTGTCAAGGAAGCTGCTTGGCAAAGACATAGTATTTGGAGACGAGGCGTTAAAGCACAGGATGTCTCTTGAGATACACAGACCGTTTGACAAGGGGATGCTTAAGATTTCGCAGGATTTGGATGAGAACTCGCATGAATATAGAAAGGCAATAGAGGCAGCCAGGGCGCTCCTGAAGCGTCTGATAGAGTTTACAGTAGAGGCTGATCCTGCCGGTGCTGCCAATGTGCTTGTCAGAGGCGTGCTTGGGACGCCGGCCCTTGCAAGCAGAAAAAATAAAAGGGCAATGCTTGAGATAGCCCGCGGCATACTCGATGATGTGATGTATGTATCTGAGCCTTTTGCAGTGGCCTATGGGCTTGGTCTCTTGACCAATGCCTTTATTGTGGACATAGGCGCAGGGACGGTAGATTTATGCAGGATGCACGGGACAATGCCAACTGATGAAGACCAGATAACGACAATGAAGGCCGGAGACTATGTTGATCAGATATTTTACGAGCTGCTCTCGAAAAAATACACAGAAGCGAATTTTACCCTGAATATGGTTAAGAAATTTAAAGAGGAAAACTCAAGTATATCAGACCGCGGCGACAGCATATTTATTGAGCTGCCCGTAAAGGGTAAACCCGTAAAGCATGACGTGACTGCCGAACTCAGGATGGCGTGTAAGGCGATTGTGCCAGATATAGTAGAGGGCATAAGGAAGCTTATTGCATCATATGATCCAGAGTTTCAGGTGCACCTTAAGGAGAATGTCATACTTGCCGGTGGTGGAAGCCAGATCGTCGGCTTAAAGAAAGAGATAGAGGACTTTATGATAGAAAAGCTGGGCTACGGCCGGGTGACAAGGGTAGAGGAGCCGCTTTACGCCGGGGCAAACGGTGCGCTGATGCTGTGTAAGGACATGCCTGATGAGTACTGGCACGAACTGAAGATAGGGCAAAATAAGGTGAAAAACTAAGATGGCCTGGAACTTAGGAAACTAACGCACTATGGACAAGATATTAACTAAGAAGCTGGTTATACCTCTGATAACTGTGCTATTTCTTGGTGCAGTGTTTATCGACCAGAATGCTGTTCCAGTGCCCATGAAGTTTTTCATAGGCAGCCCCATCCACATGCACTTGAGCGCGATAATTGTTGTAAGCATGGCAGCCGGTTCAGCTTTAACCATAGTAGGGTTTTTGATTTTTAAGGCTATTCAGCAAAAGATAAAGAAAAGAAAGATGGAACAAGAGATAAGGGATTTTTAATTGAATGATTTACAGGAGGTTTTAGATGCAGACAGATTTCAGACATAGGATGGAGCATTTAGGTGATTATTTCGTGGATATGATAGACAAGGTATCTGAGGCTGCGAGGTGTTCGGCCAAAGGGGTTATTCTCACGTATGATATTCATTTTCTGAAAAAGAGAAAAGAGGGGCTGATAAACGACCTTGGGGCGCGGGTTGCCGAGCTGAGGAAGACCGCCCCGGAGCAGATCATTTTTGAAGATGAAAATATCAGGGAGATACTGGTCGCTCTCGATGAGACAGAAAAGAAATATGATGAGTTCGTTGCAGAGCGTCAGAGCAGGTTATCTCCTGCAAGTACTGTATGCTCATGTTCAGGCACGCTGGGCGAAGCTCATATGCATGACGAAGGGCATACGCACACCCATGAAGAGATGCACGCCCATGACGAAGGGCACGACGAAGGGCACGTCCATGAAGCTCATACGCATGACGAAGGGCATGTACACACACACGAAGAGTTGCACACCCATGATGAAGAATATGTCCATGAAGGTCATACCCATGACGAAGGACATACGCACGAAGAGGTACACGAAGAGACACATACACACGAAGAGGCGCATGACGAACCTCACGCGCATGACGAACTGCATACCCATGACGAACCACATACACACGAAGAATCGCATGAAGAGACCACTGATGAGCCACACACGCATGAAGAATCGCACTAACACACTGAGGACGCATCTGAACAGACACAATAAGCTTACACGCACACGTGCGCGTGCTATATAAGGAGGCATGAGAGATGTCAAAGATATTGGCAGGGGTGTTTTTAGGGGTATTTGTGAGCGCTCTGTTTTATGAGATATTTCAGAGGCAGGAGCCGGAGATGGCAAGTAAGTTAGCGACAAAGATAAAGGATAAATTCAACAGTCTTATGGAGCCAAACAGCGGGGTCATGGAGAACTAAGCGATGAACCATCTCTGGCGATATTTGAATTATCTGATAATCGGGCTGATAATCTGCACGGCGGCATATCTGCTGATTTTCAACCCGGCCAAGTTCTTAAACCTGGACGGGCGGCGTGATGGGATTATTAAAAATGTCCGGCAAAACGCCCAGACGCCGGAGATAGTCGCGTGGCAGCAGGCTAACCCGGCTGGACAGGCCCAAGACCCCAACGCACTAAACGGGGCAGATCCGTATGGTCAGTTCTATGACCCGGGCGCGCCGCAAACTCAACCCGGCACACAGGGAGTCTACGCCCCGCAATTAGATACTAATCCGATAAATCAGACCCCAGCAACAGGTGCTGTATCACCGGCCAACACATCGTCGGCCGTATCACCAATAGAGATGGTGCTTCAGGAAGGCCACTGGATAGGCCTTGAGACCATTCCCCTTACTCCGGCAATCGCGGCGGCAAACGGCGTCCCGGTCAGCGTAAATGGTGTGCTTATTGATGAGGTAACGCTTGTGGCGGCAAACTCAGGCATTTTGGCAGGGGATGTCATTACGGCAATCAACGATGTTCCGGTAACAGACCTGTCTACTTTCAGGGCTGCAACAATGCCGGCTGCTAATGCTAAACGTGCCACTGTAACGGTTTACAGGGCTGGGGCGCTCAATAAATTTGCAGTAGAGGCAGCGGATGTCCTGGGGATAGCGCAAATGGAGGCTGCCCCTATGATACTTCCTACTGACACCGCACCGCACGGCTACTACGGCCCATGCACCAAGTGCCATGCCATTTCTAAGACGGTTAAAAACACCGGGCAGCTCGCAAAGGACGCGGGCGATGTGCTAACAGTAGTACCACCGCCAATCAAGTGGGGGGCAGCACCGCCCCACAGGGACAGAGGGCAATGCACAAACTGTCACAAGATAATTTAACCTACGCGCAGTGCTACAACTGCGAGAGAAAGGCCAGCGGCATAGCCGTTGCCTCGAATCTCCTGCTGGCTGTGTTTAAGCTGGTTGTCGGTATCATAAGCGGCAGTAAGGCCGTCATTGGCGATTCCCTGTATTCGTTCAAGGACTTTATGACGTCGCTTGTGGTGTTAATCGGGGTGAAAATCTCAGGCAAACCGGCAGACGACGACCACCACTATGGTCACGGCAAGATAGAGTTCGTTGCAATATTTCTGATAAGTCTGCTGATAATAATCGGCACGTTGTTCTTGTTTATACATTCGGTAAAGGATGTGTGGGGCGCGTTTCATGGAACGGTGCAGCCGCCAAAGTTTATAGCATTTTGGGCGGCGATTGTGTCGGTTATTGCCAATTATAAACTGTCTTCGTATCTGCACTGTGTGGGGCAGCGGCGCGGCAGTCCTGCAATGCTGGCAAATGCAAAGCACAACCACTCTGATGCTGTGTCCTCAGCATTTGTTGCTGTGGCAATAGTTGCTACAAGGTTTGGGTTTTATTTCGCCGACCCGCTGGTTGCCGTTATTGAGACGCTTGACCTTATAAGGCTTAGTTCGTCGATGCTCAATGATTCGTTAAAGGGCATAATGGATTCGTCAATAAATCCGGCTGTCATACGGCAGATGAACCACTTTGCCGGGCTTGTCCCCGGGGTTAAGCGTGTTGCCTCGATAAATGCAAGAAAAGTAGGGCAGGGCATATGGGTAGAGATAGTGATAAAGGTTGACCATAGCAAGACGCTTGACAACGGCTATCTTATTGGCCGTCACGTGGAGGAGACGCTTATGAAGCGCGTCGATAATATAGTTGGGATTAATCTGGCTGTAGAGCCGTATATACCTTAATTAAAGGGATGAAAAGGAAATTAAGCAATGGATAACAAGTTTGAAGATATCGATTGGTTTGATAAGATACTGACCGTCTCGGGGACATACCTGCCGGAAATCAGGCGGGAGGTCAAAGAGCTGATAAACGAATACGACTTAAAGCACGGCGGCACAAAGCCGCACAAGTACATAGCCTACGCCATTGGCAGTAAACTAATAAAAAACGCGGCCATTAAAGCGGGAGGCATAGGGGGGCTGACCTCAATCCCGGCAACACTGCCCGTAGTAGGGACTATCGGCACAGTATTAATTGGCAGCGCAGTTGACCTGGCGCTGGTATTAAGGATGCAGATAGAGCTGTGCTATGCGCTTTCAGTGGCATATGACGTTAATATGGATGAGGAAGAGCTGAAGGCGGCAGCGCTGGCGCTTGTTGGATTTTCCGGCTCTGCGGCGGCGGCAAAGGCAGTAACGGCTGGTGTGCTGAGAAAGACTGTGGACACGCTTGCCTCAGATTATATAAAAACCGGACTGGCAAGGGCAGCCGCTGAGGTTGCGGAGAAACTTATCCCACGGCTTCTAAGTAAGTGGTACAAGTTTATACCCTTACTGGGCATCCCTATTGGGGTGTCTGTAAACGCGGCAACCACGATGATGATAGGAAATCAGGCAAGAAAGTATTTTAGCACATGGGTAGATGACGACGAACTAGGCCGATATGAGAGCGAATTATGAAAGCCAATAGAATGAGATACTTGTTATACGCGCTGGGGACGGTGTTTATGATGAAGATCGTTTCATCGATGTTTTTGTATAACAGGTTAGTCGATGAGGAACACTTCCTGCATATATCGCACGGGCAGCTTGACGTAGAGCTTCAGAGGCGCGCCGAGGTGTATAAAAGGACTACCTCTGCCGTGAACACATACGTTGAAACAGAGAAAAAGCTCTTTAACTTACTCATTGGATTAAACGGCGCAATCAGAACCGGGGCAGATTTAAATACAGCCGCGAAAATGCAGGATGAGGTCTCAGTTCTCCTGAGCAAACTCAGGGCGCTGGCCGAGGCCGCCCCAGCGCTAAAGGCCAAGGGGCCTTACTTATACTTTATGGAGACCATAATGAAGGCAGAGCAAAACGTGGTATTAGCAAGGCTGCACTATAATGACGCCGTTGCTGAGTACAATACGTTTTTGAGGTTGTTCCCCTATAATATCGTGGCACGGCTGTATGATTTTAAGAGGGCACAGTTTAACGGTGTTGAAAAGGGCGCGGAGATAGTGCCAGAAGTTGCGCGACTGGACTTTACTAAAATATTCGACAAGGTGAGCAGATGAAGTATCCTGAGTGTACGACATGCGGCAAGTGGTCGCCGATACTGAGTGCGATAGGGAATTTTACAATCTCTATTTTTAAGTTTGTAGTGGGCGGGCTGACCGGCAGCAAGGGGCTTATGGCTGACGCTGTGCATTCCATAGCAGACACTATATCGTCAGTGTTTGTACTCATAGCGCTGAAGATTTCGGGCAAACCAAAAGACGAGGGTCACCCTTACGGTCATGGCAAAGTGGAGTACATAAGCACTATCTCGGCAAGCCTGTTCATATTCCTGTGCGCAAGTTTAATCCTGCTTGATGCCCTGCACAGTTTTAAGCACGGCTCGCACGCCATTCCAAGCAACGCAGCCCTGGTGGCGACAATTATATCGTTATTTTACAGTTGGCTTATGTACACGTCAAACACATGCGCAGGGCAGCAGTTAAACAGCCCCGCCATGCTTGCCGACGCGGCAGAGAGTAAGGCCGACAGCCTTACAAGCGTGGCAGTGCTGCTTGGCCTGATAGGGACGAAGATGGGATTTATATATTCGGATACGATAGCGGCGCTGGTTGTGTCGATATTCGTGTTTCACATAAGTGTTGAGATGTTTATGAAGGGCGTACACGGCCTGATTGATATATCGATGGACAGAGAGACGCTTGAGGACATTAAGCACATCTGTCAAAGGGTAAAGGGAATCGAGGGCGTGCGGGCGATAAGGTCGCGCTGTATGGGGCAAAAATGTGCTGTTGATATCGACATAGAGGTAGCCAGTACGTATACCGTATTAGAGACCCATACGATGATAGAGCAGGTAAAGGCGATAATACTAAGTAAAATCGATGGTCTGGACAGCGTATTTGTGAGGGCCTATCCGATTGAAAAATGGAGGTTTTGGAACTGATGCCGAGGTCTGATTATTTGGGAACGCTGTCGGCGTTACTTTTTATCATAGCAAACGCGTACTATCCGGCTAAGATAATAACGAGGCAGCTCATAGGGCAGACAAAGGAGACAGCGCAGTTTTTTCAAGGCTATCTGAAGGTACACATATTGTTAAACCTTCTGGGGCTGTGGGTGCTTTTTTTCCATGGACACTACGCAGACGAGAGGAATATTGTACTGCAAATGTCATTTTTAGTAACGATATGGCTTTCAGTAGTTGGCGCTATGATGTACTTTAAGTGGCCGTACCGGTATTACAGGGAGATGAAGCTGGTACATTCGCAGCAGTTGATGTTTTACGTGTGGATAGCGCTGATTATCTGGGGACATTCAATAATATAATATGAAGATAGACGCTGAGGAGGGCAATGTATGGGGATTAACGTAGATACAGGGGACTTAAAGGTGTTCCTGAAGACTGTATCGATAAAAGGGAAATTGCTGTTAGATACACTTGTAAACGGCTACAACAAGGTGTTGCAGTTGAATCCGGCAGACGCCAGGGGCATTTATATGGACGTAGGGGTTAAGCTGAGAGATAAAGGAGACTACGAAGGCGCCATAAGGAGTTTTAAAAAGGTGTTGGACATAGATTCTGTAAACGCAGAGGCGCTCTATGAAATCGGCAGGACATATCTGAAAGTAGGGCTTCCGAATGAGGCCATAGAGTCACTTGGCAGGGCGACGAATTTAGACAGAAGCTCTGCACACTGCTTTTTTCACTTAGGTTCGGCCTATTTCATGGTAGACGACAACCCCAAGGCGCAGTGGGCGCTAAACGAGGCAATAAAGATAGACCCCACCTATGCCGAGGCATACTACAAGATCGGTCTTGTGTATGACAACATGTCTGACTACGAAAACGCCATAGAGTCTTACAAGAAGGCGGTCTCGATTAAGCCGAACTTCATCAAGGCATACCAGAGCATAGGGCTTGCATATGAGGCAAAGGGGCAGAGAGAGGAGGCCGTTAAGTACTTTAAGCAGGCGCTGGAGAAGGAGGAAAAGGCTGTTTAGCCGTTTAATATAAAAATACAATGGGATGCCCATTGAAAAGTAATCTAAGGATAGAGGAGTACAAATATGCTGAGTATAGTGTTTGGTTTGATAGCAATGTGTCTTGGCCTGTGGGGAATGGTAACGTACTGGTGGTACGTAGTGGATGTGTTTTTGGCCGTATTGCCGGTGGCGCTGCTGTTTGGTGGTTTTGTTGCCCTGGTTGCGGGTATAAGAAACACTGGACTAAAGGCGAAGGTCAAAAATTTCAACGGGAAGATGCCTCAGGACGAAACTGCTAGCGAAAGAGACCGATAGGAGAACGATATGGCAGAGACAAGAAACGATTATAAACAAAACGACTCAAGAGGGTTTTCGCCGCAGCAGCCACAGGTGAGCTGCCCACGGAGTTTTAAGCCGTGGATATGGACGCTTTGCCTCCTTGCGACTGTCACCCTGGGCTGGACACTGTTTGAGAGCTACAGAGAAGGCGGTATAGTTAAGAATTTGATAGAGACAGATGATATTAAAAAGATGATAAACAATAAGATGGCAGGTAAGGCAGTCCCCAATAAGTACTACAATACGGTAGCAGGGCCAACAACCGTCGCCAACGGTGTGCAGGACAGTTATCACAATATAATTGAGACTGTGAGGCCGTCTTTGGTAAGCATCGATGTAGTTATAAACAGTACCCAGCCAATGGACCCGGCCCCTGCGGCAGGCGGACAGATGCAGACCGTCCCCAATCTGGTAGCCGGTGTGCCGGTAGTAAATTACACAAGGGTGGGTTCAGGCGTAATTGTTGAGCCAACAGGGTTTGTGCTTACCAGTTTTCATGTAATCGAAGGCGCTGTCTCCTTTAAAGGTACGGTATATGGCGCTGGCGGGGCAAAAGAATATCCAATGAAGGTTGTAAATGTGGATAAATCCACTGATTTAGCGCTTTTGCGACTTGATGGTGAGGGGCCGTTTCCCACCGCAGTCTTAGGGGATTCCGATGGCGTGAGGTCAGGCGATGTTGTCCTTGCCATGGGCAGCCCGTTTGGGTTTGACCAGACGATAACCTCCGGTATAATCAGCGGCAGAAACAGGTCAATCAGCATAGGCGGCAAGGTCTATGAGGGGATGTTCCAGACAGATACCCCAATTAATAAAGGCAACAGCGGAGGCCCGCTGGTAAATGCCAGTGGAGAGGTCATCGGCATAAACACGGCGATATATTCACCGACGGGGTCTTTTAGCGGCATAGCATTTTCTATTCCTGTTAATTTAGCCTCTACGCTGGTAGCAGGCGTTGTGGATTTCAACGGCGCACCGGCACAGGCGGCGGCAGGGCAGATAGCGGCCTGGTCAAGGCAGGGCAGGCAGGTTGGCAATGCGTTTAAACTCCCAAGCGGGCAGATGCTCCAGCCCCCGCATCAGTACAGGGGCAGGTGCATAGACTGTCACCCGCAGTTGTGTCCGACACGCCAGCAAACAGGCGGTGCGGTTGCAGGGGCGATTGCTATTGCAGGTGTGCAGCAGACTGCTGATCCATTCTTTGGCGCAGTGCTGTTAGATGTTGATACAGTAGTTGCAAAGCAGTTTAATCTGGCACACGCCGGAGGTATATTAGTTGACACCGTATTTCCCGGCACACCGGCAGACACTGCTGGTATTAAGCGCGGCGATATTATTATGAGACTTGACGGTCAGCGTGTGCTGACGGTTGCTGATTTCAAAAATATGCTGGCGGCAAAGAAAGTGGGCGGGAAGTTCGACGTAATGATGTTAAGCGGCGGGCAGAGAAAGACCGTGAAGCTGAAAACAGGCCCGTATCCACCGCAGCTGCCGCAGCTGCCACAGGCAAAACAGCCGAAGGAGTATGAATGGCTGGGTGGTGAAATCTCACCCTTACTTACAGCGCTTCAGGGCTACACAACCGGCGTATATGTGGCAGACACGGGCGGCGTACTGGCGGCTGCCGGTGTAGCGCGTGGTGATGTCATAAGGTCGGTAAACAATCAGCCCGTAAAAGACATGTTGACCTTTATCAAGGTTGCGCAAAAGGCTAATCCGGTAGACGGCATACTGCTTGATATAGTGCGCTCCGGTCATCCGATGTTTATAACGGTAAAGGGATAGAGCGGCAGACTATGACTGAGAATGACCAGTTGAACGATATACTGAAAAAGGTCTATGCCAAAGACCTGGGCCTGCTAGGGGATTTGCCTGAAATCAGCATGAGGCGCAAGGGGTTTTTAAGCAGGATTTCGGACAAGATATGGACAAGGCAGTCTTCGGCGATAAAAATCGCGATTGTATCCCTTGTCCTAGCGGGGCTTAGCGGTGCAGTCTACTACTATAACTACTTCACGATAAACGTGTATCAGGCGATGATGGAAAAGGCGCACATAGAGGCACAGCTTCAAAGGCGGACAGACCTTATCCCGAACCTCATCAGCAGCGCCAACAACTACATGAGCTATGAAAAGACGCTCTTTGCCCATGTGGCTGAGGTAAGGAGTGCTGTGAAGACGATGGAGCTTGAGGCCATAGAAAAGTCGATGGCTTCAGGAGGGAAACCAGATGCATCTCTTGACAGCAAGGCCCTGTTGTCTAAGTTTCAGGCGGTTGCCGAGGCATACCCGGCTCTGAAGGCGTCGGAGGCATATAACACACTGATGAAAGAACTCTCAGACACGGAGACAAAGATAGCTGAAAGCCGAATCAGCTATAACAGGATAGCCAATTTCTATAACTCAAGGTTAAAGATGTTCCCTGGGAATGTCTATAATGTGATTTTCAGATTCGAACCGCTGCCGGTATCCGGCTCCATAGCGGGCGCAGCGAATGCGCCGCAGGTACATTAAATGAAATCCGAACGAGGTTGAAAACTATGTTATCGAGCGAACTGATAAATAGGGCGATGAGCCTGGGCCCAAACGAAAAGAACGCGTTTCTGGAGAAACTCCTTGCGGCTGTGGGTAATCTTGAGGATACCGTTGTCTCGAGAAAGGCTGTATCTACCAGCATACTGGAGCAGTCACGCGCGTCGTCGGATGAGATAAAAAAGATTCTCAACGACAATGTCCAGCGCCTTGAGAAGAAAAACGTAGAGCTGAGAAAGAAAATCAATGACATTATGAAGGATACCAGCAAACTGGACGAGCTGACAGCGTCAATGCAAAAGCTCACCGGAGAGTATCAGGTGCTGAAGGCCGCCTACGAACGGACTCTGAAAGAGAAGACCGATGCCGACGAGAGGCTTGCCGTCATTCAGCAGCAATGGGAAACCTTTATGCGGGGTGTTTAACCATGTCGAGATATAATCAAGACCCGCGCAAGTCCCCGGACAACATAGCCCTGGCGTCAGAGATTACACAACTGCGTGCAAAACATGCCAAGTTGTCTAAGGAACTCACTGAGTTAACCGGCGCCCTTGATGCGGCTAATAAAAATCTGACCGAAGGTGATGACAGGATTCGCAGCTATAACACAGAGATGGCCGTGCATGAAAAAGAGATGAAGGAGATGCAGGGGCACATCTTTGAGCTGAAAAAGAGACGTGCTATGGCCGGTACCGCCGGTGGCGTCGAACAGGAATTCAACAGGCAGGAAAGACTCCTTAGCTCACTTGGGGCAAAGCAGCGCGAATTAAATAAACTGCTCATGGAGATAGAGTCAAACACAAAGCTCTATGAAGAGACCATGTCTGACAAGACTGCGGTTTTGCAGAGACTGCTGTTGAATCTCGATGACATGCAGCCCAAGAGAAGGGCGCTTATCGAGGAAGTATCAGGGCTTGAGGCCGTTGCTAAGATATTTATAGAGGCGGAGCGGCTCTCTGGTGAACTTGGCACGCTTACTGAGGGCATAACCCGGCACACTACCGAACTCAACACCCTTAAGACCTTTATTGCAGAGGTGGAGCCAGAGACCTCAGCGCTTGAAGCCCAGATCAAAGGGCTTGAACAAACGCTTGCCGCCCTTGAGCAAACCAACAGGGAAATAAAAGAACTTATAGCTAAGAAGTCATCTGTCATAGAGGCAGTTGAGCGCCTTGAGGAAGAGGAGAAATCCCTAAATCTCGACTCAGGTAAACTTCAAAGGGAGCTTGACAAGCAAACAGAAACCCTCAAAAACCGCAAGGCCGAAAATGAGACAAACAGGGCAAGTGCTGGAGCGCTTGAGAGAGAACTGAAGACATATAATGAAAAGATTGCAGAGGCTAAAATAAATCTGACCAAACACGGAGAGTCAAAACGGAAAAAAGATGCAGAACTGGAAAAATTTGAAAATGCCCTTGCCTCAAAGCTCAATCTTGAAAGTGAACTGGTGTATATAGAGGAGGGCACAGCAGCCCTCGGTAAAATTGTGAGGTCACTAGCATGATTAAACTAACGGAAGACCAGGCGACTTACACAAAACAGGACATGGTCAGGCTGATTAACGAGGTCGGCACAAATCTTATCCTGAAAAAAGACAAGATTTCATTAGAAACAGAGATACAGAAAAAGCAGCATCAAATCGAATATAAAAAGGAATATTTTGAACGCGTACAGAAAAAGTTCACTGAGTTGAACTCAGTGCTGCAGGGCATGGAAGACCGCTCAAGGGAGATCAAGGCGCAGATTGACCGCTGTAAGGCAGAAAAAGACGCCGCCATACGCGAGCTGGAGCAGATTCTCGACTTAGAAAAGAAGGCGGCAGTCCTGCACCAGCGCAGCTCAGACATTGAGACACTTACAGAAAGGGTCAAGGCGCTTGAACTAAAGCTAAGCAGGCTGACCCCAGAGTATGACGAAAAACTAAAAGAAAAAGACAGGCTTGACCGTGATCTAAAACAAGCGGAAGATGCCTTTCGTTCGTTGAGCGCCGAGTATGACTCACTGATAAACAGAAGAGAACACCTCTATACAAAAATTCCCTCAAGGGATAAACTCTCAGACAGGCAGCACGAGGCCGAACTCTCAATCGTAGAAAATACCGCCGCGATAAACAAGTCAAAGGGAGAACTTAAAACCCTTGAGAGCGAGCTGCCACCCTTACGGACAAACGTCGATGCGCTGAGGCAAAAGAAGGAAACCCTTACCGGCCTCAGAGACAACCTTCAAAACAAGATATCTGAAATAACCTCAGCCGACAGCAAAGAAGACCTACAGGCAGAGATAGAAAATCTTTCGGCGAAAAAAGATACGCTGGCATCTACGGTTGACGGTCATAAAAAGAAGATAACAGAGTTGACAGAGGCAGCAGCGGCAGTAGAGAAGTCGATAAAGGAAGAGGATGCGTTCACCGCACACTACGCCAAACTAAACGCAGATATTGAGGCGGCGAAGGCAGAACTCGCAGATGTCGAAAATCAACTACAGGGCCTGTTGATGGATGAGGAGGCCAATCAGAAACTCATCGAGGTGCTTGGCCCGATAAACGAATACTCAGGGGCGATAAACGGCATATTGTCTAAGCTCTCGCAGGAATACAAGACAGCCGTTGAAAAGGCAGTGCTTGCCATAGTGCAAGGGGTCAAATGAGGCAGACGACTGTCAGACGGGCGCTCCTTGTCATAGCAGTCGTGGCGGCAGCGGGCGGCTGCTCATATGTGCGCCCCGATGCTCAACATGACATGATAGAAGGGTTTTTCGGCGTCCTTCCAGTTGTGCTTACGGGTGTGTTTGTTGGTCTTATTGGTACGCTGGTAGGGGCGGGAGGCGGGTTTATACTTGTGCCAATATTATTGATTGCGTATGGATTTACGCCGCAGCACGCCATTGGGACATCGACGGCGGTTGTTTTTTTGAATGCGCTTTCGGGGACGTTTTCTTACATGTCGCAGGAGAGGATAGATTACGGGCTTGGGGTTAAGTTTTCGGTAGTGGCCGTCCCCGGCATAGTGATTGGAGCAATTGTCAGCCAATCGTTTAATATGGTTGTGTTTTCAGTAATATTTGCCCTTCTTTTGATGGCTGTGACGTATACGCTTGTTTTTGTTGACGAGTTTTATCTGGTCTGCTCGAAATCACAAACAGAGCCAAGTACACGCGTGGTGTATGACTCAGCCGGTGAGACGCACACATACAGCCCGGACATGGCTGTGGGGTTTGGCGGGAGTTTTCTGGTGGGCATACTCTCAGGGCTGTTGGGGGTAGGGGGAGGACTGATGCATGTGCCCTTGATGAACTTTATCGGCATCCCTATTCATATAGCCGCGGCAACGTCGCATTTTATCATAGTGATAACGAGTTTCTTTGGCGTGATGATATTTGCCGGGCTAAAGACCATAGACCTTGACTATACGGTATTTCTTGGAGTCGGCACAATACTTGGGGCGTACTATGGGGCGAAACTTGCCATGGCCGTTCACCCTGAGCTTATAAAGAGGGTTATTGCGGTATTGCTGCTGATTGTTTCGGTGAAACTAATATTGGGTATAATATAAAAAAAATATGGAGGACTTAAACATGGAAGAAAAAAGAAAAGGTCTGTGGGGCGCTGTGGCAAAGGCACTCAACGCAACCGGTGCAGCAACAGTGAAATCCTTTGACTACACCGTTGATTTATTTGTTAAGACGACCGACGCCGTGAAAAAGGCGACCCCAGGCATTGTGGATACTACGGTAGATTATTCTAAAAAGACAGTGGATTTTCTTGCCGACGGGTTTTCAAAGGTGGGCGAACTTACAAGCAGCATTGATTTTAGTGCGATAAATTTTGGAAAGATAAAGCTCAGTTCGATAAGTCCTAGTGTGGGATTGGAAAAAGACGACCTCAGAGATAAAATCATCGAGTATGAGGGGAAAATTAAGAACCTCTACTTTGAGATTGGAAAGGAAGGCGCCTCTGCCGATAAACTTGAATCCGACAAGGTCAGACAGATGATAGAGGATGTCAAGGAGTTTGAGAAGGAGATACAGAGACTAAGAGGCAGAATCTTAGAACTGGAAGAGAAGAAAAGGGAAGACAGCATAAGAAAGTCTGAACCCCGCACTGAGGTTAAACAAAAGAAAAAGAAACAAAAATTGTCCGAGACCCAGGTTGACGCCCTGCTTAAGTCGGCCATTGAAAAGGCCCTAAAGCATGGCTCGTTTGAGACAGACAGCGACAAGGCGATATTCAATAAGATAGCAAACGACCTACTGGATATAGAGATGGATGTAAAAATCCTCGCCGCCACAGAATTAGGCAAGATGGGCAACAAGGCAGCAGTAGATGTGCTGCTTGAAGCTGTAAAATACCGTAACAAATATCTGGCTGCCGAGGCTATTAATTCTCTGATAAATATAGGAGACCCAAAGGCCGTCGAATTATGTAAGGACATGGCAGGCAGCTCAAACCACAAAGTTCGGGTAAACAGCCTGCGCGGGTTGTATAAGCTTGGTAAGGACGATGAGATAATCCCCTATCTGATGGAGGCCTTAAAGGACGAACACGCTGAGGTTCGCCGCACGGCAGTTACATTTTTGGGTTGGAAGGACTGTGTAGATGCAGTGCCGGGGCTTGTCCAGAGCCTGCAAGACAAGGATGATCAGGTTAGAAAGGCGGCAGTCTCTGCCCTTGCTAATATCAAAGACACTGCCGCTGTGCTGCCGCTTATGAGAACGCTGGCAGATGAGGCAATTGAAATAAGGCAGAAATCCCTTGAGGCCATAAAGATGATTACGGCAAAGGATGTAGCCTTCAACATCGAGCTTACCGGAGAGGCGCTTGCAAAGGCAGTCAATGAGTTGAAAAACTGGTGGCAAAGAGAGAGAATGGACGGTATTGCTGAGGCTGTAACAGAGCAATACGCAGATGTTGCGGCGCCTGATACACGTCCGATGCAGTCCTCTTACCAGCATTATTCTGAAGAAACGCCGGTTGAGCCAGCAGCGTCTTACACGGTTGACGCCCCTGAGCCGGTTGTTGAAGAGGCTGAACCTGCGGCAGAGCCAGCCGCTGAAACTGTCGAGCCTGCGGCATCGGCAGAACCATCTGACGAAGCAGTAGAACCAGCCGCCGAAGCAGCAGAACCAGGCGCGCCGGGCCGCACTGAAATACCAACACAATCAGAACTCAAGAGGATGTCAAAGGCAGAGCTTATATCATTATGTCAGGCTTCAGGCATTGACTGTGACGATACATATACAAAGTCAGAGCTTATAAATCTCCTGAATGTGTAGCGGCGGGGTATGTGAGAGATGAACGAACTCAATCAATCAATCGTTATGCCGTCTGAGACTGCCCCGGAAGGCGGTGAGGGAACAGACGGGGAGACAAAGAGGAATTCTATGATAGAGATGGTGGAGGACAAGGAGCTGAGGGTCCGCAGGGACAGGCTTCTCGCCGAGAAAAATGACCTCGATAGTGAAATAGAAGCCCTTGGAATGGAAAACTATAAGCTCGAAAGGCAGGCAAAGGAGCTGGAGATTCAACTCCTCGACAAGAATAAGAAGATGAGGAAACTCTCCGATGAGGCAGCAGACCTCAGACGCGCCCTCTTAAAGCCGATTGCTGACGAAAGCGGACTGCTTGCTGAGATAGACTTTCTGGAAGAGGAAAAGGCTGGCCTTGTTGAGACCTATAACAGAATCTCTGATGACCTCAGTGTTCATATCTCTACACTTGGCAGCACGATACTGGGGATAGATTTCACAAAGGGCGAGATTGCTGCCCTGAAGAATAAGGTAATGATGATTGAATATGAGGTTCCTCAGAAGTTTGACGAGCTGGACTATCTGATAGAGAAAATAGAATGGACATCAAAGGCATTGGCAAATCTGTTTAGCGCTATGAAGACAGTAGAAAAAACAACAAAGTTATCTTATTATAAGAAGGGGTAACCAATGGATAATATAAGCGAATTCGACATGCACGATATGTCTTTAATACCACCTGGCGAGGAGATAGCCGCAACGGCAGCTACGTCTTTTCATGTCCCCGAAGGCGCGTCATGGGCATTAACCAGCACGCTGCCAGAAATAAGAGGGGTTGAGCTGTTACGCGACGCGAGCGGCACAGTAGACGTAGGGAAAACAATAAGGGAGATGTTTCTCTGCATTCAGAACATGGAAAGGCAGCTTAAGGATGTACTGTCCATAAACGCCTCACTGGAGCGGGATGTAAAGTCCTCACGTGAGTTGATAACAAATCTGAGGACTGAAAAACAAGACCTCCAAAGGACAATCGACACAATAAACCGAGAAATCCCGTCAAAGAGAGAACTCCAGGCGCAGGTAGAACACCTTATCGAAGAGAGAAACAGTTCACAGTCATATGTGCGCGACATGAAGAACCTGTCTGATAAGGCCAGATATGAGGCACAGGTATATAAAGGCCGCATCGAGGAGCTGCAGGAAGAAAAGGCAGACCTGCTCAGGGATATAAACTACCTGGAGTCAAAAATCAGCGCAGCCCTGAAAAAGATAAACGCCTATGCGAAGGAAATAAACATCCTCAAGGGCGAAAGGCATATCCACAGGGAGAAAATCGCAAAACTCGAAAAGAGTTACAGAGACTGTGTTGACGAAAGAGACAGTCTGATAAGCAGGACTATAGATTAGACGGCGGACACGGCTATGTCTGCACTATCGTGTTGCACTCTGCCCGCCTGATATGCCCGTCAGGGTGGGTCTGGGATCATTTGTATCAGTGTATGAAAAAAGCCTTTATAATGAGAGATATGACTCCGGCAAGCATAATGCCCATCATACACTTGATAAGAGTTATTTCTCCCTATATCTTAATCATGTGCTCACTGAATCTGAATATGTCTTCTTTAGTAGCCAAATCATTACGAGACGTAGTTTCTGATTCGTTAATGATTTTAGCGAAAGAGTCAACGCCTTTGTCGCCAAGCTTGTCTCTCAGTACCTTTGGAATAGTAATCACGCTCATAATTTGAGAATAACACACAACGGAAAGCGTTTTCCCATGTACTAACCTGCTCATGCTCTATCAACTGATATCATAACTGTTTCCTATTAGATCAGGTTCTCTGAGTTTCTTTCAGCATATTTTTTGTAAAATGGAATTTTTATCGCTGAATTGTTTATAGTACTCGTATGCAGTTTATTTTATGAGTGAGCTATGGCATCAGGGGGCAGGATTTGTTTTAGGCTAGGCCCTTGTGCTTAATGTATATACCTGGAGGATAAAATGGAATACAAGGGTGACTTAAACGAGGCGAAGGCCCTCATCGGAGCCATCGACCGCTCCAACGCTATTATCGAGTTTACACCTGACGGGGAAATAATAGATGCCAACGCCATGTTCCTTCAATGCATGGGTTACACTATTGATGAAATCCGAGGCAAGCATCACCGTATGTTCGTCGAGCCTAAGTTTGCGGCATCATCCCAATACACAGAATTCTGGGATATGCTAAAAAAAGGCACGTTCTGTGCGTCTGAGTACATGCGTTTAGCCAAGGGTGGGCGTGAGGTCTGGCTTCAGGCAACCTATAACCCTGTACTCGGCGCTGACGGCAAGGTCTTGAAGGTCATTAAGCTCGCTACTGAAGTCACTAACCAGAAGCTCTCCAGTGCGAACGCCACAGGCAAAATTGATGCGGTTGAGAAGTCCATGGCGGTAATTGAGTTTAATACAGACGGCACAATTCTTCGGGCAAACGACCTATTCCTTGACCGCATGGGATACGAAGCCCACGAGATTGAAGGTAAGCACCACCGTATGTTCGTTGACAAGGAATTCGCCGCTTCTCAGGCATACGCCCAGTTCTGGGCTGAACTGGCACAAGGCAAGTTCAACAGGGGACGGTTTGAGCGGTTTGACAAGGCAGGGGAGTCTGTCTGGCTTGAGGCGACTTACTCTCCGATATTCGATCCAAATGGAAAACCAGTTAAGATAGTCAAATTTGCATATGACATTACGGCACAAGTCCGTCAGGGCGAGGCGCTTGAGGCAGCACTTGCCGAGGCGCAGGAGGCCGAGAAGATGCGAAATGAGCTTGACCGTGCCGTCCAGGAAATGTCCACCCCAGTAACACCAATCTGGGAGGGCATACTGCTGCTGCCGCTTGTTGGTGTACTTGATTCAATGCGTACATCGGACATAATGAACAAGTCGCTTAGTATGATTTCTGAGATGCGCGCAAAGGTGTTTGTGCTGGACATCAGCGGAGTGGCAACTGTTGACACTGCCGTTGCGAATCAGTTGATAAAGATAACTAAGGCAACCCGCCTCATGGGTTGTGAGGCCATAGTCTCAGGACTTTCCCCGGCGATAGCGCGCACAATTGTAGAGCTTGGGGTGAATGTCGAGGCTATACGCACTACTGCCACACTGCGCGATGCCTTTGAAAAGGCGTTGGTGATGGTCGGTGAGTCGCTCATTGGGAAAAAAACTAATGACACTGACTCTCACAAAGTGAAATAGTGGGGCATGTTGCATGAGTGTAAATTCAAAGATTGCTATAACGAAGACCCAAGGCGTCATTGTCGTTACAATGCACCCGGACCTGGATACAGATGATTTTAACACCATGTGCGAGGCGGTACTCACACAAATCGTTAAGTCTGATATTAAGGCGGTGATACTGGACTTTTCCGCTGTAGACGTGCTGAATCTGACTGAGTTTAATCGTGCAAGGGCATTTCTCAATTCAGTCTACCTGCTTGGCGCTGAAACGGCAATCGTAAGTCTCTCTGCTGGCATTGTAGTCTATCTCACTGAAGTCCAGGCAGAGACGCAAGGCACTAACTACTTTTTTGGGCTTGATGAGGCCCTTCAACGATTCGGGAAAGGAGAGATTGGCTGATATGGTCAACACAAATGGGACAACATTTGTCAGCTTTAACCTAAGCAGCTTTGCCAGTCTGCATGGGGTAGTTGCTATGTCAAAGACACTGCCTTTTATGAAAGATATAAGCCTCGATGACCGGGTGCTGATATCCACGGTTGTTTCTGAGTTAGGCACTAATATTTTAAAGTTTGCAGGCAAGGGCACGCTGTCGCTATCTCGGACTGTTGATGACGGGCATGATGCAATCCAGGTGATTGCACAGGACAACGGCCCAGGTATTCGTGATGTCCAGCGTGCAATGCAGGACGGCTACAGCAGTGCTGGTACGCTTGGGCTTGGGCTTCCGGCAGTTAAGCGCATCATGTCAACTATGAATATAGAGACTGTTGTTGGAAAAGGAACCAGGGTTGTTGCCAGCAAGTGGCTCAATGGCGCTAGTGCCTCAGGGCAGGCAAGCCGCCAGTCACAGCGCAGCACATCCAGTATTATGAAGATAGAGTATGCCTCAGAGGTGCGTCCACACCCGCGTGAAACTCTCAGCGGCGATATAACGGTATTGCATCCTGTGGATGCAGGGCTGCTGCTTGGTGTCATCGACGTTTCAGGGCATGGCCCTGAGGCCCATCTGCTTGCAGAGCAATTTGGACGAAAGATGATGGAGACCATATCTTCAGACATAGAGCAGCAACTGTTGCTGCTCCATGGGATGGCAATTGGCACACGCGGCGCCGCTGTGGGATTGGCCTTTGTCAATACTGCAAGCCGTCGGCTTTTGTACGCCGGTGTTGGAAATGTCCATATTCGTGTGGTTGGGGCGCGGCCCTGGCGAGGGGTATCACGCGATGGTATTATAGGGGAAAGAATGCCGGGCATATTTTTACAATCGGTGGAGCTGGAGCCTGGTGATATAATTGTCATGGCCTCTGATGGCGTCTCAGAAAGCGCAAGGGTAAGCGTACTCACTCGCAGCTCATCACTGTCGGCAACACAGATAGTAAAGGAAGTGATGCTTCAGGCAGGAAAATCAACAGATGATGTGTCCTGCGTGGTGGTAAAATGTCTGAAATAGAACACCTCGTATCCCTGATGCTTGAAGGTGAACGCTCCTTTATCGAGTTTAGGCGTAAGCTGGTCAATGCTATGGCATGTGTAACATCGGCATTAGATACTACGGTGCGTGCGGCATGGCTTTCAGATTGTGCCACTGCGTTAGCCAAACAACCGCCGCTCACTGCACATATTAATATTGAAAATGACTCTATTGCACGGCTTGTCATCAATTTTATTCCTTCCGGGCAAATGATACCTCCTTACTGTCCGCCTTCGATTGGGGTTGTCAAGGAGATAAAAGACGACTCAGGAGTTCGAGTCCTTCAGTTTCGCTCTACATTGAGCAGCTTACCCCTGTCAAGCGAACAAATTACCCTTGTGCGGTGGATATTGGCTGAGAAGTCGCGCGATGAGCTGTTTCGCGAAATGGAAGAGATGAACGCGCAGATGATGGAAGCCAAGGAAATAGCCGAGGACGCCACGAGGGCTAAGTCGGACTTCCTCGCTAACATGAGCCACGAAATCCGCACACCAATGAATGCCATCATCGGCATGTCGCACCTGACACTTAAGACAGATTTGACCCCGCGCCAGCGAGATTTCATTAAAAAGATTCAGGGTTCAGCGCAGCACCTTCTTGGCATAATTAACGATATTCTGGATTTCTCTAAGATTGAAGCGGGCAAGCTCACTGTTGAGAATATTGAACTGCAACTGGACAAGGTCATGGAGAACGTTGCAAATCTTGTCGTTGAGAAAACGACGGCCAAGGGACTGGAACTTGTTTTCGATGTGGAGCGAGGCGTTCCATATGCCTTGATAGGTGACCCGCTGCGTCTTGGGCAAATCATGATAAACTATGTTAATAACTCAGTGAAGTTCACAGACCAAGGGGAAGTCAGCGTTCAGGTACGCAAGCGTGAAGAGTCTGACAGGGATGTCCTGTTGTATTTTGCAGTTAAAGACACCGGCATTGGGCTTACCGAAGAGCAGCGCGGCAGGTTATTTCAGAGCTTTCAGCAGGCAGACAACTCAATAACACGCAAGTATGGCGGCACAGGGCTGGGGCTTGTCATATCGAAGAGTCTTGCCGAACTGATGGGCGGCGAGGTGGGTGTAGACAGTGAGTACGGCAAAGGTTCCACATTTTGGTTCACCGCCCGGCTTGGCAAGGCGCAGGGACGACAGCGCGTGCGTGCCCTCAGTATTGACGTGCAGGGAAAAAGGGTATTGGTTGTAGATGACAACGACAGCGCGCGTCTTGTGCTATGTGACATGCTTGAGAGCATGTTCCTTATCACACAAGAGACAAGCAGCGGTCAAATGGCCCTGGAGTTAATTTCAAAGGCCGACCAGGAAGGGAAACCATTTGATATAGTAATGCTTGACTGGCAGATGCCGGGCATGGACGGCATAGAGGTGGCGCAGCGTATTCGCAGCGCCCCGCTGCAGTGGCAGCCCCACCTGATAATGGTAACTGCCTATGGCCGCGAGGATGCCGTTAAGGGGGCAGAGCAGGCAGGTGTTTCAGACTTTCTGATAAAACCGGTTAATGCCTCCGTTTTGTTTGACTGCATTGCGTATGTACTTGGCGGCAAGCTGACCGAACGGCGTGAATCAGGCATAGAACGTATCTCGGTAAACATGGAGGCACTGGCTGTAATCAAGGGTGCGCGTATACTGCTGGTGGAAGACAACGAGTTGAACCAGGAGGTCGCCACTGAACTGCTGAGAGATGCAGGGTTCATTGTAGAAGTTGCCGACAATGGTCAGATTGCAGTGGACATGGCGCAGGCTGCACCCTATGACATTGTGCTTATGGACATGCAGATGCCGGTAATGGACGGGGTGACCGCATCAAGAGAGATACGCAAGCTCAACCACCTGAATGAGCTGCCCATTGTGGCGATGACGGCCAATGCTATGCAGGTAGACAAGGACAAGTGCCTGGCGGCGGGCATGAACGATCACATATCCAAACCTATTGAACCGGATGAACTGTGGAAGGGGCTGCTGAAATGGGTAAAACTGCGTGATGGCATAGGGGCATCACATGTGCTGAACCAGGAGGTAAAGCCACAGACGGAGACCGATTTGCCGTTGAATGTGCCGGGGCTGGATGTAGTGTCCGGGCTGCGTCGTGTGCTGGGCAAGCGTTCACTCTATCTGTCGATGTTGAGAAAGTTTATATCAGGTCAAAAGAACATGCGTACTCAGGTAGAAGAGGCGCTGGCTGCTGGTGATTGGAAGACCGCAGAGCGAATTGCACACACCACCAAGGGTGTCTCAGGCAATATCGGGGCTGTTGAAGTGCAGTCAGAGGCGGCGATACTTGAGACCCAGTGTAAGGAAAAACATGCGCGGGAGGTTGTAGATAGACAGCTTACAGTTGTCTCAGATATGCTTGCTGTGCTGATCGCGGCACTGGAACAGGCGCTGCCACCTGACCCTGCCCTAAGCGCACAGACTCAGGTTGACCCTGAGATGCTGAAGAAGGTTTGTGAGCAGCTTGCAGCGCTGCTTGCCGATGACAATGCCGATGCCGGTGATGTCCTTGACAACAATGCTGACATGTTCAATGCGGCATTCCCTCAGCACTACAAAAAGATAGACGAGGCGATCAGGGGGTTTGACTTTGAGGCTGCCCTTGATATACTGCGCGAGGCACAGACGCACACAGCGCTGGCGTGAAGCAGGAAGCCGTCTTAGGGCCTGAAAAAATAACCATGACATTTGCTGTCATTCTTATAAGTAGAGCGAGCGGGCAAGATGAGTAGTCAAGCTCAGGAAAAAGATATTTTGGAGGATTGACATGAGTAACGAGCTATAATTCCAATTCTAAATCAATGATGAACTAATAATCCAGGGCCAAGCCACGATGGAGCGCACTCTTTCCTTTGTG
>JAMOAZ010000023.1:0-52266 GCA_039908505.1 Nitrospirota bacterium
GCGATACACACTCATACCACACCGCCTCTCCTCCCTTCGCTTTTTTAGGATTGACACAGTTCGTTAAACAGTCTCTCTTTTGCCTTCTCTAATGCCCGTACCTGAGATTCTGTTAAAATGAAATTCTCTTTGGCAGATTTCTCTTCCAGAGCCTTTAGTCTCAGCTTCATATTTTGAAGGTTGTTTCTTAACCAGATATTTCTCACTCCACCCGACGATATGAATATCCCTTTCTTCTTTAGCTCATTGCTGCTTCTTAACTGCCCATACGCGGGATTCTCTATCGCATATGCTATTACCGCTTTCTCTATCTCTTCTTCTATCCTGTTCTTTAAATTAGGTCTCTTTCTTGATATCTCTTGTAGCCCGTCCTCTCCATACTCCTCGTATAGCTTCTTAAAACGATAAAAGCTATCTCGACTATACCCGAAATGTTTGCAGCTCCTCGACACATTGCCAAGCTCTTGCGCCAGCTTTAAAACCCCTAACTTGCCCTTGATCAATTTCCTTGACATCTCTACGTTCATCCTGCCTCCTAACGGCCTTTTCTAAGGTGGCGGTTATTTCCGGCGTGGTTACGACCAGACTGTTGTAAGCTCTGTCTCCACCCCGCCAGAATAACCGCTTTGATTTATTTTCAGGAGATATTATACCCCACCTTATCTATCCAGTGTCAGATTACATCGTTAGCAGCACATTCAAAGAGGGCGACCATAGCAGCTAACTGCCCTATCCAGAAGAGGAACATCCACTTGATGTTCTCTTTGGTGGATTTCTCAATCTTAACACTCAAATCAGCTCGTACTTTCTCTATCTCGACATGCAGTTTGCCTGATTCCTCTGTAATGCGGTCATTTACCTTGCCTATCTCAAGACGTAACTCAAGGCGCAACTTGTTTGATTCTTCAACAAGACGGCGCTCAAACCGTTCCTCTGCGATAGCAATAGCGTCTTTCCTTGCGCCTATGTCTATATCGTTGATAGGCACAGCGAAATCTTCGTTGGCATCATCGCCGAGGCGTTCTCTTATCGAACGAGGTATCGTTATTACAGCCATAGTTTATTATATCAAAAAGAGGGGTAGATAAACTACATGGCAGCACCAGACGTATGATTCAAAAGGACATGAGCCTCTCAAGCAAAATTGCAAGCCTCTTTGAATGCTCTGCATTGCTCTTCCCTTGGAGGATTAAGACTAAAAATGTTAGGAATTTGTCGGAATAAAGTTAATTTGCAAAATCGCCTGATAAGATTTGCAGAACTGGATGCTTAGTTTACAGTGGACGGTTTAGTGACGATTTTTAGGGGGGTGTATTTATGAAAACTATGTGATATATAACGATATTATTGGTGGAGGCGGCGGGAGTCGAACCCGCGTCTCTGTGGTTATTATTGTTATAATACAACGAGTTACAAATCACGTTATCGCTCTGGTGACGGTTTGGTGACGGTTTTAATTTCCGCCACCTTATCTTTTAACGATAATTTATCAAATGCTGACTTTAAACCATCGAGATTATTATGTGCGTATTTCTCGGTCATTTTAACTGAGCTGTGGCCTAATATTTTTGATACAGTATATAGCGATACGTTCTGGTTTACGAGTTGACTAGCCACGCTATGTCTGCTGGCATCGTAGAGCCGCAATTTTTTTGGCAGGCCGCCTTTTTCTCTTGCATTGCGCCAAATCTTTAAAAACGAGGTTAGCGAGTAATGGCCTCCTGTCCGTGGATTCACGAATATAAATGCCTCTGGGTGATTGCCGCAACGCTCAGTGAAAAAACCCACCATCTCAGGATGTATAGGGATGTAGGCTGGGCGCGCACCTTTGCCCTTGCGTTTATCGCGTATCACATTGCCTGAAAACGTTGAGTAGATATTGATGGACTGTTTTTCAATATCGACGTGCTTCACCTTTAGTGCCCGTGCCTCTCCAGGGCGGCAGCCGTGCAGCATGAGAAACGCAATTATATCTCTATCCCCTTCCTCTACCAACTCCAAAGCCTTTATTTGGTCTTCAGAACTCAACCATGTCCAGTTGTAGGGTTGCACCTCGATTGGCGGGAATGAGGGGATAGCCTGCAATATTTCTAAATCAGACTTCAACCATATGAGGAATGTTTTGAAATTATCGACAATGTTTTTTACGGTCTTGTCGCTGAGATTTTGCGCCTGCAGGGACTGCACATAATTTATAATGTCTATTTTTCGCAATTCCCGCACATCGGCTGTTTTGAAAAAATCCTTGTGTCTTTTAACGTGCAGCCGGTAGTCCTTTGCATATGACGGCGCAACCGTCTTCAGCTTTGCCTCCAAAAACTGGTCAAGCAGAGTAGACGCCCAGAATTTTACCAACTCCGCCTTGACGTATCGGGACGAGTCGAACGTATGACTGTCAATCTCATGCTGGATTGTCGCCTGTAGATTCAATGCCCTCTGGTAAGAATCAATCGCCTGCCCTGTTTTATCGCAAAACAGCCGTATGCGTTTGCCGTTCCAACTCAAATCAATATAGAATTTCCGAGGCGTGGTTCTGCATTTGACGCAGATATAGCCAAGTTTTTTGACGTGTGCAAAGGACTCCCCGCAGTTCGGGCATTTGCCCTTGACTCTGATACTACCCTTCATCCTATCCTCTCCGTTCTCAACTAGAAGATACGATAAAAGGGTAGCATCTGTCAATTTTGGCTGCATAGTGGGCATATCTGGGCTGTCGTTAAATCCCTAATTGTGTAAATCGTTTATTGATTTGGGCAATCTCCATTGCAACATAGGCCTGAATTGCATCAATCAACGTATCACCCTTCCCTGATTCCGCAGATGTCGAGACACCAGCGTACCATATCTTGTTTCGACGCATGACAAACAAGCCTCCTTCATGGTATTTGTCCATGTGTTCGCAAAAACAGTCAATGATGTCGCTTTTGCTGGGCACATTAATTGACTGCGGGACGGGCTGATTAAAATCAAGAGAGGCGGCCTCTTTCTCTGTGTGTTCGATAGAGTTGTGCGCCCTTGCCTCCACCTGTTTAGCAGCGCTTCCGTTTCGTAGGGTAGGGTCAATCTTTAAAAGATGTTTTTTGATATCCTCGTATTTCTTCCTATATTTCTGTGTCGTTGCGATAGAGGCAATTTCAAATGCGGCAGCCATAGTGAGATAGACGTTGCCGTCTGGAGACTTGTTATAGTCAATCTTGTCGATTAGGTGCTTCCATCGACGTATGTTTTTCCACCAAGTGGCTAAATCTGACTCAGGTGCGAGGTATAAATATATTGACTTGGCGACAACGCATGGCTGCAATTCACCATCTATCTCATATTGGACGATTTCAACTACCTGCTCCTCGCCTCTACACATCGTCACTTGTATCTGCGCGTGACACTTTTTCGTGTCGTTTTTTTTTTGCGCGTATTCTTCAGATAGTAAGTCTGCGAACTCTTTGCTAAAGTAAACGTAGCCTTTGCTCCGATAGTAGTCTTTCCCTTCTTCTGCTTTCCACCTTTTGATTGCGAATCGTGTAAAAGAGGGGTTGTATTCTGATATGCCAAGCCTTTTCTTGATGTCAACTGCACTAACAAAACCACTCACTACATATTTGTCCCCATCACATGACATGGGTAGCGCTTGTTCTTTCATGTATTACCTCCTTTTTTAATTGACGCGGTCATCGCCGCCTTGTTTTTGTTGGGGATTTTAGGTGTTACCTGCATGTTTCCTCGCAAAGCATATTCCCAAACGGCAACACCTCAAACGCATTCAGCCGTCTCTCTGCCATTTTCACATACTCAGGATTTATATCTATCCCGATATACCGGCGACCTAATTGTTTTGCCACAGCCGCAGTTGTCCCTGAGCCAACGAACGGGTCTAAAACGATACCACCTTCTGGACATCCGGCCATGATGGGAATCTCTATCAATTTTTCAGGGTATGTAGCAAAATGGGCGGCATGGTTTGATGATGTACTTATACTCCAGACAGTGCGTTTATTTCTCGTTATAGCTGCTCCAGAATTAACTTTTGCGTGATAAGCGATTTGATTTGCGGCGCCAAACCCAGAATAGCCTTTGCTCTTACCTCCTATCGTACCCCTTTTGGACCGTGCAAGCGTCTCATCGCTCAACGGCTCTGACTGCTGATTAAAGTAGTACCTCTGAGTTTTAACAAAGAAAAAAAACTTTTCATAATCATTCGTAAATCTATCTGTTGCGCTATCCGGCATAGCGTTTGGTTTATGCCAGATAATTTCATTCCTCAGAATAAATCCTATAATATCAGTCATAGCTATGCTGAATCTGGCAGGAACTTGGAGTAAGCACTTCGATATGTATTTTTCTATTTGAGGCAATTTTTTAAACTTCCATGACTCTTTTGATTTAGGATGAAGCTGGCTGGACTTGCCGGGCACTCCTTTAGATGAACCAGCATATGTATCTCCAATATTCACCCAGCATGTGCCAGTTGCTTTTAACACCCGCTTAACTTCAGCAAACACTGCAATCAACCGGTCAATATACTCGGCCACTGTATATTCCAACCCTATCTGTCCGTTGATGTTGTAATCTCGTAACGCCCAGTACGGAGGGCTTGTCATACACATATCGATACTGTCGTCGGGGAATCCCCTGAGAGCTGTCAGGCTGTCTCCGCAGCAGATTTGGTTTATCGGCGTTACCGGCATACGCTACTCACCATCATAACACCCGCAAGGCATGGGAGTATCATAATCAAAGCTGATTTCACATTGATTGTCTATGTCTTTAAGCGGATACCCCTGCCTTAGAACACGTCCACTGGCACAGTTGTTTTCTAACTCAACTACCTTTCGAAATAACACTGGATTATTCCTTTTCATTTCTCTAAACGCTGACCTTTTGGTAAAAGGACAGACAAAACACCCACTTTTCGGTGGTAGACGTAGTCCTGTGGACTCAATAATCTTAATGCAACCTTCCCTGTCTATGTTGGCCTCATGTAGTGGAAATTCCTTTCGGTTTCTCTTACAATCTTTCATTAACGAATTTACTACACGCCCGTCCTCGCCAGCGTCATAGCCGATGTAAACAATCTTCTCACCGTCGAATCTTTTTAAATATTTGTCAAAGGGCTTTATCTTCCAATCGATAGTACACCATCTCCACTGACGCATAGGGATAATCTTTTTACGTATGCAATAGTCGTAAAGCCCTTCGCCATCTTTGCGGATAGTAGTTATTTCAATGCTGGCCTTTTGTCTCAACCACGCTGAAAAATAATCTACATATTCAAGCGTCTCCGGCAACTCAGCCCCAGTATCGCAAAACAATATCAAATCTGGGACGATACCGTTGTTAATCAGATATATTGTCATAGCCGTTGAGTTCACCCCGCCGCCGTAGGAGACAATTTTCATCACATTTCCTCATGCAACTTCAGGCTATCGTAACTACTCATATATCGATAATTCTGAGGTGGGTTAAACTCTGTCCATATCTTTCTTAATTGACGTAGATGTGCTGGCTTGCAAAATTTGAGTACATCGAATAAATATATTCCATATGCCGTCTTAGAGCCTGAGAAATATTTTGCGTAATCAGCGCGGCTTATCTTTGCCGGTTGCAAAACCTGAAATATTATATCGTGTGGGTGTCCGCCGACAATTTTCTCAACCCTTGCTAATCCCGTTATGGACTGCTCAGGAATCGTCTCATAGAAATAAATATATCCACCGCCTATGTCCTTTGGGAAGCGTCTCCGCTTTGCATATTCAGGTTTTATTGAAAGAATCAAACTCATTAGGGTAAATCCTCCTCTTGTTCTGGCTTTGTATTATATTCATCAAATGGGATGTGCCCTAAATGGATCAACCGGGAATAATACCGTGATATGTCTGTCATTTCCTTTTTTGTCCAAGTATTTGATAAATATTCATTTTTTCTAAAAGACCAAAGCGGTTGATACCTCATTGGGAAAGGCATCGCCCCAGTGCTGCGAACTATCTCTAACCGATAAATAGCATCTTCTGGCGTGTCGTCAAATCCTATTAACACGTAGACGCCAATATTCTTAAACCCCTTCGATTGCATCATAGATATAGAATCCATTACAGTAGACTCATCTGTGATGTGATCAAAAGAAATTCGCAGTGTAGATATTTTTAATTCGGATAATCTATCCAGATGGTAGCTTGTGAGCAACCGTGCGTCCAATCCCTGATTAAAATCAACAAGAGGTAATGATTTGAGGCTATCGATAACGGCATCAAAGTGTTTTCGACTTGATTCCAAGAAATTGTTGTCGCAGACTACTGGCAGAGGAGTCCAATTTTTTAACTCGCGGAACTCTCCCTCTATTTTAGGCACAGCACAAAATGAACATTTTTTAGGACAACCACGAGTCGTAAATGTGGCCATCGGATTATGGTGTGCAAGCACGGGGAATGCCACTTCAGTGTGGCATTCGGCAACTGCTCTGAGGTAGTCTGGCATGACAGAAACAGCAGGCCCACCTGCTACCACTCGGCCTTTCCACGCCGTTGCAAGTTTTTTGGCCTCCGGCAACTGCCATGTAAATACCACCGATAGATACAGTGTTTTACCAATTTTCCAGACAGCTATTTCTTTTTTCCAGTTATACATTAGGGTAAATCCTCATTATTCATTATTTTTTATCATCGGTGCGACAAATACTTCTTTACGGCAAATTCTCCTCTGCTTGGAATAAAAAAACGTGCTTGTCTTTAGATTGGTCGCTCACACTCAAATCACACCCCGTGCCTGCAAGCGCCCCATGAACGTAGATGTTCGCAGCATGGATAAACAATTCCCATGTTACTACCCCATCGGTGTATTGTGTTTTTGGTTTAGTTGGTTTAGCCATTGGGTCTATTAATTCTAAAGCCCCCCAAACAAACACACCTCCTATTAGTGCTAAGGATACTATTTGTTCTGTTGTCATGCCTTTACTCTACCTTCTTTGACTGCACGAAAAATGCGGGCTTCAAGTGCATTTGCCTCCTCTTCTCTGCCTTTGTAGTAACCTTTGACAATGTCTTTGTAGAAGTTGTGAATATCAGAAGCGGTAAACGTATCATCGCTTGTCTCTTGCGTCTCTTGTCTTGGCGCGTTGGCTATATTTATCAGCGCTTCTATCGCTTCAGGTAGTACTGCTTTAGGGAATGACAACACCCGGCCATAGTCATCGCCTTCATGTATCCATACTTCATTATCATCCTCCCATATATGCAGAAATTCTACACAATCTTCGCCATACTCCCCTTTACGCATTGGTATTTTTACATGATTAATTTTCATCTCATTTCTCCTCTGCATTGATTAAAACATAGCAGTTCTCTCCACAATAACCGCTTAATCCTATCTCGTCACATTCTGAGCTCATATCACCTCCGGCGCCGGTATCAGGAGGAATATAGCTTTAAGGTTATTATCATTGTAAAGATATCCATTATATCCATTTGTTTTTATAAAAACACCATGTTGATTCACAAAAACCACAGTAGGATTCTCATATATTTCCCAACAATCATCAAAATCATACCCCACCATCCAGTACCAGCCGTCCTGCTCCGGAATGCCGTATTGCCAGCCTTGCTCGGCGTATTTGTCCCGATAGAAGCCTTGACCTGCCTCTGCACGCAATAACGCATGTGTCCCCCCACAACGTGGACATACCCGTTCTGTTATTTGGCCGCAGACGTTGCATGTAACACCATTTTCACCAGCCCAATCACATTCGGGACATTCTACCCATTTACAAAGGCTATTGCGCGCTTCGGGGCTGAAAAAGCAGTCGCCACATTCTTCACATTCGATACACAAGCTATGTGCGCAGCTACCCATCCACTGAAACCCACAACTACTATCTGTACATTTTTGTCTCATATCTCCCCCTCCAAGTACGGCAACGGATTTGCATAGTCACATCCTGTCAATTCCGGCCATATATTGATGATAGAATCCTTAAGAAAGTACGGAACTCTACTTGCTCTTGCCGTTTCGATTAACTTTTTTACCCACTGTTTTTGTGTTCCCCCTTTCTCCGGTGGCACAACACGTCCGTTCTTCATCAGTGCCCCGATTATCAACCATCTTATGCCCGTGAAATCTATATGGTCTGCGATGTCTTCAAGAAGCGGCTCGGCGCTGAAATATTTATTGCTGAATTTAAACTTGGACATTGTTTTGCTATGGCTTATAGCCTCGTCTATTGTGGTAATGGATGCTCCATACCACATCACCTCTCCACCTATAAAAAGAGCCATCACACATATATGCGTCTCATCAGCTATCACATGATACCTCTTGGGGTTCTTTGTAAGAAGCAACACCCTATCACATGGACATTTAACAGCTCGGTCATATAACACATTAACAAGTTTGGCTAACCAATCATCTGTTACCCAATCACCCCATATGTCACCCATCGAACCGACAAATATTGTGGTCGGCTTTTTAATTTCTGATAACGCATTAAGCCGGTCAGGATAAAATGTTGGCTCAAATCCGAACGGGTAGAGCGCATTGCCAAATATTTCCTTCGATTCGTCGTCGTGGATATGAACACTGTACATCCCTTCGGGGGATTTCAATCCCTCGTCATTAACTCCAAACCGCGTTACAATCCCCCGTGCATAGCAATAAGAACATCCATGATAACATCCTGTTACAGGATTCCACGTGTACCCCTGTGACCCATCGGGATTTTTTACCCACTCAATATCGGTTTTTCTCATATCACCCCCACCACATTCCGCTTTTCATAAGCGCCGGTCACAATATCGTATACGACGCCCACGACATTACGGCCTTCAGGCGCGGCCTTCTTACAGTTTTGCGGCACATTCAGCTTGTAGACTTTCTTATCAAACAAGCTCGTCTGTCTCAGGTCTATCTTTTGGTTCGATATGAATTGCGTCATGCCGCACCTCTTACCGACATAACAGCCTCTTCGTAAACCTCGATGCCAGGTATCTTTGCCGCAAGCCCCATCGCCCTAACAACACCCGATATTTTCTTCTCATCAGGCATTAGGTATTCACGGGGTATGAGTGTCGCGTTTATAATTTTGTACTTTGTGGCCTTTCTCACACTGATCCCCGCCACCTTCTCCACTTCCTGTTTCACAGCCGCAGGCGGGGTAAACGGTATCGGGGCAGTTAAGACGGCCTCAGCCTCTTCTTTTTCTCCCATAGCTTCTAAGGCAATAGCCTCTTGTAACTTCTCTTCCTCAGCTTTCTTCTTTGCTATTTTTTCGGCCTCAAGTCTCTCTGCCGCTATGCGCTTGTCCTCGGCTGTTTTCCAATCCAGCATTTTCCCTTTTATGATTTCGATTACTTTTTTTACTTTGTCAAGGTGGCCGTTTTCTTGTGCTACTATTTCCTTCCATGTAGCATAGGCAGATTTCTTGGATTTGGCAAAGTCGGCCTTTATCTTATCCTCAAGCGCCGCAGCTTTTATGAGCATTTCCCCGGCCTTACTATAATCCTCTGAGCCGTTGATTTTTAATGACTTAATGATTTCTAATTTCTGATCATCAATGTAGACGATTCCCTGCTTTGGCCTTTCTGCTACTTCTGTTCCTTCGTACATATTGCCTCCTTTGGGTTAGAGGGGCTTGCGCCCCTCCGTTGGTTTAGACGGCTCAATTTTCAGCCGTCCTAATTCCTGCTTCCAAACAGCCCGTTATCCCATATTTCAGACTGTATGCTGTCCTTCAATTCCTTTAACCACACTACAGCCTTGTTGTATTGGCTCATGGTTAAGGCGATCAGATTCCCAACATTGTACATGCCACATAGTTGAGACCTTATATAATCTGCTTCCTCATATGTTGAAGTCTTTATCCCTTTCCCTTCATTACGCTGTTTGCGGCTTGCTCCTACGCTTCGACATATGCCCTGGAGCTTATTGACAAGGTAATCTGGTAAGGCATCAGCGGGTTTTATGTCATGCTCCAGAAGGGCTACCTTTTGTTCGATAGTGTTTACCTTTTTTGAAAGTCCTTCATATACTTGAAGCATGACTTTCCCTTGCGTTGTCACTGCCTCTGATGTTTGGATAGTCATTCGCAATAAGGTCTCCAAATCCATATCCGTACCAACAGATTGCCCGAAGGCTACAGACGACATCCCCGTTGCCAGCGCAAACCTGCCCTCACGCTCCAGCTTTAGCACGACTTCTTTTACCTGTTTCGATTGCTCGTTGTCGGCGCGGGCGTTGATGGCGATTGTCAGGAAGCCCTTGTAGTTTATCAGCCTGACCCTATTAAGATTGTTGGGTGTTATGCTAAAGGCTTGTGCTATAAGGGTTTTTGCAGAGGGAGTTTCAGACTCCGGCTGGAAAACATGGTAAGCGTCAAGCAATTCCCTTATCGTTCTACTGTCTTTATAGCCAAAAACATCTTTCAGTTCTTTGGCGATAGTAAAAACCTTCCCTTCGATTTCTACTACCTTAAATCCGAATTCCTCACTATACCGCTTCATTAATTCCGAACCGGTCTGCTCGTCAATCTCACTGATGATTTTGCTTACCCTTTCAGGATTCATATCACCGCCGTTACTCTTAACTACGTCTGTCATTTGATACCTCCCCTAATATAGTTGTGTCTGAATTCGTGATTAGCTCTTCACTTTCAATCTTCAGGTAATTGGCAAACAATTCCCCTGAATCGTTTTTCTCCATTGTCTCTTGTAACTGTGGTTTATGTAGCATTAGAAATGCAGTTGCCGTGACTGTGTGGTAGTGGATAACCTTAATGAAATCTCTGAACTCGTCATCTTCTCTGCACACATCTTTAACCTCGTCTAAGGCTGTGATAATCGCTGTAAGAGATTCAATAGACAGAGTTAAGCGGTTGTGTGTGTGTTGCGTTGGCTCGTTGTAAAATGGGTAAGGAAATGGCGTTTGTGTTTTTGACATACGGCCTCCTGGTAGAGAGCTTGCGTTTAAGGGCAATAAAATTGCCCTGACAGTTGCAAGTGGCCTACCAGAGCCACCCCATAGCCTCACGACTATAGGACTGTCAGGGCAAATATCCCTCAAAACTAAAAATCCCAAACCAAAGGCTTGGGCGGCCTCTGGTAAATTGCTTGCGCCAGTATTTAAATACAAGCAATTAATGTTTGTCAAGAAAATATTTTCCATTAAATTAAACCTTTAGATTTTTTGTATTGGTACAGACTCGCTGCGGCAAGGAATATTTGTAAGTCAGACCTCTCTTTATGGTTTTGTAATCGGTAAGAACCTGTATCTTTCAGGTATAGCCCGTATCGTTCCATGACCTTAACACCGGTCATCTCCGTGTAGGCATAGGCATAGGCCGCTGTTTGTAGAGCATCCGCGCACTGCGGCTGGCCGGTTTTTAGGTCGATGATAGTCGTCTTGCTGGTGAGCATCCCAACCCTGTCCATAGTTCCTGCGTAGCCGTATGTTTTGGAATACAATCTGTACTCTACTAACTGCGGCTCAAAGCCGGACTCCGTCCTAAACCGCTTGTACGCCTCTACGTATGGACGAATCTCATCACGCAATGTAGTCTCATCGAGGTCGTTTTCGTCATAATACTGGCAGGCAAGATGAACGTCTACACCTCTCTGCCGCGATTCGTTCGTGTAGAACTCTGAATGAGGATAAAACCCCAGCTCCTTTAGTATTTGCGTGACTGATGGTAAAACTACGCCGTCAGGAGTAGTGTAGGTGTGGTCTGTCTTGTCAAATAGCAGCTCCGGCGTAGCTTGTACCTCTGCCATTACTTCTTCCCCTTCAACGCTACCAGTCGCTTGTCCCTAACTTGCATGAGCCAGACTTTTGTTTTACCCTTTAGCTTCGGCTCTATCCGTTCCCATAGTGTGTTGACTTCCTCGATACTGTCTGCGCTTTCAATGGCAGATTCTACGTCTGTCCACTCGTCTACCGGAGGTTGCGGTTGTACTGTCTCTGTTGGCTCTTCAGTCTTGGCCTCTTCTTTTTTTGCTTCTGATTTTCTCTGGGGCTTCTGAGTTGTTTCCTCTTCAGGAAACCAGTCAGCGGCATGTGACATGCCATCTCTTAACGAATTCCCTATATTCAATAGGGATACATACTGCGCTGGTGTCATAGCCTCAGCATTACGCAATATCCGTTTTTCTATTTGTTCCCTGGTGACTCCGTGCTTAGTAAATGCCTCTAATAATAGCTTAACCCCTTGGGGTGTCAGATTGAGTTTAGTTTCCAGTGTCTTCTCACACTCCTCAATCGCCATCTCCTGGACATCGCCAGGGATAATTCCCAGTATACACGCCCTGAGCCGCCGCGCTCCGTTGTTGGCTACCGTCTCGTATATATCGCGGGGGTCAGACAATTTTTTTACCCCTTGCTTGGTGGAACGGACATGCTCTACCTGAAACATCTTAACCTGCCTTGTGTTCGTTTCCATATCCCAGCAGTACGCTTCAACCGTGCTAGTGCCGCTGCCTTGTTCAAGCTCTCGTATACCGAACTGGAGATTGCCCCAGCTTTGCGCCATCGCCTCAGCTAGCCGTATTGAGGGTCCCGTTATATCAGTGCCGCCTCGACTATATGTGTACATGGCGGACTTTGCCAGTCCTTCTCTCTGGCAGGCATTCTTAATCCTTCGTATGGCATCCACTGTGTTACGCGGGAATTTCTTGGCAAGGAGTATCGCTCCCTGAACTTCCGCGACTGCCCTTTGTGCGTCTGAATTGCCCAATACTCCTGTGGTGGTCATTGTAGCAACGTTGTCCATCAATTCGTTCGACATTCTAAAATCCTCCGTATTTGTTCTCTCGTTCCCTTGCCCGAAACCAGCAAGTATTTCACATCTATTAGCCTTATCCCCACAAAACCTCCTCTGTGTTAGCTGTGTATACTCGGCCAACTCTCGACCCTCCAAAATCCGCCGCGTATATCTGCGACGCATGGCGCCTGTCCAGGAGTCCATGTTTTCAGGCATCATTCGGTTCCGTCGTTTTTGCGTGTTTCGTTGCCTAAGATTTATTCCTCATTATGCCTCTTGCATCCTGTCTCTCGTTGAGCGCCTCCAATCGCAAGCCTCACCGCAGACCTGCCCGTCACATCCTGGGCATTCATCGCTATCCTTCTCTTCTACAACTGTCAATTTCTCAACTCCTCTTGTTCATATTTTCTCCGGCCTCCCACCGAAACGGGTATCAATACCTAGCTCCCTTCTTGCGTTAAGCGCTGGGAATCCGCGCTTGGCCGTTAGGCCGGTACTGCTTCCTGCCGTTGCCAACCAGTCAAGGATGGGCTTAATGCGGCAGGTAAAAATCATCTTATTCTTTCTATTTGATATTCATCATTAATAAGTGTCACAATAATTTTTAACACCTTCAGCGGCGCGACAGCCCTATTTTTAAGCAGCAGGGCAATCTCTTTTGCCAAGTCGGACTGCCCCTCAATGTCGGATTTTACTATCGCGCCGTTCTTTGCCATTACATCTCCACCCCATTTCTTTCCAGCTCATTAAATATTACATCCTTCATTCCCTTAAATATTACACCCTTCATTCCCTTCACTAAGGGATGCTTGCTCAAGTGGTCTGCATAGTAAGTCCTTAACAGTTTCAAAACTACATCGTCTGGCATCCCTGGCGGTAGTGCGTTGAGAATTTTATTACACTCTGCGTTGACGAATGCTATTGCTATTGCCACCGCGCATAGAATGTTTTGCTCTAAGTTCATTGTTTCCTCCATTACGCCACCGCTGCCATGCAGCCATGCCGCTTCGACAGGACTACGATTTTATCCGTAACACCCAGCGGTGCATCACCGATTAATATAGCTGCTATTTTATCGACCGGACAGCCCGCAAACAGGGGCGTGTCAATGGCATCCGTTATTGATTCGGCAATTATCACCGCCTCGCAGTAAGATGTGCTGTTAATGGCTGCTATTTTGTAGATTCCGAGTTTTTTGTTTTGCTTTTTGGTTGTTGTGCTTCTTCCTTTTCCTATGTTTTTCAGGTCTGTCATCTCTCTACCTCCTGCTAATTTCTAAAGCTCCCGCCCCCGTATGGTATAATTTGGTTGCCAGACCAAAAACTAAACCACAGGAGGCGGTACCATGGAAACAAAGTCCGTACACTGCGACATTATCAACAAAACCGTAACTATAACCTTTGAAACCTTGACACGTACAAGCAAAAGACGTGAAAACTATGGGCAAGATATATTGTCCGTTAAAAACATTCTTCACTGCACAAACTTTTCCGAATGCAATAGTAAGATACGAACTATAAGAAGTTGTCCTTTTAAGACTAAACATCATTAATACTCACAGAAACCGCAAAGGCAAGATGCGGTAATTCTATTTCCACTTCATGGAGTATGTGGTATGGGATGGGGTCGTCTATTGGACCCTCGTCTCCATCAAGGAGACGTGCGCGTATTTTTAGCTCATCCCAGAAATTACAAAAAACTGTTATTTTCACCTTCCTGGTCTTTGAGAGAAAAAACATTTCCGGCCAAGGCATATATTGATTAAGGTCGGCTTTTAATTTCTTCTCTTTTTCCTTTAGTTTTTCTTCCTCGACCCTTTCTTGTCTGTATTCGTAGTCCAGTCTTTCTTCCTCTGTCAATAAGCCCTCCTCCGCGTATAAATTATATCCCCAGCCATCATACTGCAGTATTGGGATACAGCCAAATAGGCTCAGGTGCCGTGCTATTATCTGATTGAGCGTGTCTTTTTTTGTCATCATGCCCTCCTTTGCTTGGTGATTGGATATATTATCCATATATGGATAATTAATGTCAAGATAAATATTCACATATAGTATTTGCCAAAACTTATTCCATTTATGTGTTGCGGTAATCAAATACCAATAAATCGCTAAGATTCCATATTTTCAGAGCGCCCCAGAAGCTAAACTCTTTTAAAATCAACAACTTATATTAGGCACAGTTTTTGCACTATACACCGTATGCGTAAACTAATTCTTGTATTGCTAATATTTTTCTGCGCTTTCACTGTTGAGGCAGCCGACCTCATATTAAACGCCGCCCCTACCTCAGTGTGCTTCAGTCCCGACGGTGGATGTACGGAGGTTGTTGTACGCGCAATTGGCAGTGCCCAAGGTGAGGTTTTGGTTCAGGCTTACGGGTTTACCAGTAAAGACATCGCAACTGCCCTAATTGGCGCTAAAAAAAGAGGCGTCAGCGTTGAGGTAATCCTCGACAAAAGCAATGCCTCTCAAAAATACACTGCTGCCACATTTTTGCGCAACATGGGGATTTCAACCTATATCGACTATCGACACGCTATTGCACACAACAAAATCATAATAATAGACAGGGCAACCGTCATTACCGGCTCGTTTAATTTCACGGCAGCCGCCGAGAACCGTAACGCTGAGAATCTGGTTGTTATCGCTTCGCGGGAAATAGCCGCGATTTATAGAGATAATTGGTTGTTACATAAAGCCCACTCGGAAGCGTATTAGCTAATAAACCTCTGAAGACCGGCCATTCACACGCCACCACAATTATTTTCATTATTTTACCTGCAGTATCTAATGATGGATTGATGGGGTCATTGACAATGAGGTCGAGCGGAGGTATAATAAGAGTATGGAGACAAGGCTATGGAAAAACCGCTTTTAAAAGAGTTTAATTATTATATTGAACACCAAGAAGAACTTGTGAGGCAATATATGGGCAAGTATGTTGTTATCAAAGGGAATATTGTCTTGGGTGCTTATATATCTAAAATTGAAGCCATAAAAGCAACAACGAAAGAACATGAGCTTGGAACTTTTTTAATTCAACTATGCAATCCTGGTTCTGAAAACTATACCCAAACATTTCATTCAAGAGTAACATTTGCCTAATCAGAAGAATTTTCAAGCATTTACTAAGCGTTTTAATGGAATAGCAAGTCTGCTTTTCACTGATGTACACGTTACAGGTATTATCGATAATGATTTAATTACAAGCATATCATCTGCAAATGCAATTAAATATAATGCCATTTGGGACACAGGAGCAACCAATTCTGTCATTACACAAAAAGTTGTGGATGATTTAGCTTTAATGCCTATTGGAATGAAAAGAGTTAAGAGCGTATCAACAGAAGAAGTTGTTAATACATATAATGTTAGTATATTTCTTCCTAATAATATGTGTGTATATGGATTAGAGGTTACATTAGGTAAAATGACAGATTTTGATATTCTTATTGGCATGGACATTATCAGAACTGGAGATTTAGCTGTTAGCCACAAAGAAGGTAAAACTGTTTTATCATTCATAATCCCTTCCATCAAAGAAATAGATTTTGTGAAGGAAGTGCAAGCATTAAACAATTCTTTAATAGGAAGGAATAACCCTTGTCCTTGTGGTAGCAAAAAGAAATACAAAAAATGTTGTGGCAAAAGCTAAAAACTACGCCTCCCTCCGGCCAGCCTCGGCTATTGCCCCAATCTGGCTCACCCAGTGCTTCTCGGCCACAATGCCTATCGACTGCCCTGCGTTTTTGAACGCAACGGCCTTTTCTATTTTTCGGCCATGTGAGGAGTGAATCCATTCAGGGCTACCCAATGACCCAACAATAACATAGTTTGTCTTTTTTGTAACGTCCTTTTGTGCGGCTCCGCCGAATATGGTTACTATTGACTCACAATCTTTGCGTGAGCCAAACAGAAAATCGCCGGTGAGGCAGAAAAAATTATTCGGGAATGTTATCGTCGGCGGGGGATTATCAAATGGCAGGTTTGTTGATATATCAACAACTGCTCGTGAAATATCGTCTATTACCATCTCACTACCGCCCGTTATTTTTAATAATAACTCGCCCACCTCCTTCAGTTCCTCTTCATCTATAATATTATCTGACATTATTCTGCTAATGCGGGCATATAAAACATCGCCGGGCCACTTATTGCACACAAGCCTATTCGCATCTAACCATTCTGATAAGAATGTTACTTCTTTATCGTTTAACATATTATCAGACAGGATTCCCTTACAGATACCGATTAGCTCGTCTATCATCCTGTCAGTTACGCGCTTGTAGCCATAACTATGAATTGCCTTGTCACTTATCTTATCATCATCGTCTACGTCTGGCCTGATTTTGTATTCCATATTAGCCTCCATTGTCTTTAATATTCGTTGGATATTTTCATGCCGAAACAAAAGACTTTATTTTAAGATTATTTTCATTTTCTTTCATTTGTTGGCTTGCGCTGGCTTAAGCCTTCTGCTATTATATTTTGTATTTTTTCTATTTTTTTACTTACATTGCTTTTTTCCCATATTGTTTTGACTAAATGGTCAGGAATGGAATATCTGAGAAATTCGATGTCAATGAGCTCCTTACGACAAGCCCGTTCGTCCGAATCATATTTTTTTACAATATCACATGCGTCGTTAATAGTATTTTTACGGTAATCTTCTTTTGTTATATTTTCTATCGTATATCTCCATATCTTTAAGCTGTCTACGTATACTTCAAGGATTTCTGCATATACTTTCATTATTTTTATTTCTTTCTCGTCCTTTATATTCCCCGAATTTAACAGAATCGAATGTTCGGCGTTTAAATCCTGTACCATATTCGTAAATTTATTATAGTTCACCCCAACCTCAGTTGCTGCTTTAATTTTGTTGACTGCATGGTATATCTTCTCGTATTTCTTCGTTAGCCGTTCTGTCCTTTCAATTAATGCTTTTTCCTGATTTACAGTATATATACCATAAACAATAATAGTCCCTATCGAGATAATAATAGCACCAGCCGTAGAAGCTGCTATATATTTCAACTTCTTATTCGATAATTTCTTAATGAGGCAATAGTCCTTTTCCCTGTTGGTAAAAAAATATGGGACTGTAATAAAGGAAGCTCCGGCAAACATCATTGCCCATCCCCATTGAAATTGCATTGACTGCTGCGCCACGGTCTCAACTATACCCCTAAATGGATTTCCGGCAAGCTCCTTTTCCATTCTTAATTTTAGTTCATTTTGAGTTTCTATAATGCCATATAAAAATAATAATAGGCTAAATATAATTAACAAACCAGAAATAACCATTATCAGGTATTTTTTAGCTAAATTAAAAATGATAGAAAGAATATTAAGTACGATTAAGATATATGTGTAGTCACTTTTATAAAATAAAATCGACCCAACAATAGGAACTGTGAACGCAGGTGTAAATAAGGAAATAAACAAAATAAAACTACCAACAAGACCCAATAGTTGCACAATATTTAATTTATGTTTATTTAACATATCATTAATCAAAGAATCCCTGCGAAATGGTTCACCGCATTTAGGGCATGAGTAAGCGTTTATGCTCACCTCTGTATTGCAAGCATTGCATTTAGTCAATTTATTTTCAGGCTCTCTCTTAACAGTGTCGTCTTCTATTGGTTTTTTTCGCTCGGCTTCTATTTTGTTAACTGGATTAGGTTTTGATATATAGGTTGATTTCTTTATTGCTATTTTAGGTTTCTCTGCCCCACAGGAAGGGCATTGCACATATACGAAACTGACCGTTTTGCCACATTTTCCACATTCCCACGCCATTGTCCCTGCCTCCCATTGTGCTATAAATGTCTTAATCTGACAATGTGCCTGTCTATATTGTGACACCATTGGCCCATATTTTATTTGCATAATTTCAGGGCATCGTCTAAAAGGGGACCAATACTCTTATTGGTCCCGGGTATCTTTTCATTTGGCAACCATATATCGTCTATTCTTGGGTATCCTAACTGTAAGGCGAAACCATTTAGGGCATAAGTTTTATAGCCCGTATTAAATACAACAGCGTCCCCGCGGGTATTAAATACAACAGCCCCCCGCATACATTCGATTTGACCTTTATCTATCGACAACGGCCATCTCTCGCCATATTGGGTTTTTGTTACCATCTTTCCCTGTTTGCTGTATTGTGGTTCATAGATTAAACAAACTTCCTCCAACTTCACCCAGCCGGTTTCCTCGTTTTTCCGCTTTATCTTAAGGAATTTTTCCTTGATAGTGCTGTTATCTTTCTGTATCTCGTCATAATCAACAACGCCTAAATCCTCTCCTTGCATTATTAGATTCGTTTGTTTTAATTCTTTCGTGTTTGAAAACATACTTGCATACTTTAAGCCACTACATAATTGAAATTTCTTGTCATACAATTCATGGAGTTTAAACGTAACAACCTCTGATGAAGCTATGTTGGCCATCAAAACAACATATGCTAACATTACTATCCTAACAGAATGAATAGGCATGACACCTCACTCAACTATACGACAAGCCATTCAATATTTAGTATATTTCCCTACAACCTTTCCTACTATTTTAAAGTCCATAAGGTCTGAGCCTGTTATTTCGACAATCTCATGGTTTGATATATTTAAAGGTATCAGCATTATCCTATTGTCTGTTTTCTTGTATTTTTTAAATGTTACATTGTCTTTATACTTCGCAACAATATAATCGCCACTTTGAGATTCTTTTGACGGCGACACTATTATTACGTCACCGTTCTCAAATATAGGCGACATGCTGTCGCCCTGTATAGACAATGCAAAGGCAAGATTATCATTTATATCGTAAGAAATCCATTTGTCGCTAAATCCAGGTTGATATAAATCTATTGGTTCATGCAACTCTCCTGCCTTTACCCATGATATGATAGGAATTTTCCCCTTAAATATAGGGATTACATCAACGCCATCACATGAATTTGATATATTTATTAATATTGTAGAAATATAATCATCTATACATGTTAAAGCCTCTGGCGGTATGCCTAAGCCTCTGGCTATTTTTACAATTGTTTCATGCTCAGGTCGCGCGCTACCATTCAAGATACGATTTATAGTGGCCTGGCCTACACCGGCTTTTTTGGCAAGAGCAGGCTCTGTCAACGCAGCCGAGTCCATCAATCGCCTTAATCTATCCCCTATATAGCTGAAATCCATTAGATATTATCCATTATTGAATATTTCATAGGAGAATATTCTTGCTTGACAAAATATCCACATGTGAATTATTATATATATCATGTTAGACGAAGTGTTGCAAAGCGTGGACTCTCTACGCCAGCGAGGGACGAGCATACAACAGCTCTCGAAGGAGTTCGGCATCCCCTTTACTACACTATGGAGGCTCCTGAAGCATAGGAATGGAAGTATCCGAAATTTAGAAAAAATCAATAAATACTTTATATCCACCCACACAACACAGCCCGAAACGGGCAAGGAGGAAATATGACAGAGGAAAAAGAAATTCCGTACCAAGACCAAAACCGAAACGCTTTTAAGGTATCTCCCTATCTCATAAGTGATTTGGGAGTAGACGACCTCGAAAAAGCGCTTAACGCAGTCAGAGAAACGCTTAAACTTTATGAAACTTTGGGGTTGACTAAAGGCGAGGCTAAACTCGCCTTTAGTTTGGCAGGCAGGATTATTTAGGGATGCGCTTTTCCAGTTCATCAACACGGTTGGCAATGGTATCAAGAGATTTGATAATGTATTCAAGCACCCTCTTGACTGACCTGAGGTCAATGTCGTTTGTGTTGCGATCTGAACTGCGAATCGTATCTGCAAGTTTTCCCATAGTTTCTCACCTCCCTCTTTGTAGTATTTTGGCCTTGCAACCATATTATACCACAGAGGGAGGCATAGGAAAGCAATAAGCGAAATCATGGATAATTATAAAATATATCCGGTAACCAAGCAATTATAAGCAATTATTAACCTATAAAGGAGATTGATATGCCAACAGAATCATTTGAGGCAATGGCGTTAATGATAAACGGGGACACTAAAAGAGTGCAATCTTTGTTGGGACATCGAGGCATGAACTCCCCGCTTGTCTATAAATGGCAGGAGCGATACGACGGCATGGGCGGCACCGGCAGCGGTTCACGCAACCCGTTGGATATTATTTTCGAGATAACCAGATTCGCCCTCAGTAACGGCACGCCGCCCGAAAAAGCCCTCGCTGGCATAACATGGTTGGCGGAGCAGTTTGACCACACTATTATACCTACGCCCTCAGTAGACGGCGTTGAACTCAAAGCGCTAACTGAAGAGCTTATCAAAACAATTAAAGAGTTCAGCGAGTTATCGCAGGCCGCAAGCGCGGCGTTGCAGGACGGGAAAGTCACTCCCTCTGAGGCACGGATAATCGAGAAAGAGGGAATGGAGTTAGCCCGACAGGTATTAGCCTTTATACAGAAAACAAAGGATTCGGTCGAGAGAAAATGATTATCCAATTACCCCTTCATACATCCTTTTTCATGGGGCCGTGCAATGCGGCCCCCACAATCTCTTTGGAGCGGGGAAACCTATGAGCAATCAGACAATTCCGACATATTCCTTGAGGCGTCCAAATTCAAAATTCGTGCAGTGCACCCACTGCGATAACCTCACCTCGTCGCCGACAGGGGAATGTGTAATATGCAGACGTGACATAAGGCGGCTACTGGCCGAGGCCAGGGGTGGGGATGAGGCCATAGAGCCTATCAAACAGGTGACCATAGCAGAGCAGATGGTTAATCTAATAAGGGCTGGCTGGGAGGACGAGGCGTGGAAGAGAAAGGCAACCTAATCCCAAACTGCATAGATATATGCGGGATTAATTTTCCCGTGATAATGGTTAATCCTGGGGAAATAGACGACAGCCTGGGGCGATTCAAGACCGTCCCCGCGAGTATTATGATAAGGAATGATGCGGCGTCAGACATACAATTATCTACATTGCTACATGAAATTATAGAGGTTATTAATTGGCAATTTGAAATAGGGTTGGAACATAAAATCATCAGTACGTTAAGTTCAGCCCTATTTCAGGCTTTAAAAACAAATAACATAAGATTTCAGGGAGGCATGGATGGCCTCCCCTAAGAAATTACTTTTCTTTCCTGACGCCTTTGAACGGACTGGAATCAGAAGTTTTCTGATCAATGAATTTGCCGTCGGGGGCGCGCTTCGTCCACGTATCATTCTGGGGATTATGGACTTGAGAACGGTCATTGACAGCACCCTTACGGTATCCATCGCCTGTGTTTTTGGCCATTTAATCACCTCCTTCTCTTTGAGTTTATTATTATATCATAAACTTTGGGAGGATATGGTTTTAAGTTACAAAAATCTTGATATTTATTGTAAAGAATGTTTTAAGAAACTAAATCAGAGGAGATATGCGTAATGCCAAACGATACGAATAACTGTATTTTCACGGGCACACTTGGACGTGATATTGAACTAAAATATGTATCTAACAATATGGCAATTGCATCTTTTTCTATTGCCGTGAACTCGACAAAAAAGGTCGGCAACGAATGGAAATCTGAAACTGACTGGATTATGGTCAAATGTTTCGGGAAACAGGCCGAATCTATCGCAGAGCGCGCACAGAAGGGCACTCCGCTCATGGTCAGTGGACGCCTGAAACAAGAAAAGTGGGAAACAAAAGACGGGGAAAAGAAAGAGCGGATTATTGTTTTGGCTAATAGTGTTGAGGTACTGTTGCGGCCACGCAAGGACGCTCAGGGCGGTACATACGATAACTACGGCGGCAGCAATACAAGGACTGCCCCTGACGAATTCACTGATTTAGAGCCGTTTTAAAGGGGAATATGAGGAATATATTGACAATGCCCTTGACATCCCCCGCGCGCCTGTGCTTTAATGAAGGCGTCGATGTAAACTTGGGGCTGTCCACTGGCCTTAATAGTGGTCGTTTATTTTTTGCGGGATATTACCCCGACGATTCCATTGCCGTGAGGCGTGGACTGCTTCCAAGTGCAGCGACAATCGTCGGGGTTTTTAACGCCGAAAATTGTCGACTACTTGGAGGTGTAGCATGACTACACAAAGCACAAGCCTTGTCAAAATCAAAGAAGCCACAATCCAAAATGAAATCCGGCAAACAGTTGACGCAAGGGAGTTGTGGACGTTCCTTGAGTCCAAGCAGGATTTTTCAGATTGGATTAAAAATCGTATTGAAGAGTACGGCTTCGTTGAAGGAAATGAATTTTCCATAAAGTTATGGAAAAATAGCAAAAGAGGCCGCCCCACTACCGAGTACACCATCACCCTGGACATGGCCAAAGAACTTGCGATGGTGGAGCGCAACGAAAAGGGCAAACAAGCCCGCCGGTATTTTATCGAGTGTGAGAAGAAATACAAGGAAACCACCCAGCAGCAAAACGCAAAGCACGAAGTTAGACAAATCGCACAAAAAGCTAAATTATTAACTAAGGCTGCCCCACAATACCTAAGCCGCAAGGAAGCCACCATCGAGGCATTACAGGAATATCATGCTTTATCGGCACATGATAGGATGTGGAGACACGGCGGAGTTTATGTTGCTTGCAAGGCATGTGGGAATGAATACGAGACCTCACCGTGGCATCCGCTGAAGGGCATCTGTAAAAACTGTATTGACATTACAGCTACAAGGCCATACGAAAACACTGGAGCTATGATAGCGAATGCGTGAAGGCTTAAGACATACAAGGGGGGAGGAATCCCCCCGTTACTTATGGAGGTATTAGATGGCAATATCAAAAAAAATAAGATTTGAAGTTTTTAAAAGAGATGGGTTTGCTTGCGCTTATTGCGGAAAAACACCGCCCTCAGTAACATTGGAAGTTGACCATATAGACCCTAAATCTAAAGGTGGAAGCAACGACTTAAATAATCTTATAACTGCTTGTTTTGATTGTAATCGAGGCAAACGTAATGTGCCTTTAAATAAAATACCTGCGAAGCTAAATGAAAATATCGAAATATTGAAAATGCAAGAGGAGCAAATACGAGAATATAGGAAATATGTAAAAAAAGTGGAAGAGAGGATTAGTGCAGACATTGAGGAAATCGATTCTATATTTACCGAACAATACAAGGATTATCAATTATCTGATACTTTTAAAAATGTAAGTTTAAAGAGATTCATTAACCTATTACCAAAACATGAAATAATCGAATCGATGTATATTGCGATAAGCAAGTATCCCGCCAAGTCTAAGCATAACGAAGCTATTAGATATTTCTGTGGGGTATGTTGGACTAAAATCAAACGGCAATCAGAAAACGGGCAGGAGTGATATATGCCTTACAGATACGTCCATACTGAATATTGGGATGACACATACATAGAGGATAAGCCTACAGAGGTTAAATTTGTTTACCTATATCTGATTACCAAATGTCCTAACCAGTGCGGCATATTTGAGATAGCCCCTAAAAAAATATCTTACGATACTGGATACCCTATCGATACCATATCGAAATCTATAGATATCCTATCCAAAGATGGCAAAATATTTTGTGCCGACAAACTTATATTGCTTAAAAACTACCTGAAATACCAAGCTAACAGATCGCCAAAGGTAATGATAAAAATACGCGACGAATTGGCAATCATCAACAACCCATTGATATTAAATGAATTTTCTAACTGTATCCATACCCTATCGATACCATATCCATACCCTATCGATACCTCTCGCGGGCGCGCGCCCGAAAGTAAAGTAAATGGAAATGGAAATGAAAAGGAAAAGGAAAGGGAAGGGGAATGCAAAGGGGAAACATCGAACGTCGATTTGCAGGCAAATACGACGTTGCCTGAAACCGACCAGCAACTTTCCAGTGGACAAGCAGAACCGATGACGGCGGCAGGCGGCAATATGACCGGCTGTGGAACGAAGCCCGAGGGAAGGAGCAACGGAAAGAAATCAAAAAACAAAGACATCAGCGACGAGGAATGGCTTAGGTCATTGCGTAACAATCCGGCCTACGAAGGAATTCCGGTTGATGTCGTGGTAGGAAAGCTGCTTGCGTGGTGTGAAAATAAAGGGTACACGCCAACAAGGGCACGATTGCTCAACTGGCTGAACCGTGAAGATCGGCCAATCGCAGGAGGTGGCAATGGAACAGATAGGAAACGTCCTGAAATTCCCAGAGGAGAGGACGATTACTCAAAGTACCGAACTAAACCGTGACGCTGGCCCTACATGCAAAATCTGTGATGATTTTAGTTGGGTAGTCCGTAACGGCAAAAATATGGGGCGCTGTAAATGCCAAATAGCAAAAATAGAGGAGCATAAATATAAAAAACTCCTCAAGGAATCGGCATTGGATACCCTCGTTGATATGACGTTTGAGAATTACCGGCCTCAAAACGAGGTTCAAAAAAAGGCTCTGGAGGCTTTATCTTGGCAGCATCGAGGCTATTTCCTTTTCGGACCTGTAGGCACAGGAAAAACGCATTTAATGGCCGCCTCTGGACTACGGGCAATAGCGCAAAACGTACAAACCTCGCTCGTTTCAGTCCCAAAAATGCTTACGCTCATGCGTCAATCGGGCAGGGAGGGCGCCAGCACGGATATTGAAAAATTGGCTATCGAAATCTCATATTTATGCCTTGATGATCTCGGAAAAGAAAAAAGCACTGACTGGACTATGGAGCGCCTGTTTATTCTCATCGATGAGCGCTATATGCGCCACAGGGCCGGACATGGTCACACGTCCGTAACGTCAAACTACACACTCGACACGCTCAAAAACCGCATGGATGTTGCGATTATCGACCGGATTGAGGGCATGTGTATGCCGGTTTTTCTGGACGGGGAGTCTTTCAGGAGGCACAAATTATGACCGAAGGGCAGGCTCTTGTATGCGTCTACTGCGCCAACTATGACGCGTCGTCCAGCTCGTGCATCAAAAACACATCCCCCGTATTGGTTGGCGACGCAGAGCGTGGGTCAACCCGATGTTGGGCGTGTACACATTACATTGCGTGGAGGCCCGATAACAGTTGACCCCTGAAGGCAAAATCAAAAAAGAGATTGTTAAAAATCTTGAGAATATGGGCTGGTTCGTTATGAATATCTACACCGGGGGCAGGTTCTCAACAGGGTCAAGGGGCAGCGCTGACCTCTATGTCCTCAAAAACGGACGGGGCGTGTGGCTGGAGGTCAAAACGCCGAAAAACAAACAACAGCCGGAGCAGATTGTTTTCGAGAGTGAAATCAAATTGCACGGTGGTGAGTATTACGTTGTGCGTTCTCTGGATGATGTTGTTAATTTTTTAAACGGTAACATAAATTGATTAATACAGGAGGTCGAATTGAGAGAAACATTTGAGAGCGTAAACCAACTACTATCCTATTACGGATTTATTAAAAACTCAGTCCGGGGCATAAAAACCCTGTTACCCAAAAAACACCAGGGCAGTTGGACTGCGTTTAGTTCGATGGCCGTTAAGTGCAGTCTGGAGGATAAATTCTGTTTTATCGGGGATGTGGAGAGATACGCCAGGGCATATCACAAATTGAAACTGGCCGAAGCGTATACACGCAATCTAAAACACACGCCCATACCCTACGATTGCCTGTTGTTTATTATGGAGCAGTATTACTCGACGGATATTAGTTTATGGGGGCTGGCGAATATGTTAAAGCGGCGTATTGAAAAGGGCGAACCTCTACCGGCGCGACTAAAACACAGGCAGCATATATCGCGAATACTGAGTGATATGAAAAAACACATGGCGCCGTATTTTCAGCTGAAGGGGTACATTCAAAAGGCAGAACTCTGCGAGCAGGTGTAACAACGTTGTTACTGTTTTTTACCAGCATAAACACTCAGGTATTGACAATTATAAGATTATATGCTTATTATAATTGATACAGTTAGAAATACGCAGATAGCCCCGTGAATCTCCGCGATTCCGGGGTTTTTTAGTGCCCACAGGAAAAACCGCATGAAACGGGGAATCACCAATAGAGATATAAATAAAATCATTGAGCGTCTAATCAAATTCAATATATCGACGGCTCAAATGGCCGTCAAGCTGGAGGTAAACAATGAATCTAAAAGCAACACTCAGCGTCGCCATTTTAACCGCTATCGCCTCAGCATTCCTGCTGTGCCCGGCATCTGCCGACTATATCCTGCTCGATAATGTAACTATCACAGGGCCGGGGACTGCAAAAATTGTAACACATCAGAGTATCGTCACATGGTCGTGTGATGTTGACATGGATAACTCCTCAACGGCGCTAACAGTCCGCATCGAGGGCAATGTTTATGGCGATAAATTCTCTCCAAAGGGGATGGGTCAATACACTCTCGACTCTGAGGAGTTGGCCGCTGGGAAAGCAACTTTCTCAATAGATTCGCTGCCGGTCAATAAAATCCGCGCGTATGTTGTCTCGCTGACGGGCAGAATAAAAACGCTTGTGTGCATGGGGGTGCAAAAACAATGAGGAGGTTTTTTCAGGTTGTCTCAGTTGTTCTCTGCGTATTAATTATAGCTGGCAATTCCACCGGATGGGATACTATAAACAAGCCGAAATCTAATGGCGGCGGCTCATACGACAATCTCAGCGCTATCAAAACTGACAACATAACCGAAGGGACAACTAACCTGTTCTACACAAACACCAGGGCACGGTCGGCCATCTCAGGTCTCGGTTTGATAGGCTATAACTCCGGTACAGGGGCTATATCTCTAAACACCACGACCACAAACAAATGGCTTGATGGCACGGGTAATTATTTTTCTCTTTATTCAGACAATATTACAGAGGGAAACAAGCTCTATTGGAGCCAATCCCGCTTCAACACAGCCTTCTCCGGCATGACCACTGATAATCTGTCTCAGGGTACTGGCAACCTATACTTTACCAACGCGGCAGCACGGGCGGCTCTATCAGCAGCCGCGCCCCTGTCATACAACAGCACAACCGGTGCGGTCTCAATTGCCGGTGTTACAAGTACGCCGGTTAAAGGGCAGCTATTAATAGGCAACGACAACGGGACGTTTGGGTTAAACACCCTAAGCGCAGGTTCAAACATAACAATCACAAACGATAACAACTCGATAACCATCGCGGCAAGTGGCGGGGGAGGCGGTGGTGGAACATGGGGCGGCATAACCGGAACGCTGTCAGCCCAAAGCGACTTACAAAATGCACTCAACGCAAAAGAGCCGTCTTTTGCCGCCACTACAAGTGGTAACTGGTACAACGGGACTAAAAACTGGTTCACGCTATATACAGACAATATAACGCAGGGGACAAACCTATGGTTTACGAACTCAGCAGCACGGACGGCGTTGTCGGCTGGTACTGGTATAAGTTATGACAATACCACAGGCGTTATAACGGCAACAGGCGGCGGTGGGGGTGGAGGAAGTATAGGCAGCATAGATAACTTTACATTGACAACTAACCAGAGCGGTCAGGCACAGGTAGCAAACTGGGTAATAAACGATATTATACTGGCTTACTTTAAGCTGGCTGTCCATGCTGCACTAACAATTTTTAATTTGGACGATGGCATTTTCGACAAATTTGAGAATCAGGCTGGGATAGATAACCGGACAGTGGCGTGGAGTGATAATGTTACATATGACAGCGTGAATCACTTATACAGAAGCTCAAACTCAAACCCTGCAAGCAAAAACATCTGCGGTAAGACATATGATGGGCTGTCTCCATTTATGTACACAAACGGTGGGACGGCTGTTAATCGCGGTGTATACAACGCGTGTGACAATACGACAACTGCAGGGACCGGAGACTTTTACGTTACGACGTTTAGTAATCCAACGAATATATTGATAGACTTTGCCACCAAAAGGACTGTTACGGCTTACAACATGAACTGCATAAATGCAGACACTACATGTCCAAACACATGGACATTCAGCGGGTCTGGAGATAATATTTCATGGACAACTCTTAGTACTGTATCAGGCGTTACAAGCTGGAACAACACAACAAAGGCTTATTCAATTGCAAACCCAGGGTCGTATAACCACTATCGGCTTAACTTTACGGCAAACAATGGCGGGACAAGCATTTCATTAAATGAGATGCAGGTAATATCTATAGACCCTATAGATTACTACAACATGACAATAACTTCAGCGCCGTACACAGCCCCGTTCAATCCAACAAAGGCCAGGCTGATATTTATACAGCAGGACAATACCACACAGGGAATAATTCTTAATACTGACCTGAAGGCATATGTGTCATCAGACAACGGGACATCATGGACTCAGGTAACGCTTGCAAAGGACGACGTTATACAGGCAGGGACATCAAGCACACCGGCGTGGAATCTGTTGAGTGGTGATGCAACTCTTGCAGGCAGCAACAATCAGATGAGGTGGAGACTTATGACGTTCAACAACGACAATGTCACCAATAAGGGCACTGCTGTCCGTGCGGCTGCTGTTTTGGTGGTGCAATAAGGAGGTGAAGACGATGGTAAAAGAGGATACATGGGTAATAGTAATGATAGTTTCAACGCTGATAATGGTCTGCCTGATATTTGGGTTGACGCTTGTTTATGCAGAGCCTAAGCGTGTAATAAGCGCAGATCAGCAGGTAGTCGTCATGCAAAAACACCAGCGCAAGCAGGATATAAAGGCGGAAATCGCCGATTACGACACAATCAGCCAGCAAATAGACTCGGTTAAGAATATGGAAGACGTAAAGGTGATACTCAGGAAGCTTGCCAAGGTCGCCGCACTTCAATCGGACGGCGAATAAAAACCTAAGGGGGGCAGTGCCCCCTCAATAAAAACATAAGGAGGACAACCATGGAAACAAACGTAAAGCTGGAAGCACCGGAGACAGACTTACCTGCCGTTGACTCAAATCTGCCAAATCAGACTACCCTTGTAAATCAGGACAGCGATACACTGACAGACCCACAGGAAGGAAACACGCACCTGAAGTACGTTTGCAGCATCTGTAAGTCTTTTGATAAGGACGAGGAGCTTGCCACTTTCCGCGATGAAAACCCCAACACATACAACGCGGTAAAAAAGATGTTGAGCATTGTCTTAAGCGAACTCGAGGCCAACAACATAGACAACGACAAAAGTCACGAAGTCATCGTCCCCGAGATTATCGTCAATGAAGAGGGTGATGCCAATGACAAGACCGGTGATACTCAGGCATCCACTGAGATACAGGCCGAACCGGGCCAAACAGTCGGTGCGCCCAGCGTACAGGTTACTCCCACTGCGAAGCTCACACCACCCCAGGTGCAAAACATAGACCGTTACGCCGTACCACCGCGTACTGTCAGCAATGCAGCCAGACCCACCGGCAGCGATGATACATTTACTGCTTCTGAAATTCACAACTTCTACAAGGATGTAGTCAGAGGCCGCTACAAAGGCAGGGAAAAAGAGGCAGATGCACTTGAGTCCCGCATCTTTCGTGCAGTCAAAGAAGGCAGGGTAACCGCTTAGTAAACACAGCGTATTTGTAAACGGCGTTTTCGACGCCGGAATCAACACATTCAATGGGGGCATAATCCCCCGAAAACAGGAGGACAAAACATGGCATTTCCACGTACAGCAGGACACCCCGACTACAGCAGCACAGGGACAATGAAGTTCGACCGGGCACTGTGGTCTGGCAAGCTCATCAAGAAGTTCTACAGAACGAGTGTCATTCCATTCATAGCAAATGTAGACTATGAGGGCGAGATACAGGAACAGGGTGACCTTATCTACATCCGCGCAGTACCGGATATAACCATAAGGGATTATGTAAAGGGGCAAAAGATCGAGTACGAGAGGCCAGAAACCGGCCCGGCCCTTGACCTGGTTATTGACAAGGGAAAGTACTTTGCCTTTGCCTGTGACGATGTTGATAAGTGGCAGTCCGATTCAGACTTGCTTGAGCTGTGGAGTAATGACGCATCTATTCAGTTAAAGCTCGTCGTGGACTCGGACATACTTTCGTCAATACCGGCAAGCGCCGACGCTGCAAACAAAGGTTCTGCGGCAGGGGCAATCTCCATGAACATCGACCTGGGCGGCAGCGGCACCCCCGTGCAGATAACAAAGAGCAACGTGCTGGATTACATCATCGACTGCGCTACGATTCTCGACGAACGCAACGTGCCTGAGACCGACAGATGGCTCGTCATACCGGCGTGGATTGCGGCAATGATAAAGAAATCCGACCTCAGCAACGTTGCCAGAACCGGAGATGAAGAGTCATCAATAAGAAACGGCATGATTGGCATGATAGACCGTTTCACCGTCTACAGCAGCAACTACATCTCCAACGTCACCGACAGCGGCAGCCTGGCCTACAACGTAATGTTTGGCCATAACTCTGCCCTGACATTCGCCTCTCAGATATTAAAGACCGAGACGCTGCGCTCTGAGAGCACTTTCGGAGACCTGGTAAGGGGACTTCTGGTCTACGGTTATAAGGTGATAAAGCCCGAAGCGCTTGGCGTGCTTTACGCTAAGAGATAGTCTGACACATAAGATACAGAAGGGAGGGTGTCTCATGCCCTCCCCTAAGAATGGGGCCGTCGGCCCCTCAACAAACTCAGGGAGGTCAAACACATGGCAGTAGTAAATTTAACCGGTGGACAGTCCGCCATTCCATTTGACGGTCTGAACAAACTGTACCGCATCAAAAACAGGATAGATTTCTCACAGAACAATGTCAGCGCCTCTGACGTAGTACATACTGTAGCTGTAAAGGCTAATACCCACGTCAAGCAGGTATATGTAAAGCTGATAACCCCCGAGGGTTCAACCGCAACATGCACCATAGGCGACGCCGGTGATGCAGATGGTTTAATTGCCTCTGCGAATCTAAACGCATCGGCAGGGACAATCACCCATAACACCATAACGGACGCATATGCCAACGGACGTATCTATACATCGGAGACCGACATATTACTCATCCCCGCTCACAACCTCTCCAATGCCGTAGTGGATATCATGGTGGTCTGCCAGGACCTCAACTAAAACCCACGGGCTAGTCGGTCTCCTATCGGGAGACCGGCCCCCCCTAAATGGAGAAACGCCTATGACACTAACCGAAATACTCGCAGCAACAAGAAGTATGCTTGATGACACCGCCACGCCATACCTATGGCCGGACGAGGAATTGGTTGTCTGCCTCAACGACAGGCTCAATGTCATGTGCGCAGAGACGCTGTGTATAACCGATTCAGCTACTCCGCAGATATGTACGGTAACTTTGACCAAGGGGTTGGCAAGTTATGCACTGGACAGCCGCATTATAGCAATCAAACGCGTAGTGCTTCAGAGCACTGGAGCTCCACTTTTTAAGACTACACAGGACTCACTGCTCAGGTGGTATGGATTGTGGCAAAACTTCGAGGGGACTCCGGCGTATTATCTGCTTGACGTACAAAGCGGTCATATCACACTCCATCCTGTTCCGGCAGCAAACGATACGATTAATCTTACCGTCTATCGCCTCCCTCTTAGTGAAATGTCAACCTCGGCTCCAGGGGCAGAACCGGAGATACCCCGCCGCTACAGCCGCACCCTGATTAACGGCATCCTGGCCCTGGCCTACGAGAAGTCCGGCGCAGAGACGCTAAACACAGAATCAGCAAAGACTTACCGTGAGTTATGGCAAAAAGGCATCGATGATATAAAAAGAGAGGCTCTGGTAAACGGCAGCGCCTCCTACTCCATCAATGACCTGATGGGGGTGATATAGTGGGAAACGCCTATAAGGAATTTAAGGGGCTTTCAAATGTACTACCGCCTGAGCGTATGGGATTTTCATATCTGAGTTCGGCGGTAAATGTAGATATCGACGACTCAGGGATGATAAGACGCAGGTCAGGTTACAAGAAGGTCTATGGAGGCACTCCGCATTCGCTGTGGAGCGACGGCAGGGTATGCCTGTTTTGTGAGAATGGGCAACTTAAGGAACTGGTAAGGCCAGAGGTGCCGGGTGCCCCATATGGAGTTCGTTCACTGAGACAGGGGCTTACAAGCGGCAGGCGCATGGCATACCTTTCACTCAACGGCACGGTGTACTATTCAGACGGAGTCATAACAGGGGCTATTGATACACGCGGCGAACGCCCTGTGGCACGGACATGGGGGATGATGCCGCCGCCTATGCCGTTATTATCTGCCACAACTGGCAGCCTTCGCCCTGGAAGATACGCCATAGCCCTGAGCTATGTGCGCCGCGGCGGGGCATACTCACCAAGCGGCGGGCAGGAAAGCGGCACATCAAATCTTTCACACATAGAGACCATGACAGGCGGGATAACCGCCGCTGTCACAGCCTCATGCGACCCCGATGCTGCAGGAATAAACCTTTATATAACGGCAGTATATGGAGAGGCCCTATACCTTGCAATGAGACTTCCAAACCAAACCGCTGATGTCGTCCTGCAAGACGAACCAGCCCCTATGCTTACACCACTGACTGAGGGGTTAAAGCCCCCCCCAGGTGGACACCTCCTGACCTACTACAGAGGGCGCATATACACGGCTGCCCACGATGTACTCTATTACTCTGAGCCATTCGCACCTGAGCTATACAACATGGCCACAAACTGGATACCGTTTAACGGGATGATAACCCTGCTTGCCGCCGCAGATGAGGGCATATTCATAGGGACAAAAGACGAACTCTACATGCTGAGAGGCTCCACACCCGACAAGTTCACCATACATCTGCTCTCTAACTGCGGCGCTGTCTCTGAGTCACAGACTACTGGTACAGTGCACCGCTCAGACAACGGCATTAACTCAGTAAAACGTATGTTGTTATGGGAATCACGGCAAGGCAAGTGCAGCGTCTCGTTAGAGGGCAGCTCAGAGATAAACTACCCGGCTGAGGGCATATATTCATACGAATGCGGTCTCACAGGGGCGGGTATTGTAGAGCGCCGAGACGGGATGAGCCTATATATAAGTGTAATGAAAAAAGGCATAAACTCAGCCCTTCAGAAGGAAAACCGTTATATGGAAAAAGTTTACGGCAGCGGCGCCCCAGCTCTGCCCAATTGCTCAATAACTGCATCATAAAAAAAGCATATCCACACATTTATATAACAGGCAGGGTCAGTGACCCTTCATAACAAACACAGGGCTAACCAGCCCCAAAAGGAGGCAGCAACATGGCACTAAGACTTTCGACAGGCCTGAGAAACAAGATTCTGGGAATCAACACGAATCTCTTAACAAACGGGGACTTCGGCACAGACTTCAGCGGCTGGACACAACTGACCGGCACAACTCAGCGCGTTGCATCAACGGGCGCGGTTTCGGGCACGGGCTATGCCGAGTGCGTAAACGCAGGCTCAGACCCGGCCAAGTTCACAAATACCTCAGCTGTCACTGTGAAATCTAACCGTCTCTACAAGCTTACCTATTACTATCAGAAACCCACATCAAGCGGTGTTGCTGGCATGGTCTCAGTAGGTTCGACGTCAGGCGGGACAGAGGTAATCTCCGTAATCCACAACGACACGGCAGGGTCATGGGTAAAGAAGGAGTATACGTTCAGGACCGGGGCATCTCAGACTGCGCTCTATCTATCGTTTCAGACGAACACGGCAGTTGCTTCAGACAAATGCTGGTTTGACCAGATAAGCCTCACAGACGCCGCGGCAAGCCTTCAGGAGATATTTTATAAGTGTTTTATTCAGATATTCTCCGGCTCGCAGCCTGCGTCTCCAGACAGCGTTCCTTCGGGTACGCTGCTGTGTACTATATACTCGGATGGTACATCAGCAGGCTTGAGTTTTGATGATGCTGCCTCGGGGACAATTGCAAAGGCAGCAGCAGAGACATGGTCAGGTACGGCAGTGGCAACGGCAACGGCAGGATGGTTCAGGCTCACAGCCCCCGGCGACACCGGTGCATTATCGACAACAGAGGAAAGAATAGATGGGTCTGTAGCCACAAGCGGCTCACAGCTCAACATGTCCTCAACATCAATAACCAGCGGTGCCGTGCAGACAATCTCCACATTCACCATCACCATGCCGTCTGAGTAACACACACCTGTAAATTAGGGGGGCATACGCCCCCCCCTTAAATCATTAACAAAGGAGAGAAAAAATGGGTGATCAGTTCGGAGTGGGTACACAACAGAATCTACTAAGCGGCGGGGATGGGGCTAAGTCCAACGGCTGGAATCTACTAAATTCTGCCAATGCCTCCACTGTAGATATTGATATTTCCAACGCCGGTTATTTGACAATTACCGCAGCAAGCGGGGCAGGCGATGTCTATTATTCCCCTTTGACCGCCGTGTTTGTATATCAGAACATTACAGGCGATTTTGATATATCAACACTGTTTGTCTTTTCCGCATGGACAGGTCAGCCCGGTCTATGGTGCAGAAATTCAGATAACTCATCAGGAGAAAATGCAATCGGCTTGCAGCTTAACAACTCCGACGCCATATACTGGAAATCCTTAGTAAATGGCACAACAACTCAAGGAACAACAGCAGGGACAAATCCACATCTAAGGATAAACAGAACCGGCAATGTCTTTACGTTATATACATCCACCGATGGCAGCTCGTGGACGCAAGTTACTCAACAAACAAGGAATGACCTAAGCAGCACAATACAGGTAGGGTTGACCTGTTCCTATGGAGCAGGGAATCATACCTCAAAGTTTGACTACTTTCAGGGCACGAACTCTGGCGGGGGAAGTGCGACAACTACGGCGTTATCATCAGACACAAACCCAGCGGCGGCAGGAGTCAACGTAACATTTACGGCAACCGTTACCGGCTCATCGCCAACCGGCACTGTTACGTTTAAGGACGGTGCGGTTACACTTGGAACGGGAAATCTCAATGGCAGTTATCAAGCCACATATTCAACGTCGTCGCTTTCGGCTGGCACTCACTCTATAACGGCGGTCTACGGCGGAGACTCTAACAACGCAGGCTCCACCTCTTCGGCGCTCAACGAAGTCATACAATCAACTGCGGGGACAATCACGCTGCCACACCTTATTACCTCCGGGGCACTCACGCAGTCCGGGAACTTCTGTAATAATGCACTGCCTATGATTAAATTAAACGCTGACTTTGCGGCTGTGGCCGATGCCGCGTTAGATTTGTCCGTACTTACAATAGACGGCAGCGTTGTCAGCACTAATGTGTCATACGGGTTGCTCTACGGGTTATCGATGTTCAGCAATGGCGGCGTAGTAGTTGGTACGCAGGGGGCGGGAAAGGCTGTGTTTCCAGCATTTACAGTTAAATCGCAGACAGCGGCAAAGGGCACGCTTGAGCTGCCATGCTTTCAAACTGACATTGAATATTTAACCGGCAGGATAGCCGACACACGACCACTGAAACTGCCGCGCTTTCAGATAGATACGCTGGTCTATAATCTCCCTATAATTCACGGCAGCGCTGGGTTTCCGGTTGTTAAGGTCTCAGCCGGGGTGCTTACCGGCGGCGGTTGTCAATGCGATGTGACGCTGACAGCCATAAAGATGCCGTCTCTGCCGTATGTCAATGCGTATGCGGGAGGGGTGTGCGCAGCGGCAGCGGCAATGAAAGCATTTATTGTGTCAACATCGGGATATGGCGAGTACAAAGGGAACGCATCGGTTGCTGTCCCGGTCTTTGTAATCGATTCCCTGATGAGTTTTTCTGAAAGCGCCAGAACCCAGGTCATCGTATTAAACATAAACACTGGGGCGCTCACAGAGTATACATCGTATGAGTTTAACGGTTTTTGCCAATGGGGGGCAGAGTATTTCGCAGAAGGAGACAACGGGATATACATACTTGGGGCAGACACCGATGACGGCGTACCCATAAGCTGTTCGATAAAAACGTCGAAAACAGAGCTGAAAGACCCTAAAGGCAAGAATGAAGAATCGGCGGTGAAGCGGGTACCTGCGGTCAACGCAGTTGTAAGAACCCCGTCGCCGTTTGTTTTTAAGGCCATAACAGACGATGGAGCAGAAAACATCTATCTGCCGGAGTTCAAAGAGGCGGCAAGGTCTGAGCGCACTGCCCCCAGACGAATAAAACTAGGCAAAGGCATGAGGGGCAGGTACTGGCAATTTGCAATAGAAAACACCGCCGGTGCGCCAATTGAGATAGAGTCATTTGAGCCGGAGGTTACAGCGTTAAGCCGTAAGGTGTAGGAAATAAATAAAGGAGTAGTTACTAAACAGTTTCATATAACAATAAATACAAAGACTACGGCTATAAGCCGATATATAACCTTAAGGAGGTAGAGCAATGGGAAAAAAGACATGTTATTTGAAGGATGAGAAGACTGGTAAGTTCATGGGAAGTCAGGCCGGTTGCACAAGTAAGATAGGAAGTAGTAGTATAAAGGATAAAAACAAGAACATAATTGATGGCAAGTCTAAAGGGCCAAAGGGGAATATTGTGGCTAAACCTAAATTGAAAACTGGGAAAGGAAATATAAGAGAGGAAAACAAGCTAATGGCAGATGACAAACCTAAAATGTCAACTGAAAAAGGAGATAGCAATAGAAAGGAGGAAACCAATGGAAAAACAGAGTATAGATTTAAAGCACCATATGGAAATAAACCAGTTAGAGAAAAACCGCTATCACCTGAAGAAAAAAAACAGCTTAAAGAAGTAGGCAAAAAGTTAGATGAACTGAAACAAAAACCTAAGATATACGAAATAATTTTACCTCAAGTTGTTACTGGTCCTAGAGGTTAACATTAAATAAATCATTGTATGTTGAGATTATAGTTTTAGTATTCTATCTTTTCAACATACAATGGTAGCGTAGAATCGGCCGAATGTACGATATAACCATTGGAAAAGAATAATGAATACTATAAAGAACTATTTACGATTATTGATGCTTATTGTCTTGTCGGCTTATATTGGAACCGACATAGGGTTTCTCACCGCGCACAAACTCCCTATTGCCGATGATTATTTTTACAGCAACCAATTTCCCATAAAGGGCGACAAAGTAGATAACATTACAATCGTAACCATAGACAATGAAATGATGTATAAAAATGGAAGGCTACACTATAAACGCTCTATTTTTGCAAAAGTATTTGCAAAAATTCTCGAAGGCGGCCCAAAAGCAATTGGTGTTGATATATTTTTTGACGGCATAAGAGATATCAAAGACGATCTGCGCTTTATCAATATGCTAAATGATGCTAACGGCAATATCGTATTGGGCATTTACAAAAATGAACCAGAAAACTTTCTCTTAAATATTGACAATATCACATCAGAGGGCTATTTTAATGGAAACAAAATGATTGCACTTGGGAATGTGCAGGGAATCGTTGATAACTCGACCTATGGGGGTATAACTAAACTTTTATTAACCCCACAATTTGACAGAGAGCTGACGATGTATTATACACTTCCAATTGTTGTCCTAAGTAAATATTTCAACGCTATTTATGAATCATACCCATTCGCAGATGATGATGACATTGCAAGTATAGGCAACGTATCTATTCCAACCTTCACAGAGAATTGTCATAAGCGGTATATGTATATCAATTACGTTGGCGGCCTTGAGGCGTTTAATCCCGTGCCGTTTGAAAAAGTACCAGATATGAATCCGGCGGTTTTTAAAGATAAGATTGTTCTCATAGGGGTGACTGCCGATACTATGGAAGATAGTCATCGAACCCCTTTATCAGGAAACACCCCAGGCGTCGTAGTTCACGCAAATATCATCCATACGATAATAAATAAGCGGTTCATTTCACCGCTCCGACAGAAGTACCAATCGTTGGGTGTATTTTTTGTGGCGATAGTAGTGTTTATATCATTTTATTACACAAGAATGAAAATCTCCATACCAGCGGCCTTACTAACATTGGTAATAGTAAAATTAACGATAGATTTGCTTTTTACCCGATATGGGGTATATGTACAGTTTTTTCCATTTATAGTAAGTACGGTGTTTGCAGGCATGTGTGCGATGATTTTCAGGAAGGACAGTCGGACTTAGGGATGTGTTGGCATGAAAAGAAAATCAGTACCCTACGATGAAACAAATATACTTTCAGGGACCACTGTCCCCACCCCACCACAATTATTTTTTTTTGTAGTTTCGTTTAAAAAGTCATTGACATCGCATAGGGCAAGGTTTATAATACCCCAGTAATTTTACAGTATGAACTATATTATGAGAAAGAAGGTGCGATGAAATGAGCCATGCTTGGAGACCAGTGTTCGTAGTGTTAGCTGTCATAGCAGCTATTGTCGTAATGCGGGTGATATTGGTACCATCTGATTTTACCGCAAAAAACGGTGATTACAAGTACCAATGGCACCGTTTGAGTGCTGAACAGGTCAGCAAAGATTTTTCAGTCAAACACAGAGGAAGGGACTTCTGTGGGCAGTGTCACCCCAACCTTATCGAGAAGATTAAGGATTCAGGGCATCAAAACATCCAGTGCGAAAACTGCCACGTCATGTACGAGCCCTCAAAGAAAAGCCATCCGATTAATCTGAAAGAGGACTTTGGCTATCTGCTCGACATAGGCATTGACCGTTCGCGTGAGCTGTGTAAGCGCTGTCATGCCGAAATTTCCTACAGGCCGAAGACTTACACCTCGTCAAAAGGTACTGAGAAGTTTAAGCAAATCGATCCGACAAAGCACAACCCCGGCATAGAGTGTGCCATGTGCCATGATGTTCATTCAGCCGGTTTTAAGACCGCCGCTAAATAAAGGAGAATATGTAATGAGTCTATCGAGAAGGGAACTTTTAAAGATGGGCCTTTTAGCCGTTTGCGGCACTGTTATCCCGCTGAGTGCCCTGGAGATACTAAAACCAGAGGCAGCGGCCTCGCTTATACGACCATACAGTGAACACAAACGTTGGGCCTTCGTCGTTGATACGACTAAGTGCGTGGGCTGCGGCATGTGCGTAAAGGCCTGTAAGCTGGAAAACGAAATCCCTTTCAATATCGATGTTCAAAGGACATGGGTAGAGAGATATGTGCAGCTTAAGGACGGCGAAGTTATTATCGACTCGCCGCATGGGGCCAGAAACGGCTATACAAAAAATGACCCGCAGGGCAAGGAAATCAATGAAGCCGAGGTAGCCAAGGGTATTTTTGTCCCTAAACTCTGCAATCAATGCGAAAAACCATCGTGCGTTCAGGTGTGCCCCGTAGGGGCTACGTATAAGACCAGCGACGGCGTAGTGCTGGTTGACAAGGGATGGTGTATTGGCTGCGGCTACTGCATAAATAACTGTCCATATCTTGCCCGATTTTTCAACCCGGTTACTAACACTGCCGACAAGTGTACATTCTGTTACCACAGGATAACAAAAGGACTGAATACGGCCTGCATGGATGCCTGTGCCTTTGGGGCCAGAAAAATCGGAATGCTTAACGAACCGAACAGCGAGGTAGCTAAAATAATCAGCACGGAGCGGGTCTCTGTGTTAAAACCTGAATACGGCAACGAACCACAGGTGTTTTACATCGGTTTAGACGCAATAGTGCGTTGACCGGCGGAATGGAATTAAATAAATGGAATTAAAAATAATGTATGAGGTGAAATAATGGAAGAGCACTTAGCCCACGGGGCGTTATGGACTATAAAAGAGGGGTTTACATATCCGAACGAGTATATTTACTGGACGATACACATTGTGGTTTATCCATATATAACGGGACTTGTGGCGGGGGCGTTTGTGTTATCGAGCATGTATCACGTGTTTGGGAAAGAGGAGTTAAAGCCCGTAGCGAAGTTTTCTCTGGTTTTTTCCTTTGCCCTGTTATTAATGGCCACTTCTCCTCTGATGCTGCACCTGACACAAGTGTTCAATTCAATAAATATGATTTTGACACCGCATTTCTACTCAGCCATTGCAGCCTTTACTGTAGTTTACCTGACATATATGGCCATAGTGCTGGCTGAGATATGGTTTGTCTTCAGGCCGTTTATTGTGGAGCAGGCAAAGGAGAAAAAAGGTCTTCTTGGGCTTTTATATAACGCAATGACGCTTGGCAGTTATGACGTAAGCGAAAAGGCACTACAAACCGACCATAAGATAATTAAAGTCCTTGCAGCCGTGGGTATCCCGGCAGCTGCGTTCCTGCACGGTTATGTAGGTTTTATCTTTGGTTCAGTCAAGACGGTACCTCTTTGGAAGACGCCGCTTATGCCGTTTATATTTTTAATGTCAGCTATTATCTCCGGCGTATCTGGGTGTATTGTAACATATATAGTGGGCATGTCTCTAAAGAGAAACTTCATCTGCGGGGCCTCGATACGGAGCATGTGCAAAGTATTGGTTTGGTTTTTAGTGGCGGCAATTGTCCTTGAGGGCATTGATATTATATTTCATGCCTACACGGCTGAGGAATTCTGGAGCATAATGAGCGAGCTGTTGTTTCAGAGGTTTGCCTTTAAGATGCTTGTAGTCCAGTGGCTCATAGGTATGATATTGCCCCTTATCCTGCTGCTTTTACCGCGGTTGTCTATGCTCAGGGCGTTTATATCTGCAACGCTGGTACTAATAGGGGTATTTACGATGCGTTGGGACGTGGTAATCGGCGGACAGTCAATGTCGAAGAGTTTAGCAGGGTTTTTGACATATGATATGCCAATAATACCGCACAATATGGAGTCTTTCTTAGAAGGCCCAATACCGATAACAGTGCTGTTGATCATGCCGCTTGTTCTGCTGTTTATCTTTAACAAGGTACTTCCGGTGTTTACCGAGGTATTCAACGAAGAGGATTGCGGATTCACAGAGGGGCTTCTTAGCGGTAAAGACCATGCAAAACACTAGTAGTTGCCCTATGCTAAAGGTAAATGTTAGAATTCCCCATTATAATTTTAACAGAGGTGAGGGGTAAGTAATAAGATGAAAGGAAAACTATTTATAACTGTCATATTGTCAGCTATTATGTTTTATGTCCTGCCAGGTGTAACAGCGGCAGAGACGGATATACCCAAGATGACGACAACAAAACCGCCGTTTACTGAGGGTATTTTCCCGTGTACGTCGTGTCACGCAGCTATGCCGCCTAACAAAGAAAAGCGTGTGCTTGCGTTTCACCCAGATATTCAACTGAAACACGGCGGTAATTGGTGTCTGGACTGCCATGACGCTGCAAACAGGGATATGCTTCACCTTGCAAACGGAGATTTGATTCCGTTTGAGAAATTATACCAGATGTGCGGGCAATGCCACGGGAATATCTACAGAGACTGGAAGACAGGGATACACGGCAAAAGGACAGGATACTGGAATGGTGATAAGACATACTACCTATGTGTGAATTGCCACAATCCTCATTCACCAAAGTTTAAGCCTATAAAACCGCTACCAGTTCCAGTCAAACCTTTGGAAATTATGAAAGTAAAGAGTACAGTACCGGTAGTAATCGAAGAAAAGAAGTTATATATTCCAGAATATGATAAAGCCAATGACAAAGCCAATGACAAAGCCAATAACAAAGATAAAAGCAGCCATAAATAAAGGATTAGGGAACGAGACATGAGAAGAAGAGATTTCATAAAAAGCGCGGCGATTGGTCTTGGAGGTCTGCTTATACCGGCGGATAAAAGTGATGCCTCTATGTGGGAACGTTTTTTCCAGAAGTATTTCAGGGAGATGACACCTGAGGAAAAAAAGACTGTCGCCAAAAAGCTGGAGAAAGACTATCAGGACAAGACAGGCGTGGCGATAAACGTAAGGACAACAGACTCACAGCCGGGCGTAATATTTGGATATGGTCTTGACCTGTCAAGGTGTATAGGATGCAGACGGTGTATTTATGCCTGTGTTACCGAGAACAACCTTTCACGCAAACCACAAGTGCAGTATATAACAGTATTAGAGTTTAAAAACGGAGAAAAATGGGTAAGTGACCTTGAGGAATCGCGCAAGTACTATAATCACGAGTTAGTGCCAGAGCCAGGTCACTTTTATATGCCTGTGCAATGTCAGCAGTGTGCCAATCCACCTTGCGTAAAGGTATGTCCGACAAAGGCCACATGGAGAGAACCGGATGGCATAGTAGTTGTAGATTACGATTGGTGCATCGGATGCAGGTATTGTATGGCAGCCTGCCCATATGGTGCTAGGAAATTTAACTGGGCTGAACCAACGGTTCCGCCAGACCAGTTTAATCCCAATACACACTATCTTGGCAATCGTCCAAAGGCGAAGGGGCATGTTGAGAAATGCACGTTTTGTATCCAGAGGACAAGGGAAAATCCTGGCAAATACCCTGCCTGTGTAGAGATATGCCCAGTAGGTGCGAGAAAGTTCGGCAATCTCCTTGACCCTGAGAGCGAAGTTAGCCGCTGTATTGAGACAAAGCGGGTATTCAGGCTCAAAGAAGAACTAAACACTAATCCAAGTTTTTTCTATTTCTTTAGTTAATAGAGGAGAGACAGTGGGTATGATAGAATTTATCAAAGACTTACTACGTCATATAATTAAGGGAAACAAGCTATACTACACATGGCTTTCAGTTTTGGGATTAGTTATTACTGCCGGTGCAATAGCCTATTTCAGGCAGCTCGATGAGGGCCTTATCGTTACAAATATGAGAGATCAGGTATCGTGGGGTTTTTACATTTCCAACTTTACGTTTTTTGTCGGTGTGGCAGCAGCAGCCGTGATGCTTGTAATACCGTCGTACATATATCATTTTAAGCCAATAAAGGAGATAGTGCTGTTTGGAGAGATGATAGCGGTGATGGCGGTGATAATGTGTATTCTGTTAGTAGTAGTGGACATGGGTAAACCGTTCCACGCGTGGCACATTATGATGACCCCTAATTTCCCCTCTTCGCTTTTGGTATGGGATGTTATTGTACTAAATGGTTACTTAATAATAAATATGTCGGCTGTGACATATGTCCTTTACAGGGCAGCACATGGGAAGGAATACAAGATGTCTATCATGTGGCCGATAGTGTTATTGTCGATACCCTGGGCATTTAGTATTCACACGGTGACAGCGTTTTTATACAATGGTCTATCGTCGAGGCCATTTTGGAATGCGTCGATTGTGGCGCCTCGCTTTATAGCTTCAGCGCTGTGTTCCGGCCCGGCACTTATGATAATAGTATTTCAGATTGCCAGAAAGGTCTCAGAGGTTGACATATCAAACGAGGCGATTCAAAAGATAGCCGAGCTGATTGCCTATGCAATGGGCCTGAATCTGTTCTTATATGCCGCTGAGATATTTAAGGAGTTTTATTCGCACAGCATACATTTAGCGCCAATGGACTATCTGTTTTTTGGTTTGGAAAAGGGCGGGGAGCATCACAATGTCCTTGTGCCGTTTACCTGGATTGCGCTGTTTTGTAATGTCACGGCATTTATATTGTTTCTAATGCCCAAGATGAGACATAAATTTACCACTATGAATCTGGCGTGTGTAATGATACTGGTAGGTGTGTATATAGAAAAGGGAATGGGATTAATTGTCCCTGGCTTTATTCCTGACACACTGGGGGAGATATATGACTATCTGCCCTCGGCAACTGAGCTAATTGTTACTGCCGGCATATGGGCAGTAGGTGCGCTCATCTATACGCTTATGATAAAAACAGCTATACCTATCTATAAGGGTGAGCTGAGTTTGATTCCTAAAGAACAGAGACGGAAAATCCCTGCCCATTGATAACGCCAGCCCTACCCTGCCCTATTTCTCATATGACAGGGACAGAAGGCAGGGCAAACACATTTGAAAAATCAGGCAGGAATTGCCTATCATTTGGCTCTGACCGATGGTTTCCTGGATTCCCGCTTTCGCGGGAATGACAAAAAAGAGAAGGAAATGCTATATTTAGGTATTCAATTGTTCAAGCTTTATCTATCATTCCCATGTTTTTATTCTGTCATTCCCGCGAAAGCGGGAATCCAGGAGAGGAAGTTACTGTTGCAAGTTTCTAGTGCAATTGCCCTGGTATCGAAGGTTTCCGGTACCACATGAATATCGGGTATAATTAATGGCTGAGAAAGGTACAGGAGGGGGTTTTAAGCATCTGTTGTTTGCCAGCCAGGTTGGGGTTAATCTTGTTGTAGCGACATTTGTAGGGTTTTTTATAGGTAAGGGACTTGACATACTTTTTAATACGAGGCCATATCTTACCGTTACATTTCTTATATTTGGGATAATCTCAGGGTTTATCGAATTGTTCAGAACTGCGGCCAGGGAGTTGAAAAAAGATGATTAGGACTGTGACCGTTAAGACATTGGCGGCCTTAGTGGTTGCCGTAGTAATATCGCTTGCAGCGGGCTATGGAAGAATATCGCTGAGTATTGCATTAGGCGGGATTGTAGGACTATTGAATTTCGTATTTCTTTCAAAGAGCATAGGCGGCTTGTTGAACGCTGAGGGCGTTGCCCCTGTCATGCTTATATTCAATATGGTAAGGCTGATGCTGGTAATGGGGATAATATTCGTGCTGATTTATCTGAAATTAGCAGAGATAATCGGGCTGTCCATAGGGTTAACGGTCTCTTTTTTAGTTGTAATAATAACAGGATATTTTAATTCAGGAAAAAAGATTTGACCTCAAACGCTTAAATATCTGCTAATCTTTTAACCTACCCTGCTGTCTCCGCAAAATTATTGATTCCATTTATTGGTAATTTTGCATTATAATTATCGAATGCTAACACCGGGAGATATAGCAGCAGACGCGACAGTACGTCTTTCAGATGGAAATGAAGCAAGCCTTAACGAGTTGTTGCGTCAAAGCAATACATTACTCGTATTTTTACGTCACTTCGGATGACTGTTTTGCAAAGACCTAGCTGTGCAGTTGCACACAGAGAAAGACAGCTTCACTGCACTTGGGACAAGTGTAATTCTTGTTGGAATGGGTACGCCAAAGCAGGCAGAGGCATTTAGTATCAATCATACACTTTCTTTTACTGTCATATGCGACCCCAGAAAAATCCTCTATAAGGCATATGGACTTCTTGAGGCAGGAATAACAGGTATCGTCTCACCAAAGACTATCATACGGGGAATTAGGGCATTAGGGCGTGGTCATCTGCCAGGCCTGCCATCGGGGGATATATTTCAATTGTCAGGTATATTTATAATAGACAAAACAATGGTAATACGATATGTCCATTACGCCAGGGATATATCTGATAACCCTTCAGTTGAACAAATCATACGGGAGGCATCAACAATAATATGAAAAAGAAGATTACAATAATTGGCGCAGGCCCCGGTGGACTTGCAGCGGCGATGCTGCTGTTAAGCAAGGGCTATGAGGTTGACATCTATGAAAAAGAGGCGGCAGTTGGCGGCAGGACGGGGAGATTCTTCCTTGGCGATTATATATTTGACATTGGGCCGACCTTCCTGATGCTTCCACAGTATATGGAGGAAATCTTCAGACTCTCCGGTAGAAACCTCCACGACTATGTTGAAATCACACCGCTTGACCCATTATACAGATTAAAATTTGAGGATGGTACAGAGTTTTATCCCTCAATGGACATGCAAAAGACACTATCTGAAATTAAACGTGTGTTTCCAGATCAACTTGAAAACTATCTGAGATTCAGACATGACGAACACTACAGATTTAACCGTATAGAGCGGTGTTTTAAATCCCCCTATGACAGCGTGTTCGATTTTTTCAGGCCATCTTTTTTAGAGGCGCTGCCGCAGATGGACGCCGCTGGCAGTCTTAGAGTCAGGCTTGAAGAATATTTTACGGACGAAAAGATGAGGCTTGCAATGACATTCCAGACAAAATACATAGGGATGTCACCGTGGCAGGCGCCGTCGGCCTATTCGTTGATTTCATATATAGAGTATCAATGGGGCATTCATCACGTAACTGGCGGCCTTAACCGGCTCACTCTGGCAATGGCAAAGGTTATCGAAGAGTTCGGCGGCAGAATTCATACATCCACTACGGTCAAAGGCATTCTGACAAGGGGAAAAAAGGCAGCGGGCATTTGCCTTGAAGACGCCAGGGAGATAAAATCTGACTATGTCATAGTAAACGCTGACTTTTCCTATGCTATGTCAAAATTCCTGAACGATAGAAAAAAGTACACAGATGCAGACCTGAAAAAGCGTGAATACTCCTGCTCGACATTCATGTTATACCTCGGCATTAACAAGCAGTACGACATACCGCACCACAATTTGATTTTCGGAGAGGATTTCAAAGAATACATGGATGAGATAACACTGAAAAGGAGGCCGTCAGCTGCATCGCTGGTCTATATTCATAACCCCGCAGTTACAGACCCTACGCTGGCCCCAAAGGGTAAGTCCCCAATATATATACTCGTGCCGGTTCCCAATAACAAGGCATCCATAAACTGGGACGACCTGAAACATGACTTCAGAAGACAGGTTCTTGACTTTATCTCCGCTAAAACCGAACTCAAAGACATAGAAAGCAGCATCGAACACGAGAAGATCGTAACACCATTAGACTGGGAAAGAGATTTTAATGTTTATAACGGGGCAGTATTTAATCTGAGCCATGACCTGAACCAGATGTTTTACTTCAGACCGCATAACAGGTCAGAGGAGTTGTCAAACTGCTATATAACCGGCGGGGGCACTCACCCTGGAAGCGGGCTGCCCAATATCTGCATATCCTCGGTAATAACGTCGGAACTCCTCATAAGGGCAGACAGCGGAGACCGCCACTGGAGGTTTGACAACAAAGTCTATCTGTAAGTCCTGCTCCGGCAATCTTGGTTTTCAGTGTTTCATGCCTGCCGATTATTTTCTAATATTGACCTGATAGTCCTGGCGTCCTCTGTGCTAATGGTTATTTCAGCTGCACCTGCCACATCTTTGATATGTTGTGGTTTTGTCGTACCAATGATTGCAGTGGTAATGCCCGGCTGGGCAATTGTCCAGGCCGTCACAAATGATGCAAAAGAACAGCCATACCCCCCGCAATTCATAATTTCCTTTATGTCGAGGACTTGCCGTGTATTTTCTGCTGTCATGGAGTCTAATATCCAGTTAATCGCCGGTTGTGCGGATTCTCTTAACAATTCGACGGTCTTGTCTGTCAGCACACCCCTGTGAAGCGGCGAATATGCCTGGAACCCTATGTTATTTTCTATACAATATGGCAATTCGGAGTTCTCCAGTTTAAGGTTCAACATACTATATTGCGATTGCAGGGCAGATACACTGCCATAGCGGGCAGCCTCTGCGATTTGGGCGGTTGAGAAATTAGAGAGGCCATAGTATCTTATTTTTCCCTGTGCCTTAATGGTTTCAAGGGTTTCGATTGTCTGTCCTATTGGGGTATTAACGTCAGGCCAGTGGACGAGATAGAGGTCTATGACGTCTGTATCCAGTCTTTTGCGTGTCTCATCGATTTCGTCAAGTATTGATTTCTTAGATGAGTCTTTATATATACCAGCGAGCGAGTTTTCTTTCCAGCGCAGGCCGCATTTTGTTGAGATAACAATTTTATCTCGGAATTTTTTCACGGCCTTACCAAGTATACGCTCCGAATGACCAAAGCCGTATATCGGGGCAGTATCAAAGAAATTAATGCCAAGGGCAAATGCCTCGTGAATCAAGGCGATGGAGTCATCGTCGGGCAGGTTACTATAAAACGGCTCACCGCCAATTTCCCACGCTCCAAATGTGATGGGCGTTATGTACAGGGCCGTATTCCCAAACTGTCTTGTCTTCATGTCCTACCTCACGTTCAGACTGCCGCCTTTTATATCCAACGTAACCATAATACCATAACTAATTTGCCATTCACAATATGCAGGAAATTAGACAGGCCAGCCAATAATTCTGTTCCTATTACTGTAGTCCTCATCATGTTTAGGCGTGTAGTCCTTGTTGAAGGGAATGACGATGTTTGAAGGTAACATCCACTTCAATATCTTCGTCAAGTTTTTCAAGTATCGTAATCATACGGTCAAGCGTAAAGTGCTTCAGACGCGCATTTCGAATACGGGAAAACTCCGAATGTGACACGCCTGTTAGTCTTTCGGCTTCGCGTGTGGACAGCTCACGTTCATCAAGTGTGCGTATAATCTTTGCGGCAAGAATAGCACGAGCCTGTTCAACACTTGCGTTTGGACGGCCAAAGTCGCGGAACACGTTACCGCTGCCTCGTATCAGTTCAAAATCCTCTTCCATTGTAGAGCCTCCTTTAATCTTTCTAAGCGTTTACGAACAAGGTCAACCACCATTTGAGGCGTTTTAATTCCTGTCTTTGATTTTTTCTGAAAGACGTGAATAACCCAAATGGCAGCGCCAATCTTCACGGCGTAGTCGGCTGCAATCGTCAGCGCTCTCATCATACCAGCTTGCACATCGTCGGGAAACTCTTCAAAATCCCTTTGTGCCGCTTTTATCCACGAAATTTGCCGCGTAACCATCATTGCTATATGATGACATATTTATCACCGAAAGGCAAGCTCTCAGAAAATTGCACACATTTATCAGTTTTAATTTTCGTCACCTTAAATCTTTCCATGTTACGTCCAGAACTATGACGCTGTTTCCTGAAATAATTTTTGGCAAATTATTTTTCTATATGCTACAATTATGCGAATAAATGCATGAAATAGCGCTGAGGGGTACATGGTTATAATTGAAATGATATGCAAAGGCTTATATGAGTAAAGATAATAAATATCCAGCAAAGCCAATCCTGCGCGTTAACACAGAAATGCACACTGCCCAAATAAAAAGGATTGGAATCGACGCCAAAAACCATTTTATCGTTACCGGTTCAGAGGACAAAACACTAAAGGTGTGGGAACTTAGCACAGGGGAATTGATAACCACTCTAAGGGTTCCCATAGATGATGGTAATATTGGAAAAATCTATTCCGTAGCTATATCCCCCGATGGTAAGACTGTCGCCTGCGGAGGATGGACAGGTTATGCTGAATTGGATATTTCCATATACATCTTTGACAGAGAAAAAGGACAGATAAAACAAACAATTACAGGGCTGCCTGGCGTAATACTCTATCTCACTTATTCTAAAGATGGAATGTATCTTGCTGCTACTTTATTCGGCAAAAACGGCATAAGGATTTACGAGACCACGAATTATTCGCAGGCCGCTTTAGATTCTGATTATGGTGATAGTAGTTATGGCGCTGATTTTGATAATAATGAAAGACTTGTTACATCATCCTATGATGGTTATATAAGGCTTTATGATACCGCTAAGACATTCAATCTCATACAAAAAGAAAAATCAAAATTGGGCAATCAACCTTTTTCTGTCGCTTTCTCGCCCGATGGCTCAAAGATAGCCGTTGGGTTTGATGATACAAAGAATGTGAACATCCTATCCGCCAAAGACCTTTCACATTTATACTCGCCTGATACATCAAACGTTAATATGAATTTAGGCAACGTTACATTTTCACTTGTTGGTAAATACCTCTATGCAGGCGGAAGAGCTAATAATAATAGTCAATATTTTATTCGGAAATGGTCTCAGACTGGAGAGGGAAGTTATACAGATTTACCGGCCTCAAATGATACGATAATGCAGATAGTACCGCTTAAAGACGGGGGTATTGCCTTTGGCTCTGCCAACCAGGCCATTGGCGTTTTTAATAATAACGATGAGCAAATTATGTTTAGACATGGGGATAAAGCCGATTTCAGAAGTAACACCATGGATGATTTCCATGTATCTAAAGATGTTGGAACTGTAAGATTTTGGTATGAATATAAATGTGAATCTACAAAGCTATTTTCCATATCTACAAGGGAGCTTATAGATGATTCCAGTTATAATGAACCCCTCGTTAAACCTGTTACGCAGTCCAACCTGCTTAATATCACAGATTGGAAAAATAAAGTTAATCCAAAATTAAATGGAGCGGTAATAATACTTCATAAATATGAAACATCAAGAAGCCTTGCGATATTGCCGGAGGATAACGGTTTTATTCTTGGTACTGAGTGGAGGTTACTATTATTTGATAATGAAGGGATAGAAAAATGGGAAATTCCGGTGCCAGGTATCGCATGGAATGTAAATGTCTCACAAGACGGGAAACTTGCCGTTGCTGCTTTTGGTGATGGGACGATAAGATGGTTTAGGGTAAGTGATGGCAAGGAACTCTTGGCATTTTTCCCTCATAACGATAAAAAACGATGGATACTATGGACGCCAAACGGCTATTATGATGCGTCGATTGGGGCTGAGGACTTGATTGGTTGGCATATCAACCGAGGAGCGGACAAAGAGGCAGATTTCTTTCCCATATCGAAATTCAGGAATGACTACTACAGACCGGATATAATCTCAAAGATATTAAAAACCCTCGACGAGGACGAAGCCATAAAACAAGCCAACAAAGATGCAAAAATAACAACCAAACCCTCATCGATAGAAACAAAGCTCCCGCCGGTAATAACAATCTTGTCACCCAGATCGGGCGCTGTGTTTAGTGTTACAGATGTAGAAGTGTTATATGAAGTTAGAGTCTCACCAAACGCACCCGTTGAGGAACAAATAGTATTCGTTAATAAATCTATGCAAAAGACCGAGAAGTCTGTAGTTACACAACATCCAGAAAGCACCACGTATAAAACAACTGTAAAGATACCAAAACGAGAAAGTATAATATCAATCATGGCGAAAAATAAAAACGAAGAAAGCGTTCCCTCTGTAATAAAAGTACTTTGGAACGGGGAGACTGACAATACTCCACTGAAACCAAAACTTTACATACTTGCCGTAGGAATAAACAATTATCACACACCACTAAGGAGGTTAAAATTTGCTTCTAAAGACGCCGAAGATTTTGTAAGCGTTATGATGAAGCAAGAAGGTAAACAATATAGAGGAGTCGAAAGAAAATTACTTATAGATAGTGAAGCTACCAGAAGAAACATCATAGAAGGATTAGAATGGTTGCAAAAGGAGACTACACCTAAAGATGTTGCAATGGTGATGCTTGCCGGACATGGTAGCTCAGAACCAACTGGTAAATATTATTTTTTACCTATTGATGTGGATTCATGCAATATAAGAAGTACAGCGGTGTCTTCCACTGAAATAATAGAGACTGTTGTAGCTATAAAAGGTAAGAAGATTTTCTTCATGGACACATGTCACTCAGGTAAAGTTTGTGGTGAAAGAAAAGAGAATAACCCAACAATATTTGTAAACACATTAACAAGTTCTGGAAGAGATGCAGTAGTTTTTATGGCATCAACAAAATCTTCATATGGACATTCTGGTAATGGCGTTTTTACCAAGTCAGTTATCGAGGGAATAGAGGGAAAAGCCGAAATTGATAAAAACGGCAGCGTTACAACAACGACACTTGATGGTTATATAACGAAAAGAGTGCCGGAGCTGGCTAGAGAAATAAAAAAAACCCAAGTACCAGTGGAGACTGTTTAACGAACTGTGTCAATCCTAAAAAAGCGAAGGGAAGAGAGGCGGTGTGGTATGAGTGTGTATCGCCTGATGAGTAATGGCTATCCCCTCTCGCTCTGAAAAAAAGTAGCCTA
>JAMOAZ010000024.1:0-51489 GCA_039908505.1 Nitrospirota bacterium
TTAATAGATCGATTGATATGATGGAGGTGAGTATGCGCCTGTTCGCAAGATTTAGAGTTAATGGAAATATTAATGAATTACTATCTATCTTTAGGTGATACTCTCTTTTTATTAATAAAATGATTATTTTCTTATCTTAGTATGGGAAAATAAGGCTTTTATCTATGGAGCTAAAATAAAAATGTGTATAAAAAGCGATTCAGGTGATATAAACGATCTTTTAGGTAGAATCAAAAAGTTAGAAGATTCACTTAATATACAAAAAGATATAAACGAACAAATGAAAGAAGAGCTCTCTGCTAGAATAAAACTAACTGATGATGTGTTCGAACTATGTCAGAAATCTAATAAATTGTCAGATAAATTATTCAAGGTTATCTTTGTTCTTGTTCCTCTTTCGATAATAGGCTCCTCTTGGCAAGTATATAATACCAACACATATATAGATCGCTTTAAAGCAGATATGAATAGAGAAGTTAAAAATAAGTATGAGATATTGCCTTATGAAGCACGTGTGGGAGCTGGAAGATACCGCTTAATGTATGGTAATGATGGTGAGAAAGATTCAGCGATATGGTTTGATTTATTGGGTCCTCTTAATCAGGCAGCTCAGGAACATAGACTAATTGAAGTAGCTGAAATCTATAAAACCATACTCTTGCCTCTTAAACCAATTTTAAATGCACCTAAGCCGAGAGAAAGCATGGTTGGAGCATTATGGATAATAAAATATTTACTAGAAACAAATAAGGATGACATTAGAGAGGAACTAAACAAAAATTTTATATTAAAAAGTTTCGTAAATAACATACAGAATAAAGACATATCAGACTTTAGTGATGAAAAGAAAAAAGAGTTCAATGATGCTCTTTCCAAGATTGAAAATTTATTAGTTCATTATAAATAAAGAAAAAATGAAATGTAGTATTGCAGATAGTGTTAAACCAGTATGACAATTGCGAAAAACTGTTATCGTTAAAACAGAAACAAGCATTTGTTCTAATAATAACGTTTTTTATTATTATAGCAATAGTTAGTTTTCTACGTAAGGAGTGTGACTTATGCGATTATATAGAACTTTTTATGTGCATACTTTTAGTAACTATGATAAATATTAGTCCAATTCATAAAGCCTTTGTGTTTGTTATATTTAGAAATCGTCGCACATATAAAAACAAGAGAAATATTGCTGATAGCTCCTCTTTCATATTTCCTTATTATACCGTCCTTGTTCCTCTTCGGAAAGAAGGTGCGGTTGTAAAAGATACAATTAATTCATTAAATAGTATTGAATATCCCCGTGAAAAACTTCAGGTCTTATTGCTATTGCATGAGGATGATGATAATACAAGAAGTGCAATGCCTGAGAGGCTTCCTGAAAGTTTCACTGCGATATATTTACCTGTAGAAAAACCATTAACAAAAGGCAGGTCACTAAACTATGGATTATGTTACGCCCAAGGTAAATACGTCACTGTTTTCGATGCAGAGGACAAACCTGACGCTGATCAACTAAAGAAGGCAGCGATCTTGTTGGAAAACAGCGCACAAGACATCTGGGCGCTACAGGCAAGACTATGTATTTACAATAACGATAAAAATTGGCTTACGTACTTATTCTTTCTTGAGTATAAATTTTGGTATTCTTATTATATACCATACTTATCAAAAAAAAATTACCCTATACCGTTAGGAGGTACCTCAAATCATTTTAAAAAGGAACTTCTGTTATCTCTTGGTGGGTGGGATTCCTTTAATGTTACAGAGGACGCAGACCTCGCTGTAAGGATATTCAAGAATGGTGGCAAGGTTGCTATATTAGACAGCGAAACCAGAGAAAAGGCCCCATCAAAAATACCCAATTGGGTAAGACAAAGAACACGTTGGATCAAAGGCCTGCTTCAAACAAGCTTAGTACATTCAAGAAAACAAGTAAGTTTGCCCTTAATAAAGTATTTTGTATTCTGTTTTAGCGGGATAACTCTTCCAGCTAATTTGTTAATCTTTCCATTGCTGGTTTTTTTAATAAAAAACCCTATACATAAGCAAATAGTATTGAGCTTAGCCAAATCTGGCTTTTTGTTTAGCTTTGGTATAACTATTATTATGAACTTTGCTCTAATGAATAAACTCAGACTTAAATCAATAATCAGAATATTGTTTCCTGGTATTATTATGTATTGGGTGCTTTACTTATGGTCAGGTTTGCGTGCTTTTTATCAATTACTAACAAAACCACATCATTGGGAAAAAACTGATAATTCAATTAATGGATGATGATCAGATTAACACTACATTATTACCTATTAGCTGGATCGTGCAGGATATTATACCTACATTCAAAAATCGGAATGTTATTTTGAATTTTGCATATCTATGCCAAGGCTAAAACGATGAAGCTTACGTCGGCATATTAGCATGAACAGTAGGAATCACCCTGAGCCTGTCGAAGGATGCCTCCGCATCACCTCTTTGACAAGGCAATTAAAAACCTGATTATATGCACGAGGCCATCCATGACAGGGGCGATTTCCCTCTGCAGACCGCTGCTTATTCCTTCAGTTATCCTTTCAGATACGTTAGGGGAGAGTGTACTGGGCGGTGCCTGAGCTGGCCGGACTATCTTGTCGATTTTCCCGTGCAGGCCGACTATTTTATCTGTTACAAACCCAAGAAACTCTAGTGTCTGCGACTTGACAGCATTGTTTTCCTTTTCCACAAGCGCCTTTATTTCTCTTATCTCACTGCTGAATTCATTTCGTATGCTATCTATGTAACTTCTCGAAAAATCAGCGCTGGAAGCGCCAGGCTCAACCTTCAGTGTTGTGATGACAGCCTTTAAGGACGAGATTTCACCCCTGAGTGGTGCGAGGGCAGCGTCTATTTTTGTGCTTATTGAGTCACCCGCAGTTTGTTTTATCTCCTGAATTAATACCCTCTTGGTGTCATCGTCGATAGCAGTCGTTGTTTTCATATGTTCAAATGTGTTTTTCAGCGTGATTGAGAGGGCTTCAACTGCACCGCCTATATTGTTGAGTTTGCTGCCAATGGCATTGATATCAAGATATGGAATTGTAGATTTAACAGAGGCTATCTCATCTTTTACGGACATGGAGGCACTTCTTATGTCATCTTTTAATGTCCCCTCGAGGCGTCCCTTAAAGTCAGACAGCATGGTGTTCAGCGTGGAGGTTATCTCTTTTTTCAGCTCGGTGGCAGTTGATTCCCCTGCCTTTTTAAAATCGAGGGCACCGGCAGCTATAGAACTGAGTATTTCGAGTTCTCCAGATTTGCCATCAAGCAGTGCTGTGAACCCTTTTTTTAATGTCTCAGCAAAATTGACCAGGAGTTCTTTAACATCACCCCCGGTGTCCTGGGTTGCAACTGTGGCCTTAACCGCTGCTATATTATTAACCCGTTGTTTTAAACGCGTAAGCATCTGCTGGAAATCATCGCTTCCCTCTATTTCTGCCATCGCTGCATCTCCTTATATTTGTGAGTATGGACTGTTTATTTTGTAATTTCGGCAAATTGCTCAAGCAGTATGTCCTCAGTAAAGGGGTCATCAAGCGGAAGCCCCATGTCTTTCCACTGCCTCATGCAATCCTCCGGCTGCATGTTCCCGTCAGCCGCCCGTGAAACTATATCATAGAAATAACTATATCTTACCTCATAGCCTTCGTATATGAACCACTGCACAGTGGGGGCGTTAAATACCTTATTCACTTCGCTGGTAGCCTCGTCAACAAGGATGTGCAGTCTGCCCTTTTGAAAATATGCGCCTCCCGGATATGACAGAAGGAGTTTGTCCTGTCTTTTTACGATATTGTCATAAAACCTGTTTCTCTCGACAACGTCAACAAGGGCAGAGCCGACCCTGTGCAGGTCATCTATGATAAGCTGCACTATGTCTGCCTTGTCGAACAACTGGTGTGATGCCGCCGCGTCAAATGAGGCATCATCATTGCCAAGCACATAGAAGGTCAGGGTGTCCGAAAATTCCCCTTCTACTGAGAGGCATTCGGTGAATGTGTCTGCCCCAGGGGGGTTGATAACATATGGCGGCTTAAGGGCACGCATACGGCCAATGGCCTCAGAATCAAGCCGCAGCAGCTTGTTTATAAAATTAATCTGCGACTCAAAGTTCTGGTCTATCAGGATGACAGACTTCTGCTTCTTCGTGGAAAAGGCGGACAATTTCCTCAGATAATAGTTATGGAACAATGCCTCATAGTAGCGGCTTGAAAGCTGCAAAAACAAATTGATAAACCCGGCTCTTTCTTTTTTATAGACTGCCTTTTTCCCCCAGGACACGGGAAACTTCTGCTCTATGAATTCCATATTGCACAGGACAGAGACCTCCTTGACGCCCTGATGGAGTTCCCTGCTGAAGGCGGTTAGTCTCCTGAACTGCTCCTCATTGTAATCGCCGCCTTTTTCCATGTTTTTTATATCGTCATCAACAGCGGCAACCTTCTTTGACAGCGGCTCAACAAAAGAAAACTCTACAGTCTTGTCCCACCAGTCCAGGTGTCCGCCCAGGGGGACTAAAAACCCCTCAATAGATGACTTAAGGTCTTCGATAAATTTGGTTTTATCTATATATTCCACGGTGAGGTCCTTGCCGGAGCCAAGCATGGACTTCCCCGAGGCACTCTTTTTTTGCACATTGGGCAGATAAAAACTCTTCACCGAGCCGCTTTGAATATCTGTCCGCCGAACATCGAGGCCGACATCGTCGAAGTATTCCTTGAACTTCCCCTTAGCGTTGTCCAGGTTATCAAGCATACTGTTCTTGATGGAGTGCATTTTTTCGCTGATTGCATCGGCTTTGACGATGAATTCGGTATCGTTTTTAGGGTTAAATTCATAGCGGAATGAATATGTCCTCGCCAGCTCGTGCTGAAACTCGCCGAACATGGCGGCAGGGTCTATCTTCTTTTTCCATATGGAGACAATCTGGTTTTTGGTGTTCAATATTCTTTCGTTGTATTTTTTGAGTTTTTCGAGGGTCTTCATAAGCCGCTCTATGCTGGTTTTCTTGTCTGCCTCTTCTTTTACTGCGCTTATCAGGAGGGTTATCAGGGCATTGACGCTGTCTACGATTTTCTTGAGGTTTTTTACAGTATATTCGTACTGCAACTGTTTAGTGACACTTCTGATAACGTGAACCAGCTCTTCAAACCCTGACTCTGCCCATGCCTCTTTGTCGCCGTTTTTAAAATAACGGGCGGCTGAGATGGTCTCAACCTGAACAATAGGGGCGTCTTTCAGCCTTGCATATGGGCTTATGAGTTTCTCAAACTCCTCCCTATACTTTTCAAGGCGTTTTTCAACCGATTCACTTGATTCACTGGCGGTTTCCGCGAAATTGCTGTCAACAACCGCATTCTTACAGGTCTGTACGAAGACAATCCTCTGGTCTGCGTCCATTATCTTATTAAGTATCTTCCTGTCTGTCTCCTTCATCGGGCTGCGAATCGAGGACAGATAGATTATTAAATCCGCCTGCGGCAAAAACTCACGCAAGGTGAGGTCCTCGTGTTCCTTGTGCCCGTAGGCATCAAGGCCCGGTGTGTCGGCAAGCTCTATGTCCTCATCAATAATAAACGAAGGCAGTCCAATTTTGAGATACTTAACCCCGAATTTATTGCCGGGATTTTCGTCCTCAGAGGTATATTTCCAGATGGACGGGCCAAGGACATCCTTACCGGTTTTCTTTTCAGACCTGCCGTCTTCATATATTATTTCAAGCTGCTGTTCCTTTGACTTGGAGCAGAATACTATCATATTGGTAGTTGCCTTGCTCTGCTCTTTTAAGATTTTTGTCCCCGTACCAAGCAGTATATTCATCACGGAGGATTTCCCGGAGCTTGTAATACCGACAAGGCCGCTTTTTATCGTATGCACGCCGAAGTCCTTGATATTGGCCTCGAGGTTTTTGATTCTATTGGCAAACTGATCGTGTCCGAGCAGCTTGAGCCTGGAGATTATGCCTGAGATATGCTCAAGGAACTTTTTTATTTTTTGCTCTTCAGATTCCACTTTTTTATCTCACCTCTAATGTACCTTAGCTAAAACCATTAAGCCTGTTTAATCTTTCTTCGATTTCCTTTTTAGTGTCAAGAGCACGAACAGCCATAGCCTCTGTGTTTCTAAGCTCCCCTTCAAGCATAATCCTGAGAATCTCAGAATGGTCTTTGTTTGCCAGCGATATGACTGTGGCGTCAATTTGTTTTATATTTGCTGCCATCGCATCCATCGCCGCCTTTAGCGAGTTGATATGCTCCTTATTGTTTTCACCAAGCGAGGCCTTTATTTCTGAGACAATAGAGGTAAGGCCGCCCTCTACGGATTTGGCAAGGGCGTCGATTTGGTCGGTGTTGACTGAGCTGAGTTTTTGTTTTATCTCATTCAGACCTGCCTCGATTGAATTGATTGCGGAATCATTAGCCTGCAAGCGGTCTTTGAAGACAAGCAAGTTGTCGCTGATGGAGTTGACAATGTCCTTGCTGACACTGTCAAACATTGTAAAGAGTTTTGTCTCTAACTGAGCGGTCGTTTTTTTCACAACGCCGATTAACTGGTCGGATATATTGTCAGAGATGTGTTCTGCCAATGCAGACAATATATTTTTTGTTACAACATCGACATAGTAATCATTGTCCACTAGTGTCCCTCCTGCCTTCCATTTGGGTTGGTTCGTATCGAACAGCTTGTAAATGTTAATAGAAGAAACATAGAGAAGTCAAATAATATTTCATAACGGGTCAATCTTTTGCTTGACAAATTACATTTTAGTGTTTATAATGACTGCTGTATGGAAGAAATCAAGAAAGATAACCCGGTAAAAGCGTCAACCGCATCTGTCAGTGAGGATACCACGCTTAAGTCCTCGTTTCTGCGCCACCTGAAGTATACGCTGGCTAAGGACGAATACACGGCAACCGATAGGGACAGATATAAGGCGCTATCCCTTGCAGTGCGGGACAGGCTCGTCGAGAAATGGATAAAGACCCAGCAGGCGTACTACAACAAGGATGTAAAAAGGGTGTATTATCTTTCCCTGGAGTTTTTAATCGGCAGGTCACTGGGCAATGTCCTTGTCAATCTAGACATATATGAAGAGGCTCGGAAGGAATTGCTGGCAGTTGGTCTTGAGCTTGAGCAGCTCAGAGAGCTTGAGTGGGACCCGGGGCTTGGTAACGGCGGCTTGGGAAGGCTTGCCGCGTGCTTTCTGGATTCTCTTGCAACGCTTGGCATCCCGTCATATGGGTATGGAATACGCTATGAATACGGTATATTTTTCCAAAAGATACGTAACGGTCATCAGGTAGAAACACCAGATAACTGGCTACGCTACGGCAACCCATGGGAAATAGAGAGGCCGGAATATCTTTTTATCGTTAAATTCTATGGAAAAGTTAATAAATATACGGACAAACATGGGAGATTTATTTGCAGTTGGATAGATACGCAGGATGTTGTAGCGCTGGGTTATGACACCGCCATCCCCGGCTATCATAATAACACGGTCAATACGATGCGTCTTTGGGGGGCTAAGTCCACCCGCGATTTTGATCTCGGCTATTTCCAGCACGGTGATTACGAAAGGGCAGTGTCGGACAAGGTGCTTACAGAGACTATCTCAAAGGTACTCTACCCAAACGACAATGTATTTGAGGGTAAAGAGCTGCGTCTGAAGCAGGAGTATTTTTTCGTATCGGCCACGCTTCAGGACATCATGCGGCGTTTTAAGAAAAACAGGCAGCAACCAATACAATATCGGGATTTTCCCACTAAGGCGGTCATTCAACTCAACGACACACACCCGTCCATTGCAATTGCCGAGCTGATGAGGATATTTATTGATATTGAAGGGTTGGATTGGGATGTCGCATGGGAGATAACCACTGAGACCTTTGGCTACACCAACCATACTATACTTCCTGAGGCCCTTGAACGGTGGTCAGTACCTCTTTTTGAACGCGTACTGCCGCGGCATTTAGAGATTATATATGAGATTAACTACAGATTCCTAAAAGGTGTTGAAGAGAGGTTTCCGGGCGATGGCGGTAAGTTAAGCCGCATGTCAATCATTGAAGAAGGAGATGAGAAGAAGGTACGCATGGCTAATCTTTCAATTGTAGGGAGTCGCTCTGTTAACGGTGTTAGCGCCCTGCACTCTGAGATAATAAAAAATGAATTGTTCAAAGATTTCTACGACTACTGGCCAAAAAAATTCAACAACAAGACAAACGGCATCACTCAGCGCAGGTGGCTCAGGCTCTGCAATCCTGCGTTGTCCGAACTGATAACCAAACACATAGGCGATGCCTGGGTGGTTGATCTTAATGAATTGAAAAAACTGATACCGTTTGCCGATAATATTGATTTTCAGAAGAAATGGCGCGCCATAAAGCAGGACAACAAACGGCTACTGGCACATTGTCTCAAAGAGAAAAAGGGAGTAGTGCTAAACGTTGACTCTATATTTGATTGCCATTTCAAGCGGATGCACGAATACAAGCGGCAGCTGCTCAATGCCATCCATGCCGTAGTCCTCTATAACAGGATAAAGGCCGCCGCTAAAAGCGGTAATAACTCTGCATTAAAAAATATTGTACCCAGGACGATAATATTCGGAGGCAAGGCCGCCCCCGGTTATTTCATGGCAAAACTTATAATCAAACTGATAAACTCTATCGCCGAAGTAGTTAATAGCGACCCCGAGGTCAGGGACTTGCTGAAGTTGTTTTTTATGGAAAACTATTCTGTATCTCTATCAGAGATGATACTTCCGGCAGCCGAGTTGTCAGAGCAAATTTCAACTGCGGGCACTGAGGCCTCTGGAACTGGTAATATGAAGTTTGCCCTAAACGGCGCTCTAACCATAGGGACACTTGACGGCGCTAATATAGAGCTGAAAGAAAACATTGGGGCAGACAATATTTTTATCTTCGGACTGACAGCAGACAAGGTAAATGAGCTAAAACAGCGCGGCTATAATCCTCGTGAATATTATGAACGAAATGCCGAGCTAAAGCAGGCCGTCGATATGATAGACAATGGTTACTTCTCGAAAAACGATGCCAATCTCTTCAAACCTATTATAGAGTCATTGCTCAACCGTGGTGATCAGTACCTGTTGATGGCAGACTTTGAGTCATATGCAAAGTGCCAGGAGCGCGTTGCAGAGGTTTATAAGGACCAGGCCCTGTGGACGAAGATGTCCATCTTAAATGTAGCAAACATGGGGTTTTTCTCAAGTGACCGGACAATAAAAGAGTATGCAGATGACATCTGGCTGGTTAAACCCGTAGACGTATAATCCATAGTTTCACTAAAATCCTGCTGCTAAAACCGAATATCGTAAGTGAAATGTTTCCATTAATGTAAAGGCGTTATGACTGTTGTATTGTAATGTGTTGCAAGCATTGGTGTAATTAGGCGTGTTGACAAGATTATTTTAATGTGATACTATAATGCAATGAGCGTGGTAACGATACCTCGTTCAGTAAGAGAGCATCTTGGAGATGCGGCCAGCGAAGATTTAGCTGCGCTTATCAACGATATAGACATAGGCGCGCGTAAAGACGCCATCGCTATAGCTGAGGAGCGCTTCGGACGCCGTCTTGTCGAAGAGTCCGCTAAATTGCGGGTTGAGATAGGCAAAATCAACGAACGCATTACTCTTGAGATAGGTAAAGTTAACGAGCGCATCTCAGAGGAAACAGGCAAGCTGCACATTGAGTTAGAAAAATATAGCAAGGAAAACGTAAAATGGATGTTCCTATTCTGGATAGGACAGTTAGCCGCTACATTTGCCATTATAAAATTTTTGGTAGTTAAATAACCCATTATCACACCAGAACTACTAAGCCACGAATTTAGTAAGGGGCCGAAGTTGACAAGGCTATTTAATTTGCTTGTTCAGCAGCGGACTCTTCTGTCATGGCAAATGTGTGATACAGACTTCTGTATGTTTCGTTTGCCGTGAGCAGCTCATCGTGAGTTCCAATGTCTGTGATTTCCCCGTCTTTGAGGACAACTATACGGTCTGCGTTTTTTATCGTCGAGAGTCTGTGGGCTATGACAATTGTCGTGCGGTCTTTCATCAAAAGCTCAAGGGCCTTTTGTACGAGTGCCTCAGATACAGAATCTAGCGACGATGTGGCCTCATCCAGTATCATTATGGGCGGATTTTTTAGTATTGCCCGCGCTATGGCTATGCGCTGCCTCTGCCCACCGGAGAGTGTCATACCGCGTTCACCCAAAATTGTATCATACCCTTCGGGCATCTTCTCTATAAACTCGGCGGCAAAGGCCATGTCTGCTGCCCTTTTGACTGCCTCTAATTCGGCCCCAGGGATGCCAAATGCGATGTTTTCCCTTACCGTGTCGTTAAACAGGACAATGTCCTGACTTACTATTCCTATCAGTCCACGCAGGGCGTGTATGTCCATCTCCCTTATATCCATGCCGTCTATTGTTATGCGCCCCTTTGTAGGCGTGTAAAAACGAGGTAGCAGATGTGCTATTGTTGTCTTACCAGCACCGCTTGGGCCGACCAGCGCAAGCACCTCTCCCGCCCTCACGTGCAGATTTATGTCATGTAATACCGTCTGGGCGTCTTTTGAAAACTCAAACCAGACATGCTCAAATGTTATCCCGTCTTTGAATCCTTCTATTTTAATGCTGCCAGTGTCCTCTGCCTTCGTCTCAAGCACATGGTCAACCCGTTCCATTGCGGCCAGAATCCCCTGAAGCGTTGTGTATGACTCACCTACCTGCTTAATCGGACTAAACACCAGATATATGGCTGTCAGGATTGACGCAAAATCCCCCGGCGTAACAATCCCAGTAACAACCTGTCTTCCCCCGTATATCAGCACAAACCCGATTGCAAGCCCCGTCAGGCAGTCGATTACAAGTTTGTTTATCTCCTTGAATCTTATTGCCCTTACGTTTTCCCTGTAAACGTTTTTATTTTCTGTGGTGAACTTCTCGTCTCTAAGGCCCTCGCGGTTGAATACCTTTATGACCTTTATACCTGTTATGGATTCCCCAAGCCGATGGGTAAGATATGATACATTTTTTTGCGCCTCATGGCTTCGCTGCTTTACCTTTTTACCAAGTTTTCTGGCACTGATGGCAAACACCGGGACAATTAATAGACATGCAAGCGTCATATCCCATTTCCTGTAGAAGGCTATCCCCATAAGAATAACTATCTTAGGGATTTCTATTATACATGCCCTCAGCACCTCGTCAAACAGAGCGCTCAACATCTTTACATCGTTAATCACACGGGACATTAAAATCCCGGAGGCCTCTTTGTCGAAATACCCTGCCGGCATGGTGAGTATGTGGCTGTGGAGCTTGTTTTGTGTATCCCTGATGAGCGACAGCCCTGCCTGTTTCATCAGATACTGCTGACCAAAGTGCAATAACCCCTTTACTGTAAACAACACAACCACCCCTGCGGGTATCCATATCATGTACTGCATCTTCTTATCAACAAAGACAAGGTCAAGGGCAGGCTTTACAAGCCACGCAATTGCCCCCATGACGCCAGAGCCCATCAGCCCAAAGGCAAGGGCGGTAAAGGACAACCTCCAGTATGGTTTTGTCAGGTCTATGATTTTTTGTGCCGTTGTCATAGCTTATATTAATTGTCAAGGCGTCTGTGGCGTATTTCTTTGAATGTAAAATGAAATTCAGTACCGCCATCAACCTCGAAATAGCATTTTCCTTTCAACTGAGTCTCAACCAGCATATGTACCAGGGTCAGTCCAAGTGTGTTTGATGCCGCTGCTGGGTCGATAATATTTTCAGGTATGCCAACGCCGCTGTCCTTTACCGACACCTCATACTCATCGGCACGTACTGACTTAAAGTTTATTTTTATAGTGCCGTTTCCATTATTGGGAAACGCATGTTTTATCGCATTTGACAGCAGCTCGTTTATTACCAGTCCACAGGGGACTGCTGTGTCTATGCCGAGGATAAAGTCTTCACCGGTTATTTTTAATGTAATACGCCGTGCTTCGCCCAGATACGATGACATCATCTCATTGGCAACCTGCTTGACATAGTATTTAAAATTGATATTGGTCATGTCGCTTGTCCTGTGGAGGCGCTCGTGGACGATCGCCATAGCCTTAATGCGATTTTCGCAGTCTTTAAACATCTCCTTGTTACAGTTGTCTTTGAGGTAAGCGGCTTGCAGCTTAAGCAGGCTGATTATCACCTGCATGTTATTTTTCACCCTGTGGTGGATTTCTCTAAGCATTGTCTCCTTCTCTTTGATAGTGGCCTGAAGCCGTGTCTCAAGGTCTATTCGTCCTGTGATATCTCTTGATATTATGAGAATGCTTGTCACCGCTCCTGTATCACTTTTTATTGGGGTAATGGTGCTTTCAACCCATTTATTTGTGGAATATGTGGTAATCTCATATTGAAGGGATACGTTAATGCCCTTTTTAGCGCATTCAACGGCGTCCTCCACCTGTGCAAGGTCCTTTGGATTTACTACGTCACTATATTTCACGCCGGAGAGTTCTTCTTCATCTTTTTCAAACATCTTCAGGCAGGCCGGATTAATAAACACAATCTTGCCGTCCATGTCGAGATTACAAATGCCTTCCGAGGATTTCTGAACCAGATTCCTGTACTTGTCCTCAGATTCTATAAGCTGCTTCTGGAGACATTTCTGCTGGAGCGATTCATTTATTCTCTGAAGTACATTGTCAACAGAAAACGGTTTAGTGAAAAAACCATCGGCACCTGAACTGATTGCCTCATAGATATTGTCGAAGTCGGCATGTCCGGTTATAATAATACTCACCAAGCACGGGTTAATCTGGCGGAGCTCTCTTAATAAGGATGTGCCCTCCATGTCAGGGAGTATCACATCAATGACAACGACATCATAGCTTGTCTGCCTCATAAGATTTAGCGCATTTTTTGCACATTCGGCAGTGGCTGTCTCAAAATTACCTTTCTCCCTCAATATACCGGCGAGGGTAGCGCTGATTTCCACGTCATCATCTATTATGAGTATCTTATATTGCATTACTTAACATACCTGACCTGTTTTATCCTAAATCTAAGTATAACTATTTGTCAAACTTTTTTCATGGGCACTGTCGTGTAAAAACAGCCGGGGCGCATACCGGCTGTACCTGTGTGTCTGCTGGTGTTACAAATGTATCGCGGCTGTTCATAGATGTTTTCACCTTAACTGTAGACGTGTCTCTTACGAGTGCATTTGTATCAATGCCTAGAATATACGGTCTGTATGAGGCGGGGAGCATCCCGTCCTTTGAGAGTTGGATTACCCACATATCATATCCTCCGGCGCCGAAGGATTTTGTCTGTCCTGCGATAACGATACTGCCGTCTGCTCTAATGACAGATGAGTACGCATGTGCTGAGTCTTCCAGTCCGCCGCCAAAGGTTTTTTGCCAGAGGATGTTCCCCTGTCCGTCTATCTTAAACACCCACAGGTCAAGCCCTCCGGCTCCAAAAGAGTTCGTATCGCCTGCTATAATGTATCCACCATCCTCAGTGCGGCTTATTGAAAATGCCCTGTCATCGCCTGGGCCGCCGTATGTCTTCTGCCAGAGAATCGAGCCGCTGGCGTCTATTTTCACTATCCACACGTCCTGGTCACCCTTGCCGAAGGACTCTGATTGGGCTGCGAATATATAGCCGCCCTCGGGGGTGTTTTCGATTGTGTAAATAGTCTGTATGCCGGGGCCGCCATAGGCATTTTGCCATTGAATGGCGCCGTTTGCGTCCAGTTTCAGCAGCAAGACTTTCTGGCTGCCTGATGAGGGGTCTAAGTTAAAGTTGTTAGCCTGACCTGCTACGATGAGGCCGTCATCTGGAGTTTGGCGCACTGCGTATGTGTTTTCAAGGCCGGTGCTGCCGAAGGTCTTCTGCCAAACAATCGAGCCGTCAGCCCTTATCCTCAAAGCCCAGATATCATGGGCGCCGTCGCCGAAAGACCCCGTATAGCCAGCAACGATATAGCCGCCGTCAGAGGTTTGCTCGATGGACTTGGCGTATTCTGTCAGGAGACCGCCGTAGGTTTTTTGCCACTGAATTGCGCCCTCAGAGGTGAGTTTCATTATCCACATGTCGTATTGACCTACCCCGAATGTTGTCGTATAACCAGCAACTATCAGGCCGCCGTCAGAGGTTGCCTTAATGGACTGAACATCCTCGTCACCCGTGCCGCCGTATGTGTATTTCCAGAGAGGAAGGCCTGCCTCATCGAGTTTTATGATAAAAGAATCCCTGTCGCCTGCCCCGTAGGAGCGTGTGTAGCCGCCTAAGACTGTTCCATTGTCAGGTGTGGCGGCGGCAGTAAATGCAACGTCATCAAACACTCCACCAATTGCAGCGGCACATCCTTGAGCATAGAGTGCCGCCGGTAAATATATGACGCTCAACAAAGCTGCTGCCGCTATTATATATTTCCGCATCTGTTGCCCTCCTGTGTAGATTAATGCCCATACACGGTGGTATTATACATGAATGTTGTACTGCAAATATATAGCTCTTTGAGTGGGCGCGGGGCAGACAGCAGGAGTTAAATAAATATACATGACAGATGGGTTGACATAAGATAAGGTGTTTTGCTATAATATCCGATATTTTAATTCTTGAATAAAGGGAAAGAAGAGAGGTTAAAATAAAACGACAATTCAGGAGGATCATAATGAGTGACAAAAACGAGGTTGCAGCAGCAAATCAAAAACCCGTCGTACAATCAGAGCGCCCAAAAGAGGCCGAAGGCTTTGGCGGGCCGATAGGTCTTGATATTGGTACAACGAATATAGTTTCCGCCCGTGCAAGGGGTGCAAGCATTCAGATAACCAAGCAATTAAATGCATTTTTTACAGTCCCTGCGTCCAAGATAACCGGCATGACGCTGCTCAAAAACGATGTCCTGTACTTTTCACAAAACGGGAGTTATTATATAATCGGTAACGCGGCAGATACATTTGCCAACACGTTTAATACTGACACCAGACGCCCTGTGGAGAGCGGCTTGTTAAGCGCCAGAGAAGATGAGGCATTAAACGTCATTCAGTCTATAATCAAGACACTTGTCCCACCGCCAAAAAATCAGGGTGAACTAGTCTGTTACAGCATCCCAGGCGACCCCATAGATGCCAAGATATCCGTACTTCACCATGACACTATACTAAAGCGTACCCTGCAGGACATGGGATATACGGCAATAGCTATCAATGAAGGATTCGCCGTCATAATGAGCGAGCTTGCCGATGAGAGTTATACCGGCATAGGGATAAGCATGGGCGGAGGGATGTGCAACGTGTGCTTTTCATATCTGTCCGTACCGGTGTTTTCATACAGCATTCAAAGGGGGGGAGACTATGTTGATACGATGGTAGGGGCGGCTGTAGGTGAGTCGGCAACGAGGATTAAGCTTATAAAGGAAAAAGAACTTAATCTTCTGAAGGAGCCTAGAAATAAAATTGAGACTTCGTTGTCGATATATTACGAAGACCTGCTTGAAAACCTGATTCTGAGCATTCAGCGCGTGATAACAACCTCAGAGAGTGTGCCCAGGCTTTCAAAGCCTATATCGGTTGTCTTAAGCGGCGGCACTGCGATGCCGGCGGGAGTACGGGAGAAATTTGAAAAACTGCTAAAGGCAAACCGTTTACCGTTGCAGTTTTCGTCGGTGCGAATGGCTGAGGACCCCCTGAATACGACGGCAAAGGGTGCCCTGCAGCTGGCCATTGCCGAAGAGAAATAGTGTCTGAATGGCCGTTCCCATACTGGTCTTTTCTGTCAATAAGACAAGGGGCAGCTTATTACTAAGGATAATTGAAAGCGGCGGGTTCAAGGCAAAGCTGTTTGACAACAGCCATGAACTCGAGTACGCCGTCAGAAGGCGCAGACCGTCCATAATTGTCTTTGACACAAAGCATTATCAGTCGAGGGAATTCCACATAATAAGGGGATTTCACACCAGATTCCCCGATGCTGAGATAATATTATTTGCTGAACCCGCGGAAATCCCCGGATTTATAGCCGCGGGTATTAAAAAAGACTGCTGCTTTTCAGACCCCATCAATCCGGACGATGTTTCTCTGAAGATCAGGGAAATCTATTTTATAAAAAACAAGGCATTCCTGAGAATTAAGACCTATTTCCTTTTCATTTGCAGTTTATTTGCCGGAACCCGCGATAATCCCTATATTGTGTTTATGAAGAAAATAATAATGGCTGTGGCAATAGCCCTAGCCGTTTCTCTGGGGATTGCCGGTGGTTTTGTGTTTTACAGTATGTCGGATCTGCCAAAAGTACAGCTTTTAGAGACTTATATTCCTTTTGAATCGACATTTTTATATACTGCTGATGGCGCGGAGTTAGCAGAGTTTTATCTGGAGAGGCGAAAGTTTGTGTCGTTTTACAAGATTCCGAAACACGTTAAAAATGCCTTCATTGCAGTTGAGGACGCGCACTTTTACACACACCACGGGATAGATTTCTTCAGGACTGTTGCGGCATTTATAAGTAATGTCAGGGCTGGTGATACTGTCCAGGGCGGCAGCACCATTACACAGCAACTGGCCAAGATGCTATTTCTCACCCCTGAGAAAACCCTGTCGCGAAAGGTAAAGGAGGCCGCTATATCGATGCAAATAGAAGGCCGGTATAAGAAAGACGAAATCCTAGCTTTTTACCTGAATCAGGCATATTTTGGGGCACGAGCTTACGGAATAGAGGCTGCAGCACAGACATACTTTGGGAAAAAAACTGAAGACCTTAACATCGCAGAGGCCGCTATGCTCGCAGCACTGCCTAAGGCGCCATCTGTTTACTCGCCGTTTAAAGACCCGAAGAAGGCATTGATAAGGAGAAATCTTGCCCTTAAATCGATGCGTGAAAGGGGGTTCATTGATTCAGACACCTATGATGCATCAAGCAAGGAGCCGGTACCGGCGTATGTCTATAGGAAAAAATACACTGCCCCATATTTTGTCGAATACATACGCAACATAATGGAACATAAATTCGGCGACAGGCTCTACACTGCCGGCTTCAGGATATACACGACACTTGACCTTAAACTGCAAAAGAAGGCAGAACGGGCAGTGGTAAATGGCTCAGCGGCGCTTGCCAGGGCCGGGATGCCGGCAGTTGAGGTCTCACTTATAGCCATAGATATACACACAGGGGCTGTCAGGGCAATGGTTGGGGGAACGAACTATCAAAAATCACAGTTTAACAGGGCAACACAGGCAATGAGGCAGACAGGGTCTACCTTCAAGCCCATTGTTTACCTGACTGCCTTTAAAAATGGCTACACGCCTGACAGCACAGTCGAAGACAAAGAGGTGACATACTCATCGTATGATGGTGGGCAGGAGTGGACGCCGCACAACTACTCAAGGAGATTCTACGGAAGGGTAACCCTTCGGACTGCACTTTCAAAGTCTCTAAATGCGGCTACTGTGTCGCTTGCAAACACTGTTGGAATGGACAAGGTAATTGCAACAGCCCGGTCAATCGGTGTAACGAGCAATATATATCCCCATCTGCCTGCAGCTATAGGGGTATCCGAAATGACGCTTTTAGAGCTGACCTATGCATATACGACATTTGCAAACGGCAAGAGATTTGACCCAATGGTTTACGAAAAAATAACAGACAGGTACAATATAAAAATCGAAGACAATGCCCCTAAAGGGATACAGGCGATTGACCCGGCCAATGTAGCAAAGATGCGCGACGTACTTAATGCCGTTGTCACAGAGGGCACATCGATTGCAGCAAAGTCTCTCAACAGACCGGTATATGGCAAGACCGGCACAACTGATGGCTATAAGGACGCATGGTTCATAGGGTTCGACGATGAGCTTACGGTAGGCGTGTGGGTAGGCAGGGACAACAACCGCCCAATAGGTGATGAAATGTCAGGCTCTCATGCCGCCCTTCCAATATGGATTAACTTTATGAAGGACGACGAATAAGAACTACCTGCACTGAAGAGGAAATTTTAGGGAAGCTCTCTCATTGTAAAGACATTGCGGTAACAGTACACTTGCTTATTAATATCAGGGGATAGGGTATTATATTAACATGACGAAGGCGATAGAATTATATTGGCTGCTTAAAGACAAGCTCGGTGAGCAAGAAACAAAAGCACTTATCGAGGCTATCGATGAAGTCACGGAGCAAGCTAAAATAGAAGTTGCAACTAAGGCTGACTTGTTGCTATTAGAGGCCAAAATGAGGATGTATTTCATAATCCTTGCCTTCTTGTTCCTACTGACTAATCCAAAAGCCATAGACTTGTTGTATAAGCTGTTAGGGCTGGTGAAATAGTCAGAAAATAGTCGCTGTCCCTTTTCCCATTCATGCTCTCCATACCAAAAGATGCTTTTTAACTCTTTGAGTAAATCCTACGCGTCTCCTCTCTGATATGTACTTCTAACTATCTAATCTGACACTGGATAGAAAAGAAAGGATAGGATGTGTCACCAAATTTAATGTCCCAAATTTATTATTTATTTCATCAAAGCATCGTCCTAAGTTCGGAGGGTTCGAACCAGCCATCCTGGCATTGGGGGGACAAGCCAATGGAAAACTCCTTCAGGGGATGGTGTTATTACGCATTCAGAGTATGGTGTTTTATTCCTCTGCAATAAATCCCATTTATAACCCTGTGCGTTTAGTCTGAAATATGCATACCATGGAGTACTATTAAGATTGAGTCCATTGAACAATTCTGTGAGTTGAGCAGCACCAGCAATATGATCAATAGGTGGCGTGAACTTGAACTTAGTTGACTCTATTGAATGTGAATTAACCTGCCCTACCTGCTTCGCCCAATCATGCTTTTTAGAAAGCTTTTTATACATTTCATCCAGTTTTCTGAATTCAAAGTCAATCTTTTCATGCATCCGAACCATTACATCACGAGTTTCTATATTGTTCTGATTACACAAAGTCTCTGACCAGTCCTTAAGGCAAATCCTCGTTTCCAATAAACTATTGTGTTCTCCATTTTTCATTGCAGCGAGTTCATTCATTGGAACATCTGGGAAATACGGCAGAGGTATGGAGCCAAAACTCAGAGACCGGCCATTGCTGCCAGCCTGACTTAAGAACGGACTTGCGTTAACAACATTGTTAAACATTTGCTCAATAGGGCCATGTCCACGATCAACACAACCAACGTTAGGAGCAGGAAGTAAGAACAAAGAACCTGATTCAAAGAAACCTCTGGCCTCATGGAAAAGAAATTCAACAGCATCTTTTGGCAACAAAGTTGCAAAACCCATGGCTGCAAACCACTGCGAATCGTCATAGTTTCTTTCGGGTTGCAAGATACTACTAGTTGCTGTATATCCCCAACCAACAAGATCTTTGTAATCGCTGCGAACGGGGACTTGTGAGATACGATTTAGAGTGGGGCCTTTCCATAGAATAGTAAGGACATCCACTAAAGGACACAGCACTCTAGTCCACAGTCGGGCCTCCTCAACAGTAGTAGCCTCAACAGTCACATGAAAGGAATATTTAAAGTTCCGATGGTGTAGAATATATTGTCTAAATTTTGTCTTTCCCCAAAAATCATATATCTCTTGTGATGCCTTCGGCCATATATCCGACCATTCCAACAAAGGTCTAACTATTTCTGCATGCGCTTCCTGAATGGTTCGTCTATTGGAAATTCCCGCCAGCTTAATTAGTTCTGGATGATTCATTAAGTCGTCATACATGACCGTAAGTTGGGCACGGTTTTCAGCTATCTTAACTATGATAGCGGCATCCTTTATTAGATCAGTCGGTAATGTTTCAGAAGATTCAAGTACCTCTTCCGCAAGTTTTTTTGCATTGAGGTAGTTTGCCTGTGACATCTTGATTTGTGCCCAATGTATCTTGATCACTGAAATGATTTCTTTCTGAGCATGTGTTTTATCTGCTCGTTCGAAGCTATTCTTTATAAGCTCCTCCGCTTTCTCATATTTACCAATCTGTGCCCAAAGCATAGCATCTTGAAGGTCAGCAGAAATAAGTGCCTGTGGTTTATGTCCGATAGCTGTGCGAAAGAGTTTATTTGATTCAAACGCCTCTTCTATTTTATTTAAGACCTGAAGGGATTTTGTCCTCAGTTGTATGGCTTCCAGATACAAGTTTTCGTATTGCTCTGGATTCAGCTTTGATAAAATGTGGTTTGCCAGACCAAGCGCGCGTTCAGCATCCTTACTTTCGAAAAAGAAATGCCCCGCTATTAATGCTGATTCAAAGGCATCACGTTTGACTTCTAATTTCTCAAAAACATCTCTTGCCTCATCTGCTGCCAATGCCGCTTTATGTAAATCACCTGTACGAGCCATAACTTGTGCTTTATCCTGAAGCATATATCCAACATTAATTGGTCGCTTCTCTGAACTCGCTAATTTTATAGCCATATCCAAAAACTCAAGTGCCGTAGCATGATTTCCTCTATCTGCCTCAAGTCGAAATCTCATGTGATGAATCAATTGGTGGTCTGCATCTTTATTATTTCTTACAAGTCCCTCACACTTAGCTAATGCCTCTTCTGCTTTATCCAGATTCAATGCACTTCGCTCTAGCTCAGCTTGGCACAAATACAACTGCTCTTGAATATTCAAATTACTACCAGCAGAACCTTCAGCCTCATTTAGCAGTTCCCGCGCCTCCTCTCGATTTGTCTCCATAATAGACCTAACACGCTCAATAAGACATTCAGACAGTAGGGAAGTCAATTTATATTGACGCGCAGTCGTTAACGCTGTAAGTGCCATTTCGGGATAGTTTTTCGCACCAAAACCTCCTTTATCTAAGAATAATTGTGTAAGAAGTAATTGTGCGCGGCAAAGTGTCTCCCAGTCACCGTAATCTAACGCTCCCCGCTCTGCATCTAGCGCATTTTTCAAGGCTGCATCATACATCTGTGAGTCTCTTAAGTCCTTCGCTGATTTTAATTGACGTAAGTAGCCAAGGTTCAGATTCAGATATTGGTTGCATATCCAATGCGATTTGGGATGTTCAAGAATATTCAGAAACGCAGCACGATCAATAACGATTAGCTTCATTTTATAGTGTATATTGATTATTTTTTCCCATTGTCTTTGTATTTTTTGGGTTACTTCCTTAGGTGTTGCAAAGATGATTTCCTGGATATCTGAACGGTTAGAAATAATTTTATCAGCATCTTGTTTTATTTTTTCCAATGTAGCAGTCAGCGAACAAGCCAGCGAACGGTTCACTCTATCAGACCCTTCAAAAAAAACTGTCACTGCATCTTCACCACAATCGGCCTGTTCTGCTACTGCCACTAAGGATGGATATTTGTCTTGAAGGCATTGAATAGCAAGCCTTTGAAAAACAAACCCGCTTTTCTCTCTGATTAATGCCTCAATAGCCAGTTCGATTTTTGTACGAATCGTGTTCATCATATCAGCCTCCTGTAGTTCTGCTTGTTTCATATTACAATTTATTAACCAGCATATATGGTTAGTAGAGGCGTTCCTACTTCAGCAGAATTCGGGACAACCTCAAATTCAACCTTGTATACAGTCTGATAGTAACATAATATATTCTAATATAACAATCAATATAAGTATAATATTACAAAAATAAATAATGTTACCACCTCGTAACACGACGAAGTTACATATAGGTAATACTAATTAATACTAAATGCCATAAAACCGGCTCTGCTAAAGGGTTTTCATGGGTTCTCGTAAAAACAGAAAATTATATTTTACTTATTGATGGAAAAAAGAACTTGGACATATACGGAAGAGCAGCTCTCACGCCCTATGATGTCTTGGACGTGACCTTAATAAAATACCTGTATATACGCCTGAAATCTCCCTTGAGCAGGGAGCGGAGTCCTTTGGCAGCTATAATCGTTGTTTCTCCGAGCCTGTTAAGTTCATTGTAGAGTCCGGCGAATTTTTCTTTTTCTAACATATTGACGAATACACCGCGTGACAGCAGATTTACAATGGTGCGCGGCAGGCGTGAAAAGCCTGCTAAATACATCAGAAAGTTTACGTATGAACCATGCGGTGTGTGCAGGTGCTTGGCATATATCTCACGCCATTCGTCCTCTTCGGTCTGTATAATTTCATCACGCTTTGCCTTGTTATATAGATCAGTGCCGGGGAAACACACCAGCGAAGCACGCTTCAGCCAGAACGGACTTGGCAGCTTCAACACAAGCGAGAGGGTCTCAATTACGTCCTCCGGCTTTTCCCACGGGTTATCCAGGATTACGTGATAGCACGGGGGATATATCTTATGGCGGTATTTATGGAAAATCGCGGCGGCCTTGAGTATTGATTCCTCAGATACGTTTCGCTTGTAAAGGTCCTTCGCCATTGTACTCATCGATTGAATCCCCATTTCTACGAACACGAGACCGGCATCTGTCAGAGACTGCATCTTTTCTTCTGTAACGGTTGCGGGGCTTGCCTGGATGTGAAATGGTAGACCGATGGTCTCTTTATAAATTTTTGAGAATTCCTTAATCTCCTCGTTTGAGCGGACTAAGAACGTATCGTCAAAGAGAAATATGCTCTCAACAAACGGCAGCTCACGCTTGACCCAGAGCAGTTCTTCCATAATATGGGTAAAGCCGCGCTTACGAAGGTATCGCTGCCCTGTGTACATATCTGCCAGTGTCTTCTCTGCACAAAAAGTGCAGTGGTGCGGACATCCGCGTGTTGTCAGCGTCTTATATGAAATCGTCCGTTTATATGAATCGTTAAATGAACCCTCAAGGTGCGGCTCAAGCGGGAAGGAGCGCTTAAGCAGGTCTTTAGTCATGGGTTCAATAGATTTTTTTATGTTGTCATAGACATAGTGCCCGTCAAGGGAAAAATCGTAGTGCGGCAGGTCGTCAAGGTTTTGTGTGAGCGGGCGCAGGGGATTGCGGATGACTGAGCCGTTTTCCCTGATGCAGAGGTTCTTAATATCTGAGTAACCCATGCCCTGCTCAAGACGGTTGACAAGCTCAAGGACTGCCTCCTCACCCTCACCGACACAGATAATGTCCGCAAATTTAAGACATTCTTCTGGCATCACAGTTGGATGTATGCCGCCGACTGCCAGCGGGACGTCAAGGGCAGATTTAACCGCAGCGGCAAGCTGCATCGCCCTGTCAAGATAGTTGCTCATGAATGATATGCCAACAAGCCCTGAGCCGCGGCACAGTTCTACAACTTGCTCGACAACGTGTTTGTCGTATTCGTATTTAAACCCATGACGGTATTTAAATTTCTCAACACCGCCGGGCAGAAATATAAGTCTGACTTCCTTGCCATGCCGTTTTAAATATGCAGACAGAGCACGAACGCCAAAGGCAGATATATCCGGTGAGGTAGGCGCTAACAGGGTAATTGTCACCCGTTGAGTCCCCTTAAAAACAAAGACGCCACTTCATTGCCCATATTTAGAAGGTAATGAGGATACCGGCCTGTCAATATTCGCAATTCATAATTTAACATCCGAATTAAGTTAGTATATCATTAGTTAAATAAAATATTCTACCGGTAAACGACGAAACTTTAGAGATGCTATAACCTCTTTATATATAACGAAGTAATGACAAGACTCCCTGTCATTGATAACACTAAGACACCAAAAGGTATCAACCAGATTGAGAAATTATCAACTGCTGCTTTGTTGTACGGGAATGCCGCCGCCGTAAGCATGTATGTCAGACTTGCGGTTATCAACATCCAGCACCCGAATCTGTTGCCCTTGTACCAGAAATAATTGTCTGAGAGCGTTTTTTTGTTTCTAATGCCGTAGAAACGGTTTTTGGGTATGATACCTGTTACTAGCGGGACAGATATAAGCAGAATAATAAGGGCAGGAATGATAAATGGCCGGTCGAACACTCTGTGTCTGCCCTCCTAACCCACTTAAACTTAGAAAATACAAATCATGCAGTCAAACGTAATTGCCTATTCAATCATATAGTTCGGGGTGATGTTAAGCTGTGTGCAGGTAATTTGGGACGCTGCATGTTGATAGACTTTAGGGGAATTCTGCATCAAAAAATGGCAGCCATAAAATGTTATACCCAAAAAATGTTATACTATGACCGCCATGGAAAAAGTACTGTTGTTGTCCGTAAATAAATATCATATCTGGGATGTACTTATAATTATTGATATTGTGGGATATGCTAGATGAACAAGCACGAATTAGTTAAACGGCTGCCGCACACTGAACCATTTATCTTTATTGAGAAGGTGTTGGAGATTGAAAAGGGGCAGCGCATTAAAGCATTGAAGGCGGTTACTTCGGGTGAGGAAGTGCTTAACACCTCAGCAGGCAGTGTTGGGCAACAGTGTTTTCCTTTTGTGCTGCTTGTAGAGGCAATGGCCCAGGCCTCCGGGCTTGTCCTTGAAGCGGAGGAAATCGAAATGGCCTTTCTGACGATGATTAACGATGCACACCATGTCAAATCAGCTGTGGCGGGTGATGTACTCATCATTGAATCAGAGCTTATTAAGAAATTCCCCCCATTGTACATCTTCAGCGCAAATGTCAGCGTTGATGGGCAGACTATCTCAACGGCTGAGATAACACTGACGTCTATTACAAAGCGCAGCGGCCAGATACGGTACTAAGACACGGTACTAAGGGATTTTATAATACTCCTTGTACCATGCGACGAATTTTCCGACCCCGGCATCAAGCGGTGTGGACGGCGTGAAGCCAGTGTCTCTGGTGAGTTCCTCTATGTCGGCGTATGTCTCTGCAACATCACCGGGCTGCATCGGCAGGAGGTTTTTCTCTGCCTTCCTTCCAAGGGTGTCTTCGATTATTTCGATAAATTTTATCAGGCCGACAGGGTTGTTGTTGCCGATGTTGTAGAGCTTATACGGTGCATAGCTTGATGATGGGTCTGGGTTTTGGGCGTCCCATGCGGGATTAGGTGCGGGGATGCGCTCAATCAGTCTGAAAACCCCCTCTACGATATCGTCTATATAGGTAAAGTCACGCCTCATGTCTCCGTAGTTAAAGACATCGATTGGCCTGTCCTCGAGGATTGCCTTGATAAACAGAAACAGGGCCATATCAGGGCGTCCCCACGGTCCATAAACAGTGAAAAACCGAAGCCCCGTGCATGGCAGTCCATATAGGCTGCTATATGTGTGTGCAAGCAGTTCATTTGATTTTTTTGTCGCTGCGTAAAGCGAAACCGGATGGTCAACGTTGTGGTGTACTGAGAAAGGAATGTGTCTGTTTGCCCCATAGACTGAGCTTGACGAGGCAAATATGAGGTGTTTTACTTTATTGTGCCGACAGCCCTCAAGCACATTGGCAAAACCCAATATATTGCTGTCAATATAGGCACGGGGATTTTTTATAGAATAGCGAACCCCTGCCTGGGCTGCAAGATTCACAACATAATCGAATTTCTCCACGGCAAAGAGCCTCTCCATGTCAGCTATGTTGGAGATATCCATCTTTATGAATCGAAAATTCTTTGCGCCATCAAGCAGCTTAAGCCTGTCATGCTTTATTCGTACATCGTAGTAGTCGTTGAGGTTATCTACGGTTATGACCTCAAACCCGCGCGTTATCAATCTCCTGCAAAGGTGAAAGCCTATAAAACCTGCCCCGCCTGTTATTAGTATTTTATTCTTAGTCATTTAGCTCCTATCGCGGTTTTCACATGGTTGTTATTTGGGGCGGCACAGATACCGCCGTAATTTATTGTCATCATAATACCGCGTGTATGCTAAACCATTGGGGATAATCCTGTCAATGCTTGTGCCTGGGGGTGTGTAGTGGTGCAAGCTCTGTTATGGAAAATCAGACTGAGCGGCTGATAGCTTTATTTTTCATTATAATATTATAATCATCGCTGAAATAATGGCCGGATATGATAAGAATAACACCCAAAGCACTGGCGCACTCAGGGCTGCCGACATTGCCGCAATCTGCCTTGCGTTTGTCGTTGTGCTGGTTTATCTGCCGGTACGAAATTACGATTTTATCAGATATGACGACGAGCAATATGTTACCGAAAACCCACAAGTCCTCAAAGGGTTGACGGCAGACGGGCTTCTGTGGGCATTTAAGACCACAGAGATAGGGTTTTGGCAGCCGCTTTCGTGGATTTCACATATGGTTGATGTCGAGGTGTTTGGCCTTAACGCGGGCGGGCATCATCTGGTTAGTGTGTTGTTTCATGTGATAAATACCCTGTTATTATTTTTTGCCCTTAGCGCTTTAACCGGGGCTGTGTGGAGGGGTGCATTTGTGGCAGCACTGTTTGCCCTTCATCCCATGCATGTGGAGTCTGTGGCGTGGATAGCTGAACGAAAAGATGTGTTGAGCGGATTTTTCTGGATACTTGCCGTTTGGGCCTATGTGTATTATGTGCTGAGGCCCTCAGCAGGGCGTTATATGCTTGTGTTGTGTTGTTTTGTGTTGGGTTTGATGTCAAAACCGATGCTGGTGACACTGCCTGTTGTGCTTTTGTTTTTTGACTACTGGCCGCTTGGTCGGTTTTCTGGGAATGTGAGGGCATTGTTTATTGAGAAGCTGCCGATGTTCGCACTTTCAGCGGTCTCAGGGCTTGTTACGTTTTATACTGAGACAGCGGGCAGGAATCTTCAGACAGCGCCGCTGGATGGGCGGATTATAAATGCCGTCGTTTCCTATGGCCGATATATTGCTAAGGTGTTTTACCCTGTGGGGCTCTCGGTGATATATCCGCTGGGTGATATTGCACTGTGGCATATCATTGTCAGCGCATGTGTGACAGCAGCAGTGTCGGTGTTTGTGCTGTGGAATATGAAGCGGTATCCATATCTCTTTACAGGCTGGTTTTTATTTCTGATAGTGATGCTGCCATCAACTGGGATAGTGACTTTTGGTGCGCTTGAGTTTCAGGCAATGGCAGACAGATATACGTATGTGCCATATGTTGGGCTTTTTTTAATATTAGCAATGGCGCTTCCAGACAGTTGGCTGAATACCCCAGCAAAGAAAAACACAGCGGCAGCGGCGGCAATTATTGTAGTGCTTGTATGTATGACTGCCTCCTCGAGGCAGCTCCGGCACTGGAGCGATACCATTACGCTTTTTCAGCACGCCGTCAGCGTTACACAGCGCAATTACGTGGCGTATAATAATCTTGGCACGGCGCTGGCGCTAAAGGGTATGGACAACGCATCTTTTACCGCCTTTGAGATGGCCGTGACCATTGAGCCGACGTATAAGACTGCTTACGTAAACCTTGGGAACGTACTCATGCAGAGGAACAAGCCTGAGGAGGCATTAAAATATTATGAAAAGGCTGTTTCACCCGTTTCACCCATTTCAATAGAAGCGCGGCTGCCCGGGGCATATCATGGTATTGGCGTTGCCCTCTTGTCTATGGGCAGAAGAAGCGAGGCTGCCGCATATTTTGAAAAGGCCATTGCCATTGACCCAAATCATCAGGCAGCACAGCACTTCCTGAAATCATTATATGAACAAGGCAATAACCCATGACTGAACACGGCAAGGGCAATCAATTGGAATCTGCCCGCGGCTTAAGCGATGTGTTTATAATTGCAATGATTGTCACTGTGACGTTATTTGTATTTTCCGAGGTAAGAACATTTGAACTTCTGAGCTACGACGACACTATTGACATCTCTGACAATCCTCACGTAAATAGTGGTCTCACAGTGGAAAATGTGCGTTGGGCGTTTACTCACCAACATGCCGCTAACTGGTTTCCGCTGACGCTGATTTCGTATATGCTTACGATTCAGCTTTTTGGGGCCAGCCCCGCCGCACATCATATAGTGGGCATTATAATTCATGTAATTAACTCAGTCCTGCTGTTCATAATTGTTTCACGGCTGTTTCCCCGAATAACGGCGGCACGGTGGCGTGGTGCCTTTGTTGCCATGTTATTTGCGGTACATCCGATGCACGTTGAATCAGTTGCATGGGTTGCGGAGCGCAAGGATGTCCTCAGTACCTTTTTTGGTTTTCTTGCCATAATGCTTTACATGTACTACGCGCAAAGGCCTTCTGTGATGAAATATCTGGGGGCGCTGTTGTGTTTTATCTTCAGCCTTATGTCCAAGTCCATGCTGGTAACGCTGCCATTTTTACTCCTGCTGCTTGATTTTTGGCCGCTTGGCCGTTTTAATACTGGCATTAAACGGCTGTTAGTGGAAAAGATACCATTTGTCGCACTTTCTGCCGCAGTATCTGTTATAACAATACTGTCACAAAAGGCTTTTGGAACGGTTGCCTCGTTAGAAGAAGTGCCGCTTAAGGTTCGCCTTGTGAACATCCCCGTGTCATATGTCAAATATATACTAAAGACGTTTTACCCGAATAAGCAGGCGTTTTTATATCTGCTTAAAGATGACATACCACTGTGGCAGACAGGCGCAGCTGTTGTTGTACTGCTGATGATATGCGTGTTTGCCCTTGTAATGGCAAGGCGTCTTCCATATATATTAACAGGATGGTTTTGGTACGTGGGGACGCTGGTGCCGGTAATAGGTTTTGTCCAGGTGGGTTTACAGGCAATGGCGGACAGGTATACGTATATACCTTATGTTGGATTATTCATTATTTCCGCAATGGCTGTGCCGGATTCAATGTTCAAGACACCTCGTGGCAAGACCATTGTCTCAGTTGCCGCTGCTGTGCTGATAATCCTTTGTGCTGCTAAGGCAAAGGCACAGGTTAATTACTGGCGCACCTCCGTTACCTTGTATCACCATGCCATAGAGGTAGATGAGAATAATTACATAGCATACTACAACTTAGGGACTACTTATATCTCTGAAGGCAGGGTAAACGAGGCCGTCACTGCCTTTAAAAAGGCAATATTGATTAGACCCACATACTCATCGCCCTATACAAATCTTGGAATGGCCTTGTTATTCCAGCTTCAGAGACCGGAGGAGGCCATTGGTTATTTTTATAAGGCCATCGAACTAAACCCGTTAAGCGCAAATGCATATAACGGCGTCGGCGCCTCGCTTGCGATTTTAAAGCGTCCCGGCGAGGCCATTGCATACCTTGAAAAGGCGCTGGAGCTTGACCCAAATTTTGAACAGGCACGCTCAAACCTTGCAAGGGCACGGCGCGAAGCCAATCTGTGATCAAGGGGGGTATTAAGGCATTCGCTTGCCTTTGTCCTTCATTTTTTTCCACTTATACCAGATGATTTCGTTGCTGCCGGAGGGGTAAATCAGGCGTTTTACCTTGCGGTACGGGGCGCCCCAGAGCCGGTTATACCAGTTGTTAAATCCCGTGCGGACTGACAAGGCCAGCTCTTCATCTGTCATCAGTTGAGGCTGAAAGCGTTTCTTATGTTTGTATATATGATAGATGTCTTCTCTGATGAGGTTGTCAAATATCCTGCCGCTGATACGGCCCAAAAATCCCGGCAGCGCCCTGAAATATATACTGACCTGAAAATCAATTAGATATGGGCGCATGTCATCACCAACTATGATATTGCCAAGTTTATTGAGGTCGAGATAAAATATGCGCCTCTGATGGAGCTGTTCTATTATAGCCCTCAGGCCGCTAAAAAAATCCTCCGGCAGCTCAGCCCTATACTCATGAAGTGTTGTACCCTCGGCAAACTGGTGAAAATATCCCCGCATTCCAAACCTTGGCCCAAGTGGTGGTATACCCTCTATGCCGTCAATTCTTTTATATATACTGTACTCTCTGTGTGAAAAAAACACGGCCAGCGGGCGTAGCAAAGCCCCGAATATAAAGCGGAAGTCGGAGAGTTTTAAGACGTATCTCAGGCCGCTGTCGTTTTTATATAACACATTGACAGAAAAGAAGTCCTCCTTCAGTACCTTTTCATACAAGAAGGCGCTGCCGTTTATCTCTACCTGTGAAGGATACTTTTTGTCCATTTGCAGTTACGGGACTGTGATTGGATATACTTTATTTTACAGCCCCTGTGATATGTTCTTTTATGAACTCAGCCTTGTACTGGTCTGTTACTGAGTCATTGTACATGACCATGTCAAGCTGTTTGGTGTAAACCGTCAATCTGCCCATGATCTCCAGCTTTTGTTCAATAGACTGCTTCTTGTATTTTGACAGGCGGGCGTCTATCACATCACCCTTTACAACTATTGAATCAAAGTCTATCTCTCTGAGAATCTCAGAGATGAGCCTCACCCGCCGCAGCCGTCTGTCTTCCTGCGCCCCGCCGCCCTTAAAATGGAATTGTATATAGTTGTCATTTAAATTGTCAGTCACATATGCCTCCACTAAAGACAGGTGATAGCCAAGCCTTATCGAGAAATTCATGTAGTGGTCTGAAAGAAACACAAAGCTGCACTTTGCTATCTCATCAAGCTGTGCCTCGCTCATTGTGGCTGAATGCGCTATCATACCCATAAAACCCCCTACGTCAACCGGTCTGCCCTGCGGCCATCTCATGGAGGTAAGACCTTTGAAAAACGCAATAAACGGGGTTGAGCTTACATGCTCTGGTGTTAACCTCTTAGGTCTGCCCTCAGAGGCTCTAATTCCACCGCCTAAGTCTATAACAGCTAAATCTATAGGAAGGCCGGTTACCATTTTGACGGCCCCGAACTCCGGCTGTACTGCCGCAACGTCTGTGATTTGAAACATATGCTGCATGGCCTTCTCGTGGGCAAAGCGGGTTATGTCGTGAAATGTGGCGCAATTTTTAGGACTGAACTCCTCGGTCTCAGGGTGTATGAGATTCAGAGGCACTATCCATGTGAGTACCTGTGATAGTATTTTAAAAAGCAGTGTTTCTCTGAACGGGTTCGGTTTATTTTCATAATTATCTATCAGTTCGCGTACATATCCTTCATAGACATTGCCGTTTACTGCGTCTACTGTTATCTCCTGCCCATGTCTGATTACATCTGTGGCAATTTCTGTGTCAAGCAGCGTTGGTACCTGGTACTCCCTCGCAAGTGAGGCCATGTGCCCGGTTGTCCCGCCAATATTTGTAACTATTGCAGCGGCCTTGTTCATTACAGTTACATAGCGGGGCGAGGTCGTTCGGGCTATGAGGACGCCGCCTTCGGGGAAATCTAATAAATCATCCTCTCTTCTTATAATAAAGGCCTTTCCGTGTCCTATGCCCTTACAGGTGACAACACCCTTTCCTATAAGCCGTTTATGTCCTTTTATGTCCGTCGGCACATGTGGTGTTACTTCATGCGCATAAACATGTAACGGCCTTGTCTGCAGAAATAACAATTGCCCGCTTTGGTCGATTGCCCACTCGATGTCTTGTGTTACGCCGAAGTGTTCCTCGAGGATTAGGGCATATTTAGACAGCATAATAATCTCTTCGTCAGAAATCGAGGCGCTCCCGCGCTTAGTCACAGGCGTTTGTACCTCGTCTACGCTGGAGTTTTCATTACAGACTGCCATGATTTGCTGCTCAGGGATTGTTGCCGATATGATTTTCAGTGCAGGTTCTTTTGCGATTAGATATGACTGCGGGGTGGCTGTGCCGTCAACCACAGTAGAGCCAAGCCCCCATACGGCGTTTATTGTGATATTAGCAATAGCAGGGTCGTTCGGGTCGTTAGAATACATGACGCCGCCTGCCCTTGCCCTGACCATTTCCACAACCCCTACGGCCATGGCCATGTCAGTTTCTTTAAATCCTTTTGTTTTGTAATAGAAAATTGCGTTGTCTGAAAACAGGCTTGCTATGACGGCCTTGTATTTTTGCGTGACCTCTGCCTTTCTGACATTTAGGTATGTGGAATACTGACCGGCAAAACTGAAATCGTCATCCTCTTCGATAGCGCTGCTTCTGATTGATACTGTAGTATCGCGTCCTTCGAAGACTCTATCATATGTGTCCATGATCGCTGAGTACATATCTGGGGGGATTTCGGCATTAAGGATTTTGTCTTTTATCTCTTTGCTTGCTGCCCTGAGTTCATCAAGGTTATCGACAGAGAGGCTGCTAAGGGTGCTGTTTATTTTATCCAGAAAACCGTTATGCTGCATAAACCGTATGTAGGCGGTTGATGTGATAGCAAAGCCTTTGGGAACAGGGATAGAGACGGCATTTTTCATTTCACCGAGATTGGCGTTTTTACCGCCGACAAGGTCGGCCATTGACTTGTTTATGCCGTCAAACGCCACTGTAAGGCTGCCGTCTGCAACAGGCTTTCTCCTGGTATACGCCTCCTCAAGCCCCATAGATATATGTTTGTATCTTTCATAAAGACCGGTATATTTGCCATGTGCAATCTCATTTAGTCTGTCGATGACATCTTTTACATTTTCAGATATTGCTATGGCGTTATGTACGATATACTGCCTGTCAATCAGGTACTCGCCGGAGAGTTTGTCTTCCATATCGGCCATTTTCTCTAATATGGAGTTGTTAGCGTTGAGCAGTGCCTGGAAGGAGGCATATTTTCGCGCAAATACATCACTCTGTCCGGCGTCTTCTTTTTTTGCCGAAGCCCCTGAAAATTTGTCTAATATTTTTTGAAAGAATCCCACTGTTTCAAGTATACTATAACCTATGATAACATTTACAGCCTGTTGTGGCAATAGGGAGGCCTGATGTTAGTAAATAAAAGAGTCAAAGACCTCATGAAGGATATTTTTGAGTTTCCACATATTCCATATTGGTTTACAATCAGACAGGCCATAGGAATAATAAAAAGCGCCGGACTTGAAAAGGCGCATCAAATTGTTGTGCTGGTATTTGAGGAAAAGTACCACCTCGTCGGCACATTGGGGATAAAAGAAATCCTCATGGGTTTAGAGCCGGTATATCTGAAGAGTTCCTCCTTTGAACACACAGCGCCCGAGGGTGACATCGCGCTGTCACTTGTTTGGGACACTATGTTTGACATGTCCAACAAGGAACTATTGCAAAAACCAGTAAGTGATATTCTCTATCCCATAGAGAATTTTGCCGGTATAGATGACCATCTGGCAAAGGCCGCTCACACGATGTTGAGAAATGACCTGTTTTTGCTGCCTGTACTCGAAAATAAAAGGAAGCTCGTAGGGATAGTAACGCTGCTTGATATTTTTAATGAGTTGTCAGGTTGTATTGGGTAGGGGAGCCTTAATTTAATGGCACAAAAGATAATGAATGCCCCCTCAGGCAAGTCTTCACAGACTTTGGAGGTATCCATGCCAAAGACGAGGGTAGACTGGAGGCGAATATCTTATATCCTTTTAGGTCTGATAGTGTTTCTTGCTGTGTACTACCTGCCTGCTCTGGGCGACGCGGTTGACCCGTCAGGTGTACACTTTCCCTTAACCAGAGAGGGCAAGGGGGCAGTGGCAGTGTTTTTGCTGGCCGTGATATGGTGGTTTTTTGAGGTGCTGCCAGCCGGTGTTACGGGACTTATACTGGGGTCGTTTCAGGTGCTTTTTAGTATAAGGGATGCTGACAGCGTTTTTTCTGATTACATGGACCCTGCCGTGGTGTTCATTTTTGGCTCGATAGTCTTGGGGATGGTTTTTGCCGGCACAGGGCTGACAAGGCGGATTGCCTATAAAATCTTGTCCATAATTGGTGAAAATACGTTAGTGATATACGGCGGGACGTTCTTTGTTATGGCCTTATTATCTCATATCATGTCAAACACATCGTCAGCGGCGGCAATATTCCCTCTGATATGGGCGATTTATTCTATTTACAGGCGTGAGGACGTCCCTACGAGGTTTGGAAAGGGTCTGTTTATGGGGATGGCGTTTTCAGCCGGGGCCGGAAGTCTGTTCTCTATGTTTAGCGCCCCGCGCGCTGTTGTGTCTGCGGCGATATTCAAGGAGGTTGTGAACCGGGATATTTCATTTGCCGGTTACTCGAAATACATGTTTTTGATTGGCTGGTTAGTAATAATATTTATATGGATATTTTCAGTGGTTTTTTTCAAGCCGAACAGACAGTCGCTCAGTGGACTTAATGATAAGTTTAGAGAGCTGTACACAGAGCTTGGGCCGCTGTCAAAGAAAGAGGTGTTGACGATTTTTGTTACGACAGCCGTTGTTTGCTTACTGATAGGCGCTGCTGCCTTGGGGAAGGTGGACAATGCGGCTGTTGTGCTGATTTCCACGGCGTTGATTTTTATATTTAAACTGATGGAGCTGAAGCATCTTGAGGATGTGCCGTGGAACATTGTGTTGTTTTTTGGAGGGGCGATGAGCATGGGCTATTGCCTGTGGGAGACGGGGGCGTCGGCGTGGATTGCCGTTAAGTGTCTCGGTATTTTTACAAAACTCCACTGGTTTGCCTTTCTCATGGTACTTTCAGCGGTTGTCTTTGTGGTTTCCAATGTGCTGCCAAACGTGGCTGCCGTTGTGCTTGTGCTGCCGGTAGGGCTGATTATGTCAAAGTATGCCGGTGTTACGCCTGAGGTCGTTTTCTTCAGCATTTCGGTGATGTCGGCAATGCCTTTTTTACTTATTAAAAGCTCCGCATCCAATGCAATTGCCTTTGAATCAAGACAGTTTACCGCCACTGAGTTTTTTACTAAAGGCTTATTTATGAGCGTCATTTTGTTAGCGATTTTAGCGGCAGCTATACTGATTATCTGGCCAGCTCTGGGGATGCCTGTAATTATACGTCCTGATTAGAAGTAACTCTTCGGCAGGCTTTATAACACATTGTGTGAGCTGCCATTCCCGCCTGAGAGCGGAAATGGCAATTGTTGCAGCTCTACACCTCTTTTTTGACCTTTGCCTTCTTCATCGAAAACCCAATCCCTTCAAACAGGTAGTATATTGCAAACCCCCACCACATCGTATAGACTACATAAAATACCAGCAGCCCCGTCATGATGCCTATTTTGTCTGAGACCTTTTGGGATTCTATCCCAAAGAAGTTATACGCTGGTTCGACGGCCTTTTTCATAACCGTGCCTACCTCTTTGGACTCTGCTATTTTCCCATCCTTTTTTAACGCCTTATCCATCTTGGAAAGCGCCTGCCACCAGTAGTTAAGCACATCCTTGCCGTCATAGCCGTAGTCGGCCTTTAGTTTGCCTGCGTCGTTGTTGAACATGGAGTCAGCGTCTTTTAGTATTGCCCCAAGCGTCTTGCCAAGGTCTCCGGTCAGCTTCAGAGTGCCGGCGTCTGCCTGTGCCTCGCTCCCCGCTTTTTTAAACTGCTCTGCTGCCTTTTGTGCATCTTCCGGCTTGTCGAGAGTTACTGTTACGGAGAACTGTTTGCCCATGTTTTTCTCGTTGGCCTTCATTATCTTAGGTATAAAATATGAAGAGCCTTTAGAGAGCTTATTAAACATATCGTCAGAAAACACAAGACCGTTTCTCCCGTCGCCGAATATTGGCGAAAAAATCACTGCCAATACTGCAAAAAACGATACGGCATAGAAGATGCCTATGTAGAAAGTCTTTTTATTTTCGATTAACATAAGTTTATACCCCCTCTTTGAATTTCTTCATGTTACCGAAGAATTTACTGAATATCCAGAATGCAAAAAATCCCACAACGAGCCAGAAGATTACATTTCCTGAGACCTCTATCCCAGTGCTTAATCCCTTAGGTATGTTTATGATTTCAAGTTCGGTCAACTTTTTCGGCAGCGTGGAAACCCTGTTTATAAAACCGGCCAGTATGGATATAGCATAAAACCCCCTGATGTGAATCCCCTTGACGACCTTCGTGGTCATGGCTCCTACCTGAATGCCTATCAACGAACCAAGCAGCATCCCCATAGCAAGCGTATAAAACACGTATCCATAGATTGCATACTGTGTGACTGCCGCAAAACCGGCTGTGAATATTATCTGCAAGATGTCTGTTCCAACGGTGGTCATCGACGAGACGCCGAAGATGTATACAAACATTGGAAATGTGATAAAACCGCCGCCAACACCCATTATTGCGGCCATTATGCCTACAATAACACCACCTGCCGCAACTATAACGCCGGAGATTTTCTTCCCACCCGGGACATAGTCCTCATCAAAAGTAATCATCGGCGGGATATTCATGCCCTGAACTTTTATTGTAACTGCGGGTGCTTCAGCAGGGGAGCCGCCGTGTGCGTCGCCCGTGTCCGCCCCTTTTCTTGACTTGAGAAAGTCAGCAAGGGAATAAAACCCCAAAAACCCTAGCAGTGCAGCATATATCAGACTTATAAATGCCTCACTTAACAGCGGGTCATAGTCATACAGCCCCTTGTTTATCAGTCCACCGATTACTGCACCGCCGGTTGAGCCGACCAGAAATGCAACGGCCAGTTTTACGGAGACATTACCAAGTTTCTTGTGTACTGTTGTACCCATTATGGCCTTTGCAAAGATGTGAAACAGGTCAGTACCTACGGCAAGTATTCCCTTAACCCCGGCGGCCATCAGGGCAGGGGTAATAATAAATCCGCCCCCGGCCCCAATGCAGCCAGTAATCAGTCCGGCTGCAAGCCCAATGGCAATAGAGACCACAAAAATCTTCGTGGAATAAAAAGCAGGGGCATATGCCGTCTTCCCCCCTAAGATTCCACCAGCCTCTGCCATAGCCACGACCAGTATTGGCAGTATGGCGAGGATAATCCAGAGCATCTTCTTCCTGTTTTTCAGGATGCTTGTTGATACCTCATAATCCCACTTCGCGTGCGCTATAGACGCACTTTTTAAAAATTCGTACACCTGTCTGAAAAAACTCATTAGTACCTCCAAAATGATTTTTCCCTGTTTTATTCTACTTTTCTTATTTTCTTACAGGGCCCTTTTTTATGTATGCCTCTTTTACAGCCTTTAAAAGTATGTCTATTTCAGGGGGTTTTCTCAGTATGTCGAAAACTCCCAGTTTCCACGCCTCTTCCTCTTCTGTGATAGAGCTGTATCCAGTTAGTATAAGCGTAGGCAGCTCTATTTTTTTAGTATTTAACCACTTCAGTACATCTATGCCGTTTTTACGCGGCATCTTCATATCCAGCAGCAAAACATCAGGAATCCACTCCTTTAAATACTCGATTGCCTCTTGCCCGTCAAAGGCGATATTGACCTTAAACCCCCTTGTTCTCATTCGCTTAGACAGCACTTCTACTAAGTCCCTTTCATCATCTGCTAGTAGTACGTCTATTTGCTTCATTTTGTCTTACTCCAACACCTGTAAAATCAGGCCGTCTCCTCTAAGTTTTTTTAACTTGACATTCCACTTCACTCACCTTATTAATTGGGGGCAGCATTAGCTGCTCCATCAAATTGCAGGCCGTCTCCCAGCCTTCAGGCCAATCTCTAAGGATGGACATAAATGCAGACTGTATAGAAGTACTAAATCTCAGGGTGGTGGAGCTTTCACGATAAAGCCATACCGAGCCGCCCGTCAGCTATTATACTAATAATCGTTAAAATAATTGTACAAATATTTTTATAATAATTTTTTTCTGAAACCCCGGCGGCTGTCAAAATTTCAGATGTGTACTTGCACCAACAAGCAGGTGTGGCGGCTGGTAACAGTAGTCACAAAAAAAATCTGCCGCCCCCAAATTTTTTTTGTAGAATGCTTTACCATTTAGTTTGTGTTGTGATATATTAAAAGTTAAAATAGCGGCAGATTAATTACTAAAAGGAGACTGTTTATGTCAAGTAAGGTGTCAGAAAAGGAGAGGGAAATATGCTTATAATAGGAGAGAAGTTGAGCATTATAGCAAAACGGGTCAGGGAAGCAATGATGAAGCGCGACAAAGGCCCAATTCAGGAGATAGCGAAGGCCCAATTTGCAAAGGGCGCCGGTATGATAGACGCTAACATAGGGCCTGCCGAGGGCGTAGAAGACTTAATGGAGTGGATGGTGACAACGATACAGGAGGTTGTCCCCGCACCGGTTTGTCTTGATACCACTAATTACGAGGCGCTGGAGAAGGGCCTGAAGGTACACAACAACGAATGGGGCAGACCGTTAATAAACTCTACGTCGAATGACCCGGAGCGTTTCCCGATTCTTGAGCTGACAGCAAAATATAACTGTGACGTTATAGCCCTTACGGTAGGCAAGGGCGGGCTTCCGGCAGACGCCGAAGAGCGCGCCGCCATCGCAGCAGAGTTAATGGGCCGTGCGGCGGAGTATGGAATCCCTATGGAGCATATCTATCTCGACCCCCTGGTGCTTCAGGCAGCGACCACTCAGGACCAGGCACTAAAGGTGGTTCAGACGATAAAGATGTTCCAGGACCTAAACGACCCGCCTATGAAGACGGTTGTCGGTCTCAGTAACATATCCAACGGCTGTCCAAAGCACATCAGGCACATACTGAACGAACACTTTCTGACTCTGCTGATGTATGAAGGCCTGTCGGCTGCTATTGCTGACCCGGCGGAGATAATAACTACGGTTAAAACGGTCGATATTCTGATGAACAAGACCCTGTACGCACACTCGTATCTTGAGATGTAACATGGCATTTAACCGTTTGTGTGGTAAATATGCTGTGATAGTGTTTGCAGCAGCCATGCTGATTCTGGTACAGGTTGTGCCGGGTTTAGCTGCGGATGGCAAGGCGGTATTTGATAAGGTGTGTTCCCCCTGTCATAAGACCGGGAAGCTGGGCGCACCTGTGTTTGGTAATAAAGAGGCATGGGCGGGGCGTATCGCCCAGGGCAAGGAGGCTCTCTACCAGCACGTAACAGAAGGGCTTGGCATGATGCCAGCAAAAGGGGGCGATGCAGCTTTATCCAGCGATGAGGTGAAGGCTGCTGTTGATTACATCGTAAACGAGTCAAAATAGATTGACAAAGGCCACAGGCTGCCAGATGTTAAATGCTGCGTAAGCAGTCAGCAACTAAATTTTAGAAATATGGAGGGGTAAATGGCATTCACGCCGCCAAAAGAGACAAATACCGGTAAGGTATATTCAGTAACCATGGGCACAGGGGATAAGGCCGTCACCATAGGCGGCGAGAACGTATTACCGTTTCACGGATTTGAGGGTGTAGTCCCGAACAAGCCGGTCATAGCCTTCGATGTGATGGACATAGCGCCGGTGGATTGGCCGGATACGGTAAGAGAGATTTACGCTGGGGTCTCAGATGACCCTGTTACATGGGCAAAATTTTGTGTGGAAAAGTTCAATGCAAAGGCGATATGTCTGCGTCTTGCAGGCACACACCCGGACAACGGCAACCGTTCAACGGCTGAGGCTGCCGAAACGGTTAAGAAGGTACTGGATGCGGTAAGCGTTCCCCTGATAATTCTGGGCAGCAACCATGTGGAAAAGGACACCGAAGTCCTGGTAAAGACAGCAGAGGTTGCAAAGGGGCGCAACTGCGTCATCGGCAAGGCACAGGAGGCAAACTATAAGACAGTCGCTGCTGCCGCCATGGCGCATGACCACTTGCTCATAGCCATGTCCGAGCTGGACATTAACCTGTCCAAGCAGCTTAATATAATGATAACACAGCTTGGGTTTAACAAAGAGAAGATAATCATAGACCCGATGTGTTCAGCGCTGGGCTACGGACTTGAATATACGTACACGGTCATGGAGAGGATAAGACTTGCAGCGCTGACACAAAATGACGTTACGATGCAGCAGCCCATTGTTGGTGATGTTGGCATGTACGTATGGAAGATAAAAGAGGTATCAGCCTCTGAAGATACACTGCCGATGTGGGGCGCCTTAAAGGAGCGCGGCATAGGCTGGGAGGCTCAGACGGCAACAGCGCTGCTTATGTCCGGAGCGGAGCTTCTCATCATGAGGCATCCAGAGGCAGTTGCGGCAGTAGAAGCGTTTATTAATGAGATGATATAACATCGGTCAGAATATAATATGGAATCAGACTAAATCTCTGGAGGTTAAAATATATGGCATTAACTGGAGTCGAAATATTCAAAATGCTGCCCAAGACAAACTGCAAGAAGTGCGGGTTTCCGACATGCCTTGCATTTGCCATGCAGCTAGCGCAGAGGAAGGCCTCTCTCGATGCCTGCCCTGACGTATCCGAAGATGCAAAGCAGAAGCTTGGCGAGGCCTCAGCCCCACCCATCAGACCAATTACCATAGGCGCCGGGGCGCGTGCCGTTAAGGTTGGAGAAGAGACTGTGCTGTTTCGCCATGAGAAGAAGTTTGTAAACCCATCCATATTGGCGATAACGATAAAAGACACCGACGGCGATGATGCAGTAGCGGCGAAGATAAGCGAATGTCTGACCTCAGAGATTGACAGGGTAGGGCAGAAGTTAAAGATAGATGCCCTCTGTCTTGTCAATGAATCTAATGATGCGGGGAAGTTTGATGCCCTGGCCAAGTCCGTTGCCTCAAAGGCACCTGACGTTGCAGTTATCCTAAGTACAGAAAATGTAGATGCGGCTAAAGCGGCAATCGCCAATTTTGCGGGCAAGAAACCGCTCCTTTACGGCGCAACAGAGGCAAATGCAGAGGAAATGGCAAAACTTGCAAAGGCAAGCGGCGCGTCTCTTGGCATAAAGGCCGACGGTCTTGACGCACTGTCAACATTATCAGACAAGGTCAAGGGATTAGGAGTTGATGACATTGTGCTTGATTCAGGGGCAAAGACGGCAAAAGAGATGGTAGAGCATAACACATACATCAGGCGCGCGGTCCTAAAGAAGGGCAATAAGAGCCTCGGCTACCCGGTGATAAACATAGCCGTAAGAGGGGATAACATGCTTGAGACCCTGATTGCCGGGCTTGGAATTGCAAAGTATGCCGCAGTAGTGGTGTTATCGAGCGCAGAAAAGTGGAAGAACCTGGTAATGTTCACGCTGAGGCAGAATATTTACACAGACCCGCAGGTACCGATGCAGGTAGAGCAGAAGGTCTATGAGATAGGCAGCCCGAAGCCGGAATCCCCGCTCATAGTTACGACGAACTTCTCGCTGACCTATTTTATTGTGGCCGGAGAGATAGAAAACAGCAAGGTTCCTACATGGCTGGCTATTATGGACTGCGAGGGGCTTTCTGTGTTGACCGCATGGGCAGCAGGAAAGTTTACTGCCTCGAAGATAGCCGCCTTCATAAAGGACAGCGGCGTTGAGGGTAAGATAGCGAATAAGGAGTTGATAATACCCGGCTATGTCGCTATATTGAGCGGCGCACTGGAGGAAAAACTCGAAGGATGGAAGATAACCGTCGGCCCAAGGGAGGCTAACGCGCTGCCAAGCTATCTGAAATCACGTACTGCATAAGGCGCAAGTAGGACGTATTGGTTGTCCTAAATAACTGTAACGAGACTTTAAGGAGGTTGAGATGTCAAAGATCATAGCATCCGGGGCAATAAGGGGTGCGCATAAGGTATTCAATGAGGCCGAGAAGCTGTTATTTAAGCATATAGCAGAAAAGGGTGGGGACTACGTGTTCGAGTTTCCAGATACGGCGTTCTACCTGCCGATGATTTACGCAATGACGGGTTTTGCAGTAAAGACTCTGAATGATATGAAAGAGGCCCTGATGATGGCAAAGGAATTGCTGCATCCTGAGCCTGTGGAAAAAGAATGGACCCCATATCTTGGCGAGGCGTTAGACAGCGGTATGGCAACCCTGTTTGCCGAGGAGATATGGCTTGCGATGCGGTATCTGGAGGGTCTTGAGCCGGAGAAAGACCCGGTTACTGGATTAATCTATAATGGGTTTATAACCGACACGATACAGAGGAATCTAGGTATTCAGTTGGTTGACGGCAGAATGCCCGGCTTTGCGGCCATTGTTGGGGCTGCCCCGGACGACGACACCGCGGCTCGCATTGTAAGGGAGCTTCAAGAAAAGAACATCCTTGTATTTCTCTCCGGTATGTCAAACGGCGAGACCATAACCAGGCAGTTACAAAGAAAGAAGGTTGAACTTGGCTGGGATGTCTATGTAGTGCCGCTTGGGACGACAACTGAGCATACGCTCTATGCCCTTGACTGGGCGGTGAGGGCGGCCATGATATACGGCGGCGTAAAGCCGGGCGATTATAAGGGTTGTCTGAAATATACGAAGGACAGGGTGTTTGCCTTTGCCCTGCCGCTTGGGCCGCTTGACGACGTGAAATGGGCAACCGGAGCCGGGGCCATAAACATGGGATTCCCCGCCATTTGCGACAGCGACGTACCAGTAATTCACCCAACCGGAGTGTGTACATATGAAGAGGTTGACAAGGAATACGACCACGCTAAGATAGTCTCTAAGGCCATAGAGGTCAGGGGACTTAAGATAGTCTCCCACAAGCCGCCGATTCCAATAGCCTACGGCCCTGCGTTTGAGGGTGAGAGGATAAGGAAAGAGGATACGTTCATAGAGTTTGGTGGTAACAAGACACCGGCATATGAGTTCATAAGAAGCCGCGAGCTTGATGAGATAGAAGATGGCAAGATAATCATCAAAGGTGATAACTGGAAGGAACGCTACGAGGCTGGCGGTGCGATGCCCCTGGGCATTTACGTAGAGGTAGCGGGCAGGGAGATGCAGCCTGACTATGAGCCGATAATGGAGAGAAAGCTCCATCACAATATAAACGAGGGGCAGGGCATATGGCACATGGGCCAGCGTGATGTCAACTGGCTGCGCGTAAGTAAGGCGGCCAAGTCCGAGGGATTCACCCTTGAGGATATCGCAAAGATTCAGCACACGATGACCCATAGCAGATTCAAGGCTATCGTCGATAAGGTTCAGGTTACCCTGTTTACAGACGAAGCGGATGTAATAAAAACACGTGAAGAGGCACGCAAGGTGTGGAAGGACAGAGACCAGAGGCTTGGCTCACTGACAGATGAGTCTGTGGATTTGTTCTACTCATGTCTGCTGTGTCAGTCCTTTGCTCCAAGCCATACATGCGTTATAACGCCTGAGCGACTTGGACTGTGCGGGGCATATAACTGGCTTGACTGCAAGGCTGCCTTTGGAATAGACCCCTCTGGCGGTAACCAGCCTATAACAAAAGGTGAAGTGCTTGATGAGAAATATGGCCGGTGGACGGGTGTTGATGTATACATCAAGGCATCAACTGGTGGTGCCCTCGATACGATGAATGCCTATACGATAATGGAAAACCCGATGACATCGTGTGGCTGCTTTGAGTGTATTATGTGCGTAGTGCCCGAGGCCAATGGAGTTATGGTAGTGCAAAGGGGACACACGGGGATGACGCCAATAGGCATGAAATTCTCATCTCTTGCTGGCACGGTTGGTGGTGGTGTACAGACGCCGGGGTTTATGGGAATAGGAGTAAACTTTATCACTAGTAGGAAGTTTCTCTACGGTGACGGCGGGTTAAAACGCGTTGTATGGATGACAAAGGCCTTAAAGGAAAGAATAAGGGATGCCTTTATAGAGAGGGCGCAGGAGGAGGGTGTACCGGACTTCCTTGACAAAATAGCCGACGAGACAGTGGCCGAGGACAGTGAAAAGCTCCTTGAGTTCCTTGCCTCTGTTGACCATCCGGCACTTACGATGCCGTCGATGTTTTAGGCAGGTTTGACCTGTAAACAGTGTTAAATAAGGAGGCCTTTCATGGAAGATATAAAGAATTTGAAAAGTGTCGATAAAGTAGCTGAAGAGATTCTTGAATGGGGTAAGCAGCACGGGGTTAAGTCTGCTTTTGACAGGGCGGAGTCACTGAAGCCATGTCCGATTGGCCATACGGGGGCCTGCTGTAAGATATGCTATATGGGGCCATGCAGACTTGTAGGCCCTGATGCTGAAGAAACGGCAGCCGGCATATGCGGGGCAACGCTGCCAGTGGTAACGGCAAGAAACTTTCTGAGAATGTGTGCAGCCGGGACAGCCTCACACAGCGACCACGCCAGAGATATGGCATTTACTTTGCTTGAGGCGGCAACAGGAGAGGCAAAGGACTTCCAGATAAAAGACGTGAAGAAGCTGAAAAAAGTAGCAGGCATTCTGGATATTCCAACAGAAGGAAAGACAAAAGAGCAGCTTGGTAAGGAAGTTGCTGAGAAGATAATTGAGAACTTTGGTCGCCAAAAGGGTGAGGTCTCGTATGTGAAAAGGGCGCCGAAAAAGCGCCAGGAGATATGGAAAAAATGGGGTGTCACACCGCGCGGCATAGATAGAGAAGTGGCTGAGGCCATGCACCGCACCCATATGGGAGTTGACCAGGACCCTGAGAATCTCATGATGGCTGCAGTGAAGGTATCCCTTGCCGACGGCTGGGGCGGCTGTATGTTTAGCACCGACATCACTGATATATTGTTTGGCACTCCTACACCGGTGCACTCCACCGCAAGCATAGGCGTTATGAAAGACGACGAGGTCAATGTTATTCTTCATGGGCATGAACCTACGCTTGCAGAGATGGTAGTGGAGGTATCGACCGAGCCGGACATAGTTTCATATGCTAAGAGCAAGGGCGCTAACGGCATAAACCTCGTTGGTATGTGCTGCACAGCAAACGAGGTGATGATGCGTCATGGCATTCCAACAGCCGGCGGGTTTTTAAATCAGGAGCTTTCTGTGATGACTGGTCTTGCCGAGGCTATGGTAGTAGATGTGCAGTGCATTATGCCTGCCATTGCCCAAATCGCAAAGAAGTTCCACACCAAGGTAATCACGACCTCTCTCAAGGGCAAAATGATAGATGCCATTCATATTGAATACGACGAACACAGGGCTAAGGATATTGCCAGAGAGATACTGAGACTTGCCTGTGATAACTATCCAAACCGCACGACAGAGGGAAGCCGCGTATCGAGCTTTCAACCCTTAATCGCCGGTTTCTCCCACGAATATATAGAGTATATGCAGGGCGGCAGCTACAGAGGCTCATTCAGGCCGTTAAACGACGCAATAATGGCCGGGCGCATAAGAGGCGTAGTTGGTATAGTCGGCTGCAACAACCCGCGCATCGCTCAGGACAGCTATCACAACTATCTTGCAACGGAGTTTATCAAAAATGACATCCTGGTGGTATCAACCGGCTGTGGCGCTGCATCGTGTGCGAAGGCTGGATATATGACGCCTGAGACCGCGCTGGAGAAGGCCGGCCCTGGGCTGAGGGAAGTCTGCGTTGCGATAGGGATTCCACCAATACTGCATCTTGGGGCATGTGTAGATAACTCAAGAATACTGACGATAGCCTCGCATATGGTAGAAGAGGGTGGTCTTGGCGACGATATAGCGGATTTGCCTGCCGTAGGTATTGCCCCTGAGTGGATGAGTGAAAAGGCCCTGGCCATAGGTGTATATTTCGTAGCCTCAGGGATGTACGTAATATTCGGTTCAGAAAGTCCGGTTGAGGCAAGCAGCGTTGTTAAAAAGATAAAGACAGAGCTCTGGGAAAAGAGATTCGGCGGCAAACTCGAATTCATTAACGACCCCCAGGTGATATTTGAAAAGACGGTTGCCGCGATAGATGGTAAAAGAGACGCCCTGAAACTAAAGAAATACGAGCCGGGTAAATTTGGCGCAGATAGGGTGCTTATGACTATGGCAGACAGAAGAAAACTCGAAAGAGAACAGGCTGCGTCCTAAGGGGAGGGGGTAATGAATATAGAAGCAATTGATGTCAATGAGTCGATAGGCCTTGTCAGTAAGGTTCTATGTGACCATGACAAGAGAAAGGGTATACTGATTTCTACGCTCCACAAGATACAAGCGGAAAACGGTTACCTGCCTGAAGACATATTAAGGGCGCTGTCAAAGAAGCTCTCCATTCCTCTGGCTGAAATATACAGCGTGGCAAGTTTTTACAAGCAGTTTCACTTCTCTCCTCGTGGAAAGAAGATAGTGAGGGTCTGTACAGGGACGGCCTGCCACGTTAGGGGGGCAACGAAAGTGGAAAATGCCCTCAAAGACCGCTACCATATAAAGGCCGGTGAGACTACGCCAGACCTTAAGCTGACGCTTGAGACTGTGGGCTGTGTGGGCTGCTGCGGCCTTGCTCCAGTGGTAACAATTAATGAAGAAGTGATGGGGACAATAGGCCCGAAGAAGATAAAACACCTGATACATGTGATAGAAGAAGAGGGCGTGGCACATGGAGAAAATTAAGAGCATAGAGGATTTCGACAATCTAAGGCTGCTCCTCAAAGAAGAGACATTCAAGGAGGATGTGCCCCGGATAAGGTTGTGCAGCGGCACCGCCTGTGCCGCCAGTGGCTCGCATAAGGTAGCAGCTGATTTAGAGCATGAGCTTGAGGCAGGTCATAAGCACGTAGAGATAGTGAAGACCGGCTGCCAGGGGTTTTGTCAGCAAGGCCCTGTGATGAAGGTAGAGCCGTGGGGCTACTACTACCAGAAGGTTAAAAACTCAGACGCCCATGAAATCGTCTCGGCCACTATATCGGGCGGGTTTCCTATAAGGAAACTCCTCTACAGGGATTCTGTTGCAGATGAGCCGTGTGAGATGGTAGAGTCGGTGCCGTACTATAAAAAACAAGTGCGAATCGCACTGAAAAATAACGGTGTTGTAGACCCTCGCCAGATTTATCACTTCATAGCCGTAGGCGGTTACTCAGCCCTGGCAAAGGCCCTGGGTTCGATGACCCCCGACGAGGTCCTCGAAGAAGTGGACAAGGCAAATCTAAGGGGCAGGGGTGGTGCAGGCTTTCCGGCAGGACAGAAGTGGAAGCACTCAAAGAAGGCCCCGGGTACACTTAAATTTGTCATAGCAAACGGCGACGAAGGCGACCCTGGCGCGTTTATGGACAGGTCTATTATGGAAGGCGACCCGCACGGGCTGCTTGAGGGAATGCTTCTGTGTGCCTATGCAATAAAGGCAACATACGGGTTTGTTTACGTCAGGCACGAGTATCCACTGGCGGTTGTCAATCTCAAACATGCCATTAAGCAGGCAGAGGAGATGGGATTTCTGGGCAATAACATAATGGGTACGGACTTCTCCTGCCACATAGACGTAAGAGAAGGGGCGGGGGCATTCGTATGCGGTGAATCAACTGCGCTTGTGGCGTCAATAGAGGGTGAGAGGGGATTCCCACGCCCACGTCCGCCAAGATTGTCCGAACCGGGCGGCGGTGTATGGGGCTATCCAAGCAATCTCAACAATATAGAGACATATGCCTGCGTACCGCCTATTATAGAAAACGGTGCAGCATGGTTTAAGAGCATCGGGACGGAGAATTCCCCCGGCACAAAGGTATTCGCATTAACGGGCAAGGTAAAAAACACGGGGCTTGTGGAAGTCCCTATGGGGATTACCCTGCGGGAGATAATATTTGACATCGGCGGCGGCATACTTGACGGCAAGAAGTTCAAGGCCGTGCAGACAGGTGGACCGTCAGGCGGGTGTCTGCCCGAGGAATATTTGGATTTAAAGGTAGACTTTGATTCGCTGACTAAGGTTGGGTCGATGATGGGCTCAGGCGGCATGGTTGTAATGGATGAGGATACGTGCGTGGTGGATGTGGCGAAGTTCTTCCTGTCGTTTACGAAGGAGGAATCCTGCGGCAAGTGTCCACCGTGCAGGGTAGGGACGTATCAGATGCTGGAGATACTTGAAAAGATAACGGCAGGCAAGGGTGAGCCGGGAGACATAGAGCGTCTTGAGAAGATAAGCCGTCTTGTTGGCAAAGGCTCACTATGCGGGTTGGGGCAGTCTGCGCCGAACCCTATTCTCTCAACGCTGAAGTATTTCAGGGAGGAGTACGAGGAGCATGTCCACGATAAGTACTGCCGCGCAAAGGTTTGCAGCGGTCTGGGTACGTTTACGATTGACCACTCGGAGTGTTTCCTCTGCGGCCTATGTAAACAGGCCTGTGCCTTTAATGCGGTGAAAGAGTCCAGAAGGGCGTATTTCATAGACCAGGACATGTGCACAAAGTGTAAGGCCTGCTTTACGGCGTGCCCAATAGGGGCAGTGAAAATAGGAAAAGTCAAGAAACAAGCCGGTGTAGGGAGATAGATAAGATGGCTGAGAAAGAGAAGGATTTAAAAGAGATAACAGAGGATACGAACCAGTTTAAGTGCATTGTTCAGAAGGCTCTCTTGTTTCTCAATGAGTTTATAGACGGCCCGATGTGTGCACGGTGTCTGCCCTGCCCGATGGGAAGCTATGAGATGAGGATAAGATTTCAGAAGCTCTCAAATGCTGAGGCAACAGCGCGCGACCTTGAGGTAATAAAACAGCTTGCCCCGTTTATGCTTGAGTCCTCGATGTGTAAAAAGGGCAAGGACACGGCAAAGTTCATCATTGAAACTCTCGACAAGACCCCTGAAATCTATGACATCCACGTAGCGGGCGGTTGTTCGGACAGGGAGTGCATGGGGAGCATTCAGTATAAGGTGATCCCAGACAAGTGTGTATCCTGTGATGAGTGCAGGGTGGTCTGTAAGGACTATGCTATATTGGGAGAGAAGAAAATCGCGCATCTCTCAGGCTTTATCCCCTATGAGATAGTGGATATGCGATGTACCAGGTGCGGCGAGTGTATCAGGGTTTGCAGGTATGGGGCGATAGAGATAGTCGATAAGAAGGTATTAGAGACCGTAAAGGCCTGAACATATTGAAAAACATATATTTCGAAATAAGGAGGAGTAATGGCAGACCTTGTAAACATTAAGATAAACGGCAAACCGTATCAGGTCCCCGAGGGGATAAACCTGATAACTGCGGCGCAATCTGTAGGTATTCACATACCAAACCTCTGCTACCTTGAGGGGATGAAAGGCATTGGTGCGTGCAGAATGTGTCTGGTTGAAGTGGGCGGCAGGCAGATGACTGCGTGCATCATGAAGACCAAAGAGGGCATGGACATAGTCACAGAAAGCGAAAAGATACAGGAAGTAAGGAAATTCGTAATAGACCTGATACTGTCCATGCACCCGCTTGACTGCATGACCTGTACGAAGGCAGCGGTTTGTAATTTACAAAACTACGCCTATGAGTTTGGGATACAGGAGTCTCAGTTTACCAGAAAGAAATTCGGCTTTGCCGTAGACGACAAGAATCCATTTATCAAGCGCGACCCTGATTATTGCATTCTCTGCGGGCGCTGCGTAAGGGTATGCAGAGAACAGGGCACGTCGGTACTGGATTTCATGGGACGCGGGGTTGGCTCGAAGGTATCAACGGCAGACGACAGGCCACTTCATGAGTCCAGTTGTACGTTTTGCGGCAGTTGCGTCGATGTATGTCCGGTAAACGCGTTACTTGAGGCGGACAGGTGGAGAAAGGGCAGGGAATGGGAATATGAAAAACTCGAATCGGTATGCCTTTCCTGCAGCGATGCCTGCACATTAAAGATATACAAGAAGGGTAACGATATAATGAAGATAAGGGCGGGTGGCAGCGACGCAAGGGCCGACCATTTTATATGTGCAACGGGGCGCTTTGGGTTTGACAGCCTTACCGCGCATGACAGGCTATTGAGGCCGATGAAGCGTGTAAATGGCAAACTTGAAGAAACCACATGGGATGATGCCCTAAAGATTGCGACAGAGAAGATGAAAGGAAAGGACTCCGGCATCATAACCTCCGGTTCGATAACTAACGAGGACGCGGCAGCTATTAAGGCATATGCGGCTAAGGCCGGGATAGCCGGAATAGATAATATCGACTCGACGGTATCTCTCTACGGCGATGCAGCTACACTGCTTGGCGATGCAGTGGATTTAGAGACTGCTGACCTGATGGTAGTCGCCGGACTGAACCCGAATCAGTGGGAGCGCGTATACCCGGCGCTTGATGCGCTGATACGCACAAAGGCTGATAGGAAGGCCAAATTGATAGTGATTAACTCTGATGACGTAAAGATAGCAAATGCGGCTGACATAGTGCTAAAAGGCAGCGAGGCCGATATGTTAAAAAACCTAGCAAAGGCGCTCTCAGACAAGGGTGTGGCGCTGCCAAAAGGGCTGGACGTTGCAGGGGCTTCAGTGTCAGAAGAGATAGAGAAAGCCGCTGTGATGTACACAGAGGCGCAGAATCCTGTTATCATATCGTCACCGGCATTGTTTGGGGCAGCCCAAAACGTGGCAGCGATGAAGGGGGCGGCGCTCTCGATTCCGGTTGAGGCAAACGCAAAGGGTGTAACCGCCCTGAATTTAAAAGGAAATGGCGTAAACTATAAGGCTATGGTATCGGGGGGCGTAAAGACGCTCTATGTAGCAGGAGATGTGCCTATAGATAAGAGACCGAAGCTCGATTTTCTTATCGTAGCTAACTCTCACCTGACAGAACTTGCTAAAGAGGCTGACCTGGTGCTTCCATCTGTGGCATTTTTAGAGCGCGGCGGCACTATAGTAGATTACATGGGAAGGCTGAGGCAGTTATCAAAGATGGTACCCCCGCAGGGTGAGGCCAAAACTCAATGTGAAATAGCCATTGCACTGGCAAAGGCATCTGGGGCAGACATATCTGAGCCAAGCCAGAAGGAAATCGAAGACGCGGTTAACGTAAAGGCAGCCAAATCTATAAAGCCATTTGCGAAGGTAGATGGACTGGATGTAAACACTGCGGAATTCACACAGACGGCAAACCTGCCAGTAGTAAACGGCTCAAGACTTCTATGGCTTAAAGAGACCGAAAAGGCAATGGCAGCAACAGTATAACAGATGATTTCAGAAGGGGGAAGGGTAACAGGCCTTCCCCCCAATGTAGATTAAAAGAAATATTGTGATATGATAAAGGAAAAAAATATCAATAATTTGATAAAAGAACTTAGCTCTTGCCTTGAAGAGCTATATGGAAATCGCCTGTTGGGAGTTTATCTGTTTGGCTCCTATGCCCGTGGAGACAGTGACCTGGAATCGGATGTTGACGTACTGATAGCTCTTGACGTTGTAGAAAACTATGCCTATGAGATTGACCGTACAGGTTATTTGATTTCGAGCTTCTCGCTGGACTACGGCGTAAGTGTAAGCCGGGTTTTTATTCCGCATAACGACTGGCTGTATGGTGAGACACCTTTTATAACAAATATACGAACCGAGGCCGTTCCAGCATGACGGCAGCCATAAAACTCATAGAAAAGGTATCGAGAGCAGTATCCACTGCTGGAGCGCTCTTAAAAAGAGGTGATGTTGACTTCGTTGCTGGCAGGGCCTATTATGCAATGTTTTATACTACTGAGGCTTTGTTGAATGACAAAGGTGTTAATTTCAGGAAACACGGCAGCATACACAGCGCCTTTGGCGAACATTTTGTTAAAACCGGTCTGATGGATAAAAGGTTTCACCGATGGCTTCTGGATTCTTATGATAAACGCATAATGGGAGACTGAAACTAACTTGAACAATGAAGACGTAAATGTCATGATCGACCAGGCGGATGAGTTTTTATATGAGGCAAGAGAATATTTAGAGCGTTGCTAATATCTACGCATACAAATGTAGCCTATTGTGAAATCCCGACTGCGCTACCCTCAGGCTCCCGAAAGGAGATGTGACTCCTTGGTCTCATAATCATGATGGTTGTAACTACACAGTGCTCTTTTCTATTTTTGTTTCCATTTCACTAAATCAGGGTCTGTTAACTAAACTGTGTCAGGCCCGGTTTTAGCCCTTAACATCAATGTCCAATAGTAACCTCCCCTCGA
>JAMOAZ010000025.1:0-42500 GCA_039908505.1 Nitrospirota bacterium
GGCGATACACACTCATACCACACCGCCTCTCCTCCCTTCGCTTTTTTAGGATTGACACAGTTCGTTAAACAGTCTCAAAGAAGTCTTTGAATTGGCACTTCTTTGAACCTGTATATCTTCCGCCTTACTCACCTGACTTTAACCCAATTGAAAATATATGGTTACTCCTGAAGCAACGCTGGTTTAATAACGTCCATTGCCGTAATGTTGAAAAGCTCATTGCACGCCTTGATGAGGCTATTCTTGACCTCACAAACAATCCAGAACAAGTCATGAATACGACATCTTTCGGAATTTTATTTTGACACTCGCTATATAACCGCTACTTCTCTCTTACCCATGAGAGGATTCAGGCAGTTATAAATCTGTTGCGCCATTATGATACTGAGCATTGTAAGATAGCAGCTACTCTGTATGCCGCGTGGAACGACTTGTTGATTGACGCCAAGGAACCGACTGACGATGCGATACTCCACGAAGTCCTAAATAACTGGCACGAAGAGAAAAAAAGGATACCAAAAGATCGCTGGTTAAGTGTTCTTCAGTGGATTAGAGAAAAAGGACTTATCCCAACAGGATTTGGAAAGAAGACTAAAGTAAAGCCAACACAGGACAACACATGATTGAATCGGAGCTGATACTGCTTGTAGACGAACTTCGGACGCTCTCCGGCGAAAACGAGTGGGTAGAGTTCAAGGTGTCGAACTGTAAGCCTGATGAGATAGGGCAGTATATCTCAGCCCTCTCGAACTCAACAGCCAAACATCTTTGCAATCAACGCCTCATAGAGGGCAGGTATCCCAATGTCTTTGTCTCATCCCATTTGGCGTTCATTGCCGGACAAAAGGCAGCATATATTAAACAACGGGGATTGGATGACAGCTATTATATCAGACTTGTGTTGGCGTATCTTAAGGAATACGGAAGTGCATCAAGAAAAGAAATTGACGGACTGCTTTTGGATAAATTGCCGGATGTGTTGACGCCAAAACAGAAAGAAAATAAAATCGGTTGGCTTTTATCAAACATAATGGCTAAGAAAAGAAATCTGATAAGGAATATAGGTGTTCGCAGAACACCTAAGTGGATTATTAATGCAGAGAAAGCCGACATTAATAAGAGGTAAGAGGCTAAATGAGGAAACCTATTGAAAATACAAGCAAATTTATTAATGCGGCATGGGTTTGCATTAATAAAAGCATTAATAGAGCATCGAGGAATGTGTTGATAACTAAAGATAATTTACTAATCCCGCTTGAATTTGGATTAGTAAATAAGTTAGAACCGATGAGGATAGCCAATGGACTACCGTGAACAGGACTTTGAATCTCATATAGAGAAGAACCTGTTATCTTCAGGCTATCATAGGCACGAACCAGATGACTATAATCGTGAGACCTGCCTAATCCCTAAGGACATGCTCAGTTTCGTTCAGGAGACCCAACCCGATGACTACAAAAAGCTCGAACAGCAATACGGAGCAGACGCCCCAAGCAAACTGATGTACCGCTTAAACACAGAAATATCTAAAAGGGGAATGCTCCATGTTCTGCGTAAGGGAATTTCAGACCGTGGGGCTAAGATAAATCTTGTTTACTTTAAACCAAACAGCGGGATGAATCCTGAACACACGAGACTTTACAAAAAAAACCGCTTCTCTGTGGTCAGGCAGCTCAAATACAGCGCCATGAATGAAAAATCTATAGACATGGTCATCTTTCTAAACGGACTACCTATCATTACAATGGAACTTAAGAACTCTCTTACAGGGCAGAGGGTTGAGGACGCAAAGAAACAGTACAGAGAGGACAGAGACCCCAAAAAAAAAACCCTTCTACAATTTAAGAAATGCCTTGTTCATTTTGCTGTAGGTAATGAACTGGTTTTTATGACCACAAAACTTGAAGGGGAAAAGACCGTATTTCTACCTTTCAATAAGGACACGGAAAACCCTGTTAATCCAAACGGTCATAAGACGGCCTATCTTTGGGATGACATATTAACCCCTGACACGCTTCTTAATCTCATACAAAATTATCTGCATATCCAGAAGAAGACAGAGAAATACTTCGACCCTCAAAAAGATGGTTTCCAGGAAAAAGAACGCGAGGCATTTATTTTCCCACGATACCATCAGCTTGATGTAACACGAACTATCATCGATGCTGTTAGAGCGGATAATGTAGGAATGAGTTATCTTGTACAGCATTCAGCGGGTTCCGGGAAATCAAACTCAATCGCATGGCTTGCCCACCAGCTTGCAAGTTTCTATCGAAAAGATACAGATAAAAAACGCCTCTTTGATTCCATTATTGTTGTTACAGACCGGAGGGTACTCGACAAACAACTTCAGAATACCATCAAACAGTTTGAACAGGTAGAGGGCGTTGTCAGCAATATTGATATCAATTCCACACAGCTAAAAGAGGCTATTGAAGCCGGAAGAGATATTATCATTACCACACTTCAGAAATTCCCTGTGATTTCCATGAGTATAGCTGAACTAAAAGGTAAACACTTTGCGGTCATTATAGATGAAGCTCATTCAAGCCAGTCCGGTGAGGGAGCTAAACACCTGAAGAAGACACTATCTACTACCATAGACAGAGCAGAAGAAGAGGATAAAGAGGAGTTCAACCTTGAAGAGGAAACCATAGAGGAAATCAAGACACGCGGTAAGCAACCCAATATCTCCTATTTTGCCTTTACCGCGCCCCCTAAAAATAAGACACTTGAACTATTTGGTAAAAAGACCACAGACGGACGTTTTGAATCTCACCATATCTATTCTATGAGACAGGCTATTGAAGAAGGGTTCATTCTTGATGTACTCGAAAATTATACTACATTTGAAAGATACTTCAAACTCAAGAAAAAATATGAAGGGGATAAGGAGTATGAAAAGAAGAAAGCAGTTCAACTGCTTACAAGTTATGTTGACATCCACCCCCATGCCATCGAAAAAAAGACTGCGTTGATGCTTGACCATTTCCTCGAACATACCGTAAATGCTATACAAGGGAGAGGCAGGGCAATGTTGGTAACCCGTTCAAGACTACATGCCGTTAGATATTTTCTTGAGTTTAAGAAACAGATGAAGGAACGTGGGCTTACATTCAAACCTCTTGTAGCATTCTCTGGGACAGTGAATGACCTTGATAGTGGTGCTGATTATACCGAGACAGGCTTAAATCCCCCTAAATTAAGTATTCCTGATGCCTTTAAGACCCCTGATTACCGGATATTGATTGTGGCAGAGAAGTTCCAAACAGGATTCGATGAACCCATGCTTCATACCATGTACATTGATAAGAAACTTGACGGTGTTCATGCCGTTCAGACCTTAAGCAGGTTAAACCGGACTATGAGAGGGAAGACCGAAACTATTGTATTGGATTTTGTGAATGAACCAGAGGATATACAAAAATTCTTCCAACCCTACTATCAGACAACCATTCTTGAAGAGGAAACAGACCCAAATAAACTTTATGACATTAAGACAGAGCTTGAGCAGTTCGACCTGTACAATAAAACTGATGTCGATGAGTTCGCAGGGATATTTTTCAATGAGAAGGCAGCCAAAGAACGTCTTCAGCCGATACTTGATAGAATTATAGAGAACTGGAGACACAGGAGTGAGAATGAACAGGAGGACTTTAGGGGCAAGCTGAGGAGCTACTTCCGACTGTATGGTTTTTTATCCCAGCTTATTACCTTTACGGATACCGGCCTTGAAAAACTCTATGTATTTACAAAGAATTTAAGAAAGAAACTTCCGCCCAGAGACAGTAAAATTCCATATGAAATACGGGATGCCGTTGACCTTGACTCCTTCAGGATACAACAAATATTCAAGGGTAAGATTGCGTTAGAGCAGGCAAACGGTGAGGTTAAACCTGCAAGCCCTGACGTAGCCCCTGTCAAAGAGGGTGAAAAAGACATGCTCTCCAATATTATCAAAACGCTCAATGACACCTTTGGTAGTAACTTCTCAGAAGATGAAATGTTTGATGTCGAGAAGATTCTCCGCAAACATCAAGAAAATCAGGAACTGAAAGATGTTATGGTGGGGAATAATACAAAAGATGATAAAAAGTTCAAATCAGATAAAGTTCTTGATGACCTCCTGAAGGAGTTTGTAAACACCAAGTTTGATTTATACAAGAAGCTCTCTGACCCTCAGGTCAATGCTTATATCAAACAGGTATGGTTCGAAAACCATCCACAGGTACAAGTTGGCGGCTGACACATTTATCAGTGCTCATTACTCAATACTGCAATCATAAAGTGTTCTACACCGGCGCGGCGGGCCTGGAGCATTGCCTGCACTACCATACCCTGCGGAGTTGCGTTATCAGCGGCAACTATTATGCGGTTGTCCTTGCCATTTAACATTGGCTCCAGTTTGCTTGCCAGGTCTACAAGGGTAACGGGGGTATCATTCAGGAGCATGGCGCTGTCTTTTTTAATGGTTAAGGTTACGCCGGTATTTGCAGGGGTTGGCGGGACTGCCCCCTCCGGCAGATTAATCCCCAGTGAGTGGATATTCTGCATGGTCAATGATGCAAGTATGAATGTAGCCAAAAGGAAGAACATCACGTCAATCATCGGGATGATTTCTATGCGGCCGCGCTTTGAGCGTCTGCCTTTGTGGAATTTCATGCCCCATCCCCTTCTTCTTTGTCCATGCGGAGGCGGTCTATCAGACGTGTCCCCATGCGTTCCATCTTGTCCATGATATTAGCGTTGAGGTGTGAAAAGAAATTAAATGCAAACAACGCAATAAGCGCTATGACGATGCCAAGTGTAGTCGCTATCAGTGCTTGCGCCACGCCGCCCGTTATGCCGGTGGGATTTACAAGCCCACTCGTGCCAATCAACCGGAACGACTCCATCATGCCTATTATTGTCCCCACAAGCCCTACAAGCGGTGCGGCAGTTACGATGGTCTCCAGTATCCACAATCCCCTGTTCAACGCCATCTCTATAAGCTGTGCCTCATCTGCTGCACGCGACTCCACCCACCAGGGCGGATTCGTGCGGTTGTCTGTGATTACCTGAAAAAATCGCCTGTAGTAACTCCCCGGCGATATAGACTCCATACATTGTTCCAACTCAGCCCATGCAAAGTTGTAAGTCTCTGCAATCTTCACCATTCGCGTCGGCAGCCCGCAATATCGTACATATACAAATATCCTGTCCAGCAATACAGCCACAGCCAGCACCCCCAGGGCAAACAACGGGTAAACCATCAATCCGCCCAACTTCAGGGCCTGTAATGACGTTGTAAGATACTGCATTATCATCCTCCTTTATTATTTCCTCTTTATCCTGTATAGGGCAAATATCCTGTTTTGTACGGTATAAAAGGAAATCCTCTCACACTCGAACGTGTTAAGTATGTCCTGACAGAATTTCTTTTGCACAGGGTTGTCCACATTGCACCAGTAGTTATAGTGGAAATAGACATTGTTGCCGTAGCGCTCAAAAAAATAGTTCATCCGGTTAGCGTTATAAGTAAGCGTTGATGTCTGGGCGGCATTTGCACCCCAGAGTAAAAACATCCCGGGATTATGTGTCAGGATTACAGAGTTTTCCCTATCTACCATAGAGAACATCTCTCTGGCTTGCACATGGTCAACCCTGCACTCCCATGCCTCCTCCCCCTCTGCCCTTATATATGGGATACGCGCCAATATGAGCATAACAAATATAACGCCTGCTGCCACTGTGATATATTTCCTTGAAACAACGATTGACCATAGCCGCGACAATCCCAGCCCCGCAAGCAATGAAAGCGGCATGTATGACACTACTGAGTAGCGGACATCCTGCCCATAGTCATAACTTCCTGCATAAAAAGTCAGGAACACGCCCCAAAACAACACAAACCATGCTGCTATTACTAATCTCTCCCTGAGATAATCCCTCCTATAAAACACGCCAACGGCAAACAGCAGCGTTACTATCATGGGGAATCTCTTGTCGTCCAGGTAAAACATGCCGTTAGTCTTTAAGTTATGCAACATAAAAGAAAGCGACATCTTTGCACCGCTTGCCCCCCAACTGTCCCCCCTCACCGTATACAACTGAAGCATGTGGGCAAGGGCCAACACAAGGGAAAGCGCCATAAATAAATAAAACTCCCTGGTCTTCAGGATTTTCCAGTCATTGAGCACAATCAACATAAGCAGTACCGGCAGTATCAGGATTGACTCGAACCGGAATTGCAAGGACAATGGCAGCAGTGCAGAAAACAAAAAAAGCGCCGACATGGTCTTTTCTTTAAGGAAATGCAGCAGCGCCATGACTGTCATACCGGTAAAAAGGGCGGTAGACGGCTCTACGGCGGCGGTATTGCCCCATATGATATTATGCGGAATCAGCACATATATCAGCGATGAACACAGAGACACCCGAATATCGCCAAATAGATTACGGGCTATCAAAAACACTACGACTGCCGATGCAGAGAAAAATATGTTGTTGAGCAGATGCCCCAGAGCCTCAGAGCTGCCGACCAATCTGAAGGCCATCGCAAGCAGAAACGGGTAGCCATAGGGCTGCTTGTTAAACTCATCAACGCTGCACTTATATACACCATAAATATTATCCCCGTCATTACACATGCTTGCCCTGCCCAGATAGGCTATGTTCTGCCCTATGTTCAGGTAGATGTTCTCGTCATAGAATATCCTGTGTACGCGCGGGGCAATAAAAAAGGCAGCGCCAAAGGCCAGCAATACAATGGCGGCCAGATAGTACTTATGCCGTCTCTCCAATGAGACAAACTCAGAGTAAAGCGTCCTGGAACAAAGTGCAAAGGCAATGATTATCAAAGTAACATTAATCTCAAGCCAGATAGGGAGCAGCTTTATAAGGTGCACACGCAGCGTGTCGGTGTCAAATTTGCTCATATGATAGAAAAATACAGCGGCGCCCGCCAAAACTACGAGGGCTGCGGCAGACAAAAGAGTTTTTGACCTGTTAGTACTAATCACTTCCCCGTTTAGTAACCATATAATTTCCGATGACCATGTGCCCATTATTTGTTGCAATAAATGTCTTTACGGCATCTTCCGGGGTGCAGACCAGCGGGTCGCCGTGAAGATTAAAGCTGGTATTGAGGACAACTCCACTGCCGGTGTGCTTTTTAATCTCAGAAAGGAGTTCATAAAATAGCCCGTCCCCTTCAGATACCACCTGTGGGCGGCACACAGCGCTCAGGCTGATTACACCTTTCATCTGCGGGGTGGCACCGTGTTGTAATCTGTAGCCTCTGGTCATAAATCTGTCATATTGCGGTTGAGGTCGGCTAATGAGCAGGCGCTTAAAATCTTCTTCCAATATGGAAGGGCAAAAGGGCTGGTACCAGACGCGCATCTTTAGTCTCAGGTTCAGGTGGTTTTTGATTTCCTCTGAGTCTGCTGCCGCAAGAATGCTTCTATTGCCAAGCGCCCGCGGGCCATACTCCATCCTCCCCTGAAACCAGAAGACTATCTGCCCGTCGGCAATCAATTTGGCCGTCTCATTTATCAGCTCACCGCTGTCTTCGTACCTCTTGTATGTCAGGTTATAGTTATTTAACGCAGCTGCAACTCCTAAGTCACCGGTCTCACCAAAGTCGGGCCCAAAGAATACGTCTTTGAAGTCATAGCTCGATACATTATTTATATCATAGTTAGCGGCCATAGCTGCCCCAAGGGCAAGACCGCCGTCTCCCATGTGGGGAAATATAAAACACCCTGAGACCTCTTCAAGCTCATCCACAAGCATGTTGACCTTTATATTGGAAAATACCCCGCCGGACAGGGCTATATTGCCACAATTTGTGAGCTTGAGGGCGTTTCTGATAAGCCTCGTTATCTTCACCTCAAGCGTCCTCTGGGCCATAAATGCAAATTGTTCAGAGGGATAGCGCCAGAGTATTTTTTTTAATTTTTCATACATTTCTAATGAGCCGTACCTTGCAAACACCTCAACCCCGCGAACCAAAAAGAAATCCATGAGCGGGTTTTTACTGTCCTCAACCGGATAGGCATAGTCGGCAAGGGCCATGACCTTTCCCTCATCCTCCAACTCCCGCATGTTCAGTAGGTTTGTGACGTGCTCAAAAAATATGCCAAAAGAGTCCCTGCCGCCGATTACGGCGGTTCTCCTGAGCTGCCCCTCCTCAAGCACGCTGATGCTTCCAGACAACCCGTCACCGATGCCGTCAAGCGTAATGACCAGACACCTGTCAAAGCCGGAGCAAAATGCGGCTGCTGCTGCGTGGCAGAAGTGGTGGTCGTAGTGTTTGAGGGGAATGTTACTAAATCCCATAGTCATAAACTGCCGCTTAAGCAGCGCATTGCTGGCAAGCAGGGATGCCCTTGACGGTGGGATTTCAGTGAGAATGTACTTTAGTTTCTTTTTAATGGTTGGGAATGTCCCCTGGTCTGCCTTACGTCTTCTGAGCATATAATACTGTTCCTTAAGAACTGGGAATGCCCGAGTCAGGGTCTTGGAGAAATCCGTGGTGGAGCTGCTTACACAGCTAATGTCTTGTGGCTTTAGATTAAGATAACTCAGGCATGCCTCAATGGAGAGCTTAGGAAATCCCGCGTCGAGTTTCCGCCGTGAGAGCCTCTCTTCGTTTATGGCAAATGCAATCCTGCTGTCTTGAAGTACCGCTGCCCCGGCGTCATGCCCGTCCCATATGCCAAGTATGTACATATTTATTTCACCCTTTTATTCACCGGTCTGAGAAATCTTAAAGCAGAGATGAGATTTTTACCAATATGACGAAAGTTCATCAGCCTTAAAATGCCAAATATAATCCTGGGGCGCAGGTAAAACTCCCTCACCGCCTGTGCCCTCACCGCCTCAACCTCAGCCTGTGTGATGGTATCTAAGGTCATTACCGGCCTTTCCTGCCGGAATCTGGTGAAATCAACAGACGCAGCACCGGCAAGCCACCCCTCTGCAAGCGCCTGACCGTAGAGTGCTGAGCCGGGAAACGGCACGGCGCAGTAGAACTGGGCAAAGTCAAGGTCAAGACCAAGCACACGCCTCTTTGTATCAAGGGCAGAGCGCAGCGTCTCATGCGGAAGGCCAAAAATAATATGTGCCGATGCCAATATCCCTGCCTCTTTGGTCAGTGATATGATTTTATTAATCCGGCTCACCTCTATGTTCTTCCTTACCCCTTTTAATATCTCAGGGTTAAATGATTCGATTCCATAGCTGACCATCCAGCACCCGGCTTTTTTCATCAAGTATAATAATTCCCCGTCCACAGTGTCAATTCTGCTGTTGCAGACCCAGGAAACTCTTAAATCGCTGTCAACGATTGCGTTACACAGTGAGCGCACAAAGGCGGGATTGGCAGTAAAGGTCTCAGCCCAGAAGAAGAACTCCCTGATGTTGAAGCGTTCGGCTGCCTCTTTCATTTCCTTTATTACCGCGTCAACCCTTCTTGTTCTCAGCCTGGTGCCGTAGTAGGTGCTGCTTGTGCAAAAAGTACAGGAGAAGTGACACCCACGCTGCGGCATAACCATAAGAAATGGTTTGTCCTTTAGAGGAAGTCTGTATGAGTTGACATTTATAAGGCTCCAGTCGGGAAATGGCAGGGCATCGATGTCAGGGATGAACTGCCGCGGCTGGTTTTGCGTGATTGTACCGGTATGATTTAGATATGTTATGCCCTCAACAGCACTTAGATTTGCCAACCCTGATGAGTTGCTAAGGGCGTTAATTGTTTCCAGAATTGTTATTTCAGGTTCATTTCTGACAACTATGTCCAACGAGGGTGTGTGTTCAAGGACGCTGAGATCAAGCACTGTCACATGGGTGCCAAAGACAATGGTGTACATAGCTGGATTAAGGGTTTTTATTACTGAGGCGAGGTTCAGGTCACTGTCGATTGACGGCGTTGCCGCGCTCCAGACAACTGCATCAGGACAAAATGCACTGATTACGCGGGACAGACTATTGAAATCTATATTTTCGGCTGGGCAGTCTATGACTTTTACATCATGTTTGTGTTCTTTTAGCAGTGTACCGGTGTAAACCAGCGATATAGGTGGCCACAGCGTTGTCCAGATGGCACTTTGTTGAGTGCAGCGCCCCTCGCGTGTAAACTTCTCACCGCTTGGTGAGGGAGGGTTAAGCAGCAGTATTTTCATTTATATCAGGTATTTTATCAGAGAATAGATATACCTGAACCATACCTTTGTCAGCTTGATTTTAGATACTCCGGCCAGCCGCTTGTACTCATGGGTAGGGATTTCAGTTAGTGTAAAGCCTTTTTTTATGGTCTTCATTATCATTTCCTGCTCTATTGTGGTTATATTCTCCTTCAGGGTGAGTTTCCTTGCAACAGCGGTTTTAATTGCCCTGAAACCGTTTTGGGAATCACTGATTCTTACCCCGTAGCGCCAGTTTATGCAGGCCGTGATGAATGCGCTTCCCATCAGTCTGAAAAACTCGTCAAATCCACCGTGCAACTCACTTGAGCCGCCCAGGAGCCGTGAACCCGTAACGTGGTCGGCCTCACCCGTTATAATCGGCTCTATCAGGCGGGGAATATCGTTGGGGTCATGAGAGCCGTCGGCGTCTATAAATACTATTATCTCGCCCGTTACCTGTTTAATAGCCTCTCTGATAGCCGCGCCCTTGCCCTTGCCGTTGTCCTGTAATAACCTTACGCCGTGAGCCGCTGCCACCTCAGCCGTGTTATCAGCCGAAGGCCCGTTGACCACCAGGATTTCGCTGCAATACTTCCTGCATCCTTCAATAACGCGGCCTATTGTTTGTTCTTCGTTGAGGGCTGGGATAACTATTGATACTTTCAAAGCAGGCGTCATTACTATATTTTGCCACATGTTTAATTAAATATGCAAATTTCTACTACCAAAAATAATTCAAAAAAATGCTTGACAAAATAAATTGATGCTTGTAGAATAGAGATAAGTATAATGATTATACATAGTGGCGAAATGATGGTTGAAAATTGTAAGATAGAGCACGGGATACATTGTTGAAAGGCAATAGGAAGGCACTTATAGATAAACAACAGAGAGAGGGGTTGAATATGCTGACAGAGAGAAAACATATATTTAGGCAGGAATCCTGCCGCTGCGTAAGAAGTGGGCTTATATTGACAACCCTGCTATTTATTACGGCATTTATGTTTTTCTCGGCACGCTCTGCCGAGGCCAGATGGACGGTTGATGTGTGTAAGGCTGGGGCAGGCAACGGTACCATAACCGCATCGCCTCCCAAAACTGATAACTGCGCTAATAACTGTACATCCTGTTGTCCTGGCAACACAGCCAGCGCTTACTGCTTTCGGTATTCCGGCAGCAGCGGTATAGTTGATGTTACCCTTACTGAAACGCCAACGTCAGGTACTTTCGCAGGCTGGTCAGACTGCACAGGGAACTTAACCACCTGTGATAACAACAATAATGGCTCATGTCTGTCAACTGGATGTACTGGATCAGGCACGACCTGTCATAAGACAAACTATAGTAATGATCATGCTTACTGCGTTGTTGCTACGTTTAATGCCGGTTCGACGACTACATCTACCACAACTACGACTTCAACCACATCTACAACAACTACATCGGTGTCGTCAACCAACTCAGCCATGACCAATTTTTGTAACGGCACCTCTATCCCTCCATTTATGGGTGGTAATGTCCCGCCGCTCCTTATGCTTGATATATCAAGAGACCACAAAAACTACTATAAAGCTTACAACGACTACAGCGACCTCGACAGCGATGGAGCCCTTGATCTGCAATACAAGGGGGGCATTACATATTACGGCTATTTCGACCCGACTAAGTGCTATACATATACGTCTGGTGCAACGACTTCATACACGTCTACGTCGTACTATTTCTCACCTTCCTATGTGTCGTCCACATCTCCGGCAACGTGTAACGGCAGCACATGGAGCGGGAATTTCCTGAACTGGGCTACGATGTCGCGAATGGATGTCCTGAGAAAGGTACTATATGGAGGATACAGGGTTACGGACACATCGAGTCTGACAATCCTTGAGCGGCAATTCCTCCCGCAGGACGCCCATAGCTGGGTGAAGGTATATACACCCGGCGCAGGAGACCCTACGATAAATCAGGTTACGCCATTGTCTGGCGCCAGCAGTATTTCTATCTGTAATACGACAGTCGCCTCTACGACAAATCCCCCCGCTATGCGTGTTGCCAGCGGTTCATATCCTCTCTGGGCCTCCGACGAAAGGTGGCAGTGTGCGAGGTCAACAGAAGTCAGTGGTACAAGGCGTCCCGGTGCGGCGTCAGGCGGTTTCATGGACTATATCGTAAAGGTAAAGGTCTGTGACTCTACATTGCTGGGGAGTGAAAGGTGCCAGTTGTACCCAAGCGGCAACTATAAACCCATAGGACTGTTACAGGCATATGGCGAGGGCGGGAAAATCTATTTCGGGCTTATGACAGGAAGCTGGCTTAAGAATAAGTCAGGCGGCGTGCTTCGCAAAAACATCGGCACGATTACAAACGAAGTAAACTATACCACAGATGGAACATTGTGTATAAACAGCAGCGGCACTGCCGGCACTGCCTGCGCCTCAAGCACCGGAGTTCCAGGGATTATTAATACACTGAACAAGATGAAAATATATAGGTACACCTATGGTTCGAGCTGGGGTGACGGTACTTATAACACTGCTGATGCCTGCTCATGGGGCAGCCAGAGTTTTACCGAGGGTAACTGTGTTAACTGGGGAAATCCAATCGGCGAGATATACTATGAATCGTTAAGATACTTTATGGGGAAGACAACGCCTACATCGGCCTTTAGTGTGGATGACAGCTCTATTGTCTCCGGACTTAGCACTGTTACGTGGGTAGACCCATACTCGGTTTACCCTTACTGTGCCAAGCCGTTTATTATGGTTATAAGCGATGTGGCGCCAAGCTTTGACTCAGACCAACTTCCCGGAGTAAACAGCAATTTTGGAAGCGGGTTGACTGCTGATATAGGGGTAAACGGTACGCTTGTAAACGCCTCTACACAGACTAATATAGTCGGTGGAAGCACCGGAGAGAATGTATCGGGGAATTACTTTATAGGACAGTCCGGCACGACAAACGATACGGTAGGCAGCGTAACTACAAATTTGTGTACAAGTAAGAGCGTAAGCTCGTTGTCGTCGATAAGGGGTGTTTGCCCTACAGCCCCGAATTCACAGAGTTCATACTACATTGCTGGCATGGCATACTGGGCACATATCAATGATCTGAGAAACAGCGCCAATACGCCTACTAACTCACCCACTGGCGATAATGTTACCCAGAACGTTACCACTTATTCTGTGGCTATGAGTACCACCCTCCCCAATTTGACTATCAATTTGGGGGCATCTAACCAATACAGCGTTCAATTAATACCAGCCTGTTATAACAGTTCGGTAGGAAATCCCTGCTCGCTGGTTCATTTTCTCGTTGATAATAACTTCAGCGTATGTACAAGCCCTCCAAGCGGGGCGCTTGGCAGTTATTATATAAATTGGGAGGACTCACCACAGGGCGGCGACTACGACATGGACGCAGACGGCTGTATTTACTATACTGTTAATAACAGCGCTAGTCCGCCGACTATTACCTTTACAGTAAAGATGTCCGGCAGTTCCACGCCGTATAATATGAACATGGGGTATATATTAAGCGGCACGACAAGCGACGGACCCCGATATTTGGCTACAAACTGCACCACTTTGCTTGCTACATCCAACTGCGGTCAGTCATTCTCGACAGTTGCCGCAGGCAATACCTCCACGAGCAACGCCAATATGGGTTCTTATACGCATACCGTCAATACCTCATCATCCAGTGTTGGTCTTCTGAAGGACCCGCTCTGGTATGCAGCGAAATGGGGCGGTTTCACGGACGCTAACAGTAACAATATGCCCGACAATACAACGGAATGGACAACAGGCATCAACGGCAGCGGCGTACCAGATAATTACTACCTGGTGACAAACCCGGCCACGCTTGAGTCTCAGTTAGAACTGGCATTTCTCAAGATTCTGAAGCAGACATCCAGCGGTACTGCCGCAACAGTTCTTTCTCAGAGGACTCAGGCAGGCGCCAATATCATGCAGGCACTTTTTTACCCGACCAAGTACTTTACAGGCAACACAGAGGTTTCATGGGTTGGCTATCTCAATAACCTATGGTTTTACAATACCAGTGCAGTACAGGAAATAAGGGAAGACACGGTCAATGACTTTAAACTAAATCTCACAAACGACAACGTCATAAACTTTACGCTTGTGAACAACAATCCCATCGTACAGTTGTACAGCGATATAACCGGCACGGGTACCCTGACCGCGCTGTCGCCCTCTACAACAACTATTGACTACCTTAACACGATTTGGGAGGCCGGTGGAAACAGCCGCTATCCATCCTCCTTAAGCAGCACATCTACGAGTTACAGCGGTAGTTATTACGACTTGTGGCACGACAACGCCTCTGTGAGGACAATATATACGAACGGCAGCAGTGGTCTTGTTCAGTTCACTACGAGCAACTCTGCTCAGTTCAGCTCGTACATGGGTGCGACAATGGTCGGCACGGCATCCTTGAATGATATTATAGACTATACGCGCGGGGTTGACAAGACAGGACTTCGCAACAGGACTACCGCAAATCTTGGCTCAACCACAACCAACGTGTGGAAGCTGGGTGACATCATCTACTCGACCCCGCTGTTGACCCAATACACGCCGGCTTCTAATAACGGCAATGCCGACTATTGGGTAGCCTACGCGGGCGCCAACGATGGAATGCTTCATGCGTTTAAGGCGGGTAAGCTAACCACAAGCGGACTAGGCGCCGGTGAGATTCAGCAGATAAGCGGCTCAGGGCTTGGCGGTGAAATGTGGGCATTCATTCCGAGGAACTCTTTGCCCTATCTGCGCTATCTGGCAGACCCTTCATATTCACCAAACTCAAACTGCCACATCTACTTTAACGACCTTAAGCCGTATCTCTACTCCTACACGCCTACAGGATTGACTACGACTAAAGTAGTGCTTATAGGCGGTATGCGTCTTGGCGGGGCATGTGGCTGCGGTACTGGTACCTGTCCTGCGGCTTCAGATGTCTATACACCGCCGACTGATACATGTACTGCCGGTAATCGCACAGACGCCTCATCACCTATGAGCGCCTGCGTCGGCCTGTCCTCGTACTATGCCCTGGACGTTACCAATCCGGCATCACCGACACTCTTGTGGGAATTTTCTCATCCCGAACTGGGCTATTCTTATTCCGGCCCTGCGGTTATCAACAGAGGCGGGAATTTAATGGTCATGTTTCTCTCCGGGCCGCAGACATATACGGGGTACTCTTATCAGAACTTAAAATCCTTTGTCTTAGCCTTAAATTCCGATTTCACGATAAACTCTACCGCAACCGGCAGCACTGGCGGCGTCTTTAAGTACGATACAGGTATTGAGCGCGCCTTCGGTGGAAGGCTGTTTACCAATGGACTGGATGTAAATGCCGACAGCAATACAGACTATGTAATATTCGGCTACACCTCATCTCCAGACACAACATGGACAAAGTTCACTGGAGGTCTTGTCTCAGTGTATACCGGCGGGACAACGCCCACCACCATGTGCAGCGGGAGCGCGTGCCCCACAAATTGGACAAACTGCTGGAAGTACGACACCAGCTACTTCAGCCTGACCGCTCCTGTTACCAGCAAGATTGGGGTTGATAAATGCTTCAGCCAGTACTACGCATACACTGGCAGTGGAAGATACTTCAAGTCGCTGGATTCATATACAGTAGTGGACAGCAGCAACAACACCCTTACGGGAGACTTCCTGTATGCCTCTCCATTTGTCTGTGATCAGTATGGCTGCTGTGACAATACTACAATCATGCACCAAACGACATCTACCGTGGCAACCGCTTGTAATGTGTTGAGCGATGGGACAAAAAGACCTGACTGGACATTCCCGCTTAATGCCGCACAAACTGTCAACAGTATAGCGTATTTAAGCGAACGCAACATATCTGACCCTACGATTGCCAGCAACATGATGTTCTTTACCACTACACAGCCTACATCTGACTTGTGTTCTTATGGAGGCCGCTCAAGGGCTTTGGTCTTTAACTGCGCAACTGCGGCAGCGCCAGGCTCGGCTATGGACAATTGTACAAACTACACAATTCCATCATCAGCTTTGACTGGAACCTTGTTTATGCAGCTTTCAACAAGTGCCATAAATAAGATTTCCGTAGCTTCGAGTTTCCATGCGCTAACCTCAAGCGACACTAATCAGTCGTCGTTACAGGCTAATCCTATGGGCGCCACAACAAACTGGATGCCCGGAGTAACCCCGGAATCAAGTACCCCTTACATAGCGCCGTCATCGGGCGCGTTTGGGAAAATACTTAATTGGATGGAAAGGTGACAACTCTAACATGATTATTAATAATGACAATAAAGGTTTTTCTTTGGTAGAAATTCTCGTGGTCATGGGGATTTTGGCGATACTCATAGGTCTGCTTGTCTATCAGTTCGCTGGTCAAAAGGCGAAGACTAATTCCGAGGCTTCGACAAAACAGTTGTTTAATGACCTGTCGGAAGCACGGGCAAACGCTTTATCGCAGAAAAACGCCTATGGGATTTATTTGACCGCTACTGCTACCGCTAATCTCAACTTTACAAGCTACTCTATGCGCAGTGACTCAGACAGTGACGGCTCTATCACGGATTCGGGCGGATATACCACAGTAAGAACGACTACGCTGTCGCAGCTTGGCCCATTGGCTGTACTAAATGCAATTACGGACATAACCTTTGATGACAAGGGCTTTTTGTCTACAACCAGTCCTGTAGAGCTGTACACGCCATGTCCTAACTGTGACTTCTCTTCAGTGTCTAACTGCAAAGACCTGTATGCGGACACTCTCTGCTCCTCAGTCACGGCAACAAACTGCTGCAGGCCAGCAGATATGTCAACCACTTGCAGTGACTCTTCTTTTCCAGAGTCTTCTTGTATTGTCTTAAGTGTTAATGCTATAAAAATGGGGAAATGGTGTGATACAAACCAAAATGGAGCGTATGACAGCGGTGAATGTGTACTTAAATAATAAGGGCTTATTCCACAGTAGTAAGGCATTTATGCCTTTTTCAAACGGCAAAGGCTTTACCCTTATTGAATCAATGGTCTCGATGTTGATTCTGATGGTAGTGGTACTTGGGATGATTCAGACTATGATTTATGTCAATGCGATAAACCTTAAAAATTCTGTAAGAGGCGAAGCCATGAAAATAGGCCAGCAGGATTTCGACAATCAAACGCGTCTCGTTCGTCCGTCAACAGCCTTAAGCACTATTATCTTGTCAACAACCGCACCCGTTCAAATCGTGAAACGCTTTAACAACAGAGATGTTACATTTTATTTATGCCGATACGTCACACCCAGAGGCAACAGTGTGCAGGTTAGCGTTTCCGTTATATGGCAGCTAGGTGATGTTGTAGCAACAGCCGCTGACCCAGCGGGTTACACTTGTTTTAGCACTATGACAAACAGTGGTTACACTGGTTCGTACAATGCCGAAACTATAATAAGTCCATTGGTAGGGTCATAACGATGAGAACAACACTACTGACAAAACCGGTATATAACAGCGCGGGCTTTACGCTTGCGGAACTGCTTGTGTCATTGTTTATTGTTGCAATCATGATTGGGGCAATCTTTTCGTCCTTTACCACCTTGACAAGATCATTCAAGATGGAAACCAAAACTGCCGAGACACAGATAGAAAATACCCTAAGCCTTGATCTGCTCAGATACGATCTCGAATCGGCGGGTTATGGTCTGCCTGAAGGCACAGGCACAGGCTCATGTACCACGATTGCGGCTTATAACGAGTATCCTACCAGCTTCACACCTACCGGCAGCACAAACTATACACCTAACCAGTTTACGCCAGACCCGGCTAATCTCAACGACTCCACAAGCAGTTGTGAGCCGCGCCCCATAGTCCTTGACCATAACACCAATCCTACCCCATCCAGCAGTAATGGTTCAGATGTCTTAGTCATCAAGTCAATAACAGCCGACAGGACGGCCGTTACCAAAAAGTGGACGATGCTTGACGCCACAGGCCACTACATTATATGGAACGATACTAAATGGGACCTGAGTGCCACAGACAGGTGCATAGCAGTAAACTCTACACGCCAATTGGTCAGCAGCGGTTTTCAATTCAGCTCCCTGCCGGCCAGCCCGCCAGCCGGCCAGTTCTATGTCTTATACGGGGTAAATGCCACTACCACGCTTCGTATGCCATTCAACCGCGTAGATTACTATCTTCAGAGGGCTTGTTCTCCTCAGTTAGGCAACTGTACAGGGACAGCCCCTCAGCATCCCTACCCTCTGCAGTGCCATCCCAGCGGATATACCCTCTATAGGTCTGTCCTTTCTCACGCAAACGGTCAGAGAGTAGAACAGCCAGTAATGGACTGCGTCTTAGATTTTCAGGTAGCCCTGGGCATCGACACCGGCTGCACTGACACACTTGGCAATGGCTGCACGGGTACGCTTACATGGTGCAGATTTACAAATTTATCTGCAACTCCATCAAGTTTGACACCTTGTAATGTCTCCAGCGACCCTGGCTGTAGTACCGACCCATGCTACTTAACGACCTCTTATCTAAACAATGCAATGAGCATAAGACGACACTTGAAACAGGTAAAAGTATTCGTCCTTGCCCACGATGGGAAGATGGACCCGAACTTTACGTACGGCGCCAGCTCGATAGCCATAGGAGACAGCGATATAACTCTAAAGACATATAATCTTTCGGCACTGTCCAACTATGCTAATTACAGATGGAAGCTCATGAAATTAAACGTGAAATTAAACTCTTTAGGGGGAAACTACGAATGAGATTTTCTTCTAAGAATGTGTTCGGGAATGTGTTTGGGAAAGCGCTTATACGTGATGAAAAGGGCTTTATTCTTGTAGTTACGACGGTTCTGTCTATGGTTGCGCTGGCCCTGAGCGGCGCCATGCTTTTCATGGCTACTGTCGGCTCTAAGATTGCCGGCGGGTATCAGAGCTACACCAGTACGCACTCTGCCGCCAAGGGCGGCTCAGACGTGGCTATGAATTTATTGAAGAGTTATCCCAATACATCTAGTACTGCCCCCGACTATGGCTCGCTCTCTGCCACCTATCCCAGTTGCCTTGCAACGAAACTCAATACCGCGACGTGTGATACTGGTCCTTCCACTGCTACTTCATGTGGCGGCTCGGGAACTACGTACTATCAATGGGGTTCGGTTTGCGGCTCATATGCCACTGCAACCAGCACTGATGCCTCGGTATCTCCAGATATAACGGCCGTGTTCAACGATGCACGCACAAATACCCCGGCTTATACGGTTTATACAAAGATCCTAAACACTCAAGCAGTTGTAGGGCCAACCGTGTCGCCAACCGCATGTAACTGTAATGCCTGCACCTACTGTTACGTGTACACTGTGCTTATTCTTTCCAAGAAAATTAACAACAATGAAAAATCCACTATTACATTCACGTATATGGTGTACGACGGCAACAATATTGAGTAGAGTTATCCAGTTTAGAAAACCAGCCAACCCTCCTTTTTTTGAGGGGGCATGATTCTGCCGCAGAGGTGTATAGTTTAATAGCTAACGCCTTCCGGCTTATCGACCGTAGACAACATTTCACTTTGTTAATTTCTTAAGCACATCTCTCCTGATTTCAACTTCTTTTTGGGCAACATCTGAAAACTCCTTACACAGCCCGCCTGCCATTACCATGTCTTTGAGCTTTGTGATTAGCGGGTTGTCAGATGTGCTGTCAGGGATTACATTATAGTTTGTCTCGTCATACATCTTTAATGAGGCTGCGTTAAGGTCATCGTCAATAAATACGACTGCTCCGCCGTGCGCTTTCTCTGGTTTTATAGTGTCCACTACCCATCCACCCGTGTTATATAAATCAAACCTGGTTGGATAGTTGCCTGGATAGTCCTTTGGACAATTATCTTTATATCTGCTGGCATTAACATCCATATTTTCTACGAATGGAGTGTGCGTGTGCCCAAAGATAAACTTGTTGTCTGTTGGCATTTGTGCTGTTTCACCCTTTTCACCCATTATCTGGTTACACACCTGCATGACAAGATAATCAATGAGACCTTTGCGGGCGCCGTTGCTCAGGTTAGCTTCATTGAACTTTCTCTCAAACGTTATTTTGTCAATTAGTCTGTCTATCAGGTGATTTAATAACAAAGTAAAACCTCCCTCCAAGAGGGATGGCATATGAAGCATTTTTAAGAGTTGTCCAGTAGCCGGATGTAGACGCTTTTTAAAACTATCTATATTACTCATTGACTTATAAACATTTACAACATCAGTTCCGGCCTGTCCCGACTGCCCCAGTGAACTCCACACGAAATCAATCCACGCATAGTTTTCTGTCTCCAAATCCCATGCAGTCTTAGGAAACGGCTGACCTGGAAAGACTATTCCCTTTAGAATACTGAAAAACTTATATATCGGCTCTATGAAATGACCGTGATGGAAGACAACAAGCTTAGAGTCTTTACTTATAGCAAAGTTTGGATAGGCAATCTCTACTTTGAAATCCTCAGCGCCCGGGCTGTCCTTTATACAGTCTGCTATAACATTCTTCAGCAGATATGACTCTACTTTGGGGGCAATTTTCTCATCAAGCATATTGGTAGCGTGCCATTGCTCCTTGAGGTCTTCGCTGCACTTCACATTCATTTTTTTTATATATTCTACATACTGTGTCTCACGCGCAGTTTCCCAGATGTGATGGTCATGATTGCCGGGGATAAAGATAATCCGGCTGAAGAGCGGGTCATTGCCAAAAATCAATTCGATAAAACGCTTAAACACTGATGCCGCAACATCTGTAGTCGATAGGGCCATCTCCAGCGTATCACCGTTTAATATCAAGACCGGTTTTGGTGCATTTTCACTGTTCTTACTGATAACATACCGTAAACATTTAACGAGTGATTCTAAACACTTACTAGCCCTTGCTGGGTTAACCTTTTTAGTCCCTGCCATTATCTCGGTGAGAATACTTCCGGTATCCCCCAAGTGCATATCGGACAGACATACGTAACGAATATCAGACATTGTTTCACCTCTATTTCATTTATTATAGTGATAGTATTATACATAAAACATATTAATTATGCAATGATAATGTTAGTATTATATGTTATAAAAGGATGTTACAGATACGTAACAATATTATGTAAATATTGAGTAGTTATACAATACGTTATGAATAAGATTAGCGATATGTATCGTTAGTTGATGCAGGAAGCGCGTCGTGGTGATTATAATTAGTGGGTAAAAACATTGCTTGCAGATATCTTCCCAAAACGCTATAATAGCACCATAGATGACGACACTCCATACCCACAATGTACTCTGTGTCAGTGATAATAATGTTCTTGAGCCGCTGCTTTCTGAGCTGGAACGCTGCCATATCTATGAGGTCAGCACTGCACACGAGTTCAGCGCAGCGCTGGCAGACGGCTCAATAGATATTATTCTGCTTGACCTTCAGATGCCAGATATAAATGCCATTGGATTGGCTGAACTTGTAAAGGCTGAAAAACTCCGCATACCAATAGTATTTCTTACTGATGTGTTCAGACTGGATGTCTTTATTCAACAAGGTTACAAATCAGGAACTATCGACTACCTTCTTAAGCCAATAGACCATAACCAATTCCTAAACAAGATGAACCTGTACTTGAGACTATTTGACAAGGAAAAATCTCTCAGGGAACTTAACGATACACTACACCAGCATGTCTGGGAGCAGTTGGCCCGACACCGCCAGAATGATTGTATATTATCACATCAGGCACGCCTTGCCTCTGTGGGCGAGACTATAGTCCAGATAGCCCACCACTGGAGGCAGCCGATTAACACAATCGGGCTTCTCATTCAGGATATCCTAGATGCATACGATTTCAACGAGCTTAACAGAGAATACATCAGAGGTAATGTAAATAAGTGCATGGAAATAATTGAAAAAATGTCTGACACGATAGACGAGCTTAGGGGGTTTTACAAATCAGACGCAGTTAAAACAGCATTCATGCTCAATCGTACCATTGAAAAGACGGTGTCTTTTATCAAACCAATCCTGATAGAACATAACATAGATATCATAGCCAATAACTCTGCTGACACTCAGCTGACAGGCTATCCCGTTGAGTTTGGGCGTGTAGTTGTAAGTCTTATTAACAATGCCAAAGACGCACTCACAGAAAACTGTATAGAAAGGCCTGTTATCAAAATTGATTCATTTGTTGAGGAAGACAGGGCTGTCATTGTGATTACGGACAACGGAGGCGGTGTCCCGCCTGAAATTGCCGGGCGTATATTCGACCCCTATTTCACTACCAAAGAAGAAGGCAGGGCTGCAGGGCTTGGGCTTTATACCTCGAAACATCTAATCGAAAAATGTATGGGCGGCACGCTGTCATTTAAGAACATTGCCGACGGTGCAGAGTTCAAAATAACTTTACCACACATTTTACCACCACTTAATCCACATAGAGCGCACAGCGAGCGTGGGTTAGCGAGCGTGGGTTAAAACGTATCACCTACCAGCAGAGTCGTTTTAGATTCGAGGACATATGCTGTTGAGGTGTTTTTCTGTGTAGCCAGAATTTTTATCTTACCAATAGGTGATATTGGTTTTACAGAAGACATGACAGTAAACATATCTCCAGGCTTTAAGCCGTCGTCAGTGCCCTTATCAACATATATGACCTGGTACTGGGCGCCTATGATATGAAGTGGTAAAACTTTTATTATCATACCACCAATGCCTGGCTTTAGAGTTCCGCTGTCATCGGGCCGTTGGAATGCATAAGAGGGAACGATAGGCTGCTTACGGACTATTTCTTTAACAGATTCTGTGATCAGTGCCTTTTTATAACCTGCCTCCTGACCAATTAGTCGCAGTTGCCCTATAATCGTGATCAGCTTGCCCAGGTTTTTCCCTGTTTTTGGGTGAGTAACCTTATCACCTATCTCTATGATAAAGTAATCTGTGTATTGGTCAGCATAATCCTGGCTGATATCTACGTAGACATAGTCATTCCTGCCGAACATTATACGGTCTGATGTTGGCGCAGGGGCTGAAACAATCTTTCCGTAAACCTGCTGAGTATCTGCTATAAATCCGCCTGAGATTATAAGGTACTTCTCCAGTGTGGCACGGCTGGTTGGCTTAACCACAACAGATTCAACTGCTGCCTGCTCTTTTACTGCGGGCTTTCCCTCTGCTGCATCTCCAATTGCAGCAACAACATATCCCCCGCTATACGCATATAAAGCCAGCGCCAAAGAAGCAAAATATAGCTTAAGATTTATCAATAATTATAGGCTCACTTATGATAAACTACTTTTTGTTTACCGCATCCTTAAATGCCATGCCAGGGACAAACTTTGGCACGATTGCCTCGGGTATCTTAATTACGTCGCCAGTTCTGGGATTACGTCCGTCTCTTGCCTTCCTCTTCGAAACTGAAAATGTACCAAACCCTACGAGTGTGAGCTTCTGACCCTGTTTCAGCGTGTCTATAATGGCCGCAATGGCTGCGTCAAGTGCCCTTCCGGCATCTGCTTTCGATAAGTTTGCATCCTTCGCCATTTTTTCAATCAGCTCCACTTTGCTCATATAGCCCTACCTCCAAAAGTTAATACTAATCCTATATAATTTTAGGCCTAATATATTTAGGTCTAGCAAGCCAAACGGCCCACTTGCCGCAATTGCTCCTTGCGCCATTTGCTGCACCTATAACTAACAGTACCATAATTCTCTCCAATCCGGGTACTGAGGCTGAAGATAATCATACTATAACCAATAACAAAATGCAAGAAATATTTTCATTCTGAACAATCCTTTAGATTAATTCTTTGATAGTTCAGAATCCGGACAGCAACTGGAGAATATCCCATTTCATCTTAATCAGCTCGTGTTCATAAGTCTCAGTTAGGTTTTGCTATCAACTGCAAAGCAATACCCACCACTGCACTGAAAGAGGGCGTTGTCAGCACTCATCTGGGTGCCTTCTTACTGTGCATTTTTCTGGCGCCCTCTTCCTCTTTATATTACCACGTGATGATTTTATCGCTTGATACAACCTCGCCGATTATCTTGTCGTAGTCTTTGTCAGTTCTCATGTCTATAACTGTCACATCTGCAAGGGTTTTTTGTGTCTCTATGATGGTCTTAGCCGTAGCGTCTGGTTCCTGTTTCAGTATATATAAGACTTTTGCCATTTTACCTCCTTTATCTAATAAGCAAGAATGTTGTCATAGTCAAGCAGTTTTTTAGCGATGTCCTCAGTAGAACAATATCCGATTCCCGCGTAATCCTTAATGTTCGTACACAACGCTAATTCCATCTCTTTTATCATGTCGAGGTTCATGTCATTTTCCTCACCAGGCTCTATTTTCTTGTCCAGAATGAATACATCTATTATGTCGTCCATAACGGTTATGCCAACGCTCATTCTGAGTGCCTCGCCCTGCCTGTCTCTTACCAGCACTGCTATCTTTTTCGGCATGTAGATGTCCTCCTTATATTAAAATTACCTTATCGGCATCCTGATTCATTACAGAGTTTTGGTATTGAGAGCCTGCCGCACAACCCTTGGGTATCATTGTCTCTGTAATGTCCCTTAGTTTTGCGCTATGGTCACAGAGGCTCATTGTCACACCTTTTAAACTCATCAAATCCACTATGTCCTTGTCCTGAGAATGCCTCGTGCCGTCGTCCATCATAAAAAGTATTACATCCAGTCCTTTTTTTACGGCTGCCTTTGTCAGTCCAATTATGTCTTCCTTATATCCGTCCCGTGTAATCAGTAACCCTACTGTCATTGCATAACCCTCCTCATGTTGTTCTTAATAACTAAATTCCTTTCTAAATGCTACAAAGTCTTTATCATTAACACTATCCTCTGTCTCTTTGAGAGCTGGATACTTTGCTATCGCCTGGGATGGAAACAGTCTATATATCACTTCCACAGTTAAAGTCTTTATTTTATCACTTTGGATTGCATAAGAAAATGTGCGTGTCTCACCGCTCTTTAGCCTTGTGTCAAAGGCAACACCTTCGGCCTTCCATGCCGGTACTCCTACCTCTCCTCCACCCTTAAAGGACTTCATCAATACAGCATTTTTATCTTCCATAGGATTCTTTTCGTAATTTCTGAAGATTATCTTCTTTTGAGCGTCGTATGCCACTACCTTTACATACGCCATTCGCATAGGCATTGTCGAGGGAAAAGAGTGAGCTGTTTTGTTTGTAATCTCTATATCAACGGTCTTACTCCCTGCTGCTTCGTTGACAGATGCTTTAACACTGAGCGCCTTCCATAGCATTGGCAAGCTGTGACCACCTCCCATTTCATGTGAGGCGTGGTCATTCTTTTTCGACTCAATCGATGGCGGGCCTTCCTTTCTCTCCATGTGACAGGTGAGGCAGTTGCCCTTGCCCTCTTCTTTCATTGAACATATCGCTACTCCGTTTTGATTCGTTAAGTGGCTGTGGCAGCCCATACATATTTCGCCGCTTGCCAACAGCGGATTTGCCCCGACGCCGTGAGGTGCCTTCTCAGGTGGATTCGACGAGACATAGTCGCCGTCTTTGTTGATTGTAAACATATTTCTGCCCTTACCTTCCACGATTGCTTCGACACGGTGGCAAAATGCACATCCAACACCTTCGCCCTCTCTCCAGAGGTTTTCGTTTGGCTTGTCTGTCCCGTCCATGAGTTTTTTGATATTTTCAGCCATCGGCATGTGGCATGATGCACAGTGATAGCTGCCCTCTTTCCCAGCTTTTTTCATATCACTGAGAAACACCTCATACATGGCCTTATGCGCAGGGTCTTTGTGCAGAGAAGACTTTGCGTGCATTGAACTCTCCCAGTCTCTATATATCACAGGATGGCACGCCGAACACCTCTTGGACTTCTCATATGGTGCCGCACCATCAGGGACATCGTGCGCAGAAAGTACAGCAGGGAATGTGGCAGCCGCCGCTGCCATAATTACCATCATAAGTACAATGATATATTTCATAACACTGCTCCTCCTAAATAAGCACTTATAGTATAAACATAACTGGTTAAATCTTATCGGCCTTCTGCTTCCCAGCTATTATGTCATAAACATGCTGAAAAGGTAAATCCCTCAGACATTCAACTGTGGAACATTTTTTTTTGAAACACGCGCGGCACGCAATATCCCGCCCTATAACTGTGTGTGCTGTGCCGTATGGGCCTGTCCTTCTGGGGTCTGTCGGGCCAAATACGGCAAACACGGTAACGCCTGCAGCCGCGGCTATGTGCATCGGACCGGTATCGTTAGTAACCATAAAGCGTGCATCTCTGATTATTGTGGCAAGCTCCTTCAATGTTGTTTTTCCGGCTGCGTTAATCGCCATTCCCCGCGAGTACTCAACAACTTCCTCTGCCAGCCCATAGTCACCCCGCCCGCCAACAACCACAGTAGGGATGGAAAACATCGCGGCAAGCTGGCCGAAGTTTTGTGCTGACCAGCGCTTTGTCGCCCACGCTGCCCCAGGTGTCATGACAATGTACTGCCCCTTTTTCAGCTCACCCGCCCATGCCTCAGTGATGTCTTCATAGAGAAGTGGAAATTCAATTTCCACATCTGTTGCCCCGGCAAATCCAGCAATCTTCATATACCTGTCAACTGCGTGTATGTCCCTGCCACCCTCAACCAGATGGGTATAACACATGGTGCTGCCCTCTCTGGCCTCCTTAAATCCCACACGTGTTTGGCACCGGCTTAGACTGGTTATCAGGCCGCTTCTTAACAGCCCCTGCAGGTCAATGACAAGGTCATAGCGTTCGGCCTTCAGCGTGCCAGCAAGCGTGGTTATCTCCCTATATGTATTGATAAACTCTGATGGGCGCTTCCACCTGTCTTTGTTAATTATCCAGAGCTTTTCTATCATCGGATGCCCTTCAAGCAGCCCCGCAAATCCCGATGCTATGACCCAGTGTACAGATGCACAGAGATGCGCCTTATGAAGCGCATTAAGCACAGGCAGACTGTGTACCACGTCTCCGAGTGAACTAGGCTTTACGATAAGTATTTTCTTATATGATACCATTGCCGTAGTATAGCAAATTACGGTCTCTCAGGAATGTGCTGCCTTTGATGATGTGCTAAAATATGTCATATATGACATAATATGTCAGTGTCTAATGATGGACTATCGTGGTAATGGGTGACTTTTAGGATGATTACATGGGGATTGTGCTGGCATAATATTTGCTTAATCTTAATAAGAGTGCGAAGTTGACGAATGCTGAATCAGGCACGTGGCTGTATTATGAAGTACTGATTATGTCAACATAGGCGGTTTTTAATCGCTGAATATATATTAAGGAGGTACATACAATGTACAAGTTAATTTCAGAGATGAAGACAAGGGATGAAAGAGGTTTTACACTGATCGAGCTCCTGATTGTTATCGCGATTATAGGCATATTGACAGCTATCGCGGTACCGGCGTTCCTGGGACAGAGGGAAAAGGCAAAGGTCAGGTCAACAGAGTCAGGAGCTAAGGGTGCAGTTTCAGATTTACAGGGCTATCTTGATGCCTATGTAGGCGGTGACCCATATATAATAATCACCGACACAACAGGCACACAGGGCTGTTACGAATCATCAGGCGCAACCGCAACCGGTCGCTCATGTCTGTCAGTTTACAACCAGGCCAGCACAGGCACATATACCGCGTTCCCGGGTGGTATTACGACTATTGTTGCACACTTTATCTCTCACCACACGTTTAAGGGAGACAAGAGCGCATTTAACGGACTTCCTCTGTTCGTGACGACAGCCCCGACAGACGGTCAGGTTATCTTAAGCCCGAACGGAAGCCGTGCGGTCAATCTCATGGCCTATGCCTCAAACTCAACATCTCCAATACTCAGCCAGATAGTAACAACACGATAATTGCTAAAACACAGCCAAAACGCAGACGTGAGGGGGGATTCCTCCCTCCCGTTTTTTTACACCCCGCATTTTGTAGAAAATACTTAAAGGCTTCAACGAGACGAAGGTGCATACAGCCAATACAGACGCCAGGTGGTTTATTAAGGAGAACATTATGATTAATAAATGGATGCATTCGAGAGATACAAGGGGTTTTACACTAATTGAGCTTCTGATTGTTATTGCAATAATCGGTATATTGACCGCTATCGCGATACCGGCGTTTGTAGGGCAGAGGGAAAAGGCAAAGGTCAGATCAACGGAGACTGGTGCAAAGGCAGCAATTTCGGATTTGCAGGGATATCTTGATTCCTATGTCGTTGGTGAACCCTATGTAATAATCACTAGTTCGTCAGGCGAGCAGGGGTGCTTCGAGGCCGATAACGCAATTGGGACGAATAAAGCGTGTGTAGCTGCTTTCAATCAAACCAGTGCGGGTACTTATGCCACATTCCCTGGCGGACTGACCACGATTATCTCTCACTTTATATCTCACCATACGTTTAAGGGGGACAAGAGCGCGTTTAACGGCCTTCCTCTGTTTGTGACAACATCAGCAACAGACGGTCAGGTTCTTTTAAGCCCGTCTGGAAGCCGTTCTGTTTTTATCCTTGCTTATGCTGCAAATTCCACATCACCAATATTAAGCCAATTAGTATCTGTCAGGTGATTGCATTTTATGGATGGTGTAAAGGTACTGTGAGAGACGCAAGGGGATTTACATTAGTTGAACTTCTGATTGTTATTGCGATATCCGGCATATTGATAGCTATAGCAGTACCGGCGTTTCTGGGACAGAGGGATAAGGCAAAAGTGAACGCAACAGTGTCTGGCGCAAAGAGCGCAACTGCTGATTTACAGAGCTATCTTGATGCATACGCAGTTGGCGGACCCTATGTAATAATCACTGATTCGTCAGGTGGGCAAGGGTGCTTTGAGGCCGATATAGCAATTGGAACAAATAAGGCGTGTTTAGCCGCTTTCAATCAAGCCAGCGTGGGTACCTATGCCACATTCCCCGGCGGACTGACCACGATTATCGACCATTTCATATCTCACCATACGTTTAAGGGAGACAAGAGCGCATTTAACGGTCTTCCTCTGTTCATTACAACGAATACGGTTGTCGGCTGGGGACAGGTTCTTTTAAGCCAGTCTGGAAGCAGTTCTGTTGTTATCAATGCTTATGCAACGAACTCCACACTGCCAATATTCACCCAGACAGTAACTATCCGCTAACTGCTCTGCACCAGTACTGAAGAGAAAACTTCACCTCAAATTGACAGAACTTGTCGTCTATTGACATTTATTGTCAGTGTGCCTTTTTATGTCAACACCAATTCCAAATTGTAATACCTCCGTAGGGGCAGCTATGAATGACATCACATGCCTTAATCTATGCTATAATCAGGTAATTAATCTAAAATATCAAGATTTTGGCTAAACCTTTTGCAGCATCTTTGTATCTAATTTCCTTATGTGTATAATGATAACACTTTTTATTTCTTATGAGCAACCGATGGCATGAAATATGCTAATATACAATGTGCAGCAACGATGGGCATACGTAAAAAAGCGGTTTTTAACCGTGAAATAGCGAGCGCATATTACTTTATGGGAGGTATACACAATGTACAAGTTAATTTCAGAGATGAAGACAAGGGATGAAAGAGGTTTTACACTGATCGAGCTCCTGATTGTTATCGCGATTATAGGCATATTGACTGCTATCGCGGTACCGGCGTTCCTGGGACAGAGGGAAAAGGCAAAGGTCAGGTCAACAGAGTCAGGCGCTAAGGGTGCAGTTTCAGATTTACAGGGCTATCTTGATGCCTATGTAGGCGGTGACCCATATATAATAATCACCGACGCAACAGGCACACAGGGCTGTTACGAATCATCAGGCGCAACCGCAACCGGTCGCTCATGTCTGTCAGTTTACAACCAGGCCAGCACAGGCACATATACAGCATTCCCTGGTGGTATCACGACAATTGTTGACCACTTTATCTCTCACCACACGTTTAAGGGAGACAAGAGCGCATTTAACGGCCTTCCTCTGTTCGTGACGACAGCCCCGACAGATGGTCAGGTTATTTTAAGCCCGAACGGAAGCCGTGCGGTCAATCTCATGGCCTATGCCTCAAATTCAACATCTCCAATACTCAGCCAAATAGTGACTACGCGTTAATTTAGTAAAGGCGAGAATGTGTAGTACCGGGCGGGGGTGTCATTTCTCCCGCCTTTTTATTTATTATAAGCAATGCTTGCGCGGGGTGTTATATGAACATATCTGGCAGTATATCTGGATTGATAAATAACAGACCTGCGCTCAATGCGTTTTTCTACCTGTCTATTGTTACGGCTGCATTTACCGGTGCCATTGCTTCGCTGTCGAATGGGTTTGTGTGGGATGATATCCATGTGGTGACAAATCCTGTGCTTGTTGATACTAACTCGTTCTACGGCTATTTTTTTGGTAATGGAATCTATTACCGTCCGTTTTGGCGGGTGTCTTTGTCGTTGGACTGGAGTTTGTGGCGAATGAACCCACTTGGTTATCATCTGAATAATCTTGTAGTACATGCGGCCAATTCGTTGTTAGTATTTGTCCTGGCAGAGCGGCTTATGACCCGGGGTGATGGTAAAATCATTGTTGAGCAGACTCCGGCTGATAGGATTCCTGCGTTTTTGGCGGCTCTGACATTTGCCCTGCACCCCGTGCATTCCGAGCCTATTGCGTGGATTTCGGGCAGGACGGATTTACTTGTGACATTCTTTTTTCTTCTAGGGTTTCTTGGTTTTTTCATCTATCGCTGGGAGGACGATGCAAAAGGCATTGTGATATGTGCATTGTTTTATCTGTTTTCGATGTTCTCAAAAGAGAACGGTATTATGTTAATTGCAGTTGTGTTGGCCTATGGGCTTCTTACGAAGATGCCGTGGCGGAGGCTTCTGCTGTCAGTGAGTGTACTGTTTGCAGTTGTCATAGTGTATTTTATGATGAGGCACGGAAGTGGGCTTAGTGAGGTCATTATGAAGCCGGGTACTGCTGGAGCATATCTGTCGCCGCAGGTTTCATTCACTGGTTTTCTCAAAACTCTTGTCTATGGAAGTGGATATTATATAGAGAAGCTGCTTCTTCCCATGAACCTCAATCTACTTCCGGCTATTCCTGAGAGCGCTGGGTATGTGTGGCTGTTTTGCGTGGCAGTTGGGGTCTCTGTGTTTTGTCTTGTGAGGTGCGGCTCACCCGCGCCTTTTTTATTATTATGGGTTGTCCTTACAATGCTTCCCTCGCTTTCAGTGATGTTTTCACAGGTGGCCTCGCCGCTGGGTGAGCGTTATCTGTATCTGTCCTCTGTAGGCTTTTCTATACTTCTTGTGTGGGGCTGTGCGAAGATATTAAACAGAAGGGTCTTCATTGGCGTATTTATATTAATATCAATCTGGTACTTCGTGTTAATCAATGAACGGGTTGGACAGTGGCGGTCTGATTTGACACTTTGGGGGGACACAGTAAAAAAATCACCGGCCTCTGCCACTGCCCACACGAACTATGCTATAGCGCTGATGCAGGAACAGGACATCGTAAAAAGCGAGAAGGAATTATTAACCGCGCTGCGAATCCCATACAAATCAGGCGAACAGACCGCCCTCATCTTAAACGCCTTGTCAAACATCGAGATTATGAGAAAAGACTACAAAAAGGCTATAGACTATCTCAGAGATGCAATTAAATATGATACGGGCTGCTCCGCAGCTTTCAACAATCTGGGTTACGTTTACATGCAGATGTCAGCGGCTGACGGCGTCGATGAACAAGGGAAAACCGAGGCCCTGAGGACGGCTATTTCTTATTTCAATAAGGCCCTCGAACTTGTGTCGTACCTTTCACAGACAAAGTTTAATCTTGGGCTTTGTTATTTTGAGCTAAACGATTATGACAAGGCGGCGGAGTATTTTAATGCAACAGTTGACGCTGACCCGCTCAGCAAACTTGGTCAACAGGCCGCATCCCTGATGGCTGCCGCAAAAATGCACAAGGCCGCCGGAGGTTACTTAAGGCGGTGACAAACTAGTAGTTTTTTTTTGCTAAAATATATATAATGGGTATATTGAACGTGACCAGAAGCGTCACGTGAACACTCAACAAGGAGGAGATTCGATGAATACAATAATAAACACAATGAGCGAGGCTAACCGGCTGCGCGTGGGAAGAGAACAGAAAGGATTCACCCTGGTCGAGCTTTTGATAACGATGCTAATAATAGGGATTCTCTCTGCTGTTGCAATACCTATGTATATGGGACAAAGGGAAAAGGCCAGAAGGACAGAGGCAGCCCAAAACGTCCAGTCGCTGAGGCTTCTCATGGAGCAGTATTTTACTGAAAACGGCTGCTACTATGCGCCATGTTCAACGTTGACTGACCAGGCGATCTCGGGTGCTGCTGCTATTCAGTCTTTTCTGCCTGCATGGAAACCCGGCAACACCAGCGGGCTTCTCTTTGACTATAGAATAGAGGTAAACACCAACAAGACAACCTATAACATCGGGGCAATTGCCTCTGGTGGTACCGTATCCAGCGGGGCTTCCTGTGCTGCCGGTGAGTTAAAGATAGACAACAACAATAATAAGTGCGGTTTTTAGAGCTGAACAGGTTAATAGGCTGAGAGCATTTTTTTTATCTTCATTTCCCACTCTGACACTGAGGCGTTGTCCGCCAGCGGTGGGAGTTTCTCATAAGCTGACATAAAGAGCATCTGTGCCCTTTCTCTGTCGCCGTCAGAGAGGGCCAGAAGCCCCAGCATGTAGAGGTCTGAGTACGGCGTCTGGGGCGAGAATATGTCAACTGCCTTTGACAGTGCCCGATATGCCTCTTTGTCCTGCCTCATCTTAGACCGGCACTCCGAGAGTTTCCTGTATATGAGTGGCTTTTTGTCATCAGGTGCGTAGCCAAGCGCAGTAATAAAATACTTAAGCGCGTCGGAGTATGATTGCCTGCCTATGAGGGCATCGCCTTTTAGATAGTATCCTGTCGGCAGGTCAGGTGATGAGCTGATAATTCTGTCGGCGAATTGGGCTGCCTCGTCGTAGTTGGCTGAGTTTATCTTTATTTGTGCGATTAACCTGTTTACGGAGTCGATGTCCGGGTCTATCGAAGCAATTTTATTCAACTCGGCTAATTCAGCGTTGACCGACGCGGTGGCAGATACCTCAGGGGCAAATGGGTTAATAGTCTGTATAGCATATAACTTTATCACATCAGGCTGCCTTGTGTACATGACATCAGTGTCGTCAAAGAACACCGGTTTATATTCCGGGAATTTTGAGATTATTCCCTTAAATGCGGCGTACTGTATTGGTACGGTTATATAGGACGGCCTGTAGCGCTCAACGAATTTCCTGAATACTACCTCGTCCTGATAGCTCATGTGGAGGTTATAAAAATCGAAATCAGAAAATAAAAACGGCACCTCCATGTCCATTGCGATTTTATATCTGGGATAGAGTTCCCACTGCAGGTAGCCGCCCGAATTTGGATAGTTCATTAGTGTGCCATTGTCAGGCATATGTCTGACGTGTTTAAGAAACGAGACCACGCCGTGAGGGAGTTCCCGTGTGCGCACAGGGGATTCTTTTATTGTGTTGTGGATAAATGGCATGGATAATAAGGCAGCAATAGTGATATATCGGAGGGCAGCAGGAAATCCACTGGTTCCTGACTTAGCGTTATTAATAAGCGGCAGACCGTTGACAATAACAGGCACAACGAGGAGTGCAAACTCAGTCCTGAAGCGCGCCCCCTTTGTTAATATAACAATTGCGCCAAGCAGCATGATGATATGGCTTAGTCTGAGTTTTTTATTTATCAGGGTTGTTATCAGGCAAATCAGTGTTAAAAGGGCTGTTACATTAAAAATCGATGCATATGAAATGCCCTTGTCACTCAGGCTGAACCCTAATAACTCCCCCCCAGGTATACTCCTGAGTTCATTAATATACACGGAGGCGTACCGCGTGTCGATAAATGGGACATTAAGCAGGGCTGCCCCGTGCGGGGTCAGGTAGACCGCCCCAATGCAGGCCGCAGAGGACACCAGTATGATAAGCTCTTCTTTAGTGAATGGGTTTTTTCTCCTGAGGCGTCTTACATAGACCTCAGCCATGTAAGCGCCTGAGATTAACAGCATCACGGGATATTCGACGCCGTGCAGATTAACCCACAAAAGGGCAATGACGCCAAGTATGTAAGACCTGCCCGGCCTGATTTCGTAAATATACACGAAGGCAGCCATAAAGAGATAGCTAAAGACATGGGGTCTGTTAAGCAGGCAGCGCGGCAGAAGCAGCATGATATAAATAGTAAACAGAAGGACGAACAATGGAGTTACACCGCCAAGCCGGACACGAAACAACCCCCAGAGAGTTGCTATGATTAAGATAAACAACAGTGACCGAAGCGCAATAAGACCAGCGCTGCCAAGTGTGTCATATATTTTATAGCAGAGCAGCTGAAAGAGCCAGTAGTAGTTCACCCGGTGGCGCGGCGGTGTTAAAAAAGAAAAAAAAGAACTATTGGGAATCTCACCATGAACGGCAATAAATCTACCGCCATTGAGGTGATACCACAGGTCGGTGTCGCCGTTTACGATGGGCTGAGAGGACATGGCAAAAACTACGTAAAGCAAAAACGCAGCCGTATATACCCTTATGACAGCATCAGGGCTGATGGTCTTAAGCCGATTGATAGTCATCGACGATTGTATCGTATATTGAGTTAAATGTCAAATACGGGCAAAGTATTGTGCCCTCCAGTGTTCATTGTTTTACGATAATATCGCTTGTCCCTATTATTAGGATATGCTATATTACTGAATGCCACATTAATGCGGGGGAAAAATGAAACTTAGAATAGTTATAGAACCGGATGATGACGTATATGTCGCATACTGCCCTGAGTTGCCCGGGTGCGTTACATATGGAAATACCATGGAAGAAGCCCGTGAGAACTTCATGGAGGCGCTTGAATTATATTTGAGGCCATCAGACGATCAGGTGTCAACGAACGCAGTAGTCTTTGAGGTATCGGTTTAGTGGGCCAAAGACAGCCTCGTGTTACCGCCGATGAGATTATACGGATTTTGAAGTCAATAGGATTTGTAAAAATAGACCAGTCTGGAAGCCATCAAAAATGGAGACATCCCTCATCGGGGAAACAGACAATAATACCATATCACGCAGGAGATATAATCCGACCTAAGACTTTGAAAAGAATTCTTGAAGGAGCGGGATTAAGTATAGAGGATTTCATAAGAATCAGCACAAAAAAGTAGAGCGACAGCAAATAAATTTATCCCATTTTCTCCCTTGTTCATTAAGTAGCTGTAACAGTCTGTTTTATGCCGTGTTACCTCAAGTTGACTTAGCGTATGGCAGCGTGATAGCATAGCCGGAACATTACAACATTCACCTTGACAAATGGAGGAAAACGTATGAATAAACGTGTGATATTATCATTGTTGAGTCTGGTAATGGCAGGCTGTCTTGCCACAACAGAGCCTCATCCGCCGCCACCGGTACCACCGCCGCCACCCCCAGCGCCAGCGCCAGTTCCAGTGCCACCACCGCCACCCCCAGCGCCAGTTCCAGCGCCACCGCCGCACAAGCCGGCACCTATGCCAGTTCCACCAAAGCCAGCTCCGGCTCCAATACCAAAGCCAGCACCCAAACCAGCACCGGCTCCAATACCAAAGCCAGCACCCAAACCAGCACCGGCTCCAAAACCAGCGCCTGCACAGCCAAAACCGCCAAAACCTGGGCAGCAACAGCCGCTACCAAAACCTGGACAACCGCAGCCACCCACACCCCAGCAAGGCTGATGTGACACGATATACTCACGGAGATTAAACTGCAATAACAGGCCTTGTGTTGGAAGGCACGAGACCTGTTATTCTTAAATGGTGATAAACACTCTATGAGTTCAGGCTGGTAATAACAATCGTTCCAATTACTATTATTAAATGGGAGACCGGGGGGCAATTACACAAGGCTGTCCCCCTGGTCTACATTACAGGGTCGTCACCTTTCCATCCAATTCAGAATTTTCCCAAACGCACTTGCCGCCGGTGGCAAGAATGGTGAACTCCCTTCTGGCGTTATACCGGGCATCCAGTCCGTAACCCCGCCCATGGAATTACTCTGCAGCGACGATTGGTTAGTATCGCTGGAGGTTACGTCATGAAATCCCGTAGATACGGAAATCTTGTTTATGGAGCTTGTCGAAAGCTGCATCAGCAAGTTCCCCGAAAGACTTGATGTGGGTATTGTGTAGCTTGTGCAGTTATCCATGAGCGAGCCAGGATTTGCTGCAGTGGCACAGTTAAAGACTAATCCTCTTGATCTACCTCCAAAAGAACATAAGTCTGATGTAGGTTGTGTGGTGGTAAAAAATATCATATTAGAGGCAAACGTAGGGTCGGATATGTTGCGCTCGCTGTAATATGGTACACCGCTCACTGTCTGCGCGCTGTTAAGGGGGAATGTCCAGTCAGGCCTTTTGCCGCCCGCAGAAGATAGCACATTACAGGCGTTGGGCACAGTAGAGGACGATTGGTGCGTTAAGGTAGTATTGTCGCAGCATCCGTGCTGGTCACAGAAAAATGGAGAGGCATACAGGAAGTCTCCTGAAAGCCGGTTGTTGCTGCTGTCCACTACGCTATATGTATCGAGCGACTTAAAGTATTTTCCCGACCCAACAAATGCGTAGTATTGGCTAAAGCATTTACTAACGTTCACCTGGCTGGTAACAGGGGCAGTCAGGCTGAAATAGCTTGTGTCGTAATTCCAGCAGTTCGTCCAATTGGTTGGGCATGCGCTTCCACTGCACATGGTAGTAGGGGCTGTACCGCCTGTATAAATGGACATTACGCCGCCGGTTACATTGTCCCATGTAGTACTCTGCGCAGAGGTATAGCCTGCTATTACATAATCTGTATTGCTATCGGCATTTATGTCTACCCCGTTAGTAAACAGCCTTCCACCGTATGCACGTGCAATACCTGTGTCGTACTTAAAGATGCCGCCACTGCTTCCAATCGCTGCTGTGTCTATTGTAAAGTCGCTGTTTAAGGCTAAAACAAAGGACTTTAGGTTTTGATAAGAGTAACCCGTATATGTCTGCGGCCCGGAGAGAAACATGACCATCAAATTCCCGCCTCTGTTGATAACTGCAGGGCCGGAATAGGAAAACCCCAGTTCCGGATGAGAGAACTCCCACAGCAGCGAGGGCGAAGTAGGATTGGTAATGTCAAGGGCATAGTACGATGAAAGCCCGACACATGCACTCGTTGGCGATGTAGCGTCAGTACGGTCAGCGGTAGTACACGTATCTGTCGGCGGGTTATATATGTCGGTTGCCGCTGGACAGGTACCACTGGTGGAGCATCCACACGACCCGCCCAGACGCATACCGCCTATTAGTACCACCTTATCGTCAGTTGCACCTGATGGTGTGTAGGAGTAGATATAAGGCTTCAGGTCGTTAAAGTAGATGTGGCAGCCTGCATTTGCCGTATATAAAGTGTCTGCTAAATAGCGCAGGTAGGGCAGCGAGTTCCTCGGAATAAATCCCCACAGTTCTCTGCCGAGGGAAGAACCCGTTAGCTGTTGTATCTCGCCAGCGCCCAGTCCGGTAGACGATAACTTACCCACCCTAAAGGCGTGAAGCATTCCATCGTTGGCGCCGACGTAGGATACATAATAGTCGGCATTGCCGTTGATGGAAGCTGGTTTGTATTCGTGCAAAAGAGGAGTCGAGTATATTATATCACCGAGCTTCCATACACTTGTTGTAGATGAACCTAAATTCGCAGTGGTCCTGTTTCGAAGCCCTGATTTATCAACCCCGCGTGTGTACTCGATAATATCGTCCACGGTTGCCGTGCTGGGAAATGTAGTGCCCATGTAAGAGGAGAAGTGACCAGCATTAGTAGTATTGAACTGAATGAGGCCGGTATCTCCGTTTGTATATATCGTCCTCACAGAGGCGTTGTCATGGTACAAATCATAGAAGCTGCCGCTGAAACTCGTAGATACGCTGGTTAAGGATGAGGGGGCGCGGCTGTTTCCCCCTGCCTCCCATATGGTACTCAGGTTGTCGAACGTTATAGTAGATGGCGTAAGCGCGGTCAACGTACCAGTGCCGGTTATGTCGCTGTATAGTTGTATGACGGGGCTGTTGTTCACAACCGTAAAGTTTAGGACATTGTCATTTGTGATGTTTAATTTGTAGTCGTTGACCGTGTCTTCCCTGATTTGCTGCACTAACTTGGTGTTATAAAACCAGAGATTATTGATAAAGCCAACCCAGGAAAGCTGAGTGCCGTCGCTGAAATACTTGTTTGGGTAAAAAAGTACCTGCATTATATTAGCACCTGCCTGTGTCCTCTGAGAAAGAACCGTAGCGGCAGTGCCTGATGCGTCATTGGTTGCAATGCTGGTAAATGTGGTTCTCAACGCGGTCTCAAGCTGAGAGGCGTTGCTGGTTGTCTTATATGTGCCTCCGCCGTTTGTAGCAGTGTCTGACATCAACTTGGTAGGACTGCATTCATTGGTCTTACCGTTGTCCTCTCCGTTGAATATAGTATAGGTGCGGATATATTGGCTCGCACTTGTGGGCGCAGCAGAGGATGATACCGCTGATTTGTCAAACGTAAATATGTTTTTGTTCTTCGCAAGCCACGCCAGGTCATCAAGATACGTGCTTCCTTCATATAGATAACAAGAGGTACCGTCTGTGACGCTGTCGTCATCGCCGTCAAGGCTTGTGGTGCTTGTAGGTCTCACAAGATTCTTCACATTTATGTTTTGGTCTGTTGTTGACATACCGTCCGAAATAATCAGTATATTGTTTTGTCTGCATGAGTAGTTAACCGGTGGCTGTGATGTATCGAAGTCGGTAGTGTTGAGACGCATGTCTGTCCTGCTCGCGAAATATCCAATCGCGTTATAATATGCCTCGGCCCACGGCGTCCATGAGGAGGCTCTGATAGCGTTTATAGTAGAGACAAGCGACGTAGTTGCGGCGCTCAAAGTTGCTGAATCATCACTGGTGGGGATATATGAGATAATCTGTCCAGCGTCAAGATTAGTTCCGGATGAAGGGCAGGGCACAGTTGTGGTGGGCACCAGAGTGATATTGTCACACTCGCTTGCCGACCCGGCAGTGTTGAACGTCATTACTCCAAATTTCAATATGCCGGAGAATTCGTTGATAAGCCCGGTAGGGGTAGTGGACTGTTCGACTCTTACCTGATAAACACCTAATGGGTCGCCTAACTGGCTTGTTAAGCCAAAATCAAGAAGGATACCGGGAAGCGAGCCTGAGCTATTTACCCCGGCAGTCAGCAGTGAATCCCCTGATGGATCAGTGACTGGGAACCCCGCCATGTCGTTACAATAGTTTACAAAACCCTGCTCTACACAATCGTCAGAATTTGAGTAACCATTGGCAATCCATGAGGTGCCGTTCCAGCATCCCCCTACATACATCTTGCTGCCGGTGGTGGGTGACCCAGTTGTTGCACATATCCCTGCTATAGGGTCTACTGTGGAGTATGTCGGAGGCGACGATGCTATAGAAGAGTAATATCCTCCACAACTGGACGAGCCTGTTATTCTTGTGACATCACCATTGCCAATACACGACGTTGTCACAGGATAGGTACATCCCCAGCATGTCTGCATTGCGTGATTAAATGTGGGTAACGTCTTACTGGCGCCATAATTTGTATCCGGAATGCAGTCAGCCGTTTTCTGCTTTGCCTGTCCAAAGTTGCCATAAAGCCACTCGTAAACTGCTCCAAGACAATTAGCGTAGTCGTAAGAACCCTTGAATATATCGATTCTTGTCGTGCCGCCATTCGACCCTCCAAGTGCGGAGAAGTTGCCGTTGTTTGGCCCTCTGATACCAAATGTTACCTTGTTTGACCCGCCGGTATCGACCGACTTAATATATCTCATCCCGTTCCAGCCTGCGCCTTCTCCGACGAGGACATTATATGTACTGTCGTACTTGCCTCCGGTTAAAATCATTTTTTGGATGTCCATTTTTGACATTGTAAGCCAGTTGAGGAAGTTTCCACGGGCAACAAACTCCGTAACTGCGGTTTGACCGCTGTTAAGACTTATGCAGAGATAGGAGGTGTTAATATATGAGCAGGTTTTTGAGCCAGTGTAAGCGCTAAATGTTGAGCAACTGCCGTCACCTGAGTAGTTCGTCCCTCCGTTGCCAATATACATTGTGGTATTATCGAAGTATCCAGGGTATGTAGTAGTGTTTGAATAACTGTTGTCAAAGCCAGGGTATATTCCACTTGATGAGTTTGACGTGTATGAAGTAGTCGAGTAATATGCCGGGTCGTACATGCTGTAGGAATTATCGAACATTAAGAGGAGATTCGGCGGCACTGTCTGCTGGATGAAAGGCGGTGATGCACAATAGTTTTGCATAGCAGTCGATGCAGGCGTTGGAGTCGGAGTTGGAGTTGGCGTCGGGGACGGCGTCGGGCAGGTGGCGGAAACTGTCGTTGTAGTTGTAGATGTAGACGCTGTTGTTGTCGTCGTAGATGACGTCGATGTTGTGGTTGTAGATGTTGTCGCCGTGAAAGTTGCAGTGACGCTTTGATTGCTATTATTCATTGATATTGAACACGTGCCTGTGCCTGAGCAGGCGCCTGACCAGCCTGCAAATGTTGCTCCTCCAGTTGGGGTGGCCGAAAGGGTTAAGACATCGTTATTTCCGACAGAGTTGGAACAAGTGGCGCTGCAGCTAAAATTATAACCGCTGTCAGTAGTATCTACGGCTGAGACGCTCCCTGTACCCGTCCCTGCAATAGTTACAGATAAGGTCTTAGCTGCATAACAAACAGGGGCAAAAAAGGCTGTACCAAGAATTATAGATAGAACAATAAGCGCTAACTTCAGTGCCGATGCAGTCCTATTACATGCCTCAGTGGAATGTCCTTCATTCTTTTTAAAATTATAACTGAGCGGAAATATGTGTATTTTTGTTTTCAGCATAATCAAGCTCCTCGAAGTATTAATTGTCAGTATTAACTGCCTATCCCATGTTATACTTTTGTCTGCCATATCACACCCATCACCCCTGCTGCCGCTCCAAAATATAGTTGTATCTAATATCACCGTGACCGGCTGTCATGTATAAACATTTTACTTACTATATTTTGTAACACATGTAAAATTGTCTTGTCAATGCTATTTTTATTAAAATTTTGGTGAAAAAAATCTAACTACGGGAATTTGCATATTTTCTTGTACATGTGGCAAAATCATATTGATGATAGATGTGGTCTTTTGGCAATACTTGCGGTTAGACTATTCATTGGGGATTGATTTGCTTGAATGACTTGTACGTCAGATAAGGTCGATACCATCGATAACCAATGGCGCGATAACCCATGGCGGCGCCTGCCGTGGACAGTGCTGCTGTCTCTGATTATCTGGACAGCCCTGACGTGGGGATTTGGGTTTTTAATTCACACAAATATGCCGCGTCGTGCTCTGCCAACACCAATATCTATGGACATGCAGTTAATAGAAATTCAACCACCAGATACGGTGCCACCACTTCCCCATGTCCAGACTAACCCGCCGGCTGAGACAGCACCTCCAGCGCTAGAGATAAAAAAAACTGAGCCGAAGCCCAAGCCGAAAAAGGCAGTGCCTACTCCGGCTCCACCGGAGACACCACCTGAGATACCGGCTCAGACTGCCAAGCTAGTGCCCTCTGTTGAACACGCTGATAGCAGCCCTGAGCCACTCTTCAAGTCTGAAACTATTGATAACGCAATTATTGGTGACAATATAACCGTTAGTGACAATGCAACTGCTATTGATAATACCACAGTAGTCAATGCTGCTTCACAAAACGACAATAACAGCGGCCCGTTATTTATAAACTTAGATTACCCCAACAGAATATCCCTATATTAATAAATCCTGTCAGCCAGAACTGTTATTGGCAGTCAGCCTTGATGTGGAAAAAAAGGCTTTATTTTTATCATTGCGAATGTGTACTATACGGGGTTATGGAATATAGGTTAACGGAAAAAGTACAAGCAGCCGGTTGAGTGTCCAAAATGGGTCCGGCGGACCTTGAGGACGTAATACACTCTATTCGCGGCGAAACGCTGGAGAGCCTTGGCGCTGCCGATGCGCACACCACAGTATTAGTGGGCCCAGGTGATGACGCCGGTGTATATTTAATCGGCGACACGGCAATCGTTGAGACTGTGGATTTTATAACTCCATTAGTAAATGACCCGTTTA
>JAMOAZ010000025.1:47500-49779 GCA_039908505.1 Nitrospirota bacterium
GCGGCCGTAACTATAACGGTCCTAAGGTAGCGAAATTCCTTGTCGGGTAAGTTCCGACCTGCACGAATGGCGTAACGATTTGGGCGCTGTCTCGGCGAGGTACTCGGCGAACTTAAGTTACCGGTGAAGACGCCGGTTACCCGCAGCTAGACGGAAAGACCCTGTGCACCTTTACTGCAGCTTGGCATTGAGTTGTGGTGTAATATGTGTAGGATAGGTGGGAGGCTATGAAGTGTGGACGCTAGTCCACATGGAGCCGTCCTTGAAATACCACCCTTATTATACTGGGACTCTAACCTGCTCCCGTAATCCGGGAGAGGGACAGTGTCTGGCAGGCAGTTTGACTGGGGCGGTCGCCTCCCAAAAGGTAACGGAGGCGCCCAAAGGTTCCCTCAGGCTGGACGGAAATCAGCCGCAGAGTGTAAAGGCAGAAGGGAGCTTGACTGCGAGAGAGACATCTCAAGCAGGTACGAAAGTAGGGCTTAGTGATCCGGTGGCTCTGAGTGGAAGGGCCATCGCTCAACGGATAAAAGGTACGCCGGGGATAACAGGCTTATCGCGTCCAAGAGTTCACATCGACGACGCGGTTTGGCACCTCGATGTCGACTCATCGCATCCTGGGGCTGAAGTAGGTCCCAAGGGTTCGGCTGTTCGCCGATTAAAGCGGTACGAGAGTTGGGTTCAGAACGTCGTGAGACAGTTCGGTCCCTATCTGCTGTGGGCGCAGGAGACTTGAGAAGGTCTGTCCTTAGTACGAGAGGACCGGGATGGACGAACCTCTAGTGTTCCAGTTGTCATGCCAATGGCAATGCTGGGTAGCTATGTTCGGTAGGGATAACCGCTGAAAGCATCTAAGTGGGAAACCCGCTTCAAGATTATGTCTCCCGGGGAGTAATCCCCCTAAAGGCCCGTGGAAGACCACCACGTTGATAGGCTGGAGGTGTAAGTGTGGTAACACATTGAGCTGACCAGTACTAATAGGCCGTGAGACTTGACCCTTAAAAAAATTTTCCGTTGCCAATTTATTTAGGCAATGCGCAATTGATATGTAATTGGAATTGCGCGGTATTATTGCATAAGTTTTCCGGTGGTTATACCGGAGGGGCTACACCCGTTCCCATCCCGAACACGGAAGTTAAGCCCTCCAGGGCCGATGATACTCGGACCGCGAGGTCCTGGGAAAGTAGGTTGCTGCCGGATTTAAGTTACTGAATGCCCGAATCTTAACGGTTCGGGCATTCTTTTTTTGGTGCGCTCGGCACGGGCGCAACTTGGTGGTGGAAGTTCACGACGTGGGCAGATAGCGCCAACCGTTAGCCAAAGGCAAGGGTGACCGCCGTGAGGCGGAATCTGATGTTGCTGGAGGCAAAGCGCTGATCTGAGGAACACGAACCGCGCTTACGATAAGTCGGGCGAGTCTGCCAAACAAGACGAAGTCCAAAAGCTATCCGAGACTTACGGAGTAAATGCTGTGGATATATGGAGTGAAAGTATGCATTCTTACCCGGGGAGGTCTAACTGAATAGTCACCGAGATAAATTCAGAGCTGACAAACCTTGCAGCGATGCAGGACTGAACAGTCAGAAGTCAGCAGGGGCCATAGTACCGGAAGGGAAGGGTGCAACGTAAGATGCCCACGGAAAGTGAAAGAGTTGTGAGCGATATGAAGAAGACAGAAAATCACGCGAGGAAACCAAAAACAGGCGAAATGGTCGGATTTCGAAGGTTGTAAGAACAGACTAAAGCGCCTTCGAACTCGAAACCTCACGGGACTGAAGCGGCACCTTCGAGCCGGAGATCGTAAAGAAGCGACAGACTTATTTCGGAGATGCACTTGATAAAAAAGTCATCGTTCTTGGGATGAGCTATAGTGACATCTCTAAGCATCTTGAAGAACTCTACGGCATAGAAGAGGTCTCCATTGCCACCCTCAGTGCCGTAACCGACATGATACTGCTGGTAGTGAAGCAATGGCAGGCCGCTGGATGTCGTGTATCCTCGGGACACCTTCACTAAGAGATGACGGCAAGATATTCAAGACCGCCTCTTACACCATACTCGGTGTAAATCAGACGGGTTATAAGGAAGTCCTGGGCATATACATGTCAGAGGCTGAAGGCGCTTACTTCTGGCTTCAGGTACTTAGGGAGCTGGTGGGCAAAGACGACGAGTTGGCGACGTTGGAAAGAATGTGGGAAGAAAATGGGTCTGTTAACTAAACTGTGTCAGGCCCGGTTTTAGCCCTTAACATCAATGTCCAATAGTAACCTCCCCTCGAA
>JAMOAZ010000026.1:0-49413 GCA_039908505.1 Nitrospirota bacterium
TTCGAGGGGAGGTTACTATTGGACATTGATGTTAAGGGCTAAAACCGGGCCTGACACAGTTTAGTTAACAGACCCGACATGCTCCAAAATCCATGTCCTTTGCTTAAACTGTAATGACCACGATAAGATCTGACAATATTAGATTTTTTTGCCTATTGATAACATGGTTGCTTCCTCCCAGTTCTCTTGGCTGAGAGTTTTTATCGTAATAATTTTTTTTCGTGAGGCAATTTCGGATTGTTGACTTTGCTCTATGTTTTATGTTTTACTACTGCCATGATAAAGAAATTAATATCATCATTAGTATTAATAGCCGTCCTGAGCCTATCTTTGCCAAGCTATGCTGGGAACGTGCCGCCACCACCGCCGCCGTTGCCGCCTAAGAAGCATATCCTGAAACCGAAGAGACCACCTCTACCACCAGTACCACCGTTACCACCACGACCAAAACGTATCTATAAACCAAATAGGCCGCCCTTACCGCCAGTGCCTCCTCCAATACCACAGAGAAGGCCTCCTGTGCCGCCACCGCCGCCACTACCATAGTCGCTGTTCATATATTCAACATATGTCTGTGATGACGCCAAGCTGTTAGCCGACACAATTGTAGCTTCGCGCCCCAAGCTAGTATGGGCTGTCATGGCATATTAATTCTCAGGTCATAGCTCCCGACGGCAACATCTGCGGCTAAACCCAAGTCCCAGAGCAGACCTGTTACCTTTGACCTTGCCTTTTCAGGTATCATAAGTATGAGTTTTACCCCTTTTTGTGACAGCACCTTCCAGTGTTTTGCCTTCTCTGCGTTGATTGATTCTTCTGTCTCCACCTCTACGACTGCCATCGCCATGCCGTAGTTTTTTAATATCAAATCTGGATAAAATCCCTCGAACTCGTGTTTATTTTCCCCATCCGGGCCATCTGGATTACATACTATCTCAGTGTATTGCCTCGACAGTCTGTTTCTTAAATGCGTCACAAGCCAGTTATGAAATACCTTTTCTGATTCCATATTTCTTCACCTTATATCCGATTTGTCTAGGCGTAATGCCCAGTAGTTTTGCTGCCTTCACTAATACCCCGTCAGTTGTTCTGAGGGCCTCGATGATTCCCTCTTTCTCAGCCTTATCTAGTGGTGTAATACGATTTTCAACCACTTCTTTAGTAAAATTCCTTATATTCAAAGGTAAATCACGCGGGTGAACTATCTTTCCCGGCAACATGATGACAAGGCGTTCTATTGTGTTTTCAAGCTCCCTGATGTTGCCTGGCCACCAGTACTTTGTCATAGCGCTCACTGTATCTTGCGATATTTCCACATTCCTCGAATTTTCCTTGTTGTATTTATCCAGAAAAAAGGCAATCAACTCTTCCATGTCCTCCATTCTCTGTCTCAACGGAGGCAGGAACATTGGCACTACATTGAGCCTGTAGAAGAGGTCTTCTCTGAAATCTCCCTCTCCAACTAACTGGACAAGGTCTTTGGCCGTAGCGGCAATTACCCTTACATCTACTTTTATCGTTTTCTCTGAACCTACCCTCTCAAACTCCCTCTCCTGTATAACACGCAGGATTTTGGGCTGAAGCCCCAGAGATAAATCCCCAATTTCATCAAGAAAGATTGTACCCTTGTTGGCAAGCTCAAATCTGCCCCTTCTTACTGACGAAGCGCCTGTGAAAGCGCCCTTTTCATGACCGAACAGCTCCGTCTCCAGAAGACCTTCGGGAATAGCTGCACAGTTTAGTTTGATAAAAGGCTGCTTTGCCCGCGTACTCATATAGTGGATGGCCTTTGCTATCAGCTCTTTTCCTGTACCGCTTTCCCCTGTTATTAGCACTGTTGCCCGTGAGCCTGCTACCCTGTGTACAGACTCAAAGACATCCTGCATTGATGAGGATTTGCCAATTATGTTTTCTATACGGTACTTGCCCCTGAGTTCGCTCTTCAGCGTTTCACGCTCGGCTATTAGCTCCTGTACTTCCTGCTCTACCTGTCGGCTGAGTTTTATGTGCTGGGTTAATAGCGAGGCTATAATCTTCAACAACCTGAGGTCAGCGTCAAAAGAAACCCTGCTGTCAGCAAACAGTCTGTCAACGCTCAATACCCCAAGCACATCCCTTTTAAACATAATCGGTACACACAAAAAGGCAATGTTACTCTTATTTATATCCTTTCGCGCACCTGTCCTGTTTAAAAACACCGGCTCATCGCCAACATTTGGCACCACTATCGGGTAACCGGACTTTGCCACCTGCCCAATGATTCCCTCGCCAAGTTTATATCTGCCCAGTTGGAGTTCTTCTATTGTCAGTCCGTGTGCTGCCTTTATGACAATCTCATCGCCCTCGACAAGCGCTACCGTGCCTCGCTGCATATCAAGGAAGTCTGAAAGCGCCTTCATAGCCCCCTTAAGCGTCTTATTCAGGTCTAAGGACGCACCTAATAGCTTGCTTATCTCATAGAGCGTTATCAGTTGCTGTGAATGTCTGTCCATAGTTAGAGCAGCCCCCTGTCAATAAAACTAAAAAATGAGTGTCTTGTTACAATCAAATGGTCATGTATGACAATCCCAAGCCGTGAGGCAGTCTCCTTCAGGCTGCGGGTGAGCTTGATGTCATCCTCTGAAGGCGATGGTGAACCGGTCGGATGGTTGTGGACAAGAATCAGCGCAGTTGCATTGTGTTTGAGCGCGTGTTCAAATATCTTTCTTGGATATACGTAACAAAGATTAGGGATTCCTTCGCCTATTATCTCCTCAGCCATAATTTCATTTTTGGCATTTAAGTACAACACAAGAAATTGCTCGTTTTCCTTTGAGCCAATAGATGTTCTCAGATAGTCAACTATGTCGTCCGGGTTCTTTATTGCCTTTCTCTTGATTCGTTTTTGTCTTAAATAAATAGTACCAAGGTCTTTGACAAGCTTAATCAGCGTGGCAGTTTGAAGGCCAATACCTTCGACTTCCATCAGGGCATCGTTGTCGGCATCAAGAATATTTTGAATGCTGCCAAATCTCTTGAGTAATCTCTTGGCCTCAGGTTTTACATCTTTTTGTGAACGGGTAAAGGTCAGAAGAAGCTCAATCACCTCATATCCAGCTAGTGAGCTAACCCCTTTTTCAATATACCTCTGTCTCAAGCGCATTCGATGCCCAGCATATTGCGGTTTACTGGATTTACCGTTGTCTGATTTTATGTTCATTTATCGCTTAGGCCTGTGTGAGGCTTCTGAGTGCCGCCGCCTGTGTAAAAATAACATATTTCCCTATCTCTTATCAATTCTTAGCTCACTTTGCCAGGGCAATTGCATTAGAAACTTACACCCGCTAATCCCTCTACTGGATTCTCGCTTTCGCGGGAATGACAGAATAAAAAAGATGGAAATAACAGACAAAGCTGAACAAATGAACACCAATAATATCCTGCCATTCTCTTTTTTTGTCATTCCCGCGAAAGCGGGAATCCAGGAAACCATCGATCCGAGCTAAAAGTATAGGCAACCTCAGCTTAATTTTTCTAATTCGTTTGCCCTGCTCACCTTGCGCCCATGTCTACGCTCCCCGGTCTGCTTATATTCAATGTTATCAAAAATTCTGCACCTCTATCCACATTTCCTACTGTCAGTTTGCCGTCCATATTCGTCTCTATTATTGTTTTTGACATATATAGCCCAACTCCGGTACCTTCTTTTCCCTTCGTCGTATAGTAGGACTCAAATATTCTGTCTATTATATGGTCAGGGATGCCGCCGCCGTTGTCTGTTATTGAAATTAGTATCTTATCTCCTTCTTTATTATTACTGATATTTATTTCAATCAGCCCTTGTATGTCAGCGTCGCTCTGTCTTATTGAAGTAATTGCGTCTCTTGAGTTATTCAAAATATTGAGTATCACCTGTTTAAATTCATTAGGATATCCAATCGTAAATAATATTGTATCCTGCTGTGTTCTTATAGAAATATCAACATCGTTTTTCTTAAACACTTGTACAAACATTAAAAGCAATTCCTCTATGGTTGATTTTACATCAAAGTATACTTTCTTCTTTGACGGCATAAAAAAGTTCCTGAAATCATCTATCGTTTTTGACATAAACAATATTTGATTCATTGCCATATCAACAGAGTGTTCTATATACTGGTCATCAAGCTCACCATATTTATAAGCTTCCTTCATATCCTGAACATTTAGACCAATGGCATTTAGGGGCTGCCGCCATTGATGGGCAATAAGACCTATCATCTCACCCATAGCTGCCATTTTTGACTGCTGAATAAGTAACTGTTCTTTCATTGCACGACGCTGGACTTCCTCTTCAACTCGTTTTTCAAGATTTTTTTTTGCATCATCCAGGTCATTCATAATATTCAGGTTTGCAAGATTAACCTCTTCCAGTTCTTCATTTACTTTTCTGATTTGTCTCTCGATTAATATACGTTCCTCTATCTCACTGGACAATTTTTCATTTATTTTTATTATTTCAGCAGTACGCGACTCCACTATCTTTTCCTGTTCATTTTTTGATATTGTGGTTTGCAGAAGGTTCTCCGCCATTTGATTAAAAGCCTTGGCAAGGTCTCCTATCTCATCTGCGCTATCTATAGCGATAGTTGCATCGAAATTGCCAGAGCCGACTTCTAAAGCTTTATTCCTCAACAATCTAAGGGATTTCGAGAAAGTACGGGCAAAAAATATTCCAAGTAGCAGAGATAATACCCCAACAGGCAGTATAACGATAATTATCTTATTTCTTAGTTCCTTAGCAAAACTATAGACAGTTTTAATTGGAGCATAAAATATTAAAGTCCAATTGTTTCCCTTAAAATCAAAAAACCCTTGTTCGCGAACATAAACGTATAAGTATTCTTTTCGGGTTCGCTCATCAATACCCCTGCCGCTTCCGATTGTTTCCCCTGCCTTAGATATCTTAAAAGGCAGAGAAGCGTCCATTTTTGACATATAAACAGTTTCTTTGCCCTGATTAGAGTAGAGCAATAAACCCTCATTATTAACAAGATACACCTCTATATCTTTCACAAAAGCGTGCTCGGATGTTCTAATAATATTAAAGATTCTATCCATGGACATTCTGGAGACAACTACACCAAAGGGAATCCCTTCTATGTCTTTTACAGGAGATGCAAAGTAAATAATTGGTGTCTTTAGCTCTTCAGCCACTCTTATATCTTTAGCTGCGCTGACAATGCCATTATCAATGGTGTCTATTGACCATTGGACTACATTGTGCCGTTTCCCTATGTGCAACCCTGCCGTGTCAGCTATTCTTATACGGTCTAAATTAAAAAAGGATAACGAGGCATAGAATTTATAGTTATTTCTGTACTCGATTAATCTATTAGTAATTTGAGCGGGTGAAGAATCTCTTGAACTGATTAAAGGGTCACTTGCTATCGTTTTAATATCTGCGTTTCGTTCAAACAATGCATGGTCTATCATAGACATTACAACTGTTGCTTCTGATTCCATCTTTTGCAATGTCTGCCTTTCTATGGCTTTGATACTAATTGTGTAAACAGTTACTGTTATGGCTATACCAGCCAGTATAATCAGTCCAGTTATTAAAATTGATAGTTTAGTAGAGAATCTCACCTTACTCCTTTAATGATTTTATAAACATTGGTTCAATAATGGTGTCAAGACTAAGCCTGTTTGTTAATTGTCCTCTTTGTTGAAAAAAATCTATTATTGTTTCTCCTGAACGGTGTAACGATATGGCGCTATTTGATGGCTGCATTGCCTTAATGTTTTCAGTTAAATTTAAGATAACTACCTCATTAATCCCACGCTGCATTTCATCAAAGGACATTCCTTCCTCATGCGCCATAATTTTTATCGATTCTTCTCTGTTTGTATACAAATAATCCCTTGCTTCTATTAGAGATTTAATAATCTTTTCTACATCCTTTGGTCTTGTTTCAATCACCCTGGTATTAAAAGCAAGTACATCGGTTATAATACCAGGCATATCTCCGGCCATTGTCAGTATTTTATATCCTTTTGCCAATGCTTGAGTTGTTACCGGCTCCCATGTATGTCCTGCGTCAATCTCTCCATTTTCAAGAGCTGTAAGTACGTCCATTGCATGAATATTACCGAAATGGACATCTGTTTCACTTAGACCTGTATTAATTATAGATTGCAAAACAAATAAATGAGAAAAGGAATTGAAACCATCAAAACTTACTACCTTATCCCTAACATCACGAAGTGAATGCAAATCTTTTCTTCCAATTATTACATCTCCTTCATTTGAATAATCGGTAATATATACAATCTTCGTATGAATTCCTCTTGCATTAATCATGATAATATCAGTAAAGACGTCAAAAAGCCCATCTACTTTACCATTTGCGTATAGTGCACGAGATTCATTAATATTTTTTTTAAAATTAAGTTCTACGCTGACATTATTTTTATTAAAGAAACCTTTTTCTTTGGCTACAAAGGCATACGCATACCCTGGCCAGGCATTTATGCTGATTCTGATTGGCTCAACCTCTTTCGTTTTATTACAGGATATAAAGGAACATATCAGAAGAATCATAGAAAGCCTGATGGTTATCCCCATAGCAATCTTAATATGTATCATTTATTTACTTTATTTGGAATTTTATATTTTATAGGCTGACCCATACTTTCGACAAGAGTATTAATTTCTTCCTTTAATTCAATCATCTTTAGTTCTCTACCAATTGATATTTTCTTAAAGGTTTCCAGTTGTGTATTTACATTTACAAGGGACTGATATATGCGCGAGTTGGATATTGAAAGACCGAGGGCGCTTGCAATGGTTAAAGATAAATTAAGATAGTGATTCTTGTACTCAGGAAATAAAAGCCCGTCAATCTCTATTAACCCAATCACACCTTCTCTGCCCATAATTTTTAATCTAAAACCTTTTCCCGAAGCTGTCAACGCATAGTCATCTTTGAAATTCTCAAACAGGTCATTTATTGCCGTTTTATCGGCTGTCTTTTCCGGGAAAGTCCTCACCTCAGTTGGATGGTCTTCAACTATGGAAAGATAGATTATAGATGAAGGGGCACATAGAGTTCTGAATAAATTCATGATGTTATTGATAGCAGAGTCTTCTGTTACATAGGATGAAATGTGACATACCAACTCGCAGGCCATAGCGTAATCGGCAATTGTTCTGTCCTTTTCGCTTATATTATTGTCTTCTATCATCTGTATTATTATCCTACTGTCACAGCCGCCGCCCTATTTCAACCATTGTAGCGGATACCTGCCCCACTCATGTACTACATCCACTATTGTATGTAATACATCATCCGGCACCTGAAACGGTATCTCTCCGTGATTGTCGGACAAGATAAACCCGCCTCCTTTGCCTGCCTTTGCAATAATATCTTTAACTATTCTGGTTGTATCCTCCTGAGTCCAGCGTTTCATTTCAATACCATTGAGGTTTCCCATCACAGTTGTCCGTCCTTTACAGGCATTTTTTATCTTTTCTATATCTTCCAGTACACTCACACCAATTACCGAGGTGCCAGTTTGCATCACGTCTTCTATTATAGAATAACACCTTCCTGCTGCGAAATGTGTTGCTGTTGGGCCTTTTATCTTAGACAATGTACGTTTTGCTATATTATGACCGGTCTTTAAGTACAATTCCTTGTCTATTATCGTTGTCGAAGACACCGGGTCAAAGTAACAGACAGCCGTACACCCGGCGTCAAGCTGTGCGTTTGCCCATTGAACACAGAAGTCTTCATTAATTCTCATCAGATGCTCAAATAACTCCTTGTGTTCATAAATAAGCTCAATGTACTTATCGAAACCCATTTGCATTACAGGAATGGAGAATGGCGACATCACTGTGCCTATAATAGGAATATCATCTCTAACCTTTTCCTTCATTATCCTCTGGGCATCCAGGGCTTTCAACAGGCACTTGCTCTGTCCAACTTCAGGAGGTGCCAATCTGCGTATGTCTTCAAATTTCTTTATAAACGGCATACCTGAATTAGGCGGGCCATCGTCTCTGAAGATTACCTCGCCACCCCATGCCTCTATCTCTATCGGTGCGTAAAAAAAACCATAGACACAGTCGTTGCTGAATTTCCTGCACACCCTTACCTGTCCTTCTGCAACATTTTCAGCTCTGGAGAAGTACTCCTTGACAGACATCCCCAGCTCTTTTGCCCCGTGCATTGTAAATAATAGGAAGACAGGCACACGGTCAGGCTCCTTATGTCCAAGCGTAGTGAAAATCCTCTGCATCGGCGTCATGGACATCACAACCCCCTGCTGTTTTCTATAGAGCGAATAATATTTATCGCATCCGACACTGTCCTTCCTGCATAGTCAGCTTCAACCTCTTCATACAATTTATCATCAAAGTTAAATGGAGCACCACCAACTACGATTGTTATGGCAGCCTGATTTTCCCTCATTTTTTTCCTTACCTCTTTTACCTTCAATGCCGACGGTAACATAAGCACCGAGATTAAAATGACCTCTATTTTATCTTTGATAATGAGAGATACAAGGTCGTCAGCCGACCTCCCATTACCGTAATCAACGATTTCGTAGCCTGATGAGTGTAAAAAACTTTTCACTATTTGTTTGCCAAGTGTGTGAAAATCTTCCAATGTGGCAATGGCAATGTTTAATTGTTTCTTTCTTATTGTATGACTTTGGGGCATTATGTCACGAAGTATCTCAGTACATATTTTACCGCTCATATAGACTTGCGACAGTGACACTTTATCCATCGTCCATCCTTCGCCGATTTGCTCTAAAGAAGGTACGATTACCTTTTCCACAACCTCAATAGGTTGATACGCTGTACTTGCTTCCATCAAGGTCATTTTTGCCCTTACCTTATCGACAGACAAAAGTGACTGAATCATATTTTTTATATATTTAACAGCATCGTCGACAGGTAATTGATTTTCTTTCATAACACCCACTTTCCCTCCTTAGCAAAATGCAAGATGGGTTTTCCATCGATAGTCACATTCTCTGTGGTGCTATACCTCACTTTCCCACAATCTACTTTTCAAAAGTACATTGAAACGCCATCTTGTAGAAAATCATATATTCATGCTTACTTACTTGTAACATAACGTACACCACAAAGTCAATATACACGGCTGCCCGTCTCAGCATTCGACGCGATTTAACAAGCTATGTTCTGAGGCACGACAATACAAAATTGTAGGGCGATACATTTTTGTATCGCCCCATAGAGAGCTAAACTGCTTATAACGCCATAGTTCGGCTTGGCATGGTTTATGTATATGGTACTATGGTGGAATACCTTTCAGAATGAGATTATGATGAAAATAATTCGTTACAAATTGATTTATGTAACTTTTGCATTGTTGATTTGCTATAATAGCAACGGAGACGGCAGCTGAAGCTAAATAATTAGCAGCAGCCCTAAACCATTTGTAAAAGGGAGTAATCCGATGTCAGTTTTGATAATTAAGAATATAGAAGCAGAGGGGCCTGGAACGATAGAGGACTATCTTAAAGGTAACTCCATTGCCCACACAATCGTCAACATTACCCGTGAATCAGTGCCGAACACAGATGGATTTGATGCACTTATCATCATGGGCGGCCCGATGAGCGTAAATGATGATTATGATTATCTCCGGGTAGAAGAGCAGATAGTGCGGCAGTTCATAGACACTGGGCGAAAAGTCCTCGGCATATGTCTTGGGGCGCAAATGATAGCAAAGTCGTTGGGGGCCAGCGTGTATAAAGGGCCTGCCCCTGAGATTGGATGGTACACCATAGCCGCTTCTGAGGCAGGGATGTCCGATGCGGCATTTTCAAGGCTTGCAGTGAATGGTACGTCAGATTTAATTGTATTTCACTGGCACGGGGAGACCTTCGATTTGCCGGAAGGTGCTGTGAGGCTTGCCTCTAATGCCCTTTATCCCAATCAGGCATTTAAGTACGGGAAGGCCGTCTATGCCTTTCAGTTTCACATGGAGGTAAACAGGGAAATGGTGTACAGCTGGATGAAGACAGAAAACATGGACATGGCAAAACTAAAGGCAGAGACTGAAGAGATATATCCATCATATTCGGGACGTGCCAGCGCGTTTTATAAAGAATTTTTTGATAAATAAACTAGGACAGGAGGACTGTAAGGTGAAAAAAATCGAAGCAATAATAAAACCATTCAAGCTCGACGAGGTCAAAGACGCTATAAATGCAATAGGCGTACAGGGCATGACTGTGGTAGAGGTAAAGGGTTTCGGCAGACAAAAGGGACACACCGAGCTGTACAGGGGCGCAGAGTACGTCATTGACTTTATCCCCAAGATAAAAATAGAACTGGTGGTCGCTGACAACATGGTTGAAAAGGTAATCAGCACAATAGAAAAGACGGCAAAAACGGGCAAGATAGGAGACGGGAAGATATTTGTATATAACATCGAAGACGCACTGAGAATAAGGACAGGCGAAAGAGGCGAAATAGCCCTTTAATCAAAATTCAGGAGGTTCACAAATGACACCAAAAGAAGTACTCGAGTTTGCGAAGAAAAATGATGCTGTGATGGTAAATCTGATGTTTGTAGATTTCCCCGGTATGTGGCAGAGCTTCGCTGTCCCTATTGGGCAGCTCAACGAAAAGTCGTTTGAAGAGGGGTTCGGATTCGACGGCTCCTCCATAAGGGGATGGCAGGCGATTAATGCATCTGACATGCTCATGCTGCCAGACCCATCGACGGCTATGATGGACCCATTCAGGCAGTACCCAACATTAAATCTCATTTGTAACATACTTGACCCTATAACCAAGGCGTCCTACACGCGCGACCCGCGTTATATAGCGCAGAAGGCACAGAAGTATCTGCAATCCACCGGCATTGCCGACACTGCATACTTCGGGCCGGAGGCAGAGTTCTTTATCTTTGACGACATACGCTATGACCAGACAACAAACAGCGGTTACTACTTTATTGATTCTAAAGAAGGCATCTGGAACTCAGGCAGGGACGAAAAACCCAATCTTGGATATAAGCCTCGTTATAAGGAGGGATATTTCCCCGTATCACCAAACGACTCAATGGAAGACCTGAGATCAGAGATGGTCATGATGCTGCAAAAATGCGGCATCGAGGTAGAGGCACAGCACCACGAGGTGGCAACCGCTGGGCAGGCAGAGATAGACATGAGATTCTCACCGCTTGTGAAGATGGCCGACTGGCTGATGATATTCAAGTACGTGGTAAAAAATGTGGCATACAAAAACGGAAAGACCGTAACGTTCATGCCTAAGCCTCTGTTTCAGGACAACGGCTCAGGGATGCACGTACACCAGAGCCTGTGGAAGGCAGATAAGCCCCTGTTTCCTGGAAATGGGTACGCCGGGCTGAGCGAAATGGCCCTGCACTATATTGGTGGAATCCTGAAGCACTCAAGGGCGATTGCGGCAATCACGAACCCGACAACGAATTCATACAAGAGACTGGTACCAGGGTTTGAAGCCCCTGTGAATCTGGCTTACTCGGCACGCAACCGTTCTGCATCGATAAGAATACCAATGTACTCGGCATCGCCAAAGGCCAAGCGCATTGAGGTAAGGTACCCTGACCCATCGTGCAATCCATATCTGGCGTTTACGGCAATGTTGATGGCAGGAATAGACGGTATAGAAAACAGAATAGAGCCGGGCGAGCCGCTTGATAAGGACTTATACGACCTCGAGCCGGAGGAGTTGGCCACGGTACCACAGATGCCGGGAAGTCTTGATGAGGCATTAAACAATATTGAGGCCGACCACGAGTTCCTGTTAAAGGGTGATGTATTTACGGAGGATGTGCTGAAGACATGGATAGCCTACAAGTGGGAGAAAGAAGTAGACGCCATGAGGCTCAGGCCGCACCCGTATGAGTTCTACCTGTACTATGATGTATAAGTGGTAATAGTAGGAGTAATTGGGGGAAGGGACGTAAGTCCGTGGCACCTCAGAGAGGCTGAAGAGACCGGCAGGCTGATTGCAGTAAATGGCGGCCTGCTGGTTTGCGGTGGTCTCAGTGGCGTGATGGAGGCAGCCTGTAAGGGCGCTAAGGAGGCCGGGGGCCTTACTGTGGGGATATTACCGCAGGGGCAGAAAACCCATGCTAACCCATACGTCAGCGTACCAATAGCAACAGGGATGGGTATGGCCAGAAACGCCATAATAGCGCAAACCGCAGACGTACTGATAGCCATAGGCGGTTCATACGGCACCCTCTCAGAGATAGCCTACGGCCTGCAGTTTAATAAACCGGTAATAGGGCTTGGGACGTGGGCAATTGAAGGCGTAATAACGGCAGAGAGTGCTGCTGAGGCCGTTGACAAGGCGTTCAACTGCCATTAAACAACTGAATCTCAAGCTCCTGTCTTCCCTGTCTTCAATACCCCCATCAGTTGCTTGGACTCCTTCCACGATTTTCTTTACCATATCATTATAGCATTCTGGGAAAAATGCCCTCGAAACTGATAAGACCATACTCTTAAAACCCATCGGCTCATAGCAAATATGACATGACTGATTCACTACAAACGGCTGAATATCAGTTATTTAATCCTCTGACGGCGGGCAGGATATTCTTTTACTTCTTTACTAGACAATATTGTCAGGAGTGCTTGACTTGAAATATGAATTATGATTAAATACTAATATGGACAGAGTAAATTTACAGGAGAGAATAGCAGCCGCAATTGGGCAGTATGATAACGACACCGTAGACAAATCATACATAGAGCAGGAATCCCCCATGTCCCCAACCCCATGGAAGAAAACAGAAGATGAAAGATGAAAACAAAAAGAAGGCCGCACTAATCGACGAACTCAAACTGGTGAGGCGCAGGGCAGCAGCACTTGAAGAGTCACTGCAGGAGTGCATAAACTGTGAGGCAAACCTTCGGGAGAGCGAGAAAAGATTCCAAATCATGGCCAACTCAGCGCCAGTGTTTATCTGGATGGCAAGCGTTGACGGCAGCCGATGGTTTTTTAATAAGGTCTGGCTTGATTACACCGGCAGGACTTTAGATGAAGAGAAGGACGACAACTGGATGGACAACATCCATCCTGATGACATAGAGGGTTTTCGGGAGTCCTATGCCATGGCAATCGGCATTCAAAAACCGTTTAAACTCGACTACAGGCTGAGGCGCAACGACGGCGTCTACAGGTGGGTACTCGATACCGGTACCCCGCGATTCACCCATGAAGGTATGTTTGCCGGATTCATCGGCTCCTGTGTCGGCATATCAGAAAGAAAAGAGGCAGAGGAACAGCTTCAGCACATAGCACATTTCGACCTTTTAACTGACCTGCCCAACAGATTTCTCTTTTTCGACCGCATGAACCAGGCCATAGAGCAGGCAAAACGCTATAGTCACAGCATTGCCCTGTTGTTTTTAGACCTGAACCGGTTTAAATCGGTAAACGACACACTTGGACATCACGCCGGTGATATACTGCTTAAGGAAACCGCTAAAAGACTCACCAACTGTGTGCGGCACGTAGATACGGTTGCACGAATGGGTGGCGACGAGTTCAACATTATTCTGTCAAAAGTACACGAACGCTCAGACGTCCAATCAGTGGCAGAAAAGATAATAGATACCATATCAGTACCATTTTATATAGAAGGTATGGAGTGTTCAATCGGTGTGAGCATCGGCATAAGCATGTACCCTATGGACTCATCAGAAACAGCTACGCTGATTCAACATGCTGATTTAGCAATGTACAAGGCAAAGGCAACAGGTGAGAGTTCCTACTATTTTAGCTGCGATACTTAAGGGTTAATCAGGCAGCACAACCGGAAGTCGGCCCTCGTATCGGTGCTGGCCTTTAAGACATTTTAAGACGGCAGTTGAGGCCTGTTTTGATGCCTCATATGCCGCTATCATAAAATCAGACTCTTTAAATTGACTCAACAGATATGGACTGCCAAAGGATATGACGGCAGAGTGCTCCGCCATTTCTAAAAATGTCTTGATTGTATCTATCTCTGGCTGCGGAATGCCTGAGCTTCCCCGCCATGCTGAGATGTTTGTATATATTGCTACTAAGAGTGTCAACCCGCTAATATCTCCCGTAATATCTCCTGAGATACCTCTTGCTGACAGACTCAGATGATTCGTAAAATATTGTGTAAGGCAGGAGCTGCCGTGAAATTTCGACTCACCGGCCTCTATAAGAAGCGTCTTCGACGGCTCAGGAATAAATGGAGACTTACTACCGGGCACAAGGGTAATAGATTTCTCTGTGATACGGGTTGATATGTCTGAATGGTCGTGCGTGTCATTTAAGAGTGTAAGGGGTAAGAGTGTAAGGGGGCGGTGTTTTGCCTTGAGTATCCTTTTGTAAGAGGCGGTAACTCTATCACTGTCAAGTCTGCCGCGGCTGAGACATTTAATAAGTCCCTCGACAGTCTCCACGGCATCAAAAGGGTGAAGCAGTATATCTGCCCCCGCGTTCAGACACTTGGCCTCAACATCTTCAATGTCCTTAAGGGCGTCCATATTTAGGGCATCCGTAAGGATTAAGCCGTCAAAAGAGAGCTCGTCTCTCAGTATGCCTGAGAGGATTGTTTTAGATAGACTGGCAGGGGCTTCGTCAATCGCGGGAATTGCAATGTGGGCAGCCATAATGCTTGAGACACCTGCATTAATAGCCTCAGCAAATGGTACAAAATCTGATTCTCTGAGCTGCACCCCTGTTTTGCCAATTACCGGGAGGGCAATATGCGAATCTATCTCAGTATCCCCATGACCCGGGAAGTGTTTGGCACAGCTTATAAGCCCGGCAGCCTCCAATGTCTCTATGTACACCCTTCCAAACCATGCCACGGCGGCAGGGTCGCAGGAAAATGCCCGTGTACAAATTATTGGATTTAATGGGTTTGTGTTTACATCCAGAACCGGTGTCAGCAACATGTTAATTCCAATGTCTAAGGACTCCTGTGCGATGGCTGATATTGCAGCCTTGTACAGTGTGACATCATCCGGTACATCCATATTTATAGCAGCTGCCATGGCCATCTGACATGGGAAATGTGTAGCCCCCTCGATTTGCTGCCCAACGCCGCGCTCTATGTCAGATGCGATAAAAAGCCGTTGTTCGGACAACCCCTGCAGCTCCTTAATAAAGGCCTTAATATCCTCCTTAACACCGCCAAATATGATAAATCCGCCGATTCCATTTTTTACCAATTCAACAATTGCACGGCAGTAAGACGCAGAGCTTATGCTTTGCCCGTCAAGTCTGTTAACAATCAGTTGATACAATGCCCTGTGATGTGTGGCAGTCTGCATAGTGTGGAAGTTTATCAAAAAACACACGACAGTTACAACATTTTTTCCGTGATGGGAAAGATTTTCCTTGCAAAAGGGGAATTTTTACATATATGCAACTGTGTTGCGTTGGCAGTTACAAGAACACGCCATGTTAAATGAGTAAAACGCGGCAGAAATTTAATTATCTTTATTCTGGCACACTTATTGCTATTAACAATAGTGGTTGAGCTGGGTTTAGATATGTTAAACAGCAGCCAAACATATTGTTTAAGGAGGTGTACGTTGAACGCAAAAGAGGTAGTGGTGATGAAAGGCTCTCGTCCACTAGATTTATTGGACGAAGACGAGCAAATGTCTACTATAATACAAGCACTTAGAAAGCATGGCAAGGTTGATTTACCTATGAATGCTCAGTTTGAAGAAAAAATTAAAGCAATCAGACAGTCTACAAATGAAATAAAGCTGCCATACTACACATAAACTACTGCCATAATATCCCCCCCCATGGCTGCCAAAAAACTGACAAGGTTTATTTTGGCAGCCCTCCTCATTTTAGGCTCACTCTAAGTACTTGCCAAAAAATTTAGACTAATGCAGTGGCAAAGGCAGACTGATTGTAAAACTTATTGTAAAAGTAAATGTATCTGACCGGCTATATCCCCAGATTTCATAAGCGATGTACCAACAAGAATGGCATCAACTCCGGCATCCTGAAGCATTTTGACCTGCTCGCGTGACTTAATCCCGCTTTCGCTTACCACTATTTTAGTGTCGGGGATTTCTTTTATCAGGGTCAAAGTCGTATTGACATCTATTGTCATATTGGTCAAATCACGGTTGTTTATGCCGATAATTGAACAATCGAGCGATAGTGCCATATATAGTTCACTGCGATTATGTACCTCAAAAAGCACGTGCAAAGAACACTCGGTAGCAATGTTCATCAGTCTGTAAGCCTTTTCCTTAGTCAAAGCGGCGGCAATCAACAGGACGGCGTCGGCCTTATACAGTCTGGATTCGTAGATTTGATATTCATCAAAGATAAAATCCTTTCTCAGGACAGGGCAGGTGAGAAATCCCTTTGCCGCTTCGATATATGACAAACGGCCTTTGAAAAAATCTTCCTCTGTCAGAATAGAAACTGCGTTGACCCTGCATTGCTCATATGTGTGGGCTATGTCTTTTAAGTTAAAATTATGGCGAATAATGCCTTCAGACGGTGAGGCGTGTTTGATTTCTGCGATTAATTTTATTGGCTCAGAAGTTGAACGTCTGACAGATGATTCAAAATCTGATGCTGTGGAGATATTAGCAGCTGCCTTTTTAATCTCAGCAAGCGATAATATATTTTTTTGCTCAATCAGCCGCTGTGTTTTCTTTTCAATTATTTTATCAAGTATAGTCATCGGTTGGATGAGGGTGTGGCGATCACTTCAAACGCAAGCATTAGCTTACATCTGACACAAGCAAACCACACCCTGTTCAACTATTTATTAGCAGGCGCTGGTGCCGGAGCTGCAGCTGGTGCCGCAGGAGCAGGTGCCGGAGCCGTCGCTGGTGCTGCTGCCGGAGCCGTCGCTGGTGCTGCTGCCGGAGCCGTCGCTGGTGCCGCAGGAGCAGGTGCCGGAGCTGCTGCAGCTGGTGATGCTGCCGGGGCCGCTGGTGATGCTTCAGGTGCCGGGGCTGCTGGTGATGCCTCAGGTGCTGGGGCAGGTGCTGGCGCTGGTGTTGCCTCAGGCGTTGGCGCTGGTGTCGGTGCCTGTGTAGGCGCTGGTGTCGGTGTTGGCGATGGAGCCGGTGCTGGCGCTGGTTTACATGCCGCAAACGACATCACAAGCGCTGCAATAAGTGCAACGTACAATAGGTGCTTCATTCTTTACTCCCTCCTTCTTCTTTTAATCGGACCCTTCTACTAAAAGGTATAGTAATATAGCATAGGAATGGGATAATATACCAGCATTAAATTCAGAATTGTCTCAAATCATTTTTAATGACCATTAACGGCGGATTATACAGGAAACTATCAGGGCTTCTGAGCGCCTCCGGCTATGGTTTTATATTTAATCATGAAAAAGATGATTGCAGCCGTGCATTATTAATTAATGCAATAAGCTCTGCTGTAAAAATGCCGCAAATGTCGGGACTTAGGGCAATGGCATGGCAGTTGAGTGCGGAAATCGCAAATACCGGCCCGCTTATAACACCCTGCAACGATGTAGTCTGTCCACAGTGTGAGAGCGTCTGCTGTCTGAACAAGTTTGGACGCTATGATATCGGAGATATTATTTACATGACCGCGCTTGGTTATCAGCCGGATGAGATTTTACACAATAACGAGCCGGAGTGCCTGCCTTGTAAGTATCTGTCGTACTCTGGCTGTAGTGTATCACGTCAATTGAGGCCGTTTCGCTGTAACTGGTTTTTTTGTACCCCCATGATTGAATACATGGAAAGCGGCAGTAAAAAGGCTTACAGAGGATTTAACATGCTGTTTCAGGACATAATCCAACTAAGAACAGCAATGCTTGATGAGTTTCACGCCGCCATCGTATTATTATCCGAATCAGAGTTGAATAAACCCTGACAGCCCTACTGACCATCATCTATCAGGCCGTATTCCCTTAGCAATGCCATAAGTTTCTTCGTGTCGATGGGCTTAACCAGATAATCTGTACAGCCGCCATTGTAGTATGCCTCAATTATGTCTTTTGGTGAATCAAGGGCTGTGGTCATGATTATCTTCGCCGTGGGGTATCTTTTTACGCGGCTCTCAACTTCTCTCATTGCCTTCAGCGCCTCCATTCCGTCTAACACTGGCATCATTATGTCGAGACAGACAATGTCATATGGCGAGGCGTCTTCTAATGCCCGGTTAAAGGCATCAAGTGCCTCCCTGCCATTTTCGGAGACATCGCATATACCATACGGAGAGAGTAATTTTTGGAGCAGTCTGCGTGATATTTGATCATCTTCGGCTATTAATACTTTCATTTCACTCCTTTATATATTGTTTAAGTTGCGCTTACTTACCGTTTGCCAGCTCCTCAGCACCACTGAAAGCTGAATCCCGCAATTTAATGCTGTCACTGCGCTTAAGTTTTACCTCATATCCAAGTGCCATTGTTACAATTTCAGCGGCCTGTAACGACAACGTCATGTATGCCGATTTTATTTCCACCTTGTACACAAAACAGGGCCACAGCAAGACAACTAAGATAATCGGGACAACAAAATCTTGCGTCTTTCGCGGCATAACGCCCTTTATCGTGTCCATAATACAGTTATAGGCAAACTTAACTATAAAAATAACTGCTCCTGCAAGAAATATCCCCGATGTAAGCGCCCAAAGGATAAATGCCAGGGCAGAGCGGGCACTGATGCCTTCCTCGTCGCCTTCTCTGAGCTTATGGGCAAATTTCAGAGATTTTATTTCAACACATTCTATTCCCCAAAGACAATAGAACCAGTAAAATACTATTATGAGCCATAGGTAAAACAAGGCTCGTACCAACATAAACCTGTTCTCATATAAATACTGTAGAGGGCTGTCCGACCGCTTGCTCATAAGTTTGCCTAACGCTGCAACACATTTTTATACTGCTTCACAGATACAGCACCTTACACATATATTATGATACATTATCATAGGTAATTACATCAATAATTTAGACACCGTGCCCAGGGCAGGGCAGTGTGTTTGCCCAGACACCCTGTATTAGTAAAATTATTTTACTTGACATTTCCGCGCAATTTTGATTTAATTAATAGAAGCATTTTAGGCGTCCAGGCAGACCCGGAAAGGTCACAAGCTGCGCCGCTAGTTAGCCGTGAGTTATATGACAGGCAAGATGTCCGTGTTAGTTGTGAGTAAGTTGGTATAATAACATACCCTCTAAATAACTAAAAGCGAGGTAGCTGAAATGAAACGAATCGTAGTAATTGGAGGCGGCAGCGGCGGAGTTATGTTTTCTAACCGTATGAGAGGCGCGTTCACTCCGGATGAAGTGGAAATTACAGTCATAGAAAGAAGCGAGAAGCATTTTTACCAGCCGGCCTTCACCCTGGTTGTGTTCGACCTTGATGACCCGGTCAATCTTATGAGACCTACAAAAGACCTGTTCTTTGAGGGAATCAAACTTGTTCACGACGAGGCCACAAAAATTGACGCAGCAAATAATAAGGTATCAACTGCCAAAAGCGGTGATATATCATATGATTATCTCGTCATAGCAACTGGTGCCAGACTTATCTTCGACGAAGACCCTGAGGGGCTGAAAAGCGCCCTTGACAAGGGAACAAACACGTTTAACTTCTATAAACTTGACGGGGCGATAAAACTTCGCGACACCCTGAAGAGCCTCGATGGCGGTACAATTGTCTCATCAGTGTGTTCGATGCCTATAAAGTGCCCAGCGGCCCCGATGAAATTCATTATGATGGCAGAAGATATGATGAGGGAAAAGGGCATAAGGAATAAGTTTAAGTTTATATTTACAACACCAATGCCAGCAGTGTTCAGCAGAGAGCCATATGCCTCAAAGCTGAATTCAATATTCTCATCAAGAGGAATCGAGACAGTAGCAAACTTTAACCCCTCCGAAGTTGACTCAGACAAGGGTGTTTTAAAGGATTTCGGGAAAAAAGAGGTTAGATTTGACACTCTTACAATAACCCCTCCTCATGGTGGTGAAGCGATAATAGATAACTCAGAAGGTGTCGGCGACGCAGCAGGCTGGGTAACATGTGACAAACACCTGATGGTGAGCAAGAAATACAGTAACGTATACGGTATAGGTGACGCCACAGACTTCCCTACATCAAAGACGGCATCAGGCATAAGGAAACAGGCAAAGGTTCTGGTAGCGCGCCTCACGGCAGATATTACAGGAGTACCTACGAAGGCTGCATACGACGGCGAGATCATCTGCCCTATGCTGACAAAAAATAAACGCGTCATGTTCGCGCACTTTAATTACACTGAGGCCATTTCACCAGCGATTGAAAGTTATGCCAATTGGGTACTAAAAGTCCACATGCTCAGGCCGCTTTACTGGAATCTCATGTTGAACGCATTAGTTTAACCTAACATGTTGACTTATACTACATTTTTGAGGAGTGAGAGATGGCAAAGAAAATAACACCTACAAATGGCACAGCCGCCTCAGCAACCGAGCAGATGGCTTTGCAGATAGACGAGCTATACGGGAAGTTTAAGATCATCGAGAACTTCGTCAGTGATGTTATGCCTGGCATGGAAAAGGCGATGAAGGAGATTAATGAGACCATAAACGACCTGAGAATAAAGTTCGAGAGGGATGAAACCCTTCAGCTCCTAAAAAGTATTGGTGACAATATCCCGACCTTTGTCGAGTTATTAAAGGTCATGAAGTCAGTCAAGGGATTTGCTGATGACCTTTCCCCTGCCTCAGACAAGGTGATGAAGGAACTGACACCAGCTATAAATACACTCAGATATGCCTATGAGAAAGACGAGACGATGGAGTTGTTACAGAAAACCGGCGAAAATATCCCAACTCTTATCAAACTGTTAGATTTTCTTGCATATTTTGACAAGAGCGGGGACCTTGACTTTACTCTTAAGACCGCGTTTGCCAAAGAGACTGAGTACATGATAAGAGGTATGGAAAAGTGCGCGGTTCGCACAATGCAGCAACTTATAGAAAAACCCCTTAAGCCTGGCCTTAAAAACATATTCTCGTCGTTGAAAGACCCCGAAGTCCAGAAGGGTTTTATACTGATGACCACCTTCGCCAGAAATATGCCTCAGTGTATGTTAGAGACTATCGAAGAAAGCGAAATAATCAAGAAATAGACTCACCAGATACCGGCTCCCGCAAAAGCGGGAGCCAGGCCTATGCCTCTTATCATGATACACCTTTTTCTTTCAGAAACTGCGAATACTTTTTGTCTGTCCCCATTATATGTTTGGTCAGCCATTCCTTAAGGAAGTTCAACAGCGCTAAATCGACCATAGCCTTTCCTTCTTTGAATTGCTTTTGAAAATCAACAACCTTTGCTATAAGGTCTTTATGTTCATGTTCATGTGCGGAGATCCATGGAAACGCAAGCTTGTTCAACAGCTTCTCTTCGGCTGCAAAATGGTATCTCGTATAGTCTATCAGCTCCCCTATTACAGGTTCAATCACGGTGCTGCCCTTTTTTGCCGATACTGCGTCAAAAAGGTTGTTGAGGAGTTTTACGATTTTTTTGTGATGCTCATCAAATTCCTTAATATGTACACTAAGACTTTCATTCCATGTGATCAGCGGCATAAACCCTCCGTATTATGTTTTAAGATACACCTTTTTCTTTTAGAAATGATGAGTATTTCTTGTCGGTTTCCATTATGTGTTTCATCAGCCAGTCCTTTAGGAAATTCAGCAGCTCCAGGTCGACCATGGCCTTACCTTCTTTAAATTTTTTTTGAAAATCATTAATTTTTGATGTCAGATGCTCATGTTCTGCTTTGTGCCTTGCATATCCGGGGAACGAATATCTGGACATTAACTTTTCTTCGGCTGCAAAATGGTAATTCTTATATGTTATTAACTCTACAAGAATAGGTGCTACAACAAGATTGCCCTGTTTTTTAGTAACTGCATCAAAAAGGTCGTTAAGAAATCTTACGACATTCTTGTGATGAGTATCAAACTCCTCGATATGCACACTAAAAGAGTCATTCCATGTCAATAATTTCATATAAGGTCTTCACTCCTGAAATTTGAAATCTTTCTCGAAGACATTCAAACACGCATCAACAACATCGGGGTCATAGAGAACCCCTTTCCTGTCTGAAATCTCCCCGAGTGCCATGTCCAACCCCAGGGAAGGACGATATGGCCTGCTTGATGACATAGCCTCAACTACATCGGCGACATTTAATACCCTTGCCTCAACAAGTATGTTATTGCCGTTAAGTCCAAGCGGATAGCCTGAGCCGTTATATTTCTCATGGTGCTGCAAGACAATATCTGCCAGTGGAAATGTAAAGTCAATCTTTCTCAAAAATTCATAACCTGCCATCGCATGTGTCTTTACCACAGCACGCTCAATCTCGGTCAGCCCTGCTGGTTTTGTAAGTATTTCAGCCGGAACCTGCATCTTGCCGATGTCATGAAGCATGGCGGCTATTTTTATTTTAAATATAATGTCCTCGGATAGGGACATCTCTGCCACAATCGCCTCAGACAGCCCTGCCACCCGTCTCTGGTGGTCTGCTGTGAAATGGTCTACACTTGCAAAGGCATGGCTGGCGGCCTCAACCGCTCCCATAAGCATCCTCTTCATCTTTTCATAGCGGTCTCTCAGCAGCAGCACCTCGCGCTTAATTACCGAAGTATCATCTGTTTGTATGCGGGTTAATATCTTATTTAGCAAGTTGAACAAGTCATCCTTATCGATTGGTTTTTTAACATAGGCATCTGCTCTGAGTTCTATTGCTTTTATCATGTATGATACGTCGGTAAAAGCGGTTGTTATCACTACCGGTGTGTCCGGTGAGCGTTGTTTGATGTTTTTTATCATCTCAATGCCGTCCATTATCGGCATTTTAATATCTGTGATTACAATGTCAGGCGTTTTAGCGATGAAAACCGATAGCCCTTCCTCTCCATCCATTGCCGTTAGGACTGTCTTAAACCGCCGTGTAAGGAACCTCAGCAGTCCCTCTCTGATCTTATCGTCATCCTCAACGTACAGGACAGAGACATCGATTAACTCGGGTCTGTTTGAGGTGTCAGTGTTACCGTTAATTTCTTCTTCTCCTTCTTCTTCAGGCTTCTTCAGGCATTATTAACATCTATTATCACCGCCTGTTCATCACAGCCAGGAAATTTTGAACAGCGAATACAATCTCCCCATATTTTATGTGGAAGCAACGCCTTATCTATCTCTCTAAACCCTAACTTCATAAAAAACCCCTTTACATAGGTCAGCGCAAACACCTGCCCTATCCCCAGGCCTTTGGCCTCATCCTTACAGCAGTCAATAAGCCTGCGCCCTATACCTTGCCTTTGTGCAGATTCACTTACGACCAGGGATTTTATCTCTGCCAAATCCTCCCATAATATATGCAGCGCACATGCCGCAACAATATGGTCTGTCTCACACACATAATAATCCCTGATATTCTCATACAGCTCATTTAAAGACCGAGGCAGCATCAACTCTCTGGAGGCATACTGGTTTATTAGCTTATGTACATACCCTATGTCTGAAATAACTATTTTCCTGATTTTCAACTATCTCATATCCTTTTAATATAGCCCTTTTGTTAATAGACAGTGCCTTAAGCATACACTCAGACATATCACTTTCAATGGCGCTGAACAGGTCTTCCTTTGCCAGCAGGCCGGTGATGGCTGCCGCTGCCCCAAGCATTATCATGTTTGCCGCTTTGGTGTTGCCAAGCTCTCTTGCCAAGGCGGTAACATTTATGCCAATCGCCCCATTGTGAACGCTGTTGTCGTATGTTATCAGCGATGAGTCGTACAGCAGATAACCGTCTTTATTGAGACGCGGAGTAAATTTCTGTAACGACGCCTCTGTAAACACCACAAGTATGTCTGCGGATTTAAACACCGGTGAGCCTATCGGCTCGTCAGAGATTACTACTGCACAATTAGCCGTACCGCAGCGCATCTCAGCACCATAGGATGGAAACCATGTCACATTTTTGCCATCCAGCATCGCTGCACTGGCTATAACTTTCCCCATGAAAAGTATACCCTGACCACCTGAGCCTCCTATTAAAATCCGTTTTTCCATTTGTTGATTACCCTGCGTATATATCTTTAATAATTCCGCTTTTATAAACGCTCATCATCTCGTTCTTTATCCATTTCATAGAATCCGTCGGTGTGTAATGCCAGTCGGTTGGACACGGCGAGAGTATTTCAAGAAAACTGAACCCCTTCTTTTCAATCTGGTTTTCAAAGACTTTTCTTATCAGCTTCCTCGTAGCCAGGACGTTCTTTACATCCTCAAGCGAGGTGCGCGCTACAAAGACCGCACCGTCTATTGTTGCTATCAGCTCTGATACCTTTAGCGGAAAGCCCTCATTCGTACTGGACTTGCCCTTAGGGGATGTAGTTGTCTGCTGCTTTAGAATCGTTGTTGGAGCCATCTGCCCGCCTGTCATGCCGTATGTGGCGTTGTTGATAAAAAATATTGAGAGGTTATCTCCCCTGTTAGCGGCGTGAATTATCTCAGCCGTGCCGATTGCGGCTAAATCCCCGTCACCCTGATATGAAAACACTACAGCGTCCGGATGAACCCTCTTAAGGGCAGTAGCAACGGCCGGGGGTCTACCGTGGGCACATTCTATCACATCGAAATTAAAATAATCGTATGCAAATACTGCACAGCCTACAGGGGCTATCCCAATAACACGCTCCCTGATGCATAGCTCATCAATGACCTCAGCTATCATCCTGTGCAGAATGCTATGTCCGCATCCAGGACAAAACCGAAACGGCGTCTCAGTCAGACTATCAGGCCGTGTAAATACCTTTTTCATTCCCACATCCTTTGCTTGCCTCATAGTATCGGGCAGTCTCGGGTGAAAAATACCCCGCGTATGCAAATCATATAATCTCACTAATTATAACATATTACTATTATGTTTAACAGATAAATTAAAGAAGAATACGACAGCCCCTGTAAATTCAGGTGTCAACTCAGGCAATGCATGTCATTTTTTGTGACACAGGTCACTTGAAAAGACATGTCAACACAGGAAACCCCTTGTCTGCCTTACTGAGCCAATTGCAAAATGCTGTAGCTCTTTGTCCCTGCAACATCCTGGATTCCCGTTTTCACGGGAATGACAGACAAGAAAAGACGACATTCTGCTGTAATTCCGGCCTCCGGGCGGGGTGTCATTCCTGCGAAAGCAGGAATCCATTCTTTAAGGTCGAACATAAACAGGGCATATTTATTCATTTTACAACTAGCTCTTACTGTAAGCGGGATTTAAACTGCGGGGCAGATTCCAGCGGCCCGTAAGCCCTTTTTATCCGACGCGCTGCTGCTTGCGTGATACCTTGTCGTCGTACATGCGTTTGTCGGCCTCTTTAAGGGCAGATGGGATGTCACCGGCGCTATAGGCCGTTGCCGCCCCCAGAGATATGGACACCGGCATGTTGCCGCTGTTCTTGTTATACTGCTCCTGATATATCCTTATGCGGACAATTGATTTAGCAGCTAACTCCTCATCAGTCATGTTGAGAATAATCAGGAATTCATCTCCACCCGTGCGCGCTACTACATCACTTCCACGAAACGCCATCTTCAGCACATCTGATGCCCCCCTGATAAGCTGATCACCAGCCTCATGACCGATTGAGTCGTTAACACGTTTCAGGCCGTCAAGGTCTGCTACTATAAAGCTGACCGGAAACAGCGGGCCATTGGTTATACGTCCCAACTCATCATCGAAGTAGGCACGGTTATATAGGCCTGTCATGGAGTCGTGCGTGCTTTCGTATTTTAGTTTTTCCTCTTCTCTTTTACGCTCTGTAATATCCCTGGATATACCTACGAATTCCTTGATATTCCCATCAGCGCTGATTATGGCCGAGATGACCACCTCAACAGGGATTATCCTTCCATCCTTGCATATCTGTTCAATTTCAACCCTCTCGGAAAAGCAGTCTAATGTACCGGTTTCACTGTAGAACGAAAGTTTCTGCATCAAAATGTCCTGAACATATGCGTATGACTTCGGCGTCAGGGCCTTGTCAAATTTCTCATTGATGGCCTCATCGACTGTAAACCCTCTCAAAGATGCTATCGACGGGCTTACATATGTAAAACCATCCAACGAGGCATCAAGCGTCCATATTACATCGCTTACACTCTCTGCAATCAGCCTGAAGCGCTCCTCGCTCTCCTTTAACTCTGCCGACATGAGCTGCAACTCCATCATGTCTTCATTCAGACGCTCATATGCCTGCTCAAGTTCAGCCCGTGACTCGTCCAATGTTGCTACCATGGTGTTAAAGGCATCCGCAAACTCCCCCATAAATTCAACACGATGGGAGAAATCACCAAGGGCAATCTGCTTAGTCTGCCATGTAACGTGCTTTAGGCTGGAGTGAAGTGCTTTCAGGCTGCCAGCAACCGGCCCCATCCCATCCTGCCCTAACGACTGGCTGAGGTCTCCGTTACTAAGCGCCAGCGTGAAACGTCTGATTGCATCCAGATAGCTGGTAAGTTTAGAAAGCTGCGCAGCATACTCCACATCCGGAGGTACAACCGGGATGCGGCCTTTGGAGAGCTGCTCAAGAATAGATACAACTCGCTCGTCCATCAGTCCTCATTAACAACTGCTGTGAAGCGGCAGGTGCGGTCCCCCGTACACCAACAGTCAATCTCTTTTACCGTAAAAGACTTACCTGAAAAGCTCTTTAAAATTGCGGCAAGAAATCCCTCATCAAAGGTGCATAACTCTACTCCTGTATCAGGCAGCCCTGAACAGTCCAGGTCCTCTGCCACTGTTACTGTTATGCGGCCATTGTCCATGTCTGCCTCTTCCACACGAAGGATACCAATGCCCATATCTTTTAATACGCTTTGAAGTTTCTTGATTAGCTCATTTACATCTCCCTGGGGCCCGATGAGATTGTCGTAAATCGCCTTGCCCGCAAGGAAACCAGCCTCATGAAATATTTTATCGGCCTCATCAGCGCCGTAGCGCTCCTCAAGTACATCCCTAAAACTGTACTGCATCAGACGGTAGACCTCTACCCGCATATTATGACCAAGATTAGGACGTCCTAATTTTAAATCCCCCAGCAAATCCCAATTGAACTTGTACTTGCGATTAGCGCCCACTGGCATATACCACTCCTCCTTTGTGTTTTGTCACTCCGACGTCACGCACACACCGCATGTCCTTTTACCAACTGCACAATTGTAACATATCTCACTTTTTGATGCAATACCTGCTGCATTATAATAAATTGGCGCTTACTGTACTACCATACTCATGCACTTATAGGCGAGTTCTTTAATGGCCACTGAAAACGGTGACATTGGTTCGCTGAGAATTGCCGGTTTTGTCTTAAATAACGCGCGTTTTACGGCTTCGTCTGCTGGCAGTGTTATCATAACCTTCGCGTTTAAATTTGTGTACTGCTTTACAAGGTTTTGGATTACCATCCCCGTGCTTACATCCCGAGCAGATTGAACCATGTTGATAATAAAACTTGGGGTGAAGTGCGCTATTTTCTTACGGGCAGATTCCACAGCCTTTTCGTCTATTTTTTCTGCCTCTTTGAGGAACTTTTCTATCGTGTTTAAATGGGGATTTGCATCCACATCCTTTGCCTTGTCTATGAGTTCTGTGAATTGGTCAGCATATGTCTCCTTAAAATGAAATGTCAACAGCCTGAATATTGCTGTTTTAATAAAACCATATGCCTTCATCAATGATGTTACCTCGGGGGTGGTCACCAAAAGCCCGATTTGTGCTATGAACATGAAATCAACTACATTAAAAGCCGAACCCGCAGATAAATCCAGAATCACTACATCGCAGTCAAGTTTTGAAATATGTCCTATCAGCTTGAGCTTCTGCTGGAACGGCATATTGGCTATATCGGGGATTTTAGAGCCTCCGCAGATGAGTTTTAAGTTTGGGATATCTGTTTCTATAAGCGCCTTATCAAGGGTTTTTATATGTTTAAGGACAAAATCGTCAAGGGAATAATCGTAACTCCTTACCCCCAGGATAACATGCAGATTTGCTCCACCCAGGTCAAGGTCTACGGCAATTGTCTTCTTACCAGTGGCGGCTATAGCGATGGCAAGGTTGGCAGATATGGTGCTTTTACCAACGCCCCCTTTTGGCCCTACTATGGCAATAACTTTCTTTGGCATGTTACACGCTCCTGTCCATAATGTATTTCACTTTATATTGAGAAATCCTATAAGATTATCCAGCAGGACATCAGTCTCAGATTGTCTGACCTGCCCGACAGTAGTATCGGTAAGGAGCATTTTAACTTTTGAGGCTATCAGCACGGGGTCAAACGGGGTATCCATACACCAATCACTTACCACATCCTTTAAAATCGACGAATCCCTGCTCTCTGTGTTTCCTATAGCCAATACTTTAAATTGCAGCGCCTGCGCAAATAACTGTACACAGGAATTCCTAAATTTATCCAGTTCCCCTTGAAAATATCCCTTTGTATCCAGTACCACAACTGCTGGCTTATACCTGGTAATCGTCTCAGTTGTATAGAGCAAATTCTTAAGCAACAACATTTCGGGCTCATGCTGTCCACTGCTGTGATGTATACCTGGATATATCGTGCCAGGCGGCGTACCGTCTGTTGACACGGGAACATCAACCCATTTCTCAAGTGCCTTCTGTATCATGCTTCCTCTAATAGTATCGGCTGAAAAAACTACTATCTTAAGAGGCATTTTTACCGTTGATGGCTCTGTGTTAACGAGACTCTGCCATAGCCATTACCAATGCACCTTTGGCTGTGGCATTAAGCGGTTCTCTTGCTACCCTGATTGAGGATATCTCAATCGGCAGCCTGATAGCATTTAGGGCCTTTTCAAATTTTTCCTTACAACCTTTCGGCATGGATGTTCCGCCGCTTAACACTATTGGAATTGGTTCTGTGATCTTTGGGATATGATCAGAGGACGTTATCACATCCTGAATACTCCTTACGAGGTGATTAATAAGGTCGTTATAATAGAGGTGCATGGTCAGTTCCAGCTTGTTTTTAGGCAAAACTGAGAGGTCCAAAGACTCTTCTTTGATGACCTTTATCTTCGTGGCAGGCTCGCCTACCTCAAGACTAGACATCTCATCGATATAATCCCCACCCTTTTGAATACTGTACGTGATTACCGGTACAGACAAATATGATAGACACACATTACACATACCGCCGCCCATGCTTATCCCAATACCGGTGAAGTTTTCATCCGCCAGCTCGGACATCACCACAGCAAGGCCCTCGTTTATTGAAACAGGTGTGTAACCAAGCGTCTCCAGATACATCTTGATTATTGATTCGTGCCCGGTAATAATTACTTCCTTTTCTATCGGCTGGCCTGGGATGCTGAAACATATTATTTCACCAAACTTCTTAGGCTTTTGAATCAAGGTGTTGATTATAGACTGTATGACGATAACAGCCTCGTCTTCACGCGGGCTTAGGAGACCTTTCTCCATCGATTTTCTCGTGTTGGAGTTAAACATATTGGCAAAACCCTCGGCTGAGTAGCCGATTATATAGTAGCGCTTGTTATGTTCGAAAAACATGACATTGTTTTGTGTGAGTATCTGCTTGGTGAATTTGGACTGCGGTATGGTGAAAAAGGCATTCAACTGTTTAACCATTTGTATCTTATTACCCTTGTTCTGAGCCATAACTATGTTGCTTGTGCCAACGTCAAGTCCTACCGGACCCCATGGGCTCTCAGGTTCACCACCTACCCCTATCTCATGTGTAACAGTGGGTTTCTGGGCTGCCCTTACTGCTGATTCTATTTGCTGGTCTGAGACACTTGGCGGAGCTGGAGAGGATACCATACGTGGAAGCTCAGAATTTATGGAATCGGGCGGCCTGCTTTGAGCTGGGGCTGCCACTATATCAGCAGGCGGCACGGGCGGAGTTTCAATCTCGGTAAGTCGCTGCTTCAATTTCTCTATTTCTTTTTGATAATCGCTTGCTTCTGCCATATTAATCCTCCATATTTTACTATATCTCTATTCATCGCTATTTGTTCAGTTGTATTAAGTCGAAACTTGTGTTATCCTAACATGAAGTAGATATTAATGCTATTTTACATGTGTTGTCAAGTAAAATATTTAAAATATAAGGTAAGTTGTTAAGCTAATTCTGTGAAAAAAAACGATATGAAAGAGATCCCCTGCAGCTCTGAGAAGTCCCACAGCCTTCAGATGCCGCCAGCCCCAGTTGCAGCGGAACTTCCCACTCCAAGGAAAGTATCCCAAAAAGTAATTGTCACCGGCCTGCCAAACAGCGGCAAGAGCCAGATATTTAACAATCTCACAGGAGAATACTCAATAGTTGCCAACTACCCCCTATCGACCGTATGCGTAAAACAAGGGCAATTCCGCATGGGCGACGAACAATATGAGGTCTATGACACGCCCGGGCTTTACTGCCTGTTCATACATTCAGAGGACGAACTCGTAGTGCGTGACTTGATATTTCAGGAGAAACCTGATGTATTACTTTTATGTATCGATGCAAACCTGCTTAAACAATCACTTGCCCTGGCGGCCGACCTCATAGAGCTTCAAATCCCAATGGTAATAGCGATAAACGCCATAGATGAGACCGCAAGAAAGGGTCTGTGGATAGACTCCGCCACGCTGTCTCAAATCACCGGAGTTCCAGTGGTTGAGTCTATCGCTATAAAGGGAATCGGCACGAATAAGCTCAAAAGCGCGATTCAAAAGGCACGCGTTGGGAGCCTTTCAATTCACTACGGCGATATTATGACAAGGGGCATCTCCACTGTGGAATCTCTTCTGCCTGAGGCACTTCCATATAAGCATAAAACGGCTATGTTAGCGCTGCTTAACGACCCTTTTCTAGATAACTACTTAATAGATAATGTCCCCGAAGAACAGCTCCAAAAGATACAAGACACTGTAGACGAGATTCAGGATTATTTTAAGGGTAATCTTGCCAGAACCATAAATCATAAACGGGCCGAGTGGGTAGATTCCGTAACAGAAAAGATAATCAAAAGGCAGGTGGCATTTACAGGAAGGGTATCTGAGACGATTGCCAGGATGTGCCGGTCAGTAGTTTTTGGCGTACCGATTCTTATGGGCATTATAGTTATCACATATTTTCTGGTTGTAAACGTAGCCGACTGGCTGTCTAAACGACTTGATGCTATTCTTTGGGCACCGGTGCAGGAATACCTGAATACGCTTATTCCATATCCATTTTGGAATGAATTCTTTATAGGCCAATACGGGGTGCTAACGCTTGGTGTTGCGGGGGCAATATTAACAGTGCTGCCTATACTTTCAGTATATTTTATTTTATATAACATCCTGGAAGACGTGGGATATATACCGAATCTAAGTGTCCTGTCAAGGCGCGTATTCGATAAAATAGGCTTGAGCGGGGCATCGATTATGCCAATGGTGCTGGGGTTTGGGTGCAAGACAATGGCCACGCTTACCGCAAAGACATTGACATCGCCGAAGGAAAGATATATTACCACCTTCTTAATAGCGTTTGCCCTGCCCTGCGCCCCACAGATTGGGCTTAATATGAGTCTTTTGGGCAAAGTAGGGATAACGGCCTTTATCATAACCTTTTCCGTGCTTGCCACCATAGAGGCAGTAACCGGCCTCATCCTGAATAAAATTATCAAAGAGGACGACAAGAACTGTTTTATACAGGCGCTGCCAGCAATCAGAATGCCGAACCTGAAGGCCGTTATTAAGAAGACCTACTACCGTCTGTTCTGGTTTTTAGAGGAGGCGCTGCCAGCGTTTATGTATGCCGCCATTGCCATGTTTACGCTGGATAAGACAGGGTTATTAAAGGCTTCTAAGGTATTTCTTCAACCGGTAGTTGAAAAATTTATGGGGCTGCCAACTGAGATGGTTGACGCCCTTATTCTGGTAATCGCAAGGCGGGAGGCCGCCGCTAGTGTGATAATAAAGATGTCTGAAAACGGACACTTAAATTATGTCCAGAGCATCGTAGCCGTTGTCCTGACTACAATGTTTGTCCCATGCATGGCCCACATAGGGATAATCGTAAAACAGCAGGGATGGAAGTCCACAGTGTTTATGGTATCTACGATGACAGTTATATCAGTGATTATTGCTGGGGTTTTGAACAAACTATTACTATTATTTTTCTGATTTGTTCAGCTTTATTCAGTGCCCTTCGGGGTGTGATCAACAAACAGGAGGTATCAGTTAAATGAAAAATTCAGTGGAAATAGATGAGTACCTTGAGGCCCTATGGCATATGAAAGAGGACGCTAAGACCTCGATAACCGAATTGAAGGCTGAAATAGGGGATAATTTCAGCAAGGAGATATTCTACGAATGTCTTAACGACAACCTTGCAGCGGTATCTGATGACGATAAAACAGTAACGCTTACGACAAAAGGCGAGGAGCGCGCCAGACGCATAATCCGCGCCCATAGACTTGCCGAAAGGCTGTTGTTTGACGTGATGGGGATGAGCAAAAACATTGAGGAGGGCGCATGTGAGTTTGAACACATGGTTACGCCGGCCCTTGTTGACAGCATTTGCACGATGCTTGGACACCCAAAGGAAAGTCCGCAGGGCCTGCCGATTCCACCCGGTGAATGCTGTGAAAATGCCGCTACTACAATAGAAAGCTCAGTCATACACCTCACTGAGCTGGAGATAGGACAAACTGCGCGCGTGGCATATGTAAACTGCAGAAAGGACCATGAACTTCACAGATTAAACGGCCTTCAGATAAGACCTGGCGTATACATAAAACTCCACCAGACATATCCATCGTTTGTCATAGAGTGCGAGGGGTCTAATATCGCCTTAGACGATGAGATTGCCAATAACATCTGCGTGTGGCGCGAAAAGAAATATATGTCAAAGACTAAGGACGCAGTGAAAAAACGCTCTATCTTCGGACGAGGCATAGGGATATTCAAAAAGTGTAGAAATGTCAACTGAGAGAACTAATACTCCAGCGCTTTCACACACGGTAAAAGGTTAGACTTTGCCTAAACAGGAGGTCATATGATGAGCGCATATAAGTTTTCTGTTATAACCGAAAAGAATAGCGAAGGCTATTTTGCTTTCTGTCCAGAGCTTCAGGGATGCTATACACAGGGGGATTCTTATGAAGAGGTTATGGAAAATATCAAAGATGCAATTCGTCTTCACATTGAAGATAGAGTGGAAAATGGGGAAGAAATTCCACAGCCTGATTCAGTGAGTCTAACCCTGATGGAAATCGCAGTATGAGTGAGAAACTTCCAAGAGTGACCGCCGCTGATATAATCAAAATATTAGAAATGGTTGGATTTGTCTTTTCGAGACAAAGCGGAAGTCACAAAATATTTAAGAATAAGGAAGGAAGGAGGACAACCGTCCCTTATCATTCAGGAAAAATCCTGAATCCGAAAACTTTATCAAGCATTCTCAGGGATGCTGATCTAACCGTTGAGAAATTCAAAGACCTATTGAGATAATCACACCCTCATGGTGAGAGGTCACACTCTGACTTCGTTAAAAGGCATAGGGATATTCAAAAAGTGTAGAAATGTCAACTGAGAGAACTCCCCCAAAGTAAACTTTTCCGTCCATTGTACCGAACTAGGTTATGTGTGGTGCAACTATGCGTAACAGGAGGACGGGCTATAAACAATGGATACAGAGATTTTCCTTCAGAGGATTTTACAAGGTGTTTTCGCTTTTGACTTCATCCACTTAACAGTGTACTTATTTGCGTTTGCAGCGATAAGGAGAAACATAAAGCTTAGGCGACGGCGGCATAAGGCCATGAATCACCCTCAGACCCCTGACGAGTTAGACAACTGTTTCAATATCTCACAAACTTGCAGCACCCCCCAGCCCCTGTCATGCGAATTGCCTGAGACTAAGGCAGCAGAACACTCAAAGTCTCTTGAGGAATATAAGGCCATTTTCGACAGCGTACCACTTGGCCTTGCATACTTAGATACCGACTTTAATATCTTAAAAATGAACCGCTTCCTGTATGACTTTAACGGACTAAAACCAGAAGATGTCATCGGCAGGCCATGTTTTAATACCATTGGTGAATTCGCAGCAGATAATTCCAAATGCGGCACGGCTAATGTGTGCAGCTACTGCAAAACAGCAGAGGCCCTTATGACCGGCAGGCAAACTTTTACAGAAAGACCCATAGGGGAGCGTTTTGCCAAGATTACAACCATACCGCAATTCAACAGCAATAACTCAATCAACCATTTCCTTGAGGTTGTCGAAGACATAACATGGCAGAAAGAGGCGGAGGAGTTTATCGTACGCCACTATCAGGTGCAGGGCACTATAAACTCCATTTTACGGATTTCGATAGAGCCGATTTCTCTTACCGATGCCCTGCAGCAGGTGCTTGAGCTGGTGTTGTCCATACCAAGATTCTCATTCCAATCAAAGGGTTCAATACACCTTATGGACGATGAGGCGCAGACACTTGTGCTATGTGCCAGACATAATTACACCGAAGCCCAGGTAACGACCTGCGGGACACTCGCCCTTGGCAACTGCCTCTGCGGTCTAGCGGCTGCAACAGGTGAGGTTGTCTACTCTGAAACACTTGATGACCGCCACACTATAAGCTATGACGGCAGAGTACCCCACGGTAATTACTGCATCCCCATTGTTAATGACAATAAAGTACTTGGCGTCTTAAACGTCTCAATTCCTGAAGGACATAAGAGGTCTGCCGCAGAGGAGGACTTATTGACCGCCATTGCCAATACGCTCTCAGGCGTGATTGTGCGTAAACGCAGCAATGCAAGGGTAATAGAGAGTGAAGAACATTTCCGGTCAGTTGTGGAATCCACAAGAAACGCAATTGTCACAGTAAACAGTCGTGGGTTTATAACTTTCTGGAATAATGCAGCTGAAGATATTTTTGGGTTTACCTTTGATGAGGTCAGAGGTATGCCATTGACGAAAATAATACCTGAGAGATTTCAAAAAGATCATATGGCAGCGATAAGCAAGGTTCTGAAGGCGGGGAAGGCCCGTGTCATAGGGGAAACCACAGAGATATACGGGCTTAGGAAGGACGGAAACGAATTCCCTGTTGAATTTTCAGTAGCACGATGGGAGGCAAGCACCGGGGCATTCTACACTGCCATCCTGGTTGACATAACAACGCGCAAACAGACGGAGGAATGCCTTGCAAAGAGTTTTGATAATCTAAGAAAGGCCGTCGGCGGGATAATCAATACCCTTACAATGGCCGTCGAGGTAAAAGACCCCTACACAGCCGGGCATCAAAAGAGGGTTGCCGACATTGCCAGAAAGATAGCTACGGAGATGGGACTGTCAAAAGAACAAATCGAAGGTGTGCGCATGGCCGGCTCCATTCATGACCTCGGTAAGATATGGGTGCCATCGGAAATCCTCAGTAAACCCGGACGGTTGCATGACAGCGAATTTACTTTGATTAAAAATCATTCAAACGTGGGATTTGACATCCTTAAAACCATAGATTTCCTCTGGCCTATCGATCAAATGGTCCTTCAGCACCACGAAAGATTAGACGGCTCCGGCTATCCGCAAGGTCTCAAAGGAGACAATATCCTGATAGAGGCCAGAATCATATGTGTTGCTGACATTGTAGAGGCCATGTCATCTCACAGGCCATATAGGGCATCGCTTGGCATGGATATTGCGATGAATGAGATAGTCTCAAACAAGGGGATTCTATACGACCCGGATGTTGTGGACGCATGTCTTAACATAGCATGAGCAGCCCTTCCCTCCAAATAGTGGTCAGCCGTTTTTCCACGTAAGGGCGCACGCGCCCTTACCTTGCAGAGAAATTAATGGGGATGCTTCGGATGCATCACACCAGGACCTTGTACACTGCCCAGCTGCCCTGGCCTCGGCGCCAGATGCATACCTGACCACGGGCCTGCGGGAGCAGGACCTCCCGGGTGCAAAACCGGCGCATTGGGATGAATGGCAGGGTCAAGGGGAATCGGCAGTACCGGTGGAATCGAAACTGTTACCGGCGGCAAAACCGGGGGCGGCACAATAACCGGAATCAAAGGTAGCGGTGGTGGAAGCGGCACCGGTGGCGGTGGTGGATCAAATATCGGCGGTGGCGGCGGACCAAAATCCAATATAACCGGCCTCATATCAGGATAATATGGCGGCGGTAGGACTGGTCGTACGGGCGCAGGCGGCATCGGTGGCGGCCCCACGTAAACCGGCAGTGGCGGCGGGCCTACTATATCCGGCGGTTCGCTCTGTGCCGTTTGCACTGTAAGTACTATCAAAAACATGATTACTGTCAACGCTGTCAATATAGGTTTTCTCATCATATTCATCTCCTTTTAATAAAAAAGTTATGTGACTCAGCGTGAAAACACCTTTTCCCTTGCATTTGTGATTAATAAATCCATCATTTTCCCCATGTTCATAAGGACAGAGCTAGCACTTTTTGCAAATGTGTCACCGGCAGAGGACTTGGCGTTTGCTTTACTAACAATCTTACCGGCGCTTATATCAAGGTCAACCTTATCGTTGATTATCCTGGTATAGAGTTCTATCATCTGCCCATTGGCGGCAAATCCCGGCTCTTTTTTGAAGGCATCGGCTGCGGCGTTTGCCTTTGCGCTTAACAGATGATAATTTTCAGCTATATCTGATTTTCCAGCAAGGGTATACGCGTAAACCTCTTCTATTTCAGCGGCGGTCAATACAAAAAATTGTGCAAAAGAAAGAATTGCCTGAACTGCGGGGTCATGCGCTGCCGGTAATGTGTCTTTGAGTATCAGCGCAATAAGCTCCTCAGCGCTGGCAACAGTCTTAGCCGTGTTTCCCCTTATAGCCAAAACATGAGCGGGGTCAACCTTATGTGTCTTAGGATATTCGTCCATTAAATGCATCATATCGTCTTCTATGTATTTCTTTATCGTATACAGCCTGTTAAATAGTATCTGTGTGTTTACGTTGCCCTTTAGGATGGAAGTTTCATATAACCAGAGGGCAATCCTGTTGAATATAATCATCTTTCTATAAAAGTCCTCTCTTTCCCTTGGTGATTTAACCGAGGAAAACCCCTTCCCTACTGCCTCAAGCAAGTCCACCTCCATTTTATACAGATACACAATAGATGTCATCGCTGCCTTATAATCAGCCTCAGATTTAACGTCTGGTTTAATGGCGGCCTGCTTGTGCATTGGGCAGTCGTGAGGTGTTGTGTTATCAATAGATGTGAATTGCTGGGACTTGCAGTGTTGGCATTGGCCTCCGGTCTTTGGGCACATGTGTTTTACATGATTGTCATGATGGTGCTGGAGGTGCTGGTGGCCTGAAGCTACACCGCTTTTACAAGGACACTCATGTGCAGCATCACATATAGCAGGATTGTACCAGCCCAGTGCCGCAACGGCAAGTATAAGCAGAATCGTCTTAACTGTTTTGTTTATTGCAGAAGAATTAGTTATCAATAGTGTATCCTCCCTGGAATGCGTTGAATGAACCGGCAGCGCGCCGGGTATATCAAACTGAAAATAACACGTCTGCCATTATATTGTCAAATGGCACCCGGTATAACCGTCAGAAAAACGCTTATTAACACTCCCGGGAAAAAAAGTGTTGACGCCGGTAAATCATTTTTACTACACTTAGTTATCCAGCGGCGGTGTAACGAGTTGGCATGTGGATTGTTTGTCCAGCTAATATTAAGCAGCAGCGAGCCGCAGCTCAAAAAGGAGATAAAGGCAATGGCAGAAAAACACGCAGTAATAGAGACAAGCTTTGGCAGTATTAATCTGAAATTTTACCCTGAAATAGCACCAAACCATGTGAATAATTTTATAGAGCTGGCAGAAAAGGGTTTTTATAACGGCACGACATTCCACCGCGTCATCCCCGGGTTTATGATTCAGGGCGGCGACCCCAATACAAAAGACCACGACAAAATGACTCACGGTATGGGAGGCCCCGGCTATACGGTAAAGGCCGAATTCAACAACAAGCAGCACAAGCGCGGGATATTGTCTATGGCACGGGCGCAGCACCCTGACTCAGCCGGCTCACAGTTTTTTATCTGCGCGGCAGATTCTCCGTTTCTTGACGGGCAATATACGGTATTCGGAGAAGTCGTAACGGGGATGGATGTCGTCGATAAGATCGTCTCTGCACCCAGAGACCAACGCGACAACCCCAATGAAAGGATTGAGGTAACTATCGGGATAATTGAATCAGAGGTTTGATGAGGCTATAACTTGAAAAATAAAACAGAGGAAAGGATATTTTGCGCGGTGGAGACTACTATACCACTTCCGCCTATGGATATTTATGAGACCACTGATATGCTGATATTCGACATAGACCTGCCAGGAGTGGACATCCAGGATATGTCAATAAAAGTATATGATGAAATAGTCGTTATCGAGGGAATAAGGACCAAGTTGTCAATAGATAACCGCCGCTTTCTGTGCATGGAAAGGATTAACGAGACCTTCAGGCGGATGATCAAACTGCCGGTAAGGGTTAATACGACATCGGCAAAGGCAGTTTATAAGGACGGGGTTATCACGTTGAGTTTCCCTAAGATAAAAGACAGGGTATTCCAAATCAGAATTGAAAAGGAGTGAGTATGGGGCAAGACGATAAAAAAGATGAAAAAGAAATAGAGATACCAGACACACTACCAATACTTCCGGTTAGGGACATTGTGGTGTTTCCATATATGATACTCCCCCTGTTTGTGGGCAGGGAGAAATCCATCAGTGCCATAGATTATTCTTTAAATACGAACAGAATGATAATGCTCCTGACACAGAAGGACTTAAACGTAGAGAATCCCGATTCAGACGACCTCTTCAGCATAGGCACTGTAGGGTTGATTATGAGAATGCTTAAGCTCCCCGATGGAAGGGTGAAAATCCTCGTTCAGGGGCTTGCCAAGGCAAAAGGTCTTAATATAGTTGAAAAAGACGGTATATATATAGCCGAGATAGAAAAAATAGAGGAGCGCAAACCCGATGTCATCACCCTTGAGATAGAGGCCCTGATACGAAACGTTAAAGAACAAATCGACAAGACGCTGTCTCTTGGCAAGACCATCCTGCCTGACATTATGATAGTCATAGAGAATCTTGATGACCCGGGGCGCCTTGGCGACCTTGTTGCCTCTAATATAGGGCTAAAGACAGACCAGGCCCAGCGTATCCTTGAAATAGACGACCCTGTTGAAAGGCTAAAGAAGGTCAGCGAGATACTCAACCGCGAGATAGAACTTCTCATCGTGCAGCAGAAGATTCAGTCCGAGGCCAGAGGTGAAATAGACAAGACGCAGCGCGAATATTTCCTTAGAGAACAGCTCAAGGCTATACAAAAAGAACTCGGCGATATAGACGAAAAAATGGAGGAAATCCGCGAATTCAGGAAGAAAATCCTGGAGGCGAAGATGCCTGAAAAGGTATTAACCGAGGCAGAAAAGCAGCTCAAGCGCCTTGAGAAGATGCACCCGGACAGTGCCGAGGCCGCCACCGTGCGTACATATCTGGACTGGCTTGTAGAGCTGCCCTGGGCTAAATCTACAAAGGATAACTTAAATATAAAGATTGCAAAAAAAGTCCTCAACGAGGACCACTACGACCTTGAAAAGATAAAGGAAAGAATACTTGAGTACTTAAGCGTAAGAAAATTAAACCCCAAGATGAAAGGCCCGATACTGTGTTTCATTGGCCCGCCGGGCGTAGGGAAGACATCTCTGGGTAAGTCCATAGCGCGCTCACTAGGGCGTGAATTCGTGAGAATTTCCCTCGGGGGCGTAAGAGACGAGGCAGAGATACGCGGGCACAGGCGTACATATGTCGGGGCGCTTCCAGGTCGAATAATCCAGGGCATTAAACAGGCTGGCATGAACAATCCGGTGTTTATGCTTGACGAAGTGGACAAAATCGGTACAGACTTCAGGGGTGACCCCTCATCGGCGCTATTGGAAGTGCTCGACCCTGAGCAAAACAACTCCTTCGTTGACCACTACCTGGGCGTACCGTTTGACCTGACGCACGTCATGTTCATAACAACGGGGAATATCACTGATACCATACCAAGCCCGCTGCGCGACAGAATGGAGCTGATAAACCTCTCCGGCTACACATCAGAGGAAAAGGTTGGCATTGCAGGAAACTACCTCATCCCCAAACAGTTCAGTGAGCATGGGATTGGAAAAAACATTATGAAAATCTCAGGGCCAGCCCTTCTTATGTTGATTGCCCAATATACGAGAGAGGCAGGGGTAAGAAACCTTGAGCGTTCAATAGCGACGTTGTGCAGGAAGGTAGCAAAGCAGATAGCCGAAGGGAAGAAAAAGAAATTTGTCATATCAAATAAGAATCTGCACAAGTTCATGGGCCCGCCACGTTTCTTGCCTGAAGAGGAAATGAAAAAAGACGAGGTAGGCGTTGCCACAGGGCTGGCGTGGACTGAGGCCGGTGGAGATATAATATACGTAGAGGCCATTATGATGAAAGGCAAGGGAAGCCTTACTATTACCGGGCAGCTTGGCGACGTTATGAAGGAATCCGCACAAGCAGCCCTTTCTTATGTAAGGTCAAGGGCAAAAGAGCTTGACATCAGCGATGACTTATTCTCTAAAAAAGATGTTCACATACATGTCCCCGCAGGGGCTATCCCCAAAGACGGCCCGTCTGCCGGAATAACACTCACTACGGCAATAGCATCTGCCCTGACAGGAAAACCTATACACAAAAACATCGCCATGACCGGAGAGGTTACGCTGCGCGGCACAGTGCTTGCCATAGGCGGCCTGAAGGAAAAATCCCTTGCCGCCAAACGCATGGGAATCAAGAAGATAATAGTCCCTAAGCGAAACGAAAAAGACCTTGATGATATACCCAAGTATATCAAAAAAGACATGGAGTTCATATTCGTAGAGACAATGGACCAGGTACTTGGCATTGCGCTTAATTACGATAGCGCTAAAATGAAAAAAGATAAAACAGAGAAAGACAACTCAGAAAATGGGAAGCTATGACTATAGTGATGGACAAGTTGGAGAGCTCGCGCTTGTCAGATATATACGGGATGAGTTCGCCGCAGGATTATTAAAAGACCTGACGATAGGGATAGGTGACGATGCTGCCGTTTTAAAGGTTGGCGGCAGGAATCTGCTAATCAGCGCTGATACGATGTGCGAGGGCGTACACTTCGACCTTGCCTTTGCCACGGCATATCAGGTGGGGTTTAAGCTGGTCTCTGTTAATGTAAGCGATATATACGCGATGGGGGGGACCCCAGAGTGGTTTTTGCTGACCACATCACTTTCATCAGGTACATCTGCCACATCTGATAGATTTGCAAGGGAGTTTTTATCTGGCGTTAAGGCTGCGTTAAACCTCTACGGCGCTGCCCTCATCGGAGGCGATGTAACCTCCTGCCGCTCAGGTATTGTAGTGACTGGCATAGTGCTTGGTGGTGCAGACTCACCAATATCGAGAAAGGGCGCTCGTGCCGGTGATAAGATATATGTAAGCGGTGTGCTTGGGGATTCTGCCTGCGGCCTTGAGCTGCTTAAAAAAATAATGGCGCCAGTTGCACCCGAAAAGGACGACGGGCCAAATAAGCCCTTGCCGTGGGAGATAATGAGACCACTGATTGCAAGACACCTAATGCCGAAGGTTATACAGCAGGACTTCGGCACTGCCACAGTTAGTGCTATGATGGACATAAGCGACGGCCTGTCGCTTGATCTGCGGCGGCTTTGTCAGGAGAGCGGGGTTGGAGCTGCGATATATGAAAACAATATCCCAATGTCTGCTCAGATGCTAACTGCAGCGGGATTCTTAAACAAAGACCCGCTCAAGTTCTGTCTTTGCGGCGGAGAGGACTACGAATATCTGTTTACCTCTGCTGACAAGATTGATACTGCACACTATATTGGAGATGTAACAGACAGCGGTCTTGTCTTTACCGGCAAGGACGGCAAACAGATGGATTTAATGGACTGCGGCTATGAGCATTTCAAAACTTAAGGAAATGTTAAGCTGCCTGATGGGTCGCAACGATACACCGGCAGTGATGGCGGCATCTATTGGCATTGGCATACTGATAGGGATGTCGCCGCTCTTTGGGATACACACTTTTATAGGCATATTTGCGGCCTGGGCATTTAAACTCAACAAGCCTGCAACTATTACGGCTGCTTATATCACAAATCCATTAACAACGGTGCCGATTTATACGTTTAGCACATGGGTTGGGATAAAACTCATGGGGTTGAAATTAACTCTTTTAGACCTTGACCTTGCTCATCTTACGTTTTCAAATGTGATACACCAGTTAGGGGATTTTTTACTGCCTTTTTTTGTAGGCTCAACAGTGGTTGCTATAATTAGCGGTGTTTTTAGTTATTACATAATGCTCTATATCTACCGGTATAAAAATAGGAAGAAGCCTCGCGAAACAATGGCATGAGGCCAACCTTATCGATACTCACGCTTGGCTGCCCAAAGAACCAGGCTGACTCGCAGCGCCTTGAGCGTATATTTGCCGCCGAGGGGTTTTACTGTACTGAGACACCTGAAGACTCCGGCATCATACTCATAAACACATGCGGGTTTATTGAAGATGCAAGGCGCGAGTCAATAAACGAAATCCTGAGCCTTGCCGCCCTAAAGACCGATGGTAAAAAGCTGCTCGTCTTTGGATGCCTGGCACAGAGATATAAGGAAGAACTGGCAAAAGAAATACCAGAAATAGACGCAATCTTTGGCGTTGGGCAAGAGTCGGCCATTGTTGAGTATTGCAAAAACACTGCGGTCACAGAGGACACACCACCTGCAGAGATAATTAGGCCCTTGACTGTTCCATACGCATATCTGAAAATCGCCGATGGATGTAACCGTGGCTGCCGCTTCTGCGCCATACCGTCAATCCGCGGACGCTTTAAGAGCACTGCCATAGGCGGCATAATCGAAGAGGCTAAAACTCATCTGACTGAGGGAAGGAAGGAGCTGATACTTGTCGCCCAGGACTCGGCCTCTTTTGGGATGGACACGGGGGAGAGCCTCATTACACTTATAGACGCCCTCGCCTCTTTAGACGGTGAGTTCTGGATACGTCTGATGTACCTGTATCCCACATCTATTAATATTGACCTGCTTGAGTGCATCAAAAGGCACGACAAGGTATTGAAATATCTTGATATTCCTATTCAGCACTCCGAAGACGGCATATTACGGGCAATGGGGCGGGTGGGAACGCGCAGCTCATATATAGAATTGTTTGAAAGAATAAGGTCTCATCTACCGGGTGTATGCCTGAGAACCACGCTCTTGGCAGGATATCCTGGTGAGGGCGCAAGGGACTTTAAGGGACTATTAAAATTTGTCGAAGAGGTAAAATTTGACAGACTGGGTGTCTTTGCCTATTCGGACGAAGAGGGAACTGCCGCTTTTGGGATGGAGGGGAAGGTCACAAAAAAAACCATACAAAAGCGGGTAGAACAGATAATGTTCACGCAGGCTGATATATCTTACGAAAGGAACCGCTCATTAATCGGCAAACAATTTAAAGGTTTGATAGACGAAGTACAGGACACCACTGCCCTCGCTCGTTTATACTGCCATGCCCCCGAAGTTGACGGCTGCGTTATTATTGAAAATGTTCCAGATGATTTTACAGCAGATGGTTTTATCAAAATCAGAATTACTGACGCAGAAGAATATGACCTCAGAGGGGAGATAATTCAATGAACCACTGCTGCCCTATTAATGTTAAAATTAACCAGCTATGTCAGACGAAACCGATGTAATATATCACAGCACTGAGCCGCATGACAGCTCACCACACGGGAGTACACTACAGGGGCTGACATTCCTGCATGTAGTATTATTTGTCGCGACTTTCTGCACCACGTTGCTTGCCGGAATATTACAAAAGGGCATCAATCCACTGTATGAGCCGTGGAGGTTTTACGAGGGGCTGCCGTTTGCACTGACCCTGATGACGATTTTACTGGCCCACGAGCTAGCCCATTACTTTTCATCGATGAAGCATCACACAGCGGCCACACTGCCATATTTTATTCCTGCCCCGCTGTCGGCTATCGGCACATTTGGGGCGTTTATCAAGATGAAATCCCCGATACACACACGCACTGCCCTGGTGGACATAGGGGCTTCTGGACCTATTGCCGGTTTTATTGTTTCGTTTGTGGCGGTAGTCGGCGGGCTGTTTTATTCTGAGATTGGCTTAGTAACGAGTAAGACGGGGATGGTCTTAGGGGATTCGCTGCTGTTTACTTTGCTGGCATGGCTTATAGTCGGCACACCTCCTGAGGGGCTGGATGTGATATTGAATCCGGTTGCCTTTGCCGGTTGGCTGGGGTTTTTCGTCACATCGTTGAACCTTTTACCAATTGGGCAGCTTGACGGAGGGCACATACTATATGCAGTTGCGGGGGAGAGGCACATATGGCTTTCCAGGGTGTTTGTTGTGTGTCTGGTCATAATGGGTGTGGTGTTTTGGTATGGCTGGTGGTTTTGGGCGTTATTGATGGTTGTGCTGGGCTTAAAACATCCGCCTGTAGTATTTAATGAGATACCGATAGACCAATCAAGAAAAAAGACGTCGGCTATTGCGCTTGCCATATTTATAGTAACGTTTATACCTGTGCCATTCAGGATAATAGAATAAGTAGTGCAGGGCAAGAAATATAATAAGCTGAATGCTGGAAGAAAAAGTAAAAACAAAGCAAAAGCGGACGGTGGGGGAAATGGTAGGCGGAACAGGGCTCGAACCTGTGACCCCAGCCTTGTAAGGGCTGTGCTCTCCCAACTGAGCTACCCGCCCACGTTAGATTACACATTATCTCATAGATTAACAACGTTTGTCAAGCAGCAAAATTGCCTTTTTAATTAACCCTACCCCCACCCTCTCTCGTTTTTTCCAACAATTTTAAAATACAGGACAACTCCCGGTATAAACATAACATGCTACGCTCTTCTATCTTATTTCATTAGTTCGATTACAAACATTGCGCCACTTTCAACATTATCGCAGTGGATTCTGCCATCCATATTGTTTTCTATTATCACCTTTGACATGTATAAGCCGATTCCTGTTCCTTTGGAGTCACCTTTTGTCGAGAAATATGGCTCAAATATCTTGTCTTTTATCTTTGTCGGAATACCGCCGCCGTTGTCTGTTATTTTTATAATTATCGCAGTATTATCACAATAGACCTCTATTGTGATTTGTCCTCCGTCATTAGCTAATTCACCTTTTTCTATGCGTTCAAGTATCGCGTCTTTCGCATTATTTATTAAATTGATAATTACGTGTTTAAACTCATTCTGGTACCCAAGCACAGTCATCCCTTCGCATGGCATATCGCTGAAAGATGTCATGTCGCCACCACCGATGTGGCATATTATCTTACAATCTATATGGTGGTTATTTAACTGTGCGGAGATTATTGACAATATCTCCTCAAAGGACAATTTTAGATTAAATGGAGACTTCTCTTTTGACGGTTTGAAAAATGTCCTGAAATCATCTATTGTTCTCGACATAAATTGTATCTGTTCCATCGCTTTTTCGACCGAGTCATCCATATATTTTTTATCAAGTTCTCCAAAGGCCTGGGCGTCCTGCATATCCTGAATCAGTACCCCGACGGCGTTTAACGGCTGCCTCCACTGGTGTGCTATTGCGCCAATCATCTCACCCATTGCCGCCATTTTTGACTGCTGGATTATCAGCTGCTCCTGTTTCTTGTATCTTTCTATCCCCTCGGCTACCCTTTTTTTGAGGTCATCGGCCATAGACTCAAGCTGTTGAGCCTTTTCGCTGATGTCCGCCTCCATTATTTTACGATTTGTAATGTCCCTAATAATAGCGGTAAAGAATATCACATCACTTGTTGTCCAGCTTGATAGAGATATCTCAAGTGGAAACTCTGTGTTATCTTTTCTCAGGCCGTGTAGTTCAACAATTTTTCCGACGACTGTTGATATACCTTCTCTGATGAATCTGTTCAACCCTTTGGTGTGCAAGTCTTTGTAACGATCTGGCATCAGGACGGTAACCCGTCCGCCCACTACTTCCTCTGTGGTGTAGCCGAAGATTGTCTCTGCCGCCTTGTTCCACGATATTATATAGCCGTCGGCGTTGGCAGATATGATTGCGTCATTGGCCGACTGAGTTACTGAACTCAGCATCATCTCCGAGTCGCGCAGTGTTTGCTCTGTCCTCTGCCGTTGTTTTATCTCCTCCATGAGCCGAGTATTTGAATCCCTCAGCTCGGCTGTTCGACTTTCTATGAGGCCGTCCTGTTGTTCTTTAATCTTTTGAAGGGTTAGATACTGGCTCCGCCTGCGTGACATAATATAATACATCAGGCTGGATACAACTATAAACACGGCGACATGTAAGGCTATAATTGTATCCTGCTGCCTATAAATCGATTTAATTACAGTGTCAGCGTTTAAAGTAATACTAATGCCGCCGCGTATGTCTCCAACCTTATAGCCTTGTTGTTTATGGCACCTCAGACACGACTCTTTCACTAAAAGCACGGCCATATATCTGAATGAACTGCTGGTTTTCGTTTCAATAAGCTCAAATATTTCCTTATTTTTGTTATTTTCAAATTCTTTTAACGCCATGGTCTCCCACTCATCAGGTGCGTTTTCTGGCCTGAGCGGTTTCAGGCTGGTAATGTGAAATAGAAGGTTGTTGTTCTCCTTTGCTATTTCCCCTATCTGACGGGTCATATAGGCAGGGTTCATTAGTGTATATCTTTTACCCTGTATGGTTACGATTTCTCTTTCTGGAACATTGAGATATTGATTAGGGGTAGTGGTATCAGTAATTGGCACATATACTCCGCCATGCTTAGAATTCCACAGACGCGTCATCTCTATTAATCCAAACATAACGCGTGCCTGCCCCTCCACTATTGCCAGAGACTGCCGCTTTATCGAAGATAAATTCCAGAGGAGTGAAGCCCCAATGAGCGCAGACCACACCAGTATTGGCAAAACCCAGTACCTCTTCAAAATGAAATACTCATCCCGAAGAAATATCCTTCTGACAAAAGAATCTTTCGCCCGTTCCAAAATTGCCACGCCCTCGCTGAGAATTTGCTGCTTCTGACCTCATCGGCCCTTGCTCATAATAATATAGGAAGAATTCTGAGCGTTCTGTTATAATAACATCTTTATGGAGATAAATGGTAAAATCGTTTAAAATAGAAGACACAGCGGCAAAGCTGGTCGAAAAGTCAACCTTACTTAAGATATTAAACTATATAGATACGGTTGACCTGAAGACCCCTGTTCTGCTCATGGACGGCGACAGGATAAGGCGCAGCGCTGCCACAATTGGCAGGGGAATAGACGGCTGCAAGGTCTTCTATGCAGTTAAGGCAAACCCCTCGGTTGAGGTCTTGCGCTTATTAACGGGTCTGGATGTGGGTTTTGAAATATCAAATATTGGGGAGCTCAATGTGCTGTCGGCCCTTGGGGTCAATCCTGAGAGGATTATATCAAGTAATCCCGTCAAGACAACAGACTTTATAAAGAGCGCGTATTCTTATGGTGTGAGATATTTCTCATATGATTCCCCTACTGAGATTGAAAAGTTATCCCAACACGCCCCCAACTCGAACCTCTACGTGCGCCTTGCTATCCCCAATGAGGGGAGCGAGTGGCCGCTGAGTAAAAAGTTCGGCGTTGAGATAGAAGACGCCATGTCGCTGTTGACGGCGGCAAAAGAGAATGGACTTAATCCACTGGGGATTACCTTTCATGTCGGATCTCAGTGCAATAACATATATAATTGGAACATCGCCCTTGACAAGGCACGTCTGCTTTCGGATATGGCGCGGGAGGCCGGAATTACAATCTCACTGATAAACATAGGCGGCGGCTATCCGATTAAATATACAAAGAGCGTTTTAACCGTAGAGGCAATCGAAAGGCATATTAATAAGCTCATCAAAGAGCGCTTTGACAACATAACCGTCCACCTTGAGCCTGGACGTGCTGTCGTAGGAGATGCGGGTATAATGGTTACGCGCGTGACGGGAAAGGCAGACCGTCTTGACGGCAAGTGGCTCTACATAGACGTAGGTGTGTTTAACGGGCTTATGGAGAGCATCGGCGGGATAAAATATACATACATAACTGAGACACGAGGCACAACTGGTATAAAGGATAACTGGACGCTGGCTGGCCCAAGCTGTGACAGCTTTGATGTGATAGACAAAAACGTGCAGTTGTACGAACCGGAAGTGGGCGATATGGTCCTCATCCTATCCGGCGGGGCATATACGATTTCGTATGCGTCTGAGTTTAACGGCTGCTCAATCCCTGAGACTTTAATAGTTTAAAAAAAATATATAAGGAGGCCGTGATGTTTAAATTTCTTGAGGAGGAACCATTCTCGCCAATAAAGCACTCATACGAGGTAGAAGCTATTTTACATAGAGAGAAGAGTAAATTTCAGGATATAGCAGTAATAGAGAACCGCTTCTTTGGCAAAATGCTCCTGCTTGACGGCATAGTACAGATTACCGAACGGGATGAGTTCTTCTATCACGAGATGTTGACCCACGTCCTGATGCACGCGCACCCAAACCCTAAAAGGGTTATAGTGATAGGCGGCGGCGACGGCGGTATTGTAAGAGAGGTCTTAAAGCATAAGACGGTGGAGAAGGTTTATTTTGTGGAGATTGATGAAAGTGTAATAACCGTATCAAGGAGATTTTTCCCTGACGTAGCGCAGGCGATAGACGACCCACGGGTTGAGATAAAGGTAATGGACGGCGCAGAGTTCGTAAAAAACTCGACGGGGATAGACTTGGTGATAGTGGATTCTACGGACGTAATCGGCTTTGCGAGGACGCTGTTTACAAAGGAGTTTTTTGATTCGGTGAAGAACTCGATGACAGAAAACGGGATGTTCGTAACGCACACAGAATCGCTGCACCTGCACAAAGACATAGTGATAGAGATGCAGGAGAAACTTATGAAGACATTCCCTGTGGTAGACTTATACACAGCGACCATAGCGACATACCCTGGCAACTGGTGGGCATTCGCCGTGGGCTCGCTGAAACTAAGTCCAAGGGAATGCCGCCGCTCATTTACGATAGAGACCAAATTCTACGACGACGAAATCCACACGCAGTGTTTTCTAACAAGGAAATTTTATGACAAGCTGCTAAAGCGACAGTTGAAGTGGTAATCTGTCTTTAGACAAGAGACTCTTCGGGTCTGTTAACTAAACTGTGTCAGGCCCGGTTTTAGCCCTTAACATCAATGTCCAATAGTAACCTCCCCTCGAA
>JAMOAZ010000027.1:0-48182 GCA_039908505.1 Nitrospirota bacterium
CTTCACGGGCTAACCGCTCTGCCTTGTCCTTTAACTCACTGTCTTTCGGCTTCAAATTCCCTAAAGCTGCCGCAGCGTCAACTCTCTATTTTATAACGCCTTTTTCCCTTTCCACCCGCTGCGATAACTCATCTGACACCTCAGCACCGCCATGCGAACAGCCCGGCTTGCTTCCCATAAACTTCCCCAAACTTCCCCGTCTTTGGGTCTTTCAGATAACAAACTTCTTTCATGTAACATCCTCCTAATTAAAATAGTTGGGTTTTACGACAGGATTCTGCTATGAATATAGCAGTTCATTGCGTTTTCCATGGGGGCCCCTCCGGGACCTGTCAGCATTGCGGCCCCGGAGGTTCATGTCATGGAAGCTTACTTAGGAAGCGGCCTGCGTTGTCTCAGCAGTTGGCTTAACTGCCACGCTTCCGACCTCATGCGGCTGCGCGAACAATGCCTCTAACCCGCTGATAAGGGCCGTCATCCCGCCAATGTAATTTCTTGGTACTCCGTACCCGAATAGGCTCATTATCCCTAAGCCCATCTGCAATACACCTTCTACCGTAGTCCTGTTTCCATTCATTTGTGACCTCCTTAATGTGACTCAATGTAATTACTTAACCGCCTAAGGCGGTTTAACCAGCCGTTCACGAAATGTGCATTACGGCCAGAACCAGCGATTGACTCGTAATATTTTTTCCGCATTGTCAAATATGCAGCAACTCCCTGACTCTGGGACAAGCCGCTCAACTGCTTAAGCATCTTATTAGCCTGTCCAACTCCCATATTCACAGCCGTGTCAAGCTGGACAAGACACATAGGCCACTGCAGTTTATCGCACCCCGCCAAAAGCCAATAGTCGTTGAAATATATCTCCTTCGCCTCCGCGAAACCGAGATTCTTAATATCCAGCCAGGGATAAGCCCTCTTGCTGATGCCATAGTTTGTCTCACCTCCAGGGTCTGAATTGACATACCCGCCCTCAGCGGTAAGGACAAACTCTACTGACTTCTCAAAGTTGTCTTTCACTGCACACCTCCCTGATAATGTTACTACCTATATATATATGAAATTCGCATGAATGTACTCTAAACCCAGTAAATACGCCATTCTCCTATTCGCATCAGGGCGGAGAAATAGAGATAAATGCAAAATCACATACAATTTTGTATGTTGACTGTCAAATGGCCTAAAATGCAGTAAACAGTGATAAACGGCTTGACAAATTTACTCATTATGCGGTACATTCGCAGATGGATAGCACCTTGAATTCAGCAGATATTCCAGATTTATTTCAAAAAGCCAGGGTTTAGTGACTACTACTGTAGTATTGCATACCATCAGGGATGCTGAGCACTATCGCAATAACAACTATAGTGATGATCACATGCTTTTCTCTACCAGCTCTTCAGTCGATGTTTACCTGAAAGAGGTCTATAATATTAAATGCCAGTGCCTGAGTAAATTCCTCAGCACCGATGAAATCAAGAAGGCTATGGATTATACAGATGCGGTTGTGGATGAGATACTGCTTGCCCTTGACAATACAGTTTCAGCGGAAATAAATAAGGCATACGGCCTTGATATGAAATTTTTCTCAGCCCTTTACTCCTATAGCGGGAAAAATCATTTTGCTGCTTATTACTTCTTTGTAATCTCATTAAAACACCTCATAGAGTTACATAAACCTGATGAGCCAAATGAGATAATTATTTATAACTTTGACTTTAGCACCACATTTCCTGATATAAGCACTGATATGACGTATATTATAAATCAACTATCTCAATTATTTGGTGGATATGATATTAAGATAATATCTTATCATAACATTAAGCGCAGGCAGAGACACTACATAAAAGAACTATCTGCGCTATTTAGAAGGTTTAAGAATATGCCGTTATATATGATTAACAGATTAATATATGTATTATTGTCATCAATGCGGCACAAGGGGTTTTCAGCAAAGAAAAAAACAATCCTGCTTTCTGAGCCTTTATATGAAATTGAGTTCATAAAAAGCCGTCTTAATAAATATAACGTCATAGCTGATAAACATGCTGAGAATACCGGGGTCAAAGTAAATCATAATTTCAAAACATTACCCGCAGGTATCAGGCATAACATCAATGGCGATTCACTTGCCAATATCTTTATTAAAGATATAACCGAGTCATTTAACAATAACATAGTATTGTACTTAAACACTGTTGACGCATTAAGAAGCATTAATAAGCAATATCCAATATGTCTTGGGATATGGGGGTGTTCCCCCTGGGATGGCACAAGGGCAATAACATTTGAATATCTGAGGTCTGTTCATATAAAGACAGCAGGTTCTCAGCATGGGTGTCTGTTTGGAGAGACCTTTATTCCATGGCACTTTAATACTGACTTCAAAAGATGTGATTATTATTTCAGCTATGGATTCACTAAAAATGATTTGAAAAAACTTTATCCTGAAAAACAAATTAACATTGATGTCCTGCCGTTTGGAAAGGTAAACTTAATACCAAAAAAACGCAAAAGACAGGCGATAGATATCCTGTTCCCTGTAACTAATACGCTGTCAATGCTGCAAGGAGGGATTGTCAGAACTCCACCCGACAGATTAACAAAGATACAAATTGAAATTATTAATTATATGGATTCTATTGACGGCATTAACGCTTATGTAAAACCATTTATAAATTCAACAGTTGAAAACTGCTCAGTCTTTACGCTCTTAAATAAGGTAAAGCGCTTAAAGGTAGTTTATGATTTGAAATTAGATGAATTTTTGCAAATTTATAGTCCACGTGCTGTAGTTATTGAATATCCTTCACAGCCGCTGGTTGAGGTTATACATTTAGATACTGAGATATTTTTATTGAGCGACCCCATTAACCCATACGCGGAGGATGTCCTTGAACTGCTGAAAAAGCGTGTCCATTACTTTGAAAGCACTGAGGGGCTTATTGCCGCCATAGACCTGTTTTTAAATGGCACACTGGAAAAAAAGAGAGATAACTCGTACATGAATCACTACGTATGTAAAGACAATACAAAAGAAAATATTTTAAAATCTATAGATGCCCTTATTGAAAACAAGAACCACTGATTCCTTCAACAAGAGATACCTCTATAAGCTGACAACAAACTTTGCCGGCCTTCTGATAGGACTGATCTCGCAGACGATTATACCGCGGAGTCTTGGCCCGCGTGCCTATGGCGACTTCAACTACTTAACCGGCTTTTTTAGTCAGCTAATCTCGTTTCTGGAGTTAAACACTTCAACGGGGTACTTCACAATGCTATCGAAGAACCCGCAGGACTCACATCTGGTGCGTTTCTACATGTTATTTGGCATATTGGTCTGTCTTGCTGTGTTTTTTTTCGTCGGCACCTTGCATATAAGCTCACTCTACGTGTATATCTGGCCGGCTGAACACATAGGCTATATTTATATGGCCGCAGTATTTGGGCTTTTAACATGGATAACGCAGATATTGAGCCAAATGGCAGACGCCTATGGGCTGACAGTTGCTGCAGAAATGGCAAAAATTGGTCAGCGGGTTTTGGGATTGTCTCTTTTGCTGCTGCTATTAATATCTGGCAAATTGAATCTTAGCAGTTTTTTTTTATATCACTATGCAGTACTCATCTTTATTTTAGCAGCCTTAGTGTTTATCATGCAAAGGGGCGGCTTTGCGCTTTTTAAAAACACAGGGCTGACCACACACCACATAAAGCGCTACGCAAGGGAAACATACGCCTACAGCCATCCACTGTTTATTACAGGGCTGATAGCGATGCTCACGAATATATTTGACCTCTGGCTTTTGCAGGTCTTTAGTGGAAGCACTGAACAGGGGTATTTCGGACTCTCTGCACAGATAGGCGCTCTGTGTTTCCTGTTTACCGGGGCAATGACACCGCTTCTGATGAGAGAGTTTTCCATCGTACATGCAGAGAACGACACTGCGCGAATGACAGGCATTTTTGAGAAATATGTGCCGCTGATGTTTTCTATTGCCGCGTTTTTTTCGTGTTTTGTCTCAGTGAACGCAGCAAAAGTTATTCAGATATTTGGCGGTGAGCAATACGGTGCTGCACTGTGGGCAGTCACTGTTATGGCATTTTATCCGATTCATCAGACCTATGGACAGTTAGTGGCCTCGGCGTATTTCGCAATGGGAAAGACCGTCTTGTACAGAAATATTGGAATCATTGTAAGCGCTGCCGGTGTGCCCGTGTCTTTTTTCTTAATAGCGTCTCCAAAGCATTTCGGGTTTGGCGCTGGAGCGGCAGGCTTAGCTGTTAAAATGGCTGCCATAAACATAATAAGCGTCAATGCACTGCTTTTTTATATATCAAAGCCAATTGGTATATCTTTCGTCCACTACTTGCGGCATCAGGCGATTTGTATAGGGTTTATGACTGTGGCGGCATATGTAACGGCAATTATTATTGACCCTCTGACAAAAGACCATATGATCATGGGATTTCTTACCTCAGGCATTATCTATACGCTTGCAGTCAGCGCATTCGTCTTTTTCATACCATCATTGGCGGGGCTTAAGAAAGGGGATATTCAATATATACTTAAGTTGCTCAGGCCCTAGCAGCAATTTAGTCTGGTTTTGCTGGTTGTTTACACTATTTGGAGAACTTGGTGTAGTGGTCAGAAAACCTCTTCGTGCGAACCTTAAAAAAGTCGGAGACCTGAGACTCTGTGAGTTTAGCAGTTACCTCTTTTATCCTGTCAGTCGGTGATGGATGAGTCTTAAACATACCGCCGTCAGAACTTCCCGTCTTGCTTTGCAGATTACTCAGTACATCTTTCAATGCCGCGGGGTTGTAGCCGGACGCCTTTAGATAGACAACCGCGGTTTCATCTGCTGAATATTCCTGCGTCCTTGAGTAGCCGTTTGTTACCAGAGATTTAACGATGTCATCTATTGATCCCTCGAAAACACTCAACAGCTGAGACACCTGACCAGGGGTGTATTGCTTTGCAGCCTCAGAACCCATTACTGTCAGCGCCTCAGTCCATCGAGATGATTTTATCGCACCAAGCCCGTCCTTATGGGTTATGTGTGCAACCTCATGCGCAAGTATCGCCGCAAGCTGGTCCTCGTTTACCGCTAAATCTATCATACCCTTTGTGATAAATATAATCCCTCCAGGACACGCAAAGGCATTTACCTCCTTAGAATCCAGTATCGCAAAGTGATAGCCGCCAAATGTGAACGGCATCTCCGAGTGAAACACTATCGACTGCCCCGTGATATTGATATACGCCGTAAAGTCCGGGTCATTCAAAAGTTTATAGGACGACAGAATCCTTGCCGCAACAGACCTGCCGATATAGTATTCCTCTTCCGGCGTAATCTCACGTGCTGCCTTGGACACCGCTGACCCTGTCTTGACCGCCGTCTCTGTTAAAGACGTAAGCGAAGGTACACAGCCCGCAGATACAAACGCTGCAAATATCATTATACTTAAGAGTTTTTTCATGGCTGATTTATTCCGTCTATTCCTTTAGGCCCCCGTCCTTTATAAACGCTGCAACCTTCTCAGCCGGTACGGTGAAGCCTTCTATTTTAGTAACAAGATCAAAATCCAGTTCCGGGTGCTTTTTCTTATAGGCATCCTCGACCTGCGGATTAAATCCCTTGCCAGCAAGCGATACCTCATCCTTTGAGGCGGTGTGCTTGCCGCCCTCTGTCTTGGCTAATGCTACAGCAGTCTTGTTGAGTGCGGTTTTGTGTATGCAGCCGGACTTATCCCCAAACTTCACCATGTACCAGTCACCCTTAGTCGAGACTATCTCCAGCGTGTCGGCATACTTGACCATCGCCTTGACGGCAGAGTAAAAGTTGCAGTCTGCCCTGACAGCATTCTCCTTCGTGATTACCTGCATTGTCTCACTATAGACAAGCGCAGGTACAAACAACAAAATCACTATTACTGCAATCTTTCTCATCATTTCTCTGTCATTTTAACAATTATCCAATCTTTTGTCAAGTCGTCTTTTAAGGGCTGCGGGGCAGCCAATAAATTCTTTACCCGTTTTAACAGTACACCCGATGGCCCGTCTGCCGTATACAGCTTTAGGATTTCCTCTAATTTCTCTGCCGATTCCTGCCACTTTCCCTCTTTAAACAGGTGCATCGCCTCTGTATAGCGCCCGGCAAGCAGTCTTTTGTCATCGTCTATGCCGTCAACAAAACCCATGACCTCAAATATTTTTACCGGTATGCTCTTGCCCTTGACCTCTATGAGGGCCAGCTCACGGCTTAAAAATAAGTCATTTGTACCGGCAAGTACATCTTCGCTTACTATTATCTTCGTCTTAAAATACTTATTTACAGACTCAAGCCTCGATGCGAGATTTACCGTGTCGCCAATGACAGTGAAATTATAGAGCCTGTTGCTGCCCATATTCCCTGCGATAGCGTCGCCTTTGTGCATACCTATGCGAAGGGAAATATTGGGGAATCCCTTGCTTTTAAATTCGTTATTGACCTTATCCAGCGCCTTGAGGCAGTTTACGGCAGCGCTGCATGAGTTTATCTCATCGCTTTCTGAGACCACTGGGGCGCCCCAAAAGGCCATTATACAGTCGCCAATATATTTATCTACCACGCCTCCGTATCCGATGATTACCTCTGTTAGCTCGCTCATCACGCCATGAAGCATGATGGCCGTCTCCTGGGCGGTTTGCATCTCGGAGATTGTTGTAAAGCCTGCAATGTCGGCAAAATACACTACAACGTCCATAGTGTTGCCGCCAGGTTTGAGCAGCTCTGGATTTCTTAATATGTGTTCGGCAATCTTCTTGTCCATGTACTGCGTAAAAACAGTCTTAAGAAACTGCCTCTGCTTGCCCTCTGAGGCATAACTATATGCCAGCGCTGCAATGAAACTTGTTACATCGGCGGCTAAAAGAGGTATGACCTCAAGATATATTGCATTTTTGAATAAAATTGCGGTAACGGCTATTATTACAACAACAGTCGCAGCCAATGCCCCAATGTTGCTTAAGAGCGAGTGCCGCCTTAACACAGAGGTAACGGCAAAGAGACAGAGAATAAACATGGGCAGACACACGTATATCTTGTCCAGCTTTCTGATAAATCTGCCGTTAACGATATTGTCAAAGGCGGCGGCATGGATATTTATGCCTGTTGAGATGGTGGCAACCGGTGTGGATTTCAAATCATATAGTCCTGCCGCGGTCAGCCCCATAAAAACAGTCTTTCCTTTAAAGAAATCTTTATCGATCGCAGGCTTTTCTGACTGTGACGCTGCAAGATGGGACTGGAGTATCTCTTCAGCTGAGATAGAGCGATATGGGTCTTCGTGGGTAGAATATCTAATGTACGGGCTTATTCCCGGAACCTCTTTTCCCTTTACAATGAGATGACCATCGGCAATAGCAGCAACCTTTTTATCTATCAGAAACCCAAGCGTAAAATACGGTATTGTATGACCTCTTAGTTTAAAGAACAGGGGGATTTTCCTGTAAATGCTATCCCTGTCAGGTGAAATCGAAACATTGCCCCCACCCCTTACTGCCTCCATCAGTTCCTCTATTTGGGGTACCATAGAGCTAAAGGTGCTGAACACTGTGGCGTTGTCCCTGATTTCTACACGTCTGATAAGTGCCTCTTCTGCCCCAGATACCTGAGATACCTGTTTAGGGGGCGATTCCGAGAGGAACAGGGCTATATAGACATTGCCAGCCTTCTTTACGGCATTGGCAAATAATTTGTCGTCTTCCACGCCGTAGAAGGACGACTGGGTATATAGTATATCAATAAATATTGCATCGGCCTCCGACATATACTCTACCATTGCGGCATAGAGCTGGCGCGGCCACGGCCAGTTTGTCCCCTGTTTACTCCTTTCATCAAGGCTGTGCTGGTCAATCTTAACTATGACTATGTTGTCAGAAGTAGTCGCGGGATTTAAGTACCGGCAGTATATATCATAGGCCTTCAGCTCAAAGTAATCAAACCCGCCGGAGATGTACAGTACCAATGATAAGAGAAATGTTAAGGCGGTTAGTACTGGCAGAGATTTTTTCATTTATTTATTTTGGGCGTGTGCTTGCCTGACTAGTCCGTTATTTTTTCTTCAGCGTTATGCGGCATATATTTCTCTGCCACTTCGTCTCTGAGTTTCTCCCATATGGCGTCGCCTTCGGAGGTCAGCCTTTCGGCCTTTTCGACTTCAGGCCACATGGACTTCGGCAGTTTTGTATATATCACAAAGCACCGCCTGACACCCTCTATTTGTTCAGGTGTGTACTGCGGCATATTTAACAGTGTTGGTCTTGTGACTGAACGGGCTATAGTGCCGGGTTTGATGTAGCCCTGTTCTTCTGCGATTTTTCTCAGTGGTGTGCCGTGAAACGGGCTGAATGAATAGGCGTTCATGCTGTCGGCGTATATATGCCGGTTCAGCTCTATTGTGTCAAACGTCAGCTCGCGTGTCTCAAATGGGAATCCCAATATGTTGTTTACGCTGAATGGGACGCCCACATCATTAACCGTTGCAAGGGCCTTGATAATAGTCTCATTCTTCACGCTCCGGTGAATAACACGCTTTCTAAACTCTTCGTTGCCGTGTTCTATGCCGAAGGCCATTCTGAACATGCCCACTTCTGAGAGTTTTTTCACACGCCTATGTGTGACAGTCTCAGGGCGCGTCTGGCACCAGAAGGGGATTTTAAAGTCCGAGTACATCTCAACGAAGGCGTCAAACTCGGTCTCTGAATAGGCAAAGAACGTATCTGCCCAAAAATAAAACGCCTCGGCGTTGTAGTTATCGCGGAAATGAATTATCTCCTGCCTAATCTTATCAAGGCGCTTCTTGCGAAAGAACCTTGAGCCTGTCTCTTCCCTGTATTTATATGTCTGAGATGGGGAATTGCAGTACGTACACTGGTACGGGCAGCCGCGGTGTGTCTCAAGTGGAAACATCCTCCACACCCGCCCCTGCATCGGCCTGTAGAGGCGCCCCTCAGGGAATATCGACAAATCAAGCATCGGGTTTTCGTTCATATCAACTGCCTGCCCCATGGGGTTGCGCCTTATTTCACCTTTTTTCTTTGTCCAAAGCCCCGGTATATCGTCGTATGGCATTGACTTGTCCATGCGCGCACACAGTTCCTTTATAACATGTTCGCCCTCACCGACGCAGACCATATCCACCTCCGGTCGGCTTATCACAAGCTCCGGCGCAAAGGTTGCAAACACCCCGCCAACCAATGTGGGGATTTTATAAACTGACGACAGCTCAAGCAGCCTAATCCCTATTGGGAACATGTCCTCTGTTGTTGACATAGCAATGAGGTCAGGGGAAATGCCCTCTACGTGTTTTTTATATGACTCAAAGAGGTCATCTTCCTTAAATGTAATTTTTAAGAGTGTGTCGTCAAAGGGGCGGACATTCAGGTTTTTTTCTTTCAGTTTATCGCTGTTAAACTCGTTATCTTCAATATTTGGGTAATCTGTGGCGTCAAAGAGCGATACCGTATGCCCTTGTTCTTTCAGTATTGATGAGAAAAGCGCGATTGCCGGAGGAAGCATATTCATCCCCCTGATGTTTGGGTATATCAACAATACTTTCATTGTTTTCCTTTTGAGTCATGTTTCCTTGCCGCACAGCACAGCGTGTCGCCCTGATTTGTCGCTGACATCAGCCTCAGAAAGCGCTCGTTCATTTCGTTAAACATATCATTCATTCCCGCCTCAAACTCACTGTTACCCGTAAAAAGGCCTTTCTCTGTAACGGCGTCTACGAACGAACCCTGGGGCACCCCCCTGAAATACCAGTTCAAGTAGTTGTGAAGCGTGTACTCGTGCCTGCAGCTTAGTTCACAGCTCAGTCCGGCCTTTTGCATTAATTTTGTCAGCGTATCCGCTGTGAAATAATAGAAATGCGCCTTGTGCCAAAAAAACTTGTTAAATGCCTTGAGATTCGGCTCAGGCAGGTAATGATTCAGCGCCTCATCCCTGTTTGGTACTTCAACGTACATCAGCCCGTCGTCAGAGAGCAGGGATTTCAGCTTTAACAGGGTCTCAAAGGGATTGATAAGATGGTCAAGCGTGGCTATGGAGACAATCAAGTCGAATTTCCTGCCGCCAAAGTCAATATCGTTTATATCCTGTGAGTATGCCTCGATTCCAAGAGAGTCTTTCATAAATTCGACGAATCCCTTGTGTATCTCTATGCCTGTGACGGACTTCACATGCGGCTTTATGCTGTAGAGCAGTTCCCCTGTGCCTGAGCCAAGCTCAAGGACAGTTAAATCTGAATGGAGATAATCACGAAGCTGTCCGACAACTGGGTCAATGGTCTTGAGCCTGTCCTCGAAATGCTCCTGAGGAGACTGTTCCTTACCAGCGTCGAGGGAGTTGGTCTTTTGGTATATCTCGTTATAGTACGCTGCCAGCTCCTCAGCGTCCATCGTAATGTCCTGTATAACAAGACCGCAGTGCGTACACTGGCAAATCCGCCCCGGCCCCTCTCTGATTTCAGTAGCGATTAACTCAAAACCACTGAGGCCGCATAGTTCACATCTTGCTGTCATCTGTGTTCGTCGAGTTCTTTCATTCAACTGCCGTCACCCACAAGTACTCTAACATATTTTTCTAACCGGTGTATATGATGGCGGCGTGTTTGACACAGTAAATTACTTGTCCATCAAACACAGGGATACAGAAGCTGAGTTTCCTGATATAGGCAAGCAGCCAACAAGCGGATGTTGAGCATAAGTTATAGCATTGTATGAGATATGCTCAAGAATTTAGTATTGTGTCGCTTTAATCCTTGTATTTATCGGTCGCTTGTTTCATTCTTTAGTCTTACAGCATCTCACACATTAAAATATACTCGGTCGTATAACCACCGCAGTCGTGATGAGTATTGGTTTGTCTGATACTTTTGTAGATTTCTCCATAGGGAGATACATATTCAACCGGCAGGTCTTCAAAGTATTTCTCCCCGTTATCTGAGTCTCGTGCCCATATCAATATATCTTTCAACCTCCAGTCATAAACCATACCGGGGACAACACTAAAGAGAGGTTCATTATTTACTGTAAGCTCACAATGATAATCCTCATCGAACAGCAGATAAAATATCATTGTCACATTTGAGCCACTTTCGATTCCCTCAGGAAGGCTGTCAAATGAGAAGGCATATATTCCGCAGTCAAAAACCAATACCTGTTTATCTTCATAATCATCGATGCGAATAATCCTGCCTTGCGCGTGATACAGTTCATGGTTCATTTTATGCAGTGACTTTGTCTCGCTTTCAGAAGGCATTATGCCAACAACGGAAAAAGTCAACGCGCTTCCTATATTATCCCCAAGGCAGTAGTCGCCATATTCCCTAACTGTCCATGTATGGCAGGAAATCCCAAATATATCAACCGCCATCTCATTTCCTCCCGTATTTAACCTCTGCATATCAGCACTGTTCCTTCCACATGCGGTCGCTGTCCCTGTTTTCGCCTGCGTCTACTTATGTATACGATGGCGCTTGTCCAGCCTATAGCTGTCACTTATTTACTAAATCATAAAATCTTTGAACGCTGTCAACCGGCTCGTTGAAATAGAAAAACTCGTTTATTATCCTCTTTGCCTCTGTCTTATGCCGGGATGTGTCATGTTGTTCCATGAATATTCTACTGGCTTGCCGTTTAAGTTCGTCTGCCGATGATACCGTGTTAATCATAGAAGCCCTGGTCTTTGTCAGGGGGGACATGCTTATCCACTCAGGGGAATTTACAATAAACACATCACAGCCAAAGGCTATGGCCTCGATACAAACGCTTGACTCCCCAACCACTACTACACGGGCGCGCTGAAGAAGCGTCCCGATTGGTTCATTTACTATCTTAAAAGAACAGCTTTTCATTTCTATCCCTGAGTACTGAAACAGTTTCTCTATCTGTAAAAATGGATGAGGCTTTATCCATACTTCAATGCCTGGGATGCCGGGTTCATTGTTTAGCGCCTCATACAGGACGTTTAACATCGAACTGCTTTCATATATGCTGATAGAACAGGCCAGCAGCACAATTTTTTCTGTCTTGATAAACTCAGCCTCAAGAAATTTGATTAAATAAGAATATCGTACAGCCTCAGCTATATACAGTTTCTCCTGCGGCCAACCGCCCCCCAGCATAGAGTTATATGGATGCTGCCCGTTGCATATGATAATGTCGGGCTTGGGTAATGAATACCGGCCTGTATTGCGTATCTCTGATGAGTCATTAAAGAAATTCAGCAGCATTTGCGACACCGTGCCAGATTGTGAGCCTAAAGCCGGTGGTGTAAGCCCAAGCGCCTTTTTTGCTGAGATAAATGCCTTCTCCCATGCCTGATGCTCAAGCAGGTAGAGGTACTTTCTTGCCTTAATTGTAGATAAAAGCCTCTTAAATGTCTTATAGTACACAAGGCCCTGGTATCCGGCTATGCCCATAAAGGAGCTATACCAGTCATCTTTGACCAAAGCATATATGTTGTAATCCTTGATAACGTGCGCCGCCTTAATGTTCTTCTCCAGCAGGATAAACTTCAGTGCGCTGAAAAACATTGTAACTAATGAGCTGAGATGAGTCCACAATGAGTTGAACTCATCAAGGAAATATATACGGCTGCCATTGTTTATGAACGTCTTTGCTGAACGTATGGCTTCCTCTTTCGTGATTGCGTTGCTTTCAACATATAGGGCTATCCATGTAATGGCGCTGCCTGCTGCTGTCAGCATTGTTTGCAGATTCATATAGTTCTTGTCTGCGAAGATGCCTTTTTTTGCTTGTGCTATGTCGATATTCGGGTAGTAAGTTATCAGCATCAGGGCGTTGTCATCAACAGGTTCTCTTTGAACGCCTGCAAATTCCCTCTTAATAGTCATCGAAGTGTAGAGGCTGTAAATAAAGTAATAGAGAATCCCTGTTATCTGTTTTATTACGCTTTTAGCTTTGGCTGCTGTGTTGTTATGATGCTTATTTGAATTATCAATGAGTATGTTCTTTTCCTTTGCATAACCGGTTAGTGCGCTCTTGAGTCTGGATGAGCTGCATGTTATTATGATTTTATTTATGTTATAGCGTTTTATGGCTTCAGTTATCGCATCAAGCTGGGAAAGCCTTGTCAGGGTGTCGGACTTGTGCGTGTTTTTCTCTGCCACAAGGCTGAACCACCATAAAGACGCATGCTGCCCGACGGCAAAAATCTCTTTTAAGTCACTGCCTTTGTTTTTAACTTTGGCCGGCAGTTTTGCTATAAACCGTATATACATATCTCTCATACTGAGGGCTGATTCATTGACAGCCTTGGTTGAGTCTATGATTTCAAAGGTACACCCAACGGCCTGTAACAGGCGTACATATGAATCTGATACGTGTTTCTTAGATGTTAATGAAAACAGAAACACCTTATCGGCCTTTACAATGCTGCCTAATTTACCGCTGTATGAGTCATATATAAATAATGTATTCACGTGGGCTGTCAGCCGGAAGCCGGTATTGCGTTCACTATGATGCCCGCAGCAGCTCTTTAGACATTTCAAGGACAGCATCCAGTTTTTCAACAGGTGCGGTGCCTATCCTTGTCCACTGTCTGAGGTGTTCCTCTCTGAAAGGGCGTCTCAGCAGTACTCCCTTATCTCTGAGTTTGAGGCTCATCTGTTCGCCTGAGAAATGTGCCCCAAAGCGTGCCGCCAGAAAGTTAGCCACACTCTTGCTGGTTTCTATGCCCATTTCGGCAAGTTTATCCTTCAGATATTGAAGGCAATCGCATGTCTCCTTAGTGAAGGAAAAAATCTCCTCCGTATGGTCTAATAGTTCATCTATCAACAACAGGGCAATCCCGTTTAGCTCATGCATGGGTTTTACCTTATAGAGCGAGTTAATATTTTCCTCCTGTGACAGCAGATACCCGGCCCGAAGCCCGGCAAGCCCCATTGCCTTTGAAAAAGTCCTCACCACAATCAGATTTTCATGGGTTTGAATCATATCAGCCGCTGTAATGTCATGAAAGAAAAAATACGCCTCGTCAACTACGGCAATAACTCCGGCACGTTCACAGGTTCTGACAAATTCTCTGAGCATATCCTCTGGCGGCGCCACCCCTATAAAACCGTTTGGATTTTCCAGCACAGCCATGCGCAGATTGCTGTCGATTCGGTTTATGTATCCTTCATAGTCAAAATTCAGGTCTGAATCGAAATCCTGATATATGGCCTCGGCCCCAAACATCTTTGCATATACGGGAAACATCGCATACCCGGGCCGATGCATGAGAATCGTGTCATCGGCTTCGATATATGTCTCAAAAATAGATTTAATGCTCTGGTCTGAGCCGCTGTTAAACAGAATGCGCTCTCGCGGCTGACCCAAAAACACGGCGCACTTTTCATACACCGGCTCCGGTTCGGGATAAGTATTAAGCCATTCGCTGTCTAAACGCGCCCGAATACGGCTTATAAATTCGTCCGAGAATGGGCGTGTGCGTTCGCTCCTGTCAAGGCGCACCTTGTAGTAGCGCGAAGGCTCCTTTTCATGTATTCTGATAACTTCCGCAATCAGAGGTTTGGGTTTAATCATAGTCCCCCGAAATAAGCTGCTCTAACGTATTTGACGGCCTGCCTGATGGCGGCCTCTGGGTCTGGTTCCTGTCTTCTCATCTCTATTGATATGTAGCGGCTGTAGCCGCTTGCCTTTATTTTTTCATTTACTATTTTGTGGGCGCTGTCAAATCCCATGCTTCCCGGGGGCATAAGCTCAGGGTCGTTTACGTGTACATGTTTGGCTCGTGTAAAGGCATCGGTGATGTACAGGGCATTTATCTCATCTTCATCTATGAGTGCCTTTATATCTACATGCAGGCCAAGTCCTGCGGGGTTCCCAGCCTTTTTAATTAACTCATCAGCGTCCATGACTGTGTTGATGAAATTTGTCTCGGTCTTTCCAAGCGGCTCTATGCAGAAGTATACGCCCCGTTCACCGGCCAACGTGCCAAGTTCGTGAAAAAAATCTACGGCCACTGCCATAGCTTCGTCTGAGTTTAATCCCTCAATCCTGCGGTTTGCAGGGGAGCCGAACACCATCACCTCGCCACCGAGGTCACGGCACATGTCCATCATTTTTGTTAAATAGTCAATTGCGCGTCTCCTGCCGCTGCCAAAAATCGTCAGCTCACGCCGTGTGTAAAGCAGGGCTTGCAGACCTGTTACCTTAAGCCCGCTGTCTTCGATTTGACGCCGCACCAGAAGCCTGTCGTCCCTTGACGAATCAACTGGTTCATCCCAAATCATACTTGCTGCTAATTCGATGCCGTCGCAGCCGAGCAAACTCAGGAGCGCAATAAGGCTCTCAAGCTGCTTAGGATACCATGCGACATTTGATACGGCCAGTTTCATCTTATTATTGTTCTTATCCGGGCATTTCAAGCCTGACACCTTCTCTCATAACATTTTCCATGAACGGCGTTGGTATTGACTTTAATCTCATATATTCGTTTGTTTGAAATATCTTCAGCGATACCAATTTGCCTGTTTCTAATAATATGTCCATAACAGAGTCATAGAGTTTATCTTTCATTAACCTGTCTTTTTTATCGACAACAATCAATATATCATAGTCTGAGTCAGGCAGCCAATCCATGCGGGTTCGTGAACCGAACAGATATATTTCCTTTATCTGACCTTTAAGTGCTTTTATGCCCCGCAAAAAATCTACCACTATGGGGTCAGTCACGGTCGTTGTGCATTCTTCAGTAATCACGCCTCACCGCGCTTTTTTATCTCGTTCATTCTCATGGGGCACTCTGCACATGCCTGGGCCTCGTGCGCGCGGCCTGCTTTGTGCAATTTTCTCAACGGCTCAATCAATGACTTCCATGCCTCTTTTATCGTCACATTGTGTACATTACCAACGGCCAATTTGCCGTAGTGGTCGTTATAGCACGCGGTTATTGTCCCATCCCACATTATCATTAATCTTTGATAGGGAAATGGACAAATCCACGTCGATACAGCCGGTTTAATTGTGTTTGGTACGTTATCCAGCATTTCATTGTATGATACCTGGTCGGCCTTGTCACTCCAAAATGCGGTGAACTCATCAAGACGGTCACGCAGCTCAGGGATAAGCACGGCCTGAATGCGTACCTTCGGCGTCTTGGAGCCATGCCGTATCTTTAAATCTCTCAAGCCTTCGATATTCTTTACGACTGCCTCAAATGTTGCCCCTACACGGTTTTTCTCGTACAGCTCCTTCTCAAACCCTTCAAATGATACTGTAAGCCTGTCAAGGCCGCTTTCAATCAGTGCCTCGGCCTTGTCTGGTGTTAGCAGTGTGCCGTTTGTGTTAAAAAACACATCGACAAGACCATTTTCCTTTGCATATCTGATAAACCGGCATAACTCTTTATGGAGCAGCGGTTCGCCCCTGAAGTTAAACTTACAGGCGTAGAGGCCGTTTTCCCCTGCCTCATCCATTATTTTTTTCAGCGTCTCCCATGACATAAAGCCGTTGTTTATGTCAGTCCGCGAGTACGTGGTCTTGCAAAATGGACACCTGAGATTGCATGTGCTTGTGGTTTCAATATCAAGATGTACGGGGAATGTACCTGAGGTAAGTGTCTTTGGATTATTCTCCCACATCCTGCGGTATTCCATGAATCTCTCATCAGTGCGAACGAGAATGTCCTCACCTGATATGTCGTGGTGTAGTGTGTCGCCTGAGTGCTGCGCCACTACTTAAGCCCCTTTGCCCAGTTGACCATTTGGGCAATGCCGGTCTTAAGGTCTGTGGCAGGGTGCCAGTTCAGCTCTCTTTTTACAAGGCTTATGTCTGCTACAGTGCCAAATTGGTCTCCGGCTGTGTTTTGGGCAAACTCTATTGGGTACTCAGGCAAGTTAAACGCATCTTTTAACTCACTGAGAAGCTCGCCAACAGTTGTCCTAATACCGGTGCCAAGATTATATGTCTTGCCGAATGAGACTGGATTTTCATAAGCATTCAGCCACGCGGTCACTACATCGCCAACATTTATAAAGTCACGATAGCGTGTAGAGGAGCCTTTGACAATTACCGGTCTGCACTCAAGCATATATGACAGGTAGATGCTCAACATCCCCTGCATCTTGTTGTCAAGATTCTGCCTCGGGCCATAGACGCTGAACAGGCGAAAGACAGTGGTATTAATGCCAAGCCTGCCGTAGAGATTTATGTACGCCTCTGCCCCTGCCTTGCCTGCCGCATAAAATGTCTTCGGTTTATACGGATGCCCCTCGTTTATGGGCAGTGTGTCAGGGTCGCCATAAACGCTCATCGAACTTGAGTAGAGAAACCGCGAAACACCGTGATCCTTACACCATCGCAGCATATAAAACGTGCTTAATACGTGGCTTCTGAGGTCATATTCGGGGTCGTCAAACGAGACCTCACCAGAGGACTGCCCTGCAAGGTGAAATACCGCGTCACATTTAATCCCCTTTATGTGCGAATACATTGCGCTTACCCCGAGGTCGATATTAATAAAATCTGCCCCTGAGGGAATGTTTTCCTCTTTGCCGGTGTGAAGATTATCAAGGACAGTAACGCGGCAGCCGCTTTTGAGCAATGCCTCAGCAATATGTGAGCCTATAAAGCCTGCCCCACCTGTGACAACTACATGGCTGTGTGTCCTGTTATTATATGCCATGCTTTTTAAGCCAATACACTACCATCGGGATTTGCCATTCGTAGTCAATGTCGCACCCGCCCCACTGCTTAAGCGGATATATCTTCTGCCCCATCCACTTCTGCGGCAGGAGGCCGTCATCGAGATTCTCCAGACACCGCGGGCGTACTATTGAAACCCCCATGTCGGCAAACCACACATCGCCCTGAGAGTCCCGGTCACAGTTAAGCGTCTTCGGGTCTCCAAACGTCTCAAAAGGGACAAAGGGTTTTAGCAGGCCGTCTGCGTCAATCTTTCTGGCGCGAAGCGGACTCCACATGTTGTATCTTGATACGCTGACTGCTGAGTCATACTCTGGATTTTCCCGCAGAACCTTTATGCCCTCTGAAATAATCGCAGGGGTTACGGTGGGGGCATTACACATGAGCAGCACTACAAGTTCTAATTCTTTGTCCGGGTTGAGTTCCCTGATAATGCCATATGCGTGCCTGTAGACGTGTTCACCCAGGGCCGCATCAGTGCAAAGCTCTGGCGGGCGCACGATTACCCCTACAGAGTTTTCCTCTGCAAGGGCCATAAGCCGCTCATCGTCTGTAGATATATATGTCTTATCTATTTCAGGGGTATCGGCGGCGGCCTTCATTGGATAATAGGAGAGCGGCTTGCCAAATACCGGATGCAGATTCTTCCCGGGAAAGCCCTTGCTTCCCTTCCTTCCCATTAACATTGCTGCAATCATTCGCCGTGCCTCATTACATACAATAGCATAATTGCCTATGATATTGCATCTGGCTCAAGCCTCAGGGCAAACACATTGGCTCAGAATATACGAGAACTTGTTGACATTCGACTAAACTCAGCCTCTTGGAGAATGGACTTATCGCTCGAAGATATCCTCGATATTGACTTTCAGACCTTCGATGACCTTTGACGTAACTGTACCTTCAATCTCTGCAGCGGAATTTAGTTTATATTTATCGTTTTCCATCGTGAAAATCTCGATAGTTAGAAACTCTGGAACGACTATCCAATACTCCGGCACCTTATATTTTTCATAAATCGCTTTCTTAGTTTCTGTATCCTTTCTGAATGTGCCTTGCGATACAATCTCACAAACCATATCGGGTACGCCTCTAATCCAGTCTTGCAGGATAGTCATATTCTCTTTCTTGATAAACAGTATATCTGGTTGAAGGCGATTGACCCCTTCCTCGAATATGATATCTAAAGGTGAATAAAACACCTTTCCCAATCCATTCGCTTTTACATAATTCCATATAATGCCATATAAATTGCTGCTAATATCCTGATGCTTCATAAACGGACTTGGACCCATAACTTCCACTCCATCAATAATTTCTGTTAAATCATAATCTCTAGTCAGCATAGTCGTATTATATCATTATCATATAGGTTTGTCTATGTTTCATTGACTAAGAACCAGTATCGTCATAATTATACCGTAGGATCTCACTTACAGCACTATCTCTGTGCCGATGCCCTCTTGTGTAAATATCTCAAGCAGCAGGCTGTTGGGGATTCTCCCGTCTATGATGTGTATCTTCCCGACTCCAGCGTCAAGGGCCTCTATGCAGGAGTTTATCTTCGGCAGCATACCGCCGCTTATTGTGCCGTCTGTGGTGTATGACACTGAATCCATTTTCCTTATTGTGGATATGGTCTTGCCGTCTTTATTCAGGATACCTGAGGTGTCTGTCAGTAATATCAGTTTTTCAGCCTTCAGCGCACCGGCGATTGCTGAGGCTGCAAAATCTGCGTTTATATTGAGCGTATCACCCTCTTTTGACACACCTATCGGGGCTATCACGGGGATAAACCCCTGTGTGCTGAGGGCATGAATAATCGACGGGTTTATCCCTGTCACCTCGCCTACCAGGCCGATGTCTACGGCGCCGGAGCCTGAGAGGTTAGAGCGCAGGAGTTTCTTCCTTGCCATAATCAGACCGCCGTCTTTCCCTGTTATTCCCACAGCATTGCCGCCGGAGCGGTTGATTAACTGTACGATTTCCTTGTTTATCAGCCCGCCCAGAACCATTTCGGCTATGTCCATCGTCTCTTTGTCTGTCACACGGTGGCCTTGTATGAACTCAGGGGATTTCCCCATGCGCTCCATCGTCTTTGAAATCATTGGGCCGCCGCCGTGGACTATTACCGTGCTTATCCCGATGTGGTTGAACAGGACGATGTTGCGGGCAAAGGCCTCTTTCAGTGAGTCCTCTGTCTGGGCTGCCCCACCATATTTTATTACAAATGTTTTTTTATTGAATTTCTGTATATACGGCAGTGCCTCTATCAGCACCCCGGCCTTTGCTATCAGTGAATTCATGCCCGCCTCCATAGTTTAAACCGCCAGCTTAATCATGTGGTGTAACATATGTATCGTACCCCTCATTTGCAAAATGTTTTGCCTCGGACATGGCCTTTTCCTTATCTGTGTAACGGCCTACTCGTACCCTGTATAAAGTTCTCCCATTTATGGTTACCTGCCTGATAAATACCCCAGGATGTGACTCAATGATGACAGCCTTTAGCCTCTCGGCGCTTTTAATGTCCTCATATGCGGCTATCTGTATCGTATATGCGCTTGATGCAGCGTCTGAGACCTTTATGTATTTGGCATATTTCATGTCCCTGCCAATGTATTGCACCATCACGGCAAGTACCCCCGGGCCTATTACTCCAATATCTTTTGCCACGCGGTATGACAAATCTATGTCCCTGCCCGGCACAAATGGCCCCCTGTCAGTTATCGTAATTGTTGCAGCAGCGCCGGTCTCGGGATTTGTCAGCCTTAAGATAGTGCCAAATGGAAGTGTCTTATGTGCCGCTGTCATGCCATACATATCGTACACCTCACCTGATGCCGTGAGTTTGCCATGAAAGTCAGGGCCATACCATGAGGCAATCATCATGGTCTTCTCTACTGGGGCTTCGGGGATACGGCCTGCCTTTCGGGGCGGGACTTTCACTGCCCGCGTACACCCACACCCGATTACAACCGCCAGGATAATAAATATTGCCGCACTACGCAATGGTTTTCCTTATGCTATAAGATATAGCGGCTTAAATCCTCGTTCTTTACTATTTCTGAGAGTTTCTCTCTGACTATATTACAGTCTATCCTTATCTTTGCCGGTGCTAACTCAGGGGCGTCAAAGGATATGTCCTCAAGGAGTTTCTCCATTACTGTGTGAAGGCGTCTTGCACCTATGTTTTCCGTCCTCTCATTTACGGTAGCGGCGATTTCTGCAATTTCTACAATGCTATCCTCAATGAAATCAAGCTCAATAGACTCCGTATTCATAAGCGCCACGTACTGTTTTATTAAGGCATTGCTGGGTTCTGTCAAAATGCGTATGAATTCGTCCTTGCCGAGGGCATCAAGCTCCACCCTTATTGGAAAACGCCCCTGCAGCTCAGGTATGAGGTCAGATGGTTTTGAGACGTGAAATGCCCCCGCCGCTATGAAAAGCACATGGTCTGTCTTGACAGGGCCGTGCTTTGTAGTCACCGTAGTACCCTCAACAATAGGCAGCAGATCGCGCTGCACTCCCTCGCGTGATACATCAGGGCCGTGCGACTGCCCCTTGCTTGCTATCTTATCTATCTCGTCAATAAACACTATGCCTGTTTGCTCTGTCCTCTGAATGGCCTCTTTGGTGACCTTCTCCATGTCTATCAGCTTGCCGGCCTCTTCTTTTGTGAACTGAGTTAGGGCATCGGGGACTTTCATCTTCTTTTTCTTCTGTTTTTCTGGCAGGAAGTTCCCAAGTATCTCCTTGATATTCATCTCAAGGTCATCCATACCCATATTGGATATGACGCCAAAGGGCATCACTTTCTCTTTGACATCGATGTCTACGTATTTATTTTCGAATTTGCCGTCTTTGAGTTTTTCTCTCAGTTTTTCCCTTGTTTCTGATTGCTTTTGTTTTTCCTCAGCGTTGGAGGGTGATGACTTTGACTGCCTCAGAGGAGGCAGCAGTGTGTCAAGGAGTTTTTCTTCTGCCATGAGCCTTGCCTTTTCCTGTATCTTTTCGAAATGCTCCTCTTTGACCATATTTATGGCAAGCTCCGTAAGGTCCCTGATCATAGACTCAACATCTCTGCCAACATAACCTACCTCGGTAAATTTCGATGCCTCTACCTTGATAAATGGAGCCGCAGAGAGCTTTGCCAGCCTCCGGGCTATCTCCGTCTTACCCACACCGGTCGGGCCTATCATAATGATATTTTTTGGCAGTACTTCATCTCTGAGGTCTACAGTGAGCTTCTGGCGCCTCCAGCGGTTTCTCAGCGCTATGGACACGGCCTTTTTAGCCTTATTTTGCCCTACTATATATTTATCCAGTTCTTCTACAATTTTTCGTGGTGTAAGATTATCCATTGAGTTCCTCGACTATTATATTTTTATTCGTGTATATGCAAATATCGGCAGCTATTTCCATCGCCTTGACAGTGATTTCCTTTACGGAGAGTTCTGTGTTGTCATAAAGCGCCCTTGCGGCTGCCTGAGCGTATGGCCCGCCTGAGCCAATGGCAGAGACGCCTCTCTCGGGTTCAATTACGTCGCCGTTGCCGGAGACTATCAGGGTAACGTCCTTGTCTGCTATAATCAGCAGGGCCTCAAGACGCCTGAGAATTTTATCTGTCCTCCAATCCTTTGCCAGTTCAACTGCGGCACGCGAGAGATTCCCCCTGTATGACTCAAGCTTTCCCTCAAATTTTTCAAACAATGTAAAGGCATCTGCCGTTGCCCCGGCAAACCCTGCGATAACCTTATTGTTGTACATCCTTCTGAGTTTCTTTGCGTTGTGTTTGAGAACCGTAGCCCCAAACGTAACCTGCCCATCTCCGGCAATGGCAACATCGCTGCCCCTTCTGACGCAAAGTATCGTCGTGCTGTGAAACAAATCATGTCCTCCGTGTTCTGCAGTGATTAGTTAAGGTCTCCATGTGTGTACTACTGTGTATTTCCCATCTTTGATTTCAACTATGGCGATAGATTTTCCTGGTGTCATATTTTGTCTCATCGATATTGTTCCGGTTACTGCCTTAAAGTCTTTTGTCTCAGAAAGCGCCTTCGATATGGCGGAAGTATCTGGTAAACCGGTACGTTTTATCGCATCGGCAAGGATATTCACGGCATCGAAGCCCAGGGCAGCGTAGGCATTTGCCGGTTCGCTTCCATATTCTTTTTTGTATGCACTGATGAAGGCTGTTACCTCAGTGCGGGTTTCCCCCCTGAAGGAGTGCGTGGCAAAGTATACATTTTTAATAGGTTTAACCGTTTCAGCCTTTTCGACAAACGGGCTGTCGAAACCGTCTGCACTCACAATAGGAATGTCAATGCCGCCGTTTCTCAGGAGCTTGACAGAAAGGGCAGCCTCCTCATCAATAGCCGCGATAAAAATTGCCTCCGGCTTGGGTTCGTTCGCCTTGAGCCTTTCAATCAGTTTCGAGAAATCAGGCGGTCTTGAGCTGCCGCTTGTAAACAAATCTGCATAGAGGATTGTCCCGCCCAATTCTGTAAAGCGTTGTTTAAAAGAGTCACTCACAGTTAAAGTGAATGCCATCGAAGTGTCTACCCACATGGCGATTTTTTTTGTGTTTAGAGTTTTATACGTATAGTCTGCTATGGCCTGGCCTTGTGTGTCGTCGCCGTAAGCAGCCATAAAAAACCGGTCACCAAGCGTTTGGTAGAGCGTTGGAAGCGTCGCGCCCGGCGTTATATATGGAATCCCTTTATTTATAAAAGGTGAAGCCGCGCTCATAACAAAGGCGCTGTCTCCGTAGCCTATGGCAGCAACTACTTCTTTGTTCTTTTCATCTGCAGCAGCGGATGAGGCCTTTGCAATGTTGGAGGCAGTATCTGTGGGGATAAGCTCAAGCGGTATGAGTTTTTTGCCGATTGCAATGCCCCCTTGTGCGTTAATCAATTTGGCTGCCAGCATTGCTCCCTTATATGCAGGGTCATCTATTGAGGCCATAGGGCCGGAACTGTTATACAAAAGCGCGACTTTTATTGTCTGTTGTTCTGGCTCGGCATTGACGGCTTGTCCAAGCGCTAATACCAATACCAATACTAGCCCGTATATCACCTTAGCTGTCACTTTTGCCAACATCAAGTTTTCCTCCATGCGAATTAGTGTTATATGGCAAGTATAACATTTTTATGCCTAATAATATGTTATAATTATTAGCGGTTATGAAAAATCCCTTTGCACTGTCGCTTAACAAAAAGCTGATTGCGATGATGCTCATCCTGACGTGCACCATCATATCCATGCTTGTGATGTTTAATTTGCAACTTGAGAACAAACTCCTCCAGCAGGTAGAAAGACAAACCGGTGAACTCACCAAGGCCATACAGGTCGGGGTTGAGGAGGTCACCGGAAAGACAGATGAGTCACGGCTTTCCCAGTATCTTACTCAGTTAAACAACCGCGGCATCAAGGAAATATCTATCATCAGCAATAACAGCGAGATAGTGGCCAGCAGTAATCAGTCGAAAATTGGCAGGCCCATCTCACACAAAAAAAAAGAAATGGTCATCAGGGCTGAACTCGGTGAACATGTCTCCGACGAAGGCAAGGCATATAATGTCATCGTTCCCGTTATTGCCGACGGTCAGCAGTACGGCTATATCCACCTTATGATAAACAAAGAAGACTTCTCAGACCTTATTAAAGCGAACATGGCAAAACGCATCATGACAATCATTCTGGTATTTGGCACCGGCCTGCTTATAGCCCTTGTGTTCTCACGCAGATACACTATGCCGATTAAAAGGATTGTTGATGCCTCTTTGCGCGTATCGGCAGGGGATTTGACCCAGCAAATACCGGTACAGACAAAAGATGAGATTGGTCAGCTCTCAGAAAGTTTCAACCATATGGTTAAAAAACTCAACGAAAGCAAAAACCTTGAGGAACGCCTCAGAGAGGCAGAACACCTCTCCGGTCTTGGCAAACTATCGCGCGACATGGCCCATGAGATTAAAAACCCATTAAATTTCATCAGCCTTTCAATAGACTACATACGCGGCAAATACCCCCCAGAAAACGATGGCAGCCTTGAGAACTTCAACACACTCATTGTCGGCATTAAACAAGAAATCCACAGGCTTAACAAGCTCGTCAACGATTTCCTTGACTACAGCAGGGCGCTGAAGGTAAACCTCCAACAGGTACACATAAACAATGTCCTTGAAGATGCCGTAGCCCTCATCTGGGCAAAGGCCGAGGCCGACGGCATTGTTATCAGCAAAAACTACTGCAGCGATATGATACTCAATGTAGACCCGGACCTGTTTAAGTCCTGCGTACTAAACGTCATGACAAACGCATTTCAGGCTATCAACGGCTTTAAATCCACGGGCGGTCTGTTGAAGATAACCACTGAGGTCAGGGAAAACGAATTTGTACTCACAATAGAGGACAACGGCCCCGGCGTCCAGCCTGAGAACCTGCCAAAACTCTTCGAGCCATTTTTCTCTACCAAGCAGAATCATCCAGGCCTAGGCCTGCCAATGACCTTCAGGGTCATGGAGGAGCATGGAGGAAGGGTTGAATTTTACAGTGAGCCGGGGAGTGGTTCGGAAGTGAAGTTATTCCTCCCATGCCCCTGTGAGGTAAAAAATGAGGTAAAAACTAAGGCAAATAATGTGCTCAACAGGCTCAACCCGGAGGCAGCATGGCAGTAGTTGTAGTAATAGATGATGAGCCGTTACAGCGGGGAATACTTAAAGCCATTCTCGAAGACGAGGGTTACGAGGTATTTGCAGCCGAAAGCGCCGAAAAAGGGTTAGAGATAATCAGGGATAAAAATACAGATGTAGTCCTGACTGACCTCAACATGTCTGGAATGACCGGCATACAGATGCTTGAATACCTGCCCGATGAGCCGTCTCGTCCAGCCGTCATAGTAATCACCGCATATGGGACTATTAACAGCGCTGTTGAGGCAATGAAAAAGGGTGCCTTTGACTATCTCATCAAACCGCTTGACAAGGACGTTATCACACTTGTCGTTGGCAAGGCCGCTGAGAGAATGAGCCTGCTCAAGGAAAACATCAGGCTTCATAAAGAACTCTATGACAAATTCAACATGGAGGGCATAATAGGCCGCTCAAAGCGAATGACCGAAGTAATAGATATTGTAAAGAAGATAACCGCCCATGCCGTCACAGTATTGGTCTATGGTGAGAGTGGCACAGGCAAGGAACTCATTGCCCGCGCCATTCACTATAATAGTCCGCGCAAAAACGCGCCATTTAACGCAATCAACTGTGCGGCAATCCCTGACAACCTAATCGAGAGCGAACTCTTTGGATACGAAATAGGGGCATTCACAGGGGCAACCCAAAGAAAGGCCGGAATCATAGAATCCACTAACAACGGCACTCTTTTTCTTGATGAAATCGGTGACCTGCCGCTACTGACCCAGACTAAACTCCTGCGCGTCCTCCAGGACAAAGAAGTCCGCAGACTGGGTGGCAAAGAAACAATGAAAGTAAATGTCAGATTTATTGCGGCAACGAACAAGGACCTTGAGAGTGAAATCGAAAATGGAAAATTCAGAGAAGACCTCTACTACAGATTAAAGGTAGTCACTGTGACGCTGCCGCCCCTGACGGAGCGAAAAGAAGACATCCCGTCTCTGGTTAATTTCTTTATCTCCAAATATAATACAGAGTTTGGAAGTCACATAACTGGCATAGACCACAGGGCGCTCAAATTATTAACAGACTATCACTGGCCCGGCAATATACGCCAGCTTGGTTCTGTAATAGAGCGGGCAGTCTTAATGGCAGACACAACGGTCATAAGCCCCGACGACATCAAAAGCGAATTGAAACAGCCAGCAGCCTGCGGCATCATGGACATAGAAATCCCTGAAGAGGGAATCGTATTTGAAGAACTGGAGAAAAAACTGTTAAAGCAGGCCATGCAAAAGGCCAATAACGTAGCGGCAAAGGCCGCCCGGCTACTTGGCATGAGCTATAAAACCTTCTGGTACAGGCTTGAGAAATTCGGAATAAATATCCCTGGTGGCACACGCCCACCACGTGACACGCCTACACCCCGTAAAACAGATGATTCAGAAATTAGCTGTTGACTTTGTAAAATGGACATAATTATTATAAACGCAGCACTGTTATAATTCCGGTGAGCTTACCGGTTACTATCAACCCTGTTCGGAGGAATGACTTGTGAAACTACTAAACGTGATATTTGTCGTCATATTAATGTGTGTGCCGGGCCTTTCAGAATCGGCAGAACTTCATTCCCATGACAGTTGTGGTCATAATGTCTTATTAAATGAAGACGTAGAAAACGGCGCGAAGACCTTTGTCAATCAGATAAAGAATATGGAAGAAAGAGGTAAAAAAGCGTTATCTGATAGTGGCAGCAATACAATAACGGTTTTCAAGGCAAAAAAAATTGTTACAATGAATCCATTACAACCGGAGGCTGAGGCCGTTGCGGTAATGAATGGGAAGATAGTTGCAGTTGGCACGACAGAGGACATCAAGCCATTATTGCAGGGCAAGACTGCCGTAGTGTACGAGGACTTTTCAAACTACGTGATGCTGCCAGGATTTATCGACTCCCACATGCACGCGCTCCCTACGGGTGTGCTTTGGGAATACCCCTATGTGGGATACTATAACATGGTAAAACCAGACGGCACAACAGCCGTTGGTTTAACGACAAAGGCCGATGTGCTGAGTAATATTCAGGCCGGGGTGCAAAAAACCACAGGGCAATGGTATGAGACATGGGGGTTCGACCCGGCATTGTTAAACGGCGCGACAATATCGAAGACCGACCTCGACCCAATCTCAGGCGATAAGATAGTGGTGGTTATCAATGCCAGCCTGCACATAATGTACGTAAACAGCGCTGCGCTGACTAAGGCAGGTATTACATCGGCAACCACAACGCAGGGTGTTGTGAAAGACACAAGTGGTCAGCCAACAGGTGAGCTGCGGGAAATAGCGGCTATGAGCCTGATAACAAGCAAAATGCCTGTGGCAGAGACTGCCTTGCTGCTTCCAAAGGCACTGTCTAATGCCGCAGCATTGGCGCAGCGCGTCGGAGTAACTACGATGACCGACGCCCGTTTGACCGACGCCTCGACATACCTGATGTACTATTTGAAGTCCCTGGACCCAACTTTCCCTCAAAGGGTTGTGGTATTCCCTGCCATAGAAATGATAAAGAGCCAGGCGGTTCAAAATGTAGGCGGCGCTGCCTTTATTAAATGGTTTAGTGATACGTACAACACTGACCGCCTGAAAATGGGACCGGTAAAGTTCGTTACAGACGGCTCAATTCAGGGCTACACGGCCAATCTTAAACCGCCATATTATTATGACGGGACCCCAAACGGCATGGACACGTATTCTCTGGACAACCTTACAGTAGACCTGTTGTCAATCCACATGGCGGGACTGCAGGGCGCTATGCACACAAACGGCGACCAGGCATCGGAAAATGCGCTTGCAGCAATAGCATATGTGCAGAGCGTTTATCCACGCACTGATAGCCGTTTTCGGCTGGAACACGCCCAAATGGTTGGCGACTCTCAGCTTCAAACAATAGCAAAACTTGGGGTTACGCCAAATTTCTTTATTAATCACGTTTACTATTGGGGTGATTTCCACTATAACCATACATTAGGGCCGCAAAGGGCTTTAGTGATGGACCCGCTTGCAACAGCGAAAAATTATGGGATACGTTTTGCCCTGCACTGCGATTCAAGTGTTACGGCAGTAAACCCCCTATTTATGGTCTGGGCAGCCGTAAACAGGCAGACCGCGACAGGGTTTTCACTTGGAACAACTGAAACAATTTCCGTTAACGACGCACTGAAGGCCGTCACAATAGATGCGGCATATCTGTTGTTCGAAGAAAAAGTAAAGGGAAGCATAGAGGTAGGGAAACTTGCCGATTTTGCCATACTTGGACAAAACCCATTAGAAGTGGATAAGACCAAGATAAAAGACATCGGGGTCATTGCCACCGTTGTTGGCGGAACGGTTTTCAGCGTAAAGTAAAGCTGGTTACTATTTTGTCGCCACAATTATTTTCCCGTTTAGCGATGTACTGTGCCCAACACCTGCGCTTAGGAGGTATGTCGCTAAGACTGGCGGGTCTGCTGAGTAACGAAACAGGACATTCGTGTGATACAGGAGACTTAAAGTTGGATGGAGTGGCAGCAATATGGAAAAAATCATCTTATGTTGAAATGTGTTTGCCATGGCTGTTATTTTTCTTGACAACTCAACTGATATATAGTTACAATCAATATAAATGATATTAAAATAAATAAGAAATTAGTATAGTATTCGTGAGGTGTAAAGATGGCAATACGGCTTGTAATCACGGAAGAGCTGATAAGTGATTTAAAAACCTTCATAGATTTAGACGATAAGGATGTTCAGTTAATAGTCAGTGGATTATCACTGCTTGAGCCCTTACCCATAGTGCCATCTGTTTTACAGGCAAAGATAGAGTCAGTCTTTCATAGCCAACCGGAGAAATCAACTTCTACTTATAGGCTATTAATGTCTTTATGTAATACTAGTATAAAGGCCGATGTGAGCGAGGAAGGTTTGTTTGAAAGTCTTTTAAATAGCATTGAAGAAGCCGGAGAGTTGTTGAGTAAAGATGAAGTTGCAAAGCTGAAAGACAAAGCACCTACAATACAAAAACTGATTTCTCTTCCAGCTATATGGAATGTAGTTAAAGGACTAGACCTGTCCACTGATTATGTTAACTTATTTCAAAGCGCCAGGATAAATACAGACATTCGTCCTTTATTTAATAAAGGCGCTGATGAAATTCAGGGAGCAATAATTTCTCATACGATGCGTCTGACTTTTGATACTGTTGAAGGTATGAAAAGCCTCAGCATAGCCATGGATGATAGAGATATAGTGAAACTGTCAAAACAATGTGAGAGAGCGATAACTAAAGCGATGACAGCAAAAAACTTTATGCAAAAGAGTAATATTCAGAGTACTATCATAAACGGTGAACGATAATGAAAACTTATCTTACAGGCTATCAAGGATTGTTCCTCAGCAGGATTCATTCACCTTACGTTGAGTTTCATTGTCCTGCTAAATTAAAAGCTGATACCAATATAGCTATTGGTATGAATCAGAAGCATGCGTATACTAACAAAACAGAAATTCATGATTCAGATGATAACTTAAGAGAGTTCAAACGGTAGCGTAAACCTTGGAGCCAATTGCAAGATGAATAAAAGTGTACCGTTTCTGCATAACTTTAAAGATATGAATTCCCGCTTTCGCAGGGATGACAGCAGAGGTAAGGTGGGGATGACAGCAGAAAGCCGTTTTCCCCAGTCTACCATTCCCGTGCTCCAGGATGTTGTAGATGCAGGACAATGCATCATTTTGCGATTGATTAGTGGAACTCCAACTTTTCCAATCGAAAATAAACTGCAAAAGTATAGAATGCGTTATCCATGGATTAAGGAAACTGTAGACACAAATGATTGGCTTGCTTGGGAAGATAGAAGTCTACAGATACTATTACCTGATGTACAAAGAGAACCGGTGGAAACTATAGACATCAATGCTTGGCTTGCTTGGGAAGATAGAAATGAACCGATATCATTACCTGATGTACAAAGAGAACCTGAACAGGAATTTATTCCCAGCCAGGAACTTGTTGATTTAGTGATTAAGAATATGCGTGAGCCAAGCAGTGAAATAAAGGAGCTATTTGAAAGCTTGTTAAATCTCGAAGAAAGTCGTAACGATGAAATGGTTTCAAAGGAACTACTTGAAAGCTTGGAAAAACTCGAAGAAAATCATAATGATGAAATGGTTTTAAAGGAACTATCTGAAGACTTTTCAATCAAAGAGCTAATAACTGAACAAGTCGAAGCGCTGTGGATAAGCATAGCCAAAAGAGAATCAAGCGGAGAAACGGTAAAAATTTCACAAGGTAATAGATTTACACCAAAAATTTCTTTTGAGATTATTGATCGGTTGGAGCTTGATCCACATGACCTGCGTCGTTTTTTTGAGCAACTCTACTATGAACTTAAAGTATATGTAATTAATACTAAGCCTGAACGTATATGGGGTAAAATCACTTATAACCAGTCAGAATTCAAATTAGATGTTAAACATGGTGCATTCGAAAGTTTAAATATCGACGATATTGATGAATAGCGGCAGCAACTTCTGAGTGACAAATGCCGAGATACAGGATACTTCACATATCTGACCTACACATAGCGTCACCCGGAAATAGAGCATCCCTAAAGAAGATAATAGCATACCTAATTAAAAATAATCATGAGATAATAGCAAAACAAATTGGAAATATTCATAAGGTAATAGCAAAACTAATTAAAATACTTTATGAGATATATGACAAAGATGCATTAATGGCGCTTACTTCAACAATGCACGACTTGCGTGAATGTTATGATGCTATTTTAATAAGCGGAGATATCGCTAATACAGGGACACCTGAAGATATTGATTATGCGTTAACCTTGTTCCAGAAAGACCACATCCGATATATGGATGAATGCCTTCCAATCACTTATAGTTTTGATAAACTTGACAAGGATATTGTGTTAGTTCCAGGCAACCATGACCGTCTTTCTAATACTAATGGTACAGCATTTGATCATTATTTTAAAGGCTATTGGAATAATACTGAAAAGGTAAATGCTCGTTTATTGGAAAATGCTGATATAAAGTTAGCAATTATTTGTGCTGATTTTTCACTTAATAGTTATAATCCTCTCACTATTGGAAATGGTCGAGTACACGATGATGTGTTAAATAAACTTGTTGAAAAAACACTGGAGTTATCTTCTGATGGAATTGCTTCTCTTTGGATGATTCATTTTGCACCTAACTGTGAACATCCTGCTTACCTGGGTACGCGGCAAGGAATACCATTAAAATTGGTTGATTATAAAAAACTAACTGATGCTGCTGCAAAAGCAAATATCAAACATATTTTTTGTGGACATACACATAAAAGCAAAGAATACACTGAAGCTACTGATTATGGTGATGTTAAAATATATTGTGCTGGCACATCAACATGTATTACAAAAGGGGATATTCTAAGAGCAAAGTGTAAACCCATAATACATTTAAGAAATATTTCCATAAATAATCACCAAATTGATGAAATACAATCTGAAGACATTCTATGGTATGATAAAGAGAAGAGGTTTGTATATGATAAGAATAAAGTTGAAATAAATTGGAAACAATAAAGGAGATGGGACGAAAATAGACGGGGAAAACAAAGTGGTCAATTTTTTAGATCTTATGTAAAATAGGAATATAAGCCAACAGCTTGCGCCAGAGTAAATCGGTCGGTCGTCACTTTTTCCAACTATCGAAAGACTTAAGCAAACAATTCCTCACCTTATTAATTCCCATATTTCTTTTGTCGGCGGAGAGCGATATAGTTGTTGAATAAAAAAAAGGGGGGAGATTCCTCTCCCCCCCGATTGTTTATGTGTTTTAAGGGCTACTTCGTGGTCGAAGCGGCGCTGCCCTTTTTCTTTAACATCGAGTGTGCTGCTGCAAGTCTTGCAAGCGGTACTCTGTACGGGGAACAGCTTACATAGTTCATGCCCGCGTTGTAACAGAACTCTACTGACTTCGCCTCACCGCCGTGCTCACCGCAGATGCCGACTTTCAGTTTATCCTTTGCTGAACGGCCTTTTGAAATACCCATCTTTATCAGCTCACCAACACCGTCTATGTCAATGCTGACAAACGGGTCTTCCGGCAGTATCTTGTGGTCTACATAGAATGGTAAGAATCTTCCGGCATCGTCACGGCTTAGGCCGAATGTGGTCTGGGTCAGGTCATTAGTGCCGAATGAGAAGAACTCTGCCCCTGCCTCTACAATTTTGTCTGCTACTATTGCAGCCCTCGGCAACTCTATCATCGTTCCGACCATGTACTCTACCTTTACCTTTGCCTTTTCCATTACATCGTTGCATATCTTCACGGTCATGTCTTTCATCTTGGTGAACTCAGCCGTCAATGCAACAAGAGGGATCATGATCTCAGGGATAACAGAGACGCCCTCTTTCTGAAGCTCACATGCCGCTTCCATAATGGCCTGTACCTGAATCTCATATATTTCAGGATAGGTTACGCCAAGACGACAGCCCCTATGTCCCAACATCGGGTTGAACTCGTGAAGCAGCTCGTTTCTCTCTTTGAGTTTTGAAGCCGCTACGCCCATTTCCTTCGCCAGCGCGTTGAGTTCTTTGTCAGCGTGCGGTAGGAACTCGTGAAGGGGCGGGTCCAACAATCTTATTGTAACTGGCTTGCCTTTCATTACCTTGAAGATGCCCTTGAAATCCTTCTTCTGCATCGGGAGTATCTTTGCGAGGGCCTTCCTTCTTCCGGCCTCGTCATCGGCAAGGATCATCTCTCTAACTGCCTTTATCCTATCTTCCTCGAAGAACATGTGCTCTGTCCTGCAAAGTCCGATTCCCTCGGCTCCGAACTTCAGTGCTACTTCTGCATCGTGCGGCGTGTCTGCATTCGCCCTTACGCCCATATCTTTGAATTCATCTACCCAGTCCATGAACTTGGCGAAGTCTCCGGTTATCGAAGGTTCGATAAGTTTTGTCTCTCCGAGGATTATCTCACCCGTTGAGCCGTTAATTGTTACCCAGTCGCCTTCCTTTATTACATCTTCTTTGACTGTGCAGGTCTTTTTCTTTGCATCTATTACGAGGTCACCGCAACCGGCTACGCAGGGTTTGCCCATGCCTCTGGCAACAACAGCGGCGTGCGAGGTCATTCCACCTCTTGCCGTCAGGATTCCCTTTGCCGCGTGCATTCCGCCGATGTCCTCAGGGGAAGTCTCAAGCCTTATCAGGAGTACCTTTTCTCCCTTTTCTGCCCACTCTTCTGCCTCTTTCGCAGTGAATACGGCCTTACCTACTGCTGCACCAGGCGATGCAGGAAGTCCCTTGGCCAGCTTCTTCAGCTTTGCCTTCGGGTCTATCATAGGGTGCAGGAACTGGTCAAGCTGCTGCGGTTCTACTCTTAAGATTGCGGTCTTTTTGTCTATCATGCCCTCGTCCACCATGTCCATAGCTATCTTAAGGGCAGCAGCGGCAGTTCTCTTTCCTACTCTGACCTGCAGCATGTAGAGCTTACCGTCTTCGATTGTGAACTCAAGGTCAAGCATATCTTTGTAGTGCTTTTCAAGGCTCTGATATATCTCCATCAGGTGTTTGTACGCATCAGGCATCGGCTTTTCGAGTTCCTCTACCTTCATAGGAGTACGAATACCGGCAACGACATCCTCGCCCTGGGCGTTAATCAAGCACTCGCCGTAAAACTTGTGTTCACCAGTGGACGGGTCTCTTGTAAACGCAACGCCTGTTCCCGATGTATCGCCCATGTTTCCAAATACCATCGTACAGACGTTTACCGCCGTGCCAAGGTCATCCGCTATGCCGTTTAACTTCCTGTATGTCTTTGCCCTTTCACCAAACCATGAACCGAAGACCGCGTTGATTGCGAGCTTCAACTGCTCCATCGGATCCTGAGGGAAATCCTGGTTTACTTTCTTCTTATAGAGCGCCTTAAACTCCTTAACGAGCTCCTTAAGGGCATCAGCTGACAGCTCTGAGTCATATTTTACCTTGGTTTTTTCCTTCTTTTTGTCGAGGACGTGTTCAAATTCCATCCTGTCCACACCCATAACGATAGATGCAAACATGGTGATGAACCTTCTGTACGCATCATAGGCAAACTTTTCGTTGTTTGATCTTTTGATAACACCTTCAATTGTGGAATCCGTAAGTCCTAGATTCAATACCGTGTCCATCATGCCAGGCATTGAGAACTTAGCGCCTGAACGAACTGATACCAGAAGAGGTTTTTCGGCATCGCCAAACTTCAGACCCATCAGGTCCTCTACCATCTTCATGTTTGTCAGTACCTCGTCCCACATACCATCAGGATACTGGCTGTTGTTATTGAAATAGTCATTACAGGTCTCGGTGGTGATTGTAAACCCGGGGGGGACGGGAATGCCCAGTTTGGTCATCTCCGCAAGTCCGGCTCCCTTTCCGCCGAGCAGGTCCTTCATGGTGCCATCGCCTTCTGTCTTACCTACTCCGAAAAAGTACACATACTTCTTCTTTGACATAATCTCTCCTCCTATTAATTTTGGTTAATTTTGGACTAATTATAATCCACAAGACTACAGTAGCTCCGATTATACTACATATTAAATCAACCTTGCAAGCTAAAATATATTTTTTAGCCCATTTTTTTTCGACTAAGCGCATTTTTTTAAATCCAGAGTGCGCCTGCATCGCCCTGAGACATTACTACCTTGACAATAAACAAGTATTAGTTATAGTCTATAGTATGAAGTCAAAACAAGGAGGTGTGTCAATGACTACAAAGCAGTTGCTGTTAGTTGTTGTATGTCTGTTGGTAATACCGTTAGCAGTGGAGGCATTTCCGCCGCCATTTGGAGGGCCGCTGCCCGCACCTGCGCCAGTAATTATGCCGCCGCCACCGGTGCCAGCAGCTTATCCAGTAGCTTATAACGTGCCGGTACCTGTAGTTGTTCTGCCGCCCGTGCCAGCAGCTTTTGATGTACCGGTGCTATATGCCCCGCCGCCACCACCGCCTCCGTACTGGGATGCCTTTTTTTGGCCGCTTCCGCCGCCAGCCTATTGGGTGTCTCTTGACCGTCCACACCATCGCCATCACCCTCATCGCTGGTAGAAACCTGCTGCTGATGGGCCGCTGATGGAATGTAGTGATGATGTAACAGCAAACACAGATTCCCGTATCTACGGGAATCTGTCAAAACGCAGTAACCAGAGGTAGAATGAGTTCTAAGGGACGCGTGCTGGTTGTCGATGACCAGCCGCTTAATGTAAAACTGATAGACAGCATACTAACCCGTCTTGGCTTTGAGGTGCTGAAGGCTTACTCAGGGCAGGAAGCGCTTGATATTGTACACGATACTGCCCCCGATATCATCCTCCTTGATATGATGATGCCGGTGATGGATGGACTTGAGACATGCAGGAGACTGAAAGCTGACCCGCTCACATCCAGCATTCCTGTTTTATTTATCAGCGCCCTCACAGATGTGTCAGATAAGGTCAACGCATTTACATACGGCGGGGTGGATTACATCACCAAGCCATTCCAAAAAGATGAGGTTGTCTCACGTGTTGAGAGCCATCTCAGGATATACCGTCTGCAAAAGTCACTGGATGAAAAAAATGCCCGTCTGGAACAAAATCAAGCAGAACTGACCACCCTAAACCAGCTCCTTGCCACATATAACGATAAACTTGAGGTCATGGTCAGAGCCAGGACACAAGAGCTTAACGATGCAAACAAACAACTCACCACCTCGCTTAAAGAAAAGGAGATACTCATTAAAGAGCTTCACCATCGGGTAAGAAATAACCTGCAAATAATTTCCAGCATGTTGAACCTCGGTCTTTCGAATATCACAAACCCTGAGTTTGCCGCCATATTCAAAAGCAGCTACTCAAGAGTAAAGGCTATAACCATATTACATGACAACATATCCGAAAGCAGTGATTTCACAACGGTTAATATAGAAGATTTCATAAATGTCCTTTTCGGCGAACTGGTATCCACCTACGGAACCAGACCTATACCCAGTCTGACGATAGATACAAACATGGATTCCCTCAGCATCAACCTGATGATTACGTGCGGTCTTGTTATGAACGAATTAATCTCCAACTCACTCAGACATGCCTTTTCTAAAGACATAAAAGGCTCAATCAGCATTACCTTTAACAAGACTGAACACGGGGACTTCGCACTAACCGTAAGCGACAACGGGAAGGGATTCTCCGAAGGGGCTCAAAGCCCCAGCACATACGGCGGCCTGCAAGTCGTAAAAGACCTTGTGCAGAGCAAATTAAAAGGCCGGACTGTGATCAGTTCCGGGATGAATTCAGGGATAAGCTCCAACGCAGGGACCACTGTTACAATAACATTTAAAGACGCTGGCGGCAGGTACCATAATATAGTATAGCCGACCGCGCGTCTTAGTTCCTGTTATGATGACTTTGCCTTCGTATATGGAAGCAGCCCTCCGATTAATATTAATTCCCGCTCGCGGATGTTTAAATTAGAGTCACATGTAAACTGAAAGCCCGCTGTGGTGTTTTCTACGGTACAGGGCTGTCCGTTTAATACCGATTCTCTTACCCCCTTTATAATTAACCTGTCCCCAATGGTTATCTTTCCAACAACGCCGTTGTCTTCAAACGTAAGGGGTAATATGCCGAAATTTATCAGATTAGACCTGTGAATACGGGCAAACGATACGGCTATAACCGCCTGTACGCCGAGGTACATTGGCGCAAGCGCTGCGTGTTCTCTGGATGAGCCCTGACCGTAGTTTTCCCCACCTATGATAATGCCGCCGCCTTTTGATTTGGCCTCCTCTGCACGTTTTACAAACCCGGGGTCTATATTAGAGAATACAAACTCTGAGATTGCCGGAATATTTGATCTGAAGGGAAGGACCTTAGACCCTGCCGGCATTATATCGTCTGTGGTTATGTTGTCGCCAAGTCTTATCAGCGCTTCGGCGTTTATCTCATCGGCAAGCGGGGATTTAACAGGCACTTCTTTGATGTTCGGCCCTTTTATAATTTGGGTAATCTGAACATTATCTGCTGATGGATGGATTATCATATTGCTGCAAACCGGATACGCATCCGGCTCATCAACTGCTGGAATATTGACATTGCTCTTTAAAATATCCGTAAATTCACCCGTCACGGCAGCAATAGCGCATGTTATGGGGCTTGCCAGATAGACTGAGGCATCTTTCGTCCCTGAGCGCCCCTTGAAATTCCTGTTAAATGTCCTCACAGAGACCTGCCCGCTTCCAGGCGCGCCGCCCATTCCAATACACGGGCCGCATGACGCCTCAAGCACTCTTGCCCCTGCGGCAAGCAGCGATACAAGGCTGCCGTCTTTGGCTATCATCTCATAGACCTGGCGCGAGCCGGGGTTTATCAGCAGATTAATCCTCTCTGCCACAGTTTTACCATTGAGGAGTGCAGCCACAGCGCGCATTGACTGATATGACGAGTTCGTGCAGCCGCCAATGCACACCTGATCTACCTTTGTCCCAGCAAGTTCCCTCACTGGTATGACATTATCAGGGCTGTGAGGCTGTGCAGCCATTGGCTCAACTGTGCTGAGGTCAAGGTCTATGACTTCGTCGTATTTGGCGCCTTCATCAGCCTTTAACTCTATCCAACTGTCCTGCCTGCCTTGTGCCTTCAGGAATTCCAGCGTCCTCTCATCGCTTGGGAAAATTGATGTAGTAGCGCCAAGCTCCGCCCCCATGTTAGTTATTGTCGCCCTTTGCGTTACATCTAAAGAGGCAGCGCCGTCGCCGCCGTATTCAAATATGCGCCCTACGCCACCTTTTACAGTGAGGCGTCTGAGGATTTCTAAAATAATGTCCATTGCTGTAACATACGGCCTGCGCAACTGCCCTGATAATCTTATATGCGTAACCATCGGCATGTTAAGTTCAAACGGCGCCCCGCCCATCACCACAGCGGCGTCAAGCCCGCCAACACCTATGGCCAGCATACCAGCACCCCCGTTTGTAGGTGTGTGGCTGTCCGTCCCCAGGGCAATCTTGCCCGGTGCAGCAAAGCGCTCCAGATTCACCTGATGACAGATACCATTTCCCGGCCTTGAGAAATAAGCCCCAAAACGCCCAGCCGCACTCTGTAAAAAGGCATGGTCGTCTGGATTCATAAAGTTTGACTGAACCATGTTATGGTCAACATATGAGACAGCTACAGGCACTTTCACCTTGTCTATGCCTATTGCCTCAAACTGCAGCCATGCCATCGTCCCTGTTGCATCCTGTGTATATACCTCATCCACGTTTAGTCCTACTGGAACACCTGTTGTCATCTCACCATAAACAAGATGCGATTGAAAGATTTTCTCTACTATATTAAACGGCAACAGACACCTCCTGTAATAATCTTAAAAATTTAGCTGCGGTCAATCTATAGCTTCCAGCAAACATTCTCCTTTGCCATACGCAGGACATCTTCTTTTTGTTTTTGATACCCGGGTTTGCCTAGCAGACCAAAGGTGTTATTTTTCCCCGCCTCTATCCATGGCTGATTAAACGGGTTTACCCCAAATAAAAAGCCCATAAATGTCGTGGAAATCTCGAAGAACATGAAAAGCTGCCCCACGTGGTAGGCATCGAGAATCGGTATCGTGATAGTCATATTGGGCTTAGAGGCGTTTGACAGCGCCAACTCGGTGGACTTGGCGGCTGCATCAATAAGGTCATTCAGGCACTGACCTGACAGCAAACCAAACTCTTCAATTTTTTCGAATACCTTCGGGATGCGGACATTGGAGCCGTAGTCAACTATTCGGACAAAAATGACGACCTTGTCCTCAGGTCCTTCCATCCAGAGTTGAAGTTGTGAATGCTGATCAGTTGTACCAACTGCAGGATACGGTGTTATGCCCAGCCCTAACTTGCCCAGACTTTCTGCCCAGAGCTGGCAAAACCACTCAGACAGGGATTTTAAACCATCGGCATAGGGCATCATAACATTAATAGTCCTCTTTTCTTTTACGCACATCAGGTATAACAATACTGAAAATAAATATGCCGGATTCTCCCACAACTCGGCATTAGAACACTTAACCAATATGTCTTTAGCGCCTAGCAGCAGTTCATCAGAACTGATTCCGGCAATCTCAGACAACAGCAGTCCAGCAGGGCTAAGCACTGAGTAGCGCCCTACAATGGAAGGATGCACAGGGAGGCTCATCATGTTCTGTTCTTTGACGATTTGCCTGAGAATCCCGCCTTCGGGATTTGTAGTGATGACGAATCTCTTTGCCGCCTCATCGCCGAGGTTCTTTTTCATATGTTCCCAAAAGATCATAAACGACGCAACTGTCTCTGCAGTGTTCCCTGATTTGGAGACTACATTGATGGTTGTCCTGTGAGGGTCGATTACCTCAATAATCGCCTCCAGAGTTCGCGGGTCAATGTTTTCGTAAATGAATATCCTGGGGTGATTTCTGAAGTTGTGCATAGGCTGAAGCGCATCAAGTATTGCGCGCGGCCCCATGGCAGAGCCGCCTATGCCCAGGAGAATAAACAGGTCTGAGTTGCCGGTAATTTTTGCAGCCAGCTCCTTGATTTCAGACGTATCCTGATTGACAAGGTCGATAAAGGCAAGCTCATCCCATTTTCTATCGTGTATTTGACTATGAGCAAAGGCAGTTTTCTCACGAATATCCTCTATTTCAACAAACGACAGGCCTTTATCTCCGATAACCTCACCCAGCATATTCCCAAAGTGCATCTCAAGCATACGGGCACCCCCCTCTGCAAATCATATTGTCGAACATTCTTACTCCCACCTGATAAACTATCAAATCCAGCCCAAAAATGGCAATAGACGAAAATGACCCATGCTCCGAATACAGGATTTTCACCTGCCGATTTAAAGGTTTTTTGAGTGCAATTATGTCATTTATAACTCCAGCAATCCGGTTATAAGGTAGAGTTTTATATTAGATATTGTATATAATATTTATCAATGCAAATGTCGGGGGAACGGAGCAGGTGATTTCGTCACACAACAGCACTACTGGTACTGTACCAACAAAGATTATGCCGCCTCACCTCAAAATGGTGTTGGAGCGCAGGAGGTGTTTTCAACAAATCAATACCGCCTTGTCTAAACCCATTGTATGGGTGTCGGCGCCGGCAGGGGCAGGTAAGACCACATTAGTTGCAAGTTATGCCAGCGCTATGAACCTGCCCACTCTATGGTATAGCTGTGATGAGAGGGATATTGACGCCGCAGTCTTTTTCTCATACATGCAAAAGGCGCTGACAATATATAATCCCGATAAGTACTGGATACTGCCTGATTTTGCATCAGATGGCTCCAAAGATATAATTACTTTTTCTATTTTATACTTTGAGCAGTTATTTGAACATCTTAAATTCCCGTGTTTGCTGGTAATTGATGATTATCATAAGGTTCCGGCAGAATCTGCCCTTCACACTGTCTTTATCAAAGGTCTGTATCAGTTACCAGAAGGGATAAATGTTGTCTTTACAAGCAGGAATGACCCACCGCCGCCGTTTGTTAATTTTCAGGCGAAGAGAAAATTAAGCGCCATTGGTTTTGACGATATAAGATTTGATTTAGAAGAAACGGCAGCGCTGATAAAAAACACTACAGAACTCTTAGTTCAGAATGACTTAATTGACAGGTTATACACTAAGACCAACGGCTGGGTAACAGGGTTGGTGTTGGCCTTATCTCAGATTGACAGGACAAAAACTGCTGCTGAGTTCAACGAATCAGCCCTGGATGAAATGCTGTTTAAGTATTTCTCAGAAGAGATATACAATCCCCTGCCTGATGACATTAAGGAGTTACTTCTGAAAACTGCATGGCTCCCTATATTTACACTTGAGATGGCAGCAAAGATTGCACCCAATGGACATAAGATATTAACAGACAGCAGATACTTTATTACAGAGAAGTGTACGGACAACCGTGTCACATATGCCTTCCAGAGTATATTCAGAGATTTTCTGTTACATCAGTCAGATGGGGACGAGGCGGCATTACATGCGCTAAATGTCTTAGAGGAGCATGGGTATATTGAAGAGACCGCTGCCCTGATTATTAAATTAGGGAAAGTTGAATCAGGGAGATGGGAAAGGCTTGAGAATTTAATCACTACGCACGGGCAAAATCTAATAGACAAGGGGAGGCATACCATTGTCGACAACTGGCTTACCAGTCTGCCCCCTGAGGTAATGCAATTGCATCCCTGGTTGTTGTATTGGCAGGGTTTAAATAAGATGTACCTGACGCCTGAAGATTCCCGTCAGATACTTGAACACGCCTACATCATATTTAAAAAATCAGGCGCACATGACGGTCAGCTTTCTGTCCTGTGTGCCATAGTTAAAACCATTATAGTTGAAGGGAAGGATTTTCATCCCCTTGACTACTGGATTGCTGAGTTTGAGGGGACATTGCTTGAAGGGTATAAGTGTATCGAGTCTGACAAAGACAGGGAAAATACAGTGGCAAGCGTCTTTGCGGCACTGGTGTTTCGTCAGCCGGAGAATATTGGCATAGATTATTGGTTAGTAGAGACTGAGAAAATTGTGCTGCACTCTAAACATATTGAAAACCGTATATTCGCAGGCTATACAGTCATAATGTACTACCTGTGGTCGGGGTTGATATATAAAGCCGGGGTTATTGTGGATGTATTGTCATATCCTGCAAGGCAAACCAAAACGTACCCGGCACTGAGATTAACATATTTATTGGCAGAGGCATTATACTTTTACTATAAGCTCTCATCAAAAGACGCTCTGAACAGTGTCAATGAGGGGTTAATGATTGCGCAGCAGACAGATATGCACTTTATGGAGGCAGCGCTGCTGGGTGTATCTGTTTATATTTCACTTGCTGCAGGGGATGACACTACGGCACAGGTGTGTCTGACAAAAATCTCGCCCTACAGGGATACCCCGCAAAGCAATTCACCAATATATCATCAGTTAACATCATTAGTGGAGCTTTCTAATGGAGCGCTTTCCTCCGCAATAGAACATGCAAAGAGAAACGTTGCTCTGGTACAGAAATCCGGATGCCTTTTTATGCTGGGAGTAAATAAATATTTTCTTGCATATGTCCTGGCTGAGGCGGGCAAACATGATGAGTCCATGCAGGTACTTAGTGATATTGAGAGGATTGCGGTTACCACAAAGAGTGAACTCTTTGACTATCTTATCCTGGCAGCTAAGTCACTTATATACCTGAAAACCAATGATATACCCCGCTTTACTGACATGTTTAATAAGTCAGTTATGTCAACTGAACGCTCAGGCATTAAGATATTTTTACCATTAAACAAATCTGTTGCCTCAGTATGTAAAACACTGCTTAAGGGCAAAACTCATGTTGAGCGCGTAAGAGAACTAATAACCCTGCACAGCATCACAACAGATGACCACAGGATAGTGTCCTTCCCGTGGGAACTTAAAATATATACCTTGGGGCAGTTTAAGATATTAAGGGATGGGAATATTGTACATTTCACAGGCAAACCACACAGAACGCCATTAACGCTGCTAAAGGCAATAATATCGCTTGGCGGAAAGTGCGTTAATTCACTGGAACTATCTGACCTTCTATGGGCGGAGTCAGACGGTGATGCGGCATACAGCGCATTATACACTACATTGCACAGGCTGCGTAAAATATTGGGCAGCACCGACTATGTTCAGGCAACTAATGGGAATTTATATCTTGATCAAAGGCTTTGCTGGGTAGATATATGGGCCTTAGATGCTATTGTCTGGGAAATCTATGAAATTGCAGAAAATGGCGGGGTAACTGCTGTGGAAGATATTATTGCTGCGTTTTTACGTATGGTTTCCATCTACAAAGGAGACTTCAACTTAGAAAGTCAGGATGAGGAACTAGCTGCCCATCTGAGGGGAAGGCTAAAGTATAAATTCATCAACTGCTGTTTAGACGCAGGGGATTTCCTTGAAAAATCAGATAAATTAGAAGAGGCCATAGAGTGTTACAAGAAGTCATTGCTGGTATACCCGGCAGAAGAGATGTTCTATCAAAAGATCATGCGCTGCAAAAAAAGCATGGGGCAGGATATTGAGGCTGCCGCTGTATACAACTTGTGCAGGGATACATTGTTGTCAATACTTGGCAAAGAACCCTCACAAATGACAAAATCAATTTATAAGTCGATCATAAAAAAGTACCGGAGTGTACAGACCTGAACAAATGATTAGCTGGGCTGGGTTGACTAGGCAGACGCCAGGTAAATCTTTACAACCGTGCCTTTACCCTCTTCGGATTCCACTGTGATGTGCCCGCCGTGGTTTTTTACTACAGAAAATGCCATCGCAAGGCCAAGCCCATAGCGTTTAAATTTGGTAGTAAAAAATGGGGTGAATATCTTTTTCATGTTGTCTTGTGATATTCCAATGCCGCCGTCCTCGATTGAAATCACTACGTATTGTCCATCTGGTATATCGATACTGCCAGAGATATCAATGTTTTTGACCTTAATAGTTATTGTACTGCCGGTTGGGGATGCCTCTTTTGCATTGTCTAAAATACCGCCAATAACACGGTTTATCTGCCATTTGTCAAACCTGCACTGTCTGAGGTCGTCATCTATTAACATATTGAGTTTTGTTGAAGACTGCATCATCAACAGCGGAGCAGCCTGCTTAAGGAAATTGCCGGGGGATTGGAGTTCCATAAAAACAGGGGTGTTTTTTGAAAACTCCGAGAGTTTTCTTGTGATATTCTTAGCGTACTCAATTGAGTCACTGAGGTTGTTAAGCTCTTCATATGCCTTATGTCCGGGTGACAGATAATTCTTCGCTATAAATATCTTTGACGTGAACACGTTTACCAGCGAGCCAAATTCGTTTGATATATCAGCGGCAAGATGTCCTACCACATCCATTTTGTGATTATGCAGCACCTGGCTCTCAAGCCGCTCTTTCTCTTCCTTTCTCCTGTGCAGTTCGTCTACCATGGCATTAAACGCCTCGGCTAACTGCCCGAACTCATCACGCGATAAAACGGGAATCTTCTCGGGAAACCCGGAATCACTAACATGGTTTACACTATACATGAGCTTTCTGACAGGCAGTGAGATGTGTCTTATAAAGACATAGGTTATGGACAGTCCCACAAAGAGCAAAAAGATGGTTGTCATAATACTTTTAAAGACAATGACCTCTGTATCATGGATTAAAAACTTTTTAGTAAGTGTTACAGATGCAAACCCTACCAGCCGACCTTGCCTTTTATTCTGGGTGACAGATACATCAGACTCATAACCGGTATAGACAATCGCCGGTGACCAAAACTCGATGGTTTGACCATTGTCTGTGTGTAACGGTACGGTCTCAGACTTCAACTTTGTGAAAATGTGTCCGAATTGCCCGGTATCATGCGGAGTTGCCTCATTAAGAGTGGTGGCTGCCCTTGTTTTATTAAGAATACGTTTACCATCGTTATTGAACACGCTGACAGAGACAGCCTCTTTATGTGCTAAGACGGCATCGGCATAGGGCATTATTACAGTTTCGTTCTCGGCAAATATCCCAATCCTCGCATCTGCCGCAAGGAGTTCTACTATAAGCTCCCCCTCAAGGATTAACTTATCCACAAGGGCCTTCTTTTGTATGGAAATAAACCACGCCGAACAAACAGATGAAACGACTATAATGAACAGGGCGGCAGTAATAAATACCCTTGTGCTGAAGCTGTTACGGTAGTTGTTCTGCATTCTTACCGTATCTGTCCAGATTAATCTTTACAACATCCTTATTTTTAAAGTTATCTTTGATTGCGATTGCCATCTTTAACGCTGTTATGTGGTTAATGGATACCTTTGCAACAGACGCCTCGTAAACCTTGTCGTCTTTAGCAATTGCACTGCCAGATTTGACAATGCCGCCTGCCTGCCTGCCAATTTCATATGGGTCGATGTCTAATGACATTACAGCGCCAAGGGCAACATGCTTATCAGTAAACGTCAGCACCGGCAGGTTGAATTCTATCGAGTGGAGCATGATAAATTCCATATTTTCAGGTGTCACCACAGTCACATCAGGCACTACCCACAACGCGTCAATCTTACCCCTCATAGAACTAAGCACAGACGGTACATCTTTTGGTGAGTGAACCATGCCCTCTGCCAAAACAATCCCCTGCCTCATGGCAGATGTAACGGCGACTTTCATAAAACTATCAGTGTTCTGCGGATTATAAATAACCCCAAGACGTTTTATCCAGGGAAACACATCCACAAACGATGCGACTTGCTTGTGTGCCGGTATCTCCATACTTACGCCGGTAACATTTTCATGATTCTTAATCACCTTAGAAGGGTTCAGCACCATCATATATATTGTTGGTATGTCCTTAAATGCCAGCGACTTACGAAGCGCCTCCTCACCAACGGCGACTATCAAGCCCGGCCTTGATTTTCTTATCTCATCCTGAACGCTAATGCCATTGTGGTCTACAGGTATTACCTGCCTGATATTGCAGTTACAAGCGGCTTCAAACCCCTTTATGGCGTCTTCATATGGTTTAACTGCGCTGCTCTCAAGTACTGTCACATCAAGCGCGCTGACATCAGGCACATAAACAAGCACAATAAGCGGCAGGGCACACACCAGCATCACAAACAAAGGCGCTCTGATCGTGCAGCTCCACAACTCAACTATCTTTAATAATCTTTTCATATATCTTTTAATTACACAGTTAGTGTATTATATGTTACTTTGTAGTAACATTACATATCACTACACATAGTGCATTATAACAAATGCAATACAGAATAGGATATAGGGTATTTTTACTGAAGTTTCTCACAGCCTGGCTGATATTATCTGCCGCACCTCTTCACGCCCTGACTGACTCCGAGGAGTCTGTGTTGTCTATGTATTTCAACAAGAATGAGATGGCGGTAACACCGACAAGATACCTTAAACCGGTATCGCAGTCAGCGGAGAACATTGTGGTAATAACCGCCGAGGAAATTAAAATCCTCAACGCCCATACAGTTCAGGATGTACTTAAATATGTAACCGGGATATCAATTAAAATGCCTGCTGGAGGGGTTGGCGGTGAGCTGCGCAGCCAGGGCTCCGGCCCTCAGCACGTCAGGGTTTTGATAGACGGCATAACATTAAACGACTTGTCTTTGGACATGATAACAGCAAACACCATCCCCGTCCAAAACATTGAGCGAATAGAGATAATCAAAGGGCCTGCCTCCTCAGTATGGGGTTCGTCTCTTGGTGGCATTATAAATATAATAACAAAGGATGCCGGGGGCACAAAACCGGCAGATGTAACAGCGGTTTCATCTTTTGGCACATATAACACGCTGGACAACAGGATAGAGGCACGCGGCACAATAGAAAGGCTTGGTTATTACGCTGCTGCCGGAAGAAACACCTCAAAGGGTTATTCAGGGAGTTTGCCTGTCGATGAGCAATGGGTATATGCAAAATTGAAGTTTGATGTGACGAGTGATTTTAAAATCGGCATGATAGGCAGTTATCTAAAGAACAGGGACGAACCAGTAAAACCCACGATGGACAGCGACAGTCACAGGACATATTTCGTACTAAACGCCGATTACCGTATAAGCGATGAGGCGTCTTTAAGTGCCTCATTTCGCACAATGGAGTTTAAAAACGATGTTGCCACTAACACTGACAATTCTACCTCAAACGCCGCAACTCTTGATAAAAGTACCGGCGGCAGCATAATTTTCAGGTGGAATAAGTCTATAAATAACATCATAGTCGGCGGCGACTATGACTCTATGCTGTTAGTGTCTGATGTCATAGAAGGGGGCAGAAAGAGATTTACGCAATATGCCCTGTTTGTAAACGATACGATTACCCTGGACAAGTTTGCCGTTACACCGGGGCTGCGGTATGATTACTATAACATCAGCGGGAGTTTCATAAGCCCAAGCCTGGGGGTCACATATGAGGCCGGCAAGGATACAATCCTGCGGTTTATCATGGCAAGGGGTTTTAACACACCATCGGCAAGGCAAAGCTCTGTAAGCATTCAAAGCGGCAGCACAACTTTTATACCAAATTATGGCCTTAAGGTTGAGAAAGTCATGTCGTACCAGTTAGGCGTTGAGACGGCGCTGCTGAAGTATCTGTGGTTAAAGACAAGTCTCTTCAGACACGATATTATGGACGCTATATCGCTCACTACCGTTAAGAAGAACACCATGCAGGCAACTAACACTCAGCAAGTAGTAAGGCAGGGCTTCGAGTTCGAGTTAAGCACAATACCGCTTTACAACACGACACTAAGTTCGGGCTTTACCTTCATAGACGCCCGTGACAAAGACACCAGGGCACTTGTAAAAGACACACCCCGCTATACTCAATAGACATAGGGGTAGAGTATAACGACAGACGTACCTTTAAGGCGTCATTAAAGGGACACTACTCAAGGTGGTACATTCTACCGTCCGAATATGAAAACGACTACACATACACCGGTGACAACTCCTTTATCTGGGATATTAATCTCACAAAACAGGTGTATAAGGATAAGTTCATTAAGGCAGAGTTGTTTCTAAAGGGCACGAACCTGTTTAACGACTCACTGTTCAGCTATGCCAACCGCAATTATAACGGACGTCTGATGGAAATAGGCGTAAGGGCGGAGTTTTAATCAGGGCAAACGCATTTGAAAAATCAGGCAGGAATTGCCTATACTTTTGGCTCTGACCGATGGTTTCCTGGATTCCCGCTT
>JAMOAZ010000028.1:0-47653 GCA_039908505.1 Nitrospirota bacterium
CTACGAGCGGGAATCCAGTCCTTACAGCGTTATATGAAAGACTGGATTCCTGCTTCCGCAGGAATGACAAATTTACGCATATGATTGCATTTTAGTCTTAGTTTGAGGGGGTGTCTGGACACCGCATAGGGTGCAGTGTCCAGAATATCGCCTGCGCAGGCTATGGGTTGGGAGCTTTATTTTTTAGGTTCTACGGCATCCTTAGAGGCGGCTGCCGGGTCGTCAGAAAGCAGTTTCTCAATAAGCGGCATGTTGGCGCCATCGACAAACGTTCCATTTATTATCAGGAGCGGCGTTCCGGAAACTCCTGCACTCTCACCAATGGTCTTGTGGTCTTTGAGCAGTTCTTCAACCTTTGGGTCTTTGCAAACTTCAAAGACCTCGCTGTCATATTTGCCGGACATTACATCCTCAAGGGCCTTTTTCTTGTCCTCAGCGCAGAAAATAAACTTGGACTTGTCTGCGGCCTTTGGGTGAAGCTGCGGTATGGGGAATAAAAAGACATACCTTGTGATGTCGGTTCGCGAAGCAAGATATGTTGCAGCCTTTCTGCAAAATGGACAGTCAGGATCAGTGAACTCAACTACGGTATGCTTGCCGCTTCCAAACTTCAACGCCTTATCAAGAGGCATATTTTTGAGCTTTACTTCTCTGAGCTGGCGTTTTCTATCAGCAGTAATGCTCTTCTTTTCCTTTGGAGATACGATCTCACCGAAAATTAAATAGCCGGTTACGGGATCGAAATAAACAATCTCGTTCCCCTTGACAATCTCATAAAGCCCCTTTATCTGGCTTTCTTTAACGCTGTCAGGTTTAACATCAGGGAATATCTCATTAATCTTATCTTCTACAGAGCTGGCCCATACCGTCTGGACGCACATAACACATAACAACACACTTAGCAGTACAGTCAAAAGTTGCGGTGTCTTTTTCAATAACTGCTTTTTCAATAATTTGTTTAACATTTTCTTTCTCCTTAAGTGTTAGTTTGATATACCCGTGGCTTTCTTTATTTCCTGAAGCCTGTTAATAATGTCGTCCTGAAGCTCTTTCATTTTGTCGAGATTGCTCCATGCCGAGAGAATCAGCCAATTCAGCGAATGGTCTATAGCGTCTTCTGCAACCCCCCTTCCCGACAGGCGCTGCAAGGCGTCAAACACTGATGATACATCCCTGAACGAGCTTTCAAATTGATCATACCCTCCGTCACTGCACTGCCCAGCAGGTATGTCAAACCGCTCTTCATTGAAGCTTTCCATCCCTTTACGGCGGCTGTCAGCATCATCTTTTCCATCCATCGGTCGGGTGCCCATGTCCATGCCTCCTTCTGACGACAAAACTTGCGACGACGAAATTAGAGAAGTAAGATTTATTACAATCCCATATTTACATCTTACAATCTTTATTTTTTAAAAGTCAAGCATTTTTTCTTGATATAATTATATATTGAAAATAATTGCTGTTTCTGTTATAATCTGCAATGGCTCGTGAAAGAGACGGTGTGCAGCGGGAGACATTCTCAACGCGGTTGAACCCGGAGCTCCTGAAAAAATTGAAATACCTTGCCGTCGGGGAAGGTAAAAAGCTCAACGAGTTAATTGAGGAGGCTGTTGTCCTGCTGCTTGATGATTACAAAAGGCGAAAGGGCAGACTTTTCGATTAATGCCTGATTGCTCAGCCTTTACAGGATGCCTGAGCATACTATCACATCAGTTCGTTCATAAATCGGGGTTTTAATTTCTGTGTTGCTCCAGTCTGGAATCTCTGTCAGAGGAATGCCGGCTGTGTAGTCTATATCCTCATATTTTTTAAACATGTTGTGCTGTAGCGCTATGGACAGGGTTGCAGCGGCTCGTTCTTTGGGGTTGTCTATATCATATGGCGTCTTGTAATCGATATTAAAGACATCATTTGCGTTAATGAGGATTGCCTCTTCTTTTTCAGTCTTCGGGGTAATAAGATAAAACTTTGGCGCTGACAGGTACTGAGGTCGAACCAGCAGGTATGTTTTTATTCTCATAATGTTACCTCCACACAGGCATGATAACACAATAGCCTGCTCCAAATCAAATATTGACAGGCCGTCGGACTGACGTGTTATTATTATGGAAGGTGGTTTGAAAGATGACTAAATACACTATTAATATTAGGCTGGTGTGAGAGTGGCGTTACCGTTTCCGTTAAGCGTAAGCTATGCAAATAGATTAGAGCAGTGTACCTCGGCGGAAGACCTGCGCTCTTTAGCTTTGGAACTTTCGGACTATCTGGAGAAAAACCCAAAAGACATAGTAGTCTCGATGCTGTTATTGATACAATGTTATATGAACTTGGATGATATAGAGAATGCTGAGATTGTACTTGATAGATGTTATAAGCTAGTTAATGGGGATGTCGCTTTTGATTTAGCAATGTTCAAAGCTGAGATAGAAAGCAGAAAGGGCAATCGAAGAAAATCTATTGAGATAATAAGGCAGCTGCTTGATAACGATGCATTGATTGAACCTGAGAGAAAAATAAAGGCTCTTAGCCTGTTTGCTGTTTATAATTATAGTATGTTGTATTATGATGAAACGCACAAAGTAATGAAAGAATTGTGGTATATAATAAATCACGAGAATGAAATTAATTATGAAGATGACAATTTGTTTTATTCCAGAATATCTCAATATACTGACCCATTGCCATTAATAGAAGTAATGGATAACCTTAAGTCCTGCTTACATGGGAGGGAATTATTAAAAGACAAAACATATTCAGAGTTGTATGAATACGTTAAAGAGTACGCGAAGGGTAATCCAGTAATAGAGGAAATAATTCCATATGAAGAGGTAGATATTGATTTTGAAGCTGAAAAATATTTTTCTTTAAAGATAATCACAAAACCTTTGTCTATTGAAGATGCATTTAATTTAGAAGCAGCTATATTTCAGATAGTTATGTCTAAATATCCAGGGATATCAGTGTTAGTTGATGTTGTAGGAAGCAGATATGACTGAAATTGATGGTTTTAAGTCTATAGCTGGAGACCTTCCTGGCTTTTATGCAACTAATAGGGCTATTGTTGGCGCTGTTAGCAGGACTTCGGTTGGAAGATATTATTATTACATATTTCTTAAGTATAGAGAGGCCATATATCATAATCTGAGTAATAATGTTATTGATAGATTTGAGCTATTTAAGAGCAGATTTAATGTACACACATTAGTTCTGAAAACAATAAAGTATTATGTTGGAGAAGACATATCTGATAAACTAAATAAATTACGAAAAATGCGTAACTTATGTGATTATAATATGTCAGCAATTGTTAATAATAAACATATAGGAGTTGCTATATCTATAGTTCAATATCTGGAAAGCAGACTCCTCTCAATAAGTGCTGGTACTGATTTAGACAATGCTTTCGTCATGGCTCTAAATGATATAAAAACATATCAAAACAAACAAAAAATGTAGATGCCCTTATGTTTTTACTGTTTCTGTTTCACTAATTCTAACATTTCTCATCCCACCGGCAGATACGCCTTGGGGTTCAGGCTTAAGTCCTCGAATTCTCCTTTTAAAAATTGCCCATACGCGGCAGCCCCTATCATGGCGGCGTTGTCTGTGCACAGAGGCTTGGGTGGGCAGTAGGCTTTGATTCCATCGAGCTGCGTGATTTGTTGTCTCAGGCCATCGTTTGCCGCAACTCCGCCTGAGAGCGCTACCGTGGTGATGTCCTCTTGTGCTGCCGCCCATTCGATTTTCTTTATCAGCACATCTATGACCGCTGCCTGAAAGGATGCACAGATGTCTTGTACCGGTACATAATTTATACTTTGGGCTATAAAATTCCTTACCGATGTCTTCAGGCCGCTGAAACTGAAGTCCAGGGTTTGCGGCATATACGCCCGTGGAAATGGCACAGCGCGTGGATTGCCGGTCTTTGCAAGCCTGTCGATAACCGGGCCGCCGGGAAACCCCAGACCCAGCATCTTTGCCACTTTGTCATAAGCCTCACCTGCTGCGTCATCACGGCTCCTGCCAAGCTCACTGTAACTGCCCCGGCTGTCCACTCTGTAGAGGCTCGTGTGACCGCCTGAGACTACAAGTGATATAAACGGCAGTTCAGGCGGCCCGCCTTCTTTTAAAAATGCTGAACAGATATGCCCTTCAAGATGATTCACGCCTATAAGCGGGAGCTTATGGACGTAGGCAAGAGCCTTGGCAAAGGCCGTCCCTACGATTAACGACCCTATGAGCCCTGGCCCCCGGCATACGGCTACAGCGCTGACTGACGAAAAGGACATGTCAGCCGTTTTCATAGCCTCATCAACAACGCCTTCTATGATCTCAAGATGCCTTCTTGAGGCAAGCTCAGGCACTATGCCCCCAAATCTCTCGTGTACAAGGGTCTGCCCTGATACTACATTTGAAAGTATTTGACTCCCTCCGCGCACTACCGCAGCCGATGTGTCGTCACATGATGTGTCAATTGCAAGTATTACATCATTCATAGAGGGCGCCTGTCATCAGTTGTCAATGATTGTAGTCCCATCGGGAGGGGTAAACTGAAATATCTCGCTTGAGAGGCCGATGTTTGTCTTGACGCCCAGAAGGGTGAGTTCTATGGTGTTGTCATTTTTGTCATAGAATACTATCTTCTTAATCGGGAAGGCGGCGTCTTTCGATGGATAGACATCAAAGTATTTTACGTTTTGCCCTGTATTTTTTGGTGTAAGGCGCATAATGTTGTTTTTTTCTGTGATATCATAGTTATTTTCGATGTTTTTTAGACCCCTTAACAGCGCAAGCGGGGTTTGGGCAATCGCTGCCTCTTCAATTTTTGAGCGCATGGCTTGATTGTGCTTCTTTTTATATACCAGGAGTTCATCGTCGTTTATGTAGACCTCCTGCTCGTCTTCACCCTCATATCGCCATGACATTCTTGAGGGGGGCTTTATGCGAAATGTCCCTTCGTATGACATTTCTTTGTTTAATTCCTTGATATTGCTTACCTGTAAGAACTTGCCGCTTATGTCTTTGAACGAGTCATAGGCAGATTTGATTTTCGTAAAAATCGGCCCTGATGCCTCAGCTCCACTGACCATAAACAACACACATAACACCAGCGACACTGTACTTAAAACGGTTTTCTTTTTCATTTCAACGTACCCCCTTCATAAATAGTACAACCTTTATGGTTCTTAACAGTATATACAAGTCCAGCCCTAAGGACCAGTTCATCATATACCAGATGTCAAGTCTGATTCTGTGTTCATATGTGGTTGAGCTTCTGCCAGAGACCTGCCACAGCCCTGTGATTCCAGGCGGGACTTTCGTGATGTCTTCGATGTCGTCTGCTATGGCATACATCTCACGCTGAAGATATGGCCTCGGCCCAACGAGGCTCATATCCCCCATGAGGACATTAATGATTTGCGGCAGTTCGTCAAGGGAGGTCTTTCTTAGGAACATCCCAATTGGCGTGATACGCGGGTCATTGCTGAGCTTCCAGTGCCTGTCCCACTCATCTTTCATATCCCTGTTGCTTTGCAGGAGTTCGTTTAATATCCTCTCAGAGTCCTGCACCATTGTCCTGAATTTGTAGCAGTTAAAGGGCCGCCCGCCTATCCCGATTCTTTGCTGCGTATATATGACCGGGCCGGGTGATGTGAGTTTCGTTATGATCCCTATGACGGCCATTAATAGTAGCAGAAATGGTAACAGCACGATGCTCACGATAAGGTCGAAGAGCCTTTTTATTATCCTGTTGTATGTGGATTTCAGGTTATTTTTGACCTTGAGCAGGAATATCTCCTCGTAGAACAAGTGCAGAAGCTCGGTGTTTAAGAGCGCTATGCCGTAGAGATTGGGGACAATCATCGTGTTTTTCACCTTTTGCTGAACCTCAAAGGCCAACGAAGATATCTTATCAGGGCCAAGAGACGGCATGGCTATGATAATGGTGTTGATTTGAAGGTCTTTAATGAACCTGGTATAGTGCCTGACCTGCCCGAAGACCTTTTTCCCGTCTATGTATGTGCCGATTCTATCAGTCTCATCATCCAGATAGCCGAGGACTTCATATCCAATGTGCCTCTCCCGCTCAAGCCACTGAGAAATGAGCCTGCCGGTCTTACCGGCCCCCAGCACAAGGACTTTCTCCTTTGTAATGCCCATCATAAAGAGCAGCTTTTTCCCATAGAGATGAAAAATGGGGAATATAAAAATGCTTATAAGCCATAACAACGATATTACGGCGCGTGAGACCAGCCCCTGTGCCTGCCCAAGCGTTACCACAGCTACAAGCATCATAAATGACAGCGTATTGGCGTGTGCCAGTTTTTTTGACTCATCCCATAACGGTATCCTGCCCGTGTATATGTTCTTGTACGCGATGAAGAAGATAAAAATCACAGGAATCCACAGCAGTTCGGTATAATAGTTAAAAGTATAATTCGGTGTCGGAGGCGTATAGAATAATGGGATAAACTTTTCTCTGCCATACCACGCACCGTACAGGGAAACGTAGTATGCGGCTATGTCTAAGGTAATAAGCGCAAACAACTGTATAAGCTTTTTCAAGGCTGAACCGCTTCCACTTTTTCTATGGTCACATGGTTGTAAAAAAACACGGTATATTTGTTATAATACATTTCGGCCATAAAGTTCAAAATTTTTTTTGATTGCCCTTAAGAGATTAAGACGAGATTAAGGCGAGGTTAAGGCAAGGAGGTAAATGAAAAAGGCCCTGATATTAAGCGGCGGGCAGGGGACAAGACTAAGGCCCCTTACGCATACCATAGCAAAACAACTTGTGCCTGTAGCCGGGAAACCCATACTTGGCTATGTCTTTGACCATATATGCGAGGCAAAAATAAAAAAGGCTGGCATCATAATCTCCCCAGAGACCGGTCAGGACGTAAAAGACTATTTAGGGGACGGTTTGCCGTGGGACATAAAGACCCACTATATTGTGCAGAAAAAACCGCTTGGTCTTGCGCACGCAGTCCTCAGCGCCCGGTCATTCCTGCGTGATGATGATTTCGTCATGTACCTCGGTGACAATCTTCTTAGTTCAGGGGTGCGGACAGCCATCGCGAGGTTTAAGAAGAATAAGCCTGATGCGATGATATTCCTAAAGGCAGTAGAAGACCCCCGCCGGTTTGGTGTTGCGCGGCTTGATTCAGACGGCAAGGTCATCGAGCTTATGGAAAAGCCCCAGAACCCGCCCTCTAATCTGGCGCTTGTCGGGGTCTATATATTTACGAAAAAAATATTTGACGCTATTGCCCGTATAAAACCCTCCAAGCGCGGAGAACTTGAAATAACCGACGCCATTCAGGAACTAATTAACATGGGTTATGCTGTAGACAGTGAGATACTTGACGGCTGGTGGCTTGACACAGGTAAAAAAGACGACCTCCTCCAGGCCAACAGCATCGTCCTTGATGAGTATATTAAAAACGACATTAAGGGAAAAATAGATGTAAACAGCCGCACAACCGGCAGGGTAACAATAGAGCCCGGCTCGGTAGTAACAAACAGCAATATTCGCGGCCCTGTTAAGATTGGTAAAAACTCCACCATTGAAAATACCTTCATAGGTTCTTTCACAAGCATAGGCGATAACGTTACTATCAAAAACTCCGCCATTGAGCACTCTGTTATATTGGACAATGCCCACATCGAGGGAATCGAACGCCTTGAGGACAGTCTTATCGGCAGGGGGGCTAAGGTAATAAAAAACGCACATCAACACACGGCCTTGCGGCTTATGATAAGCGATGATTCGATTGTTGAGGTATAACATAGCTTCAAATGGGCGAAAGCCCCTTAGATGGGGTGCAGGGGACAAGTTCCCTGCCGGGAGTTTGAGGGCAGAGCCCTCATTCTTCAAGTCGAAATAATAGGAGATTGGCGTGAAAATTCTTGTCACAGGCTGTTGTGGTTTCATTGGCTCAAATTTTGTCAGATATATGCTTAATAAATACCCGGATTATGAGCTGTATAATCTGGATGCACTGACATACGCAGGGAATTTAGATAACCTCAAGGGGGTTGACTCAGGGCGGTATCATTTCGTACATGGCTCGATTGGGGATGAGGCCGCTGTCACAGAACTTCTAAAAAATGTTGACGGCGTTATTAACTTTGCCGCCGAGAGCCACGTTGACCGCTCGATTGAAAACTCCCGCCCATTTTTGGACACCAACGTCATAGGGCTGCAAGTCCTCCTCGATGCCGCACTAAAGGCAAAAGTCCAGAGGTTTGTCCATGTCTCCACCGATGAGGTCTATGGAAGCCTCGAGACAGGGGATGGTAAATTTACCGAGACCACCCCGTTTGACCCGAACTCACCGTATGCCGCATCAAAGGCAGCCGGGGACTTGCTTATTAAGGCATTCTTTAAGACATTTGGTTTTCCTGTTATCACTGTAAGGCCGTCGAATAATTATGGGCCGTACCAGTATCCTGAGAAATTTATCCCCCTTATGATAACAAATCTGCTTACCGGTAAACCCGTGCCGGTCTATGGTCAGGGGACAAATGTCAGAGACTGGCTCTATGTCGGGGACAACTGTAAGGCCATTGACTTAGTGTTTCACAAGGGCAGGGAAGGGCAGAGCTATAACATCGGGGGCGACAGTGAACGAAAGAATCTTGAAATATTACACAAGGTCATGGAGATAATGAACGAATCAGGGGCAGCTAAGATATCAGGGGAGGCGGCGTTTAAATATGTGAAAGACCGTCCTGGTCACGACTTTCGCTATGCACTTGATAACGCAAAGATTACCACCGAACTTGGCTGGAGACCTGAAAAGAAAATAGAAGACGGACTTGTTGATACAATAAACTGGTATATAGACAACGAATGGTGGTGGCAGTCGCTGAAAAAACGGCTGGCGGCTGAGAGCGAGGGGTTCTGGAAATGAAAATCTTTGTAGCCGGAGCAGGCGGGATGTTATCGACTGATATAATACCGGTACTATCGCAGGGACATACGTGTAGCAGTGCGACGATTGACGAGATGGATATAACCTCTATTGACTCAGTGCGCGGCGTAGTAGATAAACACTCCCCTGATATAATCATAAACTGTGCGGCATACACAAATGTCGATGGCGCAGAGAAAGACCGCGCAATGGCAATGCTTGTTAATGCCACAGGCACTCAGCACCTGGCCATGGTATGTGCCGAGCGTGATATACCTATTTGCCACATCAGCACTGATTATGTATTCTCAGGCAGCAGCACCATCCCTTATACACCGTTTGATGACACTGACCCGGTCAATTTCTATGGGTTCAGCAAATTAGCCGGTGAGAAATATGTCCAGTGGCTGTTAAGGAAATTCTATATAATACGAACCAGTTGGCTCTACGGGCGCTTTGGCAAGAACTTTGTAAAGACAATACTTGACCTAAGCGGCAAGATGGATACACTAAGAGTGGTCAACGACCAGAAGGGCAATCCCACATGGACGGTCAGCCTCTCACGCGGCATAAAGACCATTGTAGAGAGCGGCAAGTACGGTATATACCACGTTACGGACGCCACAGACGGCACACTGAGCTGGTATGACTTCACAGTGGAAATCTTAAGACTAAGCGGCAAGCCGAATAAGGTAATCCCTGTTACAACGGACGAGTTCCCGCGCCCGGCAAAGAGACCGGCGTATTCTGTCCTTGACCTTTCGGCAGCAATGTACTCCACACCCTTTCAACCGCGCCCGTGGAATGAGGCATTAGCCGAATATTTAAAATATGAGAACTCAAACTCAGGGGCTGCAGGCGCATAAGTGGCCCAACTGTATGACTATCTGGTCGTGGGTTCAGGGTTTGCCGGTGCAGTGGTCAGCGAACGCCTTGCCTCACAGTTAAACAAGAAAGTCCTGCTGGTTGAAAAACGCCCTCACACTGGCGGCAATTCCTATGACTATTTTGACGACGCCGGTATACTTGTGCATAAGTACGGGGCGCATATATTTCACACGAACCATGACGATGTCTGGCAGTACGTCAATCAATTTGCCCAATGGAATGGTTACACGCACAGGGTGCTGGCATATGTGGACGGTTTAAAACTCCCAATTCCTATTAATTTAACAACGGTAAATACGCTGCTCAGAAAAAATCTTGACGAACAGGGTCTCAGGGACTATCTGGCCTCTGTACGCCTGAATATCAGTGAGATAAAAAACTCACGGGATGTTGTACTGTCGCAGGTTGGGGAGTTTTTCTATGAGAAATTCTTTAAAAACTATACATACAAGCAGTGGGGCGTATATCCTGAGGCACTCTCACCTGAAGTGACTAAGCGAATCCCCCTGCGATATAACACAGATGACAGATATTTTGGCGATAAGTACGAGGGGCTTCCCGTTGATGGTTTTTTTAAACTCTTTGATAGGATACTAGACCACAAGAACATAACCATTGCACTCAACACCGATTACAAGAAGATAATCAATGACGTAAAGTTCGACTATTTAATATATACCGGCCCGATAGACTACTTCTTTGACAACATGCACGGTGAACTTCCATACCGGAGCCAGCGTTTTGAGTTTGAGACACTGGACGTGGAATACCACCAGGAAGTGGCCGTTGTCAACTATCCAAACGACCACCAGTATACAAAAATAACAGAGAGCAAACACTTTACAAAGCAGCAGCATCCGCGCACGACAATAGTGCGCGAATATCCGGAGGCGTCAGGTGAGCCATACTATCCTGTTCCAATGGACAGTGCGGCGGCGGTATATGAAAAATACAAAAAAGAGGCAGACAAGCTTAAGACGGTTTATTTTGCAGGGCGCCTTGCAGAGTATAAGTACTACAACATGGACCAGGCGGTAAAGAGGGCCTTATCCCTGTTTAGCACGATTGCCGCCAATAAGTGAGACAGGGGAGACAGATGAAAATATTAGTGACAGGCGGGGCAGGTTTCATAGGATCAAACGTTGTGGATGGATTCATAAGCGCTGGGCACGATGTGGTTATTGTGGATAATCTGTTTACCGGCAAGCTGGAAAATATAAACACTAAGGCCAAACTATACGTCATGGACGTACGCTCCGATGAGTTGAACAAGGTATTTGAGATAGAAAGACCTGATGTGGTTGACCACCATGCCGCCCAGATGTCAGTGCCGGCCTCAGTAAACGACCCGCATTTTGATGCACAGGTAAATGTGCTTGGGGCGGTGAATATTCTTCAATGTTCAGTAAAGTATGGCACGAAAAAGATTCTTTTTGCCTCGACAGGCGGTGCCATCTATGGTGAGGCAGACGTTATTCCGACGCCTGAGACATATTTGGGAAACCCGCTGTCGCCCTATGCGATAACAAAACGAACGACCGAACTATATCTGCATTTCTACGCCTCGCACTATGGCCTGAAATACACGGTACTGAGATATGCAAATGTCTATGGCCCGCGTCAGGTGCCACACGCCGAGGCAGGGGTAGTGTCGATTTTTATGGAAAAGATTATATCAGGGGGGATTCCTACGGTATACCATTATGACGAGTCGCCAGAGGGAATGACTCGCGATTATTGCTGTGTGAAAGACATAGTAAGGGCAAACATAATGGCCCTCACTGCCGGTGATTTTGAGATTATTAATATAAGCTCAGGCATTGAAACCAGCACAATGCAGCTCTACAGAACGGTTCTTGGGTCGCTCAGAGAGCGAGGAACAGCCAAAGACCCCAAGTTTGACACCCCGCACAAGGGGCCTGCCCGTGCTGGCGACATCAGACGAAGCTGTCTGGATAACTCAAAGGCGGCAAAGTCACTCAACTGGCAGCCTGAGTATGACCTGAAAAAGGGCATCGCTGTCACAGTAGACTGCTTTAATTTCGGACTTCACAAGATTACCTGATGAGGTACGTTGTTACTAAGATTTGTGTCTCACAGCCTGCCCGCGCTCAGGGCTTACAGGTTGCCATTAATAATATCTTCCAGTAACTTTAGTGATACCATTTCCAGATTTAGCACATAATCTATATAGCTGAAAGTCTCTTGTAACGGTAGCTTTGTCGAGCGCCATCCCATGCCGTCAGTAATCCATATGAAAGTATGACCACCTTTTTTCCACAAATCATGAGCCGATTTGTACTCACCCGCAGTAGATTTCAGCTTTGAGCCTCCGACGTTATAAAAGTTGGTCTCAATCAAATAAAGTCTTTTCTTGTTGTTCAGGGCGAAATCTATCCTTCTCGACGATTTATCTACCGCCATGTCCATATTCCATGTCTTTCTGACATTTAATGCCGTTGCCTGTTTTATATATTCATAGTTATTCTTTTTACAGATGTCACGAATAAATGTTTCAACGATTGTTTCCATTTCTGTACCGCCACGATTGTTCCTTCCATTTGTGTCCAATCCGACCTCAACGCCGATTACATAATCGACGAGGTTTTTAATTTTCTTGCTTCTCAGAATATCAAGCAGTCCAACATTCTTGCTAAACTCAACAATATCGGTAATTTCATCGTCAGTTAGTACAGTTTTTGGGACAAATAAGCAGTGCCTGACTTTGAAACTATCAAGGCTGTATTGGTCTAAGATTTTGAAATCACTCTGGCGTTCAGCGATTAGTATAGGGATTACCGAAGCGATAGATGGATATTTTTTTAACAGATACGAATATTCGTTTTCAATGTCCTCTTTCCCTATTAAACAATTCATTATGTTTAAAGAAATCTCTACGTCTCTAATGTCTTTAAACACCTTGTCCCAATTCACATAGTAACCCCACCCGTGAATCGTATCCTTAAGGGTATCAATTAAATACTTAAATACATCATCAGAGTTAAGACAATTAATTCTGTCCTTAAATATGTTTGAATATTTCAAAGTGTAATCATTACCTGTTCAATCTGCTTTCTTATAAATCAAGATGTATTTATGGGTTATATCGAGGTCATCTTTATTATTAGTCCTGTTTGCGTTTTCGATTGAAACTACAACTATTTCCTTTATATGAAAGCCTTCTTCTGCTCTCAGAAGTCTTTCTATGTGTATAGCGGTTGGAGTAATAAATTCATCTTCCCTGCGAATATCCTCACATATTATTGCAAAGATTCCACCAGATGACAAGGCATTCTTTGCAAATACAAGAGACTTTTCAATATTATTGCCTGTTAAATCAATTACCAAATTTTTATTTAGAGTACTTCTCTCATTATTATTAAATAAAGCATATTTGTCTGTAGAGGAATACCTTTTTATCAGATTATAAAGTGTTTGAGCCATCCAGTTTTTCTCATTGAATATCCATACGGTTGTAGACTCCATCGGAATTGTTTCGTCCATAATTTTATCGATAGTTAGTATGGGCTGGTCAGCATTTTCGGTTGGGGCATGTCCGGCTTCTTTCTTTTTAAATATTGCAAGATACTCGTGGGCAAGCAGGAGAAAATTATACTTAATACTGTTCGTATACCAAAAACCCGTGGTTTTACAGTTATGTTGTCTTTTAATTACAAGGTCTTTAAGCTCGAACCCTGCATTGAGAAATCTCTCAATCGTTCTGAAGCCTAGTGGTATGACATTTTTGTTTTTACGCATATCCCCTATTAGTATTGCACAGCAGCCATAAGGCTTTAGAACACGATAGCTTTCCCTTGCCGTTTTTCCTATTTCAATTAAGAATTTTTCAACGCTGCAATTTGACAAATCGCCTTCATTGTTATGTGTATATTGAACAATATCTGCATACGGGGGGTGGGCACAGATCAAATCTATGGAGTTATTCCCGATATTATCAAGAGTTCTTGCATCGCCAACCATGAAATCGACGTTTGTGCCGGTGGTACTGGTGTGGAATTCAAAGTTTATATTTTCATTTGCAAGGCCGATTGCATGAGGGTTTATGTCAATACCTGTGAAATTCCTGTTGAGGAGTTTACATTCGACACCGGTAGTTCCAGCGCCGCAGAAATAATCAAGGACTAAATCTTTATCTTTTGAATATCTTAGAATGACATTTCTTGGAATATATGGAGACCAGTTTCCTCGGTAATTGCCGTTGTGAGTTGCCCACGTGCCTCTTGATTTAAAACTCCAGACAGTTGTCTTTTCCATTTCAAAATCCTTCGGCGCAAGGGTTTTGATACGGTTAGCAGCAGGTACAGTTTTCTGACGATTGCCGGTAACTGACGCCAGGGCAGCCGGTGAAGATATATTAATACCAAATTCCTTAGTGATAATTTTTTCTATAGCCCTGAGTGTGACGCCAAACTTAGCGCCAATGTCCTTATCGGAAAGCCCTTTTTTCTTATCGGCTATGATTGATTTTTCAAGTTCCAGATTTATTTGAGCCATAGACTTACACATCCACGTTAGCTTAGTCTATTATATGCCACGCTGGTATGTCAACAAGTCTGGCATGATTTAAATACTCTTGAAGGAATATCCGATATAATGATATAATACCTACAGTATTTACTGGACAATGGATTAAGAAAGTCCGGTCATTGACGCTGGTGGAGTGGGACAACTATGACTGTGAGAAATATAACGCTATGAAGCCAAGACGTGTTACAAAAGGGGAGATTGTTATAGGCAGACCTCTTTCGACATCTATATACGATGACCAAGGGCAGCTGCTTCTGAAAAGGGGTCACGTTATTGCCGTTAATGATGTACCAAAGAGTATTGACGCAATTGTCTTTGAGCATGAACCCCATGAAATCCCTGGTTGGGCTGATGAATACGAAAAGGCTGAAGCAATGCTTGACCAGCAGGACTCTCCTTTTGAGCTGCTTGCGCTGCTGCAATTCAGACAGATGTCCCTTTTTAAAAATATCGCCACAGAAAAGGATTTTAAGTCAAAGGCCATGGTGCTGGCTGCGTTAGTGGAAGAAATCTGTAAAAACGATGAAGACCTTGCCCTTGGTACTATAATGCTTGATAATCAGGGCAGTTATTCGGTAAAACATCATATACACACTGCCATTGTCTGTAACATAATAGCTAAAAAGCTGGGCTGGAGTCTGCGCGAGAGGACATCGCTCACCCTTGCTGCCCTTACTATGAACATTGGAATGATTGAACTTCAGGACGTACTGCATAACCAGAGTGACCCGCTTACCAATTCTCAGAAGACAGAGCTGCACAGGCATCCCATTGTTGGTGCAGAGATGATAAGAAACTTTGGTATTACCGATGAACTGTGGTGTACTACCGTAGCACAGCACCACGAGATGGTTGATGGAAGTGGTTATCCAAAGAATCTCAAAGAGGGAGATATTATTCCGGCGGCACGCCTTCTCTCTCTGAGCGACATATACTGCGCCCGTGTATCGGGCAGGGACTATCGTCCAGCCCTTGCGCCATCGTTGGCTATGAAGGAGATTTTCTTAAACAGCAAAATCGACACAGACCTCGGTATGTTATTTATTAAGCACATGGGAATTTTCCCGCCTGGGACATTTGTGCGTCTGAAAAGCAACGAAATTGCTATCGTAACACAGCGTGGAAGCAAGGTAAACTATCCTATAGTACATGCAGTAATAAGGAGAACAGGGGAGGTCGCCTTTGTCCCTCCGCGCAGGGACACTTCTGTTGCTGAATATGCGATAACGGCCTTAATACCATCTGAGAATGTCAATATAACGGTCAACCGCTACCAATTATGGGGATATGGTGTTTTCAAGAGGTCCAAGACACTCAAAAGGAAGGATGAAAGGGTGTTTGTCAGCATACCGGCAAAGCTCCTTGATATGCAGACTATAACCACAATGGATGCTGTCATAATCAATGTAAATGACAGCGGCTGTATGCTTAAGATGACCCCTGAAGCTGCGGGGTACTTAACTATTGGCACGACCTTGCATGTGACTTTTAAGATATTGACATATATAGTGGAAAACGCAGCTGCCGAAGTCAAAAACATTCAGCCAAAATATGATACTTTGTTGATAGGGACGATGTTTACAGAAATATCTGAGACAGATAAGGACAATATTCGCACATATCTTAAGACGCTTGACCAACCTGCTGAGGCGCAGCAGCCGTTACCTAATCCCCTTGAACAAATGATATAATCTCCCTATGGAGCAGAGGATTCTCTATAGGGTCGAGGAGCTTGACGAACTTGCCGTAGGAGTTCCAATAAAACGGCCAATCAGGGACAAAACCGGTAAACTGATGCTAAGGGCAGGCTATGTTATCAGTGACGAAAATGAATTGAGACTCGTTCGTGAGCTGATGGGCGGTATTATTGACGAAGACAACGAAATCCTCAGCATGTTCAAACCTGTTAAAATTCCCCCAAAGGATAATCCCTTTGACTTGTTTAAGCTCATTCAAAGGCGTGTTAAGGAGCTTTTATTTGGTGGTGTCGACATAGTCCTCGATTTCCAGAAAAATACAATAAGTATTTGCGAGATGATTCAGGAGTTTTGTTTCGAAGATGAGGATATTGCTCTTGGGCTGGCGTTTATGGATAGATTCTCTCAATATACGATAAAACATCCGATTCAAACTGCCATTGTCTGTGAGGTTATTGGCAGGGGCATGAACACTACTCAGGACGACAGGAAGCAGATTTTAGCAGCGGCTTTAACGATGAACATATCTGCACTTGCCCTGCATGAAAGGCTTCAGTCCCAGAAAGATCCCTTGTCAAGGGCACAGAGGCTTGCAATATTTGACCACCCTTTGGCCGATTTCAGGACATTGCAGAGGCTTGGCGTAGTGGACGAGGTTTGGCTCACGGCAGTACTTCAACACCACGAGGCCATAGATGGAAGCGGCTACCCGCAAGGCATTACAGGTGACACCATATCAGCTCCTGCCCAGCTTGTATCACTTTCAGACATCTACACAGCAATGGTCTCATCCCGTTCTTACAGGTTGCCAATGCCTGCAAATGAGGCTATGAAGAAGATTTTCCTGACCGGCTCTCATAAGGTAAACGAGTCTCTTGCCGCTTTATTTATAAAACAATTAGGCATCTATCCCCCTGGAACTGTAGTCAGGCTGCAAAACGGTGAGATTGGTGTTGTTACATACCGTGGTAAGGCTTTAAACATACCAGCCGTGCAGTCGGTTATCAGGGCAAACGGCGTCCCGTACACCTTCCCTCAATCCAGAGATACATCAGCTGTGGGATATAAAGTTATAGAGACACTTCCTCAAACACAAATTGACGTCGGCATAAACAATCAGCAGCTCTGGGGTCACGGTGATTTCTCAAAAAAAGGCGCTGCTAACAGAAAAGAAACAAGGGCAGAGATATCATCTCCGGCAGAGCTGACAATTGAGGGCATCCCTGAACCAATCCCTGCCGCTGTCTTAAATATCAGCACTACGGGATGCCTGCTTCAGGTGCCTATTAAATCACTACAGCAGAAACTCAGAGAGGACACATCCTACAGGCTGTCGTTTACCCTCTTTGGCAGGCAGCTTACAGGCATAAATTTTATCATGAGAAATTCCTCCATCTGCGACAACAAACACCTGATAGGCGTTAAATTCATTGACTTACAGGAAGACTACAGGACAATCATAGGGCTGTATCTGGAGTCAGTTAAAATTGAGGATTGATGACAGACAAATTTAGTGTCCTTTGTCTTTCGTAATCCATCTGTTAAACTTATCCATGTAGACATAAAACACCGGTGTGACGAACAGGGTCAGCATCTGAGAAAAAAACAATCCTCCGATTACTGCCACTCCAAGTGGTCTGCGGGCATCGCCTCCTGCCCCAATCCCCAGCGCTATGGGCAGTGTACCAAACAGCGCTGCCATTGTTGTCATCATAATTGGCCGAAAGCGTATCATACAGGCATGGTAAATCGAATCTACTGAGTTTTCCCCATTTTCACGCTCCAGTTGCAGGGCAAAGTCAACCATCATGATGCCATTTTTCTTCACCAGACCAACCAGCATCACCACCCCGACAAAGGCATATACGTCAAGTTCCATTTTAAACAACATTAGCGTTCCCAGTGCCCCAAACCCGGCCAGTGGCAGTGATGTCAGAATGGTTATCGGATGAATGAAACTCTCATAGAGAATCCCCAGCACGACGTATATGATTAATATCGTAATCAAGAGCAGGATGCCCATGCTGGTTATGGATTTTTGGAATTCCTGAGCAGAGCCCTGAAAGCTTGTCGTAATGTTTACCGGCAGTGTCTCCTTTGCTATTTTTGTGATTTCAAGGACAGCGTCACCGATGGACTTAGTGCCCTGGAGGTTAAAGGAAATAGTTGCCGATGGCAGTTGTGCCGTGTGGTTTACTACAAGCGGGCCTGAACCCATCGTAATTTTTGCAACGGTGTATAATGGAACCATCCTGCCGTCGTCTGAGCGTATGTAAAGCAGTGAGAGCGCCGAGGGGTCAAGCTGGTACTTAGGCTCGACCTCAAGGATTACCTGGTACTGGTTTATGTCGGTATAAATAGTCGATACCTGGCGCGTGCCATAGGCGCTGTAGAGTGTGTCCTGGATGGAGTTTAACGTAAGGCCCAGGGCTGAGGCCTTATCCCTGTCTACCTCTACGTTTATGCGCGGGCTGTTGAGCATAATATCGTTAGAGACATCGGTAAGGCCATCTATCTCCCGCACCTTATGGGTTAATATATCGCCGTACTTGTAGAGTTCCTTAAGGTCAACCGACTGAAGTGTAAACTGATAGAGTGCGTTTGTTACTTGCCCGCCAATGGTAATAACCGGGGGATTTTGCAGGAATGCCCGAAGGCCGACTACTGAGTTGAGTTTTGGGCGCAAAGCGGCTATTATCCGGTCAACAGAGCGCTTGCGGTCTTTGCTATTGGACAGGGTAACAAACAATATGCCGGAGTTGGCACCAGGCAGGCTCATAGGGGCAACGACCGAGATTAGACTTACTACGTCCGGTTCTTTTCTTGCGATCTCGGAAATGGTCTGCTGATGGCGTACCATGTCCTGAAAGGAGATACTTTCAGAGGCCATCGTAACCCCTCTGAAGTAGTTTTGGTCTTCGCCGGGAATAAATCCCTTTTTTATGTAAATAAATAAGAACACGGTTGCAGCCATGATAATTAGTGTAAATACAAGCATCGTATAACGGTGTTTTAATACGGACTTCAGGAGTGAGCCATAGACTTTTAACACTGAGTCGAAGACCCTTTCGTAGTAACTATTACTGGCGTCATGGGTCTTTCCGCCGTGACGGAGAAATCTGCTGCAGAGCATCGGCGTAAGCGTAAGGGAAATAAAGCCTGAGACGAGGATTGCCACACCAATGCTTACAGCAAATTCCCTGAAGAGCTTGCCTATAATACCGGACATAAACATAATAGGGATAAAGACGACCACGAGGGATATGGTCATTGATAAGACTGTAAAGCTGATCTCTTTGGAGCCGTCAAGGGCGGCCTTCATTGCCGGTTCACCGTGTTCCATGCGCCGGAAGATATTCTCAAGCACAACAACGGCGTCATCCACGACAAAGCCTGCCGACAGGGTCAGGGCCATCAGCGTAAGGTTATTTAAGCTGTAGTTCAGGACATACATGACACAAAACGTACCTACTATTGAAAGCGGCACGGCTATCCCCGGGATGACTGTGGCCATGGCAGAGCGCAAAAACACATATATAATCATAATGACCAGAAAGATAGTAAATACAAGCGTGTACTGAACGTCCTGTGCGGATTCCCTGATATAGTCGGCCTGATTGTAAAATACTTTCATGTTTAGAGATGCTGGCAGCTTGGATTTGAGCTTGGGGATAAGATTCATAATGCTGTCGGCCACTTCGACGGTGTTAGAGCCGGGCTGGCGTTTTACGACAATAACGATGGAGCGGTCAGCCTTGTCCTTTGTCTTAAACCATGCGGCGGTTCTGTTGTTTTCGACATCGTCCTCGGCAGTGCCGATGTCCTGAATCCTGACAGGAGAGCCGTTGCGGTAAGCAACTATAAGCGGCAGATAACCGGCTGCGCTAAACAGTTGACCGTTGGATTGAATTGAATATTGCTGGTAGTTGCTGTCGATGATACCGTTTGGGAGATTTACGTTGCCTGCGCTGATGGCGTTTTTGACCTGATCGAGGCCGACACCGGCAGAGACCAGCTTAGATGGGTCAACGCGCACCCTGACAGCAAATTTTTGAGCGCCGTAGACAAGTACCTGAGAGACGCCGTTGAGCATAGAGATATGTTCGGAGATAAAGGTCTCGGCGTACTCGTCAACCTGAGACATGCGAAGGGTATCAGAGGAAATGGCGATATAGACAACGGGGTTGTCTGCGGGGTTGACTTTCTTATAGGTTGGTGGATAGGGAAGTGCTGAGGGGAGGTCTTTTGCTGCGGCAGCGATGTATGAGTTAACGTCCTGGGCGGCTGCGTCAATGTTTCTATCAAGGGAAAACTGAAGCGTGATTGAGGTCTTTCCTGTGGAGCTTGATGATGTCATCTGCTCAAGCCCTGCTATCTGAGTAAACTGTCTCTCCAGAGGGGTGGCAACGGTGGAGGCCATAGTCTCGGCATTTGCCCCGGGGAAGTTTACAGAAACCTGGATAGTAGGAAAATCTACGGTAGGCAGGTTGTTAACAGGCAGTTTCTTGTATCCGGCAATGCCGAAAAACAAGAGTGTACACATGACAAGAGTAGTCATTACTGGCCGCTTTATCCAAATTTCAGAAAGGTTCATTTTAAATATACCCTGAGTTTCAAATCAATTATAGCACTATGGCTGTATTATAATGCCTCAGCGTGAGATAGTCAATGACTGAGGTGATTTCCTACCGCGATTAAATATGGCAGAAAAATAGACTAAACATGTTATACTATGGTATGAAGCTGGAGAGAGAAAGACTAAAGGGTTTGATTTCGGCTGTTTTGAGCCAAGCTGGTCAAGTCCCAAAAATGAAACTGGCAAAGCTGATATTGTTGGCTGAAATTGAGTACTACAAGAAAGCTGGCAAGTCTATTACTGGTTTGTATTTTTTACGGTTGACTTATGGGCCGGTAATAGCTTTTTTCGATGAGGCGCTTAACGAAGGGATTGATATTCTCTGGACTAAGGAAACGTCAGATGTCCACGAAAGCGGAAGGCAAGGAAAACAATATTCATACCGTTGTATAAACAAAGATACCGTACCTCCCGTTTCCACCCCTCACGCAGAGTTATGGAGTGAAGTGCAGGAAACTATAACCAGTGTCGTCTATAAATATGGGGGAATGACAGGGATGGAGCTGTCTAATATTTCTCATAAATTGCCTGCGTGGCGCTATTCAGAACCAAACGAACCTATCTACGTGTCTGAATTAGCAATCGATACAGAGGAAAAATACTTTGCCATGCTGGATATAGTAGAGGAAATGGAAGAAATGGAAGATGATTCTCTTGAAGAAAAATTATTCAGAACATTACAAAATACTTAAATCGGAATTTCCTCCAAAACTTATAGATTTAATCAGTGCTAAAGAAGAAATTATAGTATCGTCTCCAACAACAAATCCTCTCCTAAAGCAGCAGTCCAAAAATATCAGACGATTTAAGTCCGGTAAACTTAGGATTCTTTATGCTTTATCTGTGGAGTCTGCTGATTTGTGGGGATGCGAACCGTCAGACCCTGAAATTATGTTTCTTTACGTAGGCTTAAGAAACAACAACACTTATGATGATGCTTATAAGTATTTATCTTCACACTGAGAAAACCCTTATAGAGGTGAAAAAGGGAGTATGAATAGGCAACATCAACATTCCCAAAAACCTCACACAGTATGGACTACAAATATAAAATAGAACAACTTAGAAGTCAAGACCTCCTTCGGACAGTCAGAGACAGGGGCTGTCCTGCTGGCAGGGTGATTAACATTGATGGCCGTGACCTCCTTAATTTCTCATCAAACGACTACCTCGGCCTTGCCTCAAACCCCGCTCTAATCGAGGCAGCTAAACAGGCTCTCATGGACTATGGGCACGGCGCCGGTGCCTCCAGGCTCTTAAGCGGAGGCACATACCTTCATGCCCTGCTTGAGGAAAAAACCGCCGCCTTCAAAGGCGCTGAAAAGGCAATAATGTTTAACTCCGGCTACGCTGCAAACACCGGGGCTATCCCAGCATTGACCGATGACAACTCCGCCATTTTCAGCGATGCCCTTAACCACGCCAGCATAGTTGACGGTTGCAGGCTCTCTGCCGCAAAAAGATATATCTATAAACACAATGACCTTAACCACCTTGAGCCGCTCCTGAGAAACTCCCCATGCGCCCATAAACTTGTCATCACCGAATCGGTCTTCAGCATGGACGGCGATGTCGCTGATATTTATAATCTGAATCTGCTGTGCAATAAATATAACGCAGCCCTTTACATTGACGACGCGCACGCAACCGGCGTTCTGGGGCAGGGCAGGGGTGCGCTTGCACATTTTAACGTCACGCCAAATGATAATATTATCCAAATGGGGACATACTCCAAAGCACTTGGCTCAATTGGTGGATTTGCCGTCGGCTCAGAGGCCGTAATCGATTATCTGTTTAACACCGCCCGCTCACTGATATACTCAACAGCGCTTCCCGCAGCGGCAGCGGCAGCGTCACTTGCGGCAATTGAATATGTCGGGGCACACACGGTGTTAATTGTTAAACTCCATAAGACAATTGACACCTGCCGCCGTATGCTTCGCTCAAAAGGATTCACGGTTACGCTTGATAACACCCCAATTATCCCCATCGTGTTTGACTTAACAGCAGAGACTTTACGTATATCAGAGCGGCTGCTTGAGATGGATGTCTATGCCCCGGCTATCAGGCCACCGACTGTTAAACGACCGCGCATAAGGATTTCCGTTTCGGCCTTTCATGAAAAAGAAGACATAGAGCATCTCGTAAATGCCCTGTCTGAGGCCATGAGATGAGCGTATCTCTGGTTACTGGTGCCTCAGGCGGCATTGGCAGGGCGATATGCCAAAAGCTCCTGCAACATAACTCAGATGTCATTGCACACTACTACAGCGCTGATGAGAAATTCATTGAATATTTCAGCGCACCCGTATTTGCCGTAAAGGCTGATTTAAGGAATAAAGGCGACATTGAAAACCTCTCAAAGCTGATAGAAACGCGATTCGGACATATTGACCATGTTATCAACGCCGCCGGTATAACCGCCGATGAGCTGTTAATAAAGTGCCCGGAAAGTTCCTGGGACAAGGTGATAGATGTGAATCTGAGCGCTTGCTTCAGGGTTATCAGGGCAATGCTGCCTCTGTTTGTTGTGACCGGGGGTGGACATATTATAAACATTTCCTCACGCTCGGCTCTGAGAGGAACAGCCGGTCAGTGTGCCTATAGTGCCTCAAAGGCCGCCCTGCTTGGCCTTACTGTGTCACTGGCACAGGAACTGGCGCCGCAAAACATCAGGGTAAACGCCGTACTGCCGGGCTATGTTGGGACTGCTATGGGGCTTTCAAATCCAAAGGCCCTCGCCCGTGCTAAATCCACCAGTGTACTTAACACCCTGTCAGACGCAGAGGAGGCAGCTGAGTTGATCTGGTTTATTCTAAATACTAAGACCGTCACAGGGCAGCTCTTCACACTTGACAGCAGGTTGTCATGAAGGGGTTTTTTATCACTGGCACGGACACGGGTGTAGGGAAGACTGTTGTCAGCGCTATGCTTGGCGTCCTGCTCAAAGAAAAGGGTTTTCCTAATGTGGCAGTCAGAAAACCCATCGAGACCGGCTGCACCGTTTTTGATAATACCCTGATGCCTGAAGACGGCCTGTTTCTTAAAAACATCACAGGCTCAGCCGAAGACATCGACGTAATAACACCGCTTAGATTTACTCATCCACTTGCCCCAGTTGCGGCAGCAGGGCTTGAGAACACGACGATAGACGTTGATGAGATAGTGCAGTCATTTAGGAATATTGACAGCTCCTCGGTGGTCATCGTTGAGGGTGTTGGTGGTCTGCTTGTCCCGATTACAAAGACATTCTTTGTCTCTGATCTGATAAAGGAACTTGCCCTGCCTGTGATACTTGTCTCATTGAACAGGCTTGGGACAATCAATCACACGCTGCTTTCGCTGGAGCATATGAAAACAAAAGGCATCACCGTTGCTGGCATAATCTTCAATAATAATATAATAACCGGCGGGCGTGACGTATCTATTGGTACTAATATCGGACTAATAGGACAATTAACCGCCGTGCCGGTAATTGCCGCCCTGCCTTTTCTTGATACAATAAATTATAATACCTTAGTTGACACCTCAAAGATGCTGGATTATGGTATAATCGGGAGTTTTCTATAATAAGATATTTTCTGAAGAGGAAAAAAATAAATGATAAACATGATTTTAAGCAAGATATTTGGCACAAAAAACGAGCGGGAACTGAAGAAACTCTTTCCAATCGTAGACGAGATAAACGCCCTTGAGCCTGGCATTGCCTCAAAGTCAGACGATGAGCTAAGGGCTAAGACTGCGGAGTTTAACGCCCGCCTTACTAATGGCGAGACGCTTGATGACATGCTGAAAGAGGCATTTGCCGTTGTGAGAGAGGTATCGCGCCGCACAGTAGCGATGAGGCACTTCGATGTTCAGCTCATTGGCGGCTTGGCGCTGCATCACGGAAAGATTGCTGAGATGAAGACAGGAGAGGGCAAGACCCTTGTCGGTACACTGCCCGTATATCTAAACGCCATTGGCGGGCGCGGTGTCCACGTAGTAACGGTAAATGATTATCTGGCGCGTAGGGATACGCAGTGGATGGGGCCGATATATCATTTTCTTGGCATGAGTGTCGGGGTTATTCAGCATGACAGCTCGTTTCTCTATGACCCGTCCTATAAATCGGAGTACGACAAGAACGATTACCTGCGCCCGTGTACGCGTCAGGAGGCATACCGTGCCAACATCACATACGGGACAAACAACGAATATGGATTTGACTACTTAAGAGATAATATGAAGTATGAGCTTCAGGACTACGTCCAGCGGGAGCTGAACTATGCCATTGTTGACGAGGTTGACAGCATCCTTATTGATGAGGCCAGGACGCCTCTGATAATCTCAGGCCCGTCTGAGGACTCAACGGACAAGTATTACAATATAAACAGGATAATCCCAAAATTAACGATTAACGTAGATTTTACGATAGATGAGAAGACCAAAAACGCTATACTTACCGAAGATGGCGGCGTGCGTGCTGAAAAACTATTGGGAGTGGATAACCTCTTTGACCCGGTAAATATAGAGCTTGTGCATCATGTCCTGCAGGGCCTGAAGGCGCACAACCTATATAAAAGGGATGTCGATTATGTCATATCAGACGGCGAGGTGCTGATAGTTGATGAGTTCACGGGGCGTCTGATGCCCGGGCGGCGCTGGTCTGACGGTCTCCATCAGGCGATAGAGGCAAAAGAAGGGGTAAAGATAGAAAGCGAAAATCAGACATTGGCAACAATAACCTTTCAGAACTACTTCAGGATGTACAACAAACTTGCCGGCATGACGGGTACGGCTGACACAGAGGCGGAGGAATTCGGGAAGATTTACAATCTTGACGTTATGGTAATTCCAACAAATAAACCCATGACAAGGGATGACATGCCCGACTCGATATACAAGACCGAACAGGCGAAGTTCAATGCCGTAACTGCTGACATACAGGGCTGCCACGAAAAGGGCCAGCCCGTGCTGGTTGGTACAATATCCATAGAGAAGTCCGAGGTACTCTCAAGGGAATTGAAAAAGGCAAAGATACCTCACAACGTATTAAACGCGAAATATCACGAAAAAGAGGCAGAGATAATTGCCCAGGCTGGCAGAAAGGGCGCAGTAACTATAGCGACAAACATGGCAGGACGAGGAACTGACATCGTCCTGGGGGGAAACCCCAAGGGTATAGCCCAGGACATGCTGCGCGATACAAAGGACTACACGCCGGAGCAGTTTAAGGACGCGCTTTCACGTGCAGAGCATCTATGCACAGAGGAAAAAGAGCAGGTTTTAGAGGCGGGCGGGTTATATATTTTGGGTACAGAGCGTCATGAGGCCAGACGAATAGACAACCAGTTGAGGGGGCGCTCTGGCAGGCAGGGCGACCCTGGGGCGTCTAAGTTCTACTTGTCGCTTGAGGATGACCTGATGAGGATATTTGGCTCTGACAAGATAGCCGGTCTGATGAACCGCCTGGGGATGGAAGAAGACGTACCGATTGAAAATTCGATGGTCTCAAAGGCGATAGCCAACGCGCAGAAGAAGGTTGAGGCGCATAACTTTGACATAAGAAAACACCTGCTTGAGTATGATGATGTAATGAACAAGCAGAGGACAGAGATATACTCGTTCAGGAAAGAAATCCTGAGTTCTGAGTCATTGAAAGAAAAAGTAACAGATATGATAAAGGACACGGTGGATGACCTGATAGCGGCACACTGCCCGGAGGACACATACGCAGAGGACTGGGACATGAATGCCCTGTGGGACTCAGCCTATGGGGTATTTGAGATACCGCGCAGCTACCTCAAAGAGACACTGTCTGAGGCTGCTAATTTAAATGTGATAAGGGAAAAGCTATTTGAGTTAGCCCAGCAGCACTACGAAGAGAAAGAAAAAAACACATCGGCTGAAGTACTGCGCTATCTTGAGAAAATGACGCTGCTGCAAATACTCGACACACAGTGGAAGGACCACCTGCTTGCAATGGACCACCTGAAAGAGGGCATAGGGCTGAGGGGCTATGGGCAGAAGGACCCGCTGGTAGAGTATAAAAAAGAGGCATTTGACATGTTTGCCGAAATGACCTACAGGATAACGTCGGAGTTCCTGAGCCGGATGTTCCATATACAGATACATGGGGAAGGTGAGAGCGCGGCAGCAGTGGCGGCCCCGAAAAAGCAGCAAGTGTTCTATAACAGAAGCGACGAGGAGAGCGTACAGGTGGTAAGAAAAGGCAGAAAAACGGGCAGAAACGACCCCTGCACCTGTGGAAGCGGCAAAAAGTTCAAGAAATGCTGCGGGCGCGGGGAGTAAAACCTATTAGACATTAATTGCTGGTATCAATGTCAATATTGGACTTGTAACCATGTTGGGAAAAGAACGCTTCCAGGTCACGTGCGCCATGTATGATATGAACAATGTACAAATGGCTGCGTGGACCGTCTTCATCTGTATATCGTAAAAATATCACATAGCTGCCAAAGGTGATACTGCGGTAGCCGCGTCCAAATTCTGTTCGGGCTCGGCCCATCATGCCCTGCGATTTGCTCACAATAATCGGTAAGCTGATCGATAAATCTCTCGGCAACAGCGCGGCTGGCACTATTGTTTTCAATATAAGCTGCTATCTCGGCGATGTCGCGGCGTGCCGCTGCCAGATAGACAAGGCGCGGCACTTAGTGTTCAGGAGTCCTTGTAGTATTGTTAAGATGCTCACGCGCGAAGCGTCGCACCTCGTCTGAGGTAAAACTACCCCCTTCTGAGTCAGCGGCCTCTAACTCTGAGCGAAGTTTTGACACCCGTGCATAATTGACGGCATAGCGAATAGCATCCTCAGGTGTAGGAAAATGTCCTGCAGCAAGTTCAGCCTCGACCCAAAGTGCGGCATCAGGCGTTAATTCGACTTTCACAACTGCACCTCCTTCAAATGTAATGTGTTATTATATCATAATTTTCTTAAATTATGGGGCGCAAGCAATTTATGAAGTCGTCATTTTTCTTCTGCCATGCCTGCGAAAGCAGGTATGCAGCAATAATGCAATAACTACGGCATGACAGACAAAAGGGCTGGAGACTGCGATTAGTAAGTTTTGGAGCAATGACTGAATTCCCACTATTGTAGGAATAGCAAAATCACAAAAATACTCATTTCTCTATAACTTGTTATTAAACAATAATAATATGGAATAAAATTATGTTATATGTTACTTAATGGTAACAGATATAAGTTACCTATGTGTAACATAAAGAATAATTATTATAATATATAAAAATATGTTGACATAATAAATAGTTTCATGTAATCTATATACACATAGATGATGCTTAATGTTAAGCAGTATGAAGTAAGTTACGGCAATACGTATAATATAAAGTTGGTAGTTTAAGATGAAGAAAACAAATATAGGATGTAGTTCAATTAAGTTTGACTATGGGAGGTTCATATGAGTAACAATAAAGAAATAAAGAGCGAAAAAATATTTGTAAGACAGGTACTTGAGATGTGGTTTACTATTCCAGTCTACCAGCGCCCATATGTCTGGGGCAATGAAGAGATAAGTGATTTTCTTGATGATATCTCATATGCTGCTTTACATAACCCGACTAATGAATACTTTATTGGCTCCATAGTATTGCAGGACAAGCCTAAGGATGATAATCATAAAAGAAATATCAACTTCAAAGAATATTACCTTATGGATGGACAGCAACGTATTACTACCCTTCTTCTCTTGATTGCGGTTATTCGTGATCTTACCCAAGAGACTAAGCTTAAACAAACTTGTCAGGAGTTTATTTGTCAACAGGAAAACGCATACAAAGGTATTCCAGAACGTATGAGAATAATCTCAGATAGGCATGAAGTACAGCTCTTTATTGATAGTTATGTAAAACCTGAAGGCGGTACGCTTAAGTATGATGATCTAAAATATACGATAAATTATGGAAAAGATATAACAGCAGCTAACATGGCATGTGCCGTTATGCAAATAAACGAGTATTTTTCTGATGAGGACAATATTGATAAAGAGAAATTCTTTGGATTTCTGATGAACTATGTGCTTATGATATATGTTTCTACTGAAGACTTTGCTGATGCCTTTATGCTCTTTACAGTCCTTAATGCAAGAGGTATCCCACTGAGAAACTGTGACATCCTAAAAGCTATAAACCTCGGAGAGATCAGAGATAAAAATGATCAAGAGATATACAGCAAATTGTGGACAGATATAGAGAATGAGCATGGTGATGAATTTGATAGGTTCTTGTCATTTATTCGAACCTTGTATGTTAAGGAAAAGCCACGATTAAGTCTTCTAAAAGAGTTTGAAGAGAAGATATATATACCACAAGGGAAGGACAAAAAAGCACTTCTGAAAAAAGGGGCGGATACGTTTAAGCGTTTAAAACAAATTAACGACCACTATTCAACTTTATTTTCACAAAATAATTACGCAGTTGATAATTCATGGAGGTTTGACAATCTATTGCTTATCATGAACGAAGGATATTTGGCAAAAGATTGGATTCCACCTCTGCTTGCATACTTTGATAAATATAAAAATACCATGCTAGTGGAGTTTTTATTGAAGCTTGACAATAAGGTTTCTGGCGATTGGATTGCGCAGGAGACACCAACATCCAGAATCGAATATATGAATAAAATCCTAAAAAAGATTGAAGAATCGTTAACCCCAACGGATATCTTTAATTCCGATGTATTCTCTTTTGATAGAGTTGCATTCTGTAGAAATATAGAAGGCAAAGTATATGGTAGAAGATGGGATAAGTATGTTTTGTTGAAACTTGATTTTCTTATTCAAAGCTCTAAAGAAAAAAGAGGAGGCTACAGTAAAATAAGCATAGAGCATATCCTTCCTCAGTCACCTGATCAAGACAGTCAGTGGTGTATCGACTTTGATTCACAACAAAGGGAAGGCATGACACATCTTCTTGGAAATCTTGTCTTGATCAGCAGGCAGAAAAATTCATCACAAAGCCGTTACGAATACAGTATGAAAAAAAGTAAGTACTTTAAGAATAATATTGAGACATTTCCTAACTCAGTGAGAGTTATGGCTCGATATGATAAGTGGACTCCAACGGAACTGAATGAAAATCATAAAACAGTCATCAACATGTTGAAAAATCATTATGAATAGTGACCATAAATATAGACAGTTACTATATGAGCCGTGCATGGACAGCAAGAAATCTGTCAAAAAAGCGGGAACATCCAGCAAGTCTCTTACTTATAGAAAGAATCAATTATGTCGTCTGGCAGTGGAGAGGTGAAATCTCCATGAAAAATAATCTTACCTTTTGCGGTACCAGGGACTCTTTCCGCAGGACAATTGTCAACAGGTACAAGTCTCGCAACAGGGCTACCCTCACTGGCTATTATTACCTCCTCGCCACTCTTTACCATGTTTATCAGCCTTGGTAAATTGGCTGCCGCCTCATGAATATTTATCCTCATATTAAATTATAAAATATATCGCAAACTAAGTCAAAGTCAAAAATACAGCATTAGGCGAATGGCTGAAGGTAAATTCAGTAGGGTGGGGAAAACATTGGTGATAATAGCGTCAGCGACTATTATTTTCTTATAGCAGGCAAGTAGTTGTCACTGTCCGTCTTTTCTCTCTCTATTGTAGATTGGCAGATAGGTGATGCCGCCCCCCCCCAAGTCTCTGTCCATAGACGATCATCGAAACGATAGAAAGAAATCATGCGTTTCTTTCTTCTGAATGAGATAGTTTGAAACACTTGATCAACTTACAAGTAATTTAATCTTGTCTAAAACATTGCGAACAAGACTATCAGGGAGTCGGCAAATATAATTTGCCTGTCGTGCCTGCCAGTCAAGACTTGATCGGTAAGGACAGCACCTTTGACATCCGTTGAACCACTTATTTCAACTTCAAAAGGGTATCCCTTTATCTTAACAGCATAGTGCCAATCCAGCCTTCTCATTATATTTTTTTTGGGATATGACAAGAGCTGGACGCTTGCCAGCCTGCTCATGCCCACGCTGAGGATCAAAGGAAATCCACACACAATGTCCACGATCAGGGATGTATTAAGATTCTACCAAACTTCCCTTCCAACCGGACGCCCATAGTCCATCTCATCGTGACGATTCTCTATTGTTATATCGTTTATAAGTTCGTCAAGAGTTTTGAAGCCGTTTTTCACAGGTCTGACAATGATAGCGCCTTCATGCTCTGTTATTTCTACTTGTGTACCGCTGGACATATTAAGGTTCTGAGCTATCATCTGTGGAATTACTACAGCAACACTACGGCCCAAATTATATATCGTCTTAACCATGCCTTCCTCCTTTTATATACTATCATATTTTTACAATCAAATTTCAGGTTAAATACCATAACAAACGCATTGATGTAAAAAGGGTGGGCGGGGAAAACTTTAAACCCGCCCCTTAGTTAAGATGGTTTTGGTTTAGGGAGCCTGACAAACTTTTTTATATCATAGTATCATAACATCTTGCAGCTCAGAGTGCATCACCTCCGCAGTCCTCATCTGCATTGGTTTCTTTGATTCGGCAGCAAAAAAATTATGGAGACTGGCTTGCAGCCTTGTTTTACAGGGAATCTTGGCATGTACAAATCTGTGTCGGCTTTCTGATGAGGAGCAGTGAGTTTAACCCCAGCGTTGAACCTATTGACTTGCCGCGCCTCTGTGTGTAATCATATATAGATGTTGTTTATTTTCTGACAAATAAAAAGGAGGATTTAGATTTATGCTGAACGGTAAAAAAACTATCGTTGGGGTACTGCTTATAGTGTGCGGGCTGATTGCAGGGCTCATAATTGCGTCTAACTTTAACATACAAAACCAGTCGTTGGCCCAAATTAAACAGGATAAACAGGTTAAAGAAGTCTCTCCGCAAAGCAAGGATTTCCTCATTCAACTGAGCAGCGCCCTTGCCGATGTCTCCGATGTTGTAAAACCGTCGGTTGTCAATATCTCCACTCAAAAAACCGTCGATACCAAGGATAACCCCATGGGACGTTTCTTCGATGACCCTATGTTTAAGAAATTCTTCGGCGATGAATCCCCTTTCCACATGCCGAAAAAGCAGGAGTCCAGGGCACTTGGCTCAGGTGTCATCATCAAAGAAGACGGCTATATTGTCACAAACAGCCATGTCGTTAAAGATATGGATGAGATAAAGGTCATTCTTGCCGATAAAACCGAATATAAGGGTAAGATAATCGGGACTGACCCTAAGACTGATGTGGCAGTTATTAAAATCGACGCCCATGACTTGCCTGTTATCAAGATGGGTGATTCAAGCAAGATGAAAGTCGGTGAAATTGTCTTAGCCGTCGGCAACCCCTTCGGCCTTAATCAGACAGTCACGATGGGTATCGTAAGCGCCGTTGGAAGGTCAGAAGTCGGCATAGCTGATTATGAAGACTTTATTCAAATCGACGCCCCAATAAATCCCGGTAACTCTGGCGGTGCCCTCGTCAACGCCTCCGGTGAGCTGGCCGGTATCAACACGGCAATCTTCTCCACAAGCGGCGGCTATCAGGGCATAGGTTTTGCCATACCCAGCAGTATGGTCAAAAATGTTATGGACAAACTCATTAAATCCGGCAAGGTAATCCGCGGCTGGCTTGGCGTAAATATTCAACCTCTAACCCCCGAACTTTCCAAATCCTTCGGGCTTAAAGAGAAAGACGGCGTTCTGATTGCAGATGTTGTCGAGGGCGGTCCGGCAGAAAAGGCTGGTCTCAAGCGCGGTGACCTAATTATTTCCTTTGACGGCAAGGATGCCTCCAACACGCGGCAGTTGCGAAATCTCGTTGCCAATACCCTCCCTGGTGCTACACTTGACCTCAAGGCCATCAGAGAGGGAAAGGAGATGTCGTTTAAAGTAACAGTCGGAGAGCTTCCAGATGCCAAACAAGCGGCTGCAGGAGGGGCTCCATCTGCGTCAGAGTTTTTAAATAGACTCAAAGGTGTAAGTGTTCAGGACATTACTGCCTCCATAAGAGAACGCTTTAACTTTCCGGCTAAGGTCTCCGGCGTTATAGTCACTAATGTCGCCGATGACAGCTCTGCCTTCAATGTTCTCAAACAGGGTGACATCATTCAGGAAGTCAACAGAAAGCGCATCAACAATGTAAAAGAATATGATTCCATCGTGTCTAAAATTAAGGCCGAGGAGGATATTCTGTTACTTGTCTATCGTGGAACTGCTTACATATATGTAACTATCACGGGTAAGAAATAAGATATTTAAACTCCCCTTCCCGCTTCAGGGAAGGGGATAATTAAGCTATTACTGTGGATTTATATGGTTGTGGCTTTCTTTATCAGACAATCAGTGTAGTGCGCGGCTAATGACTGGGCTGCCTTGTCCAGGGTTTTGGCATCTTTAAACACTCCGAAGACCGCGCTGCCGCTGCCGCTTAACATGGCCGCCTCTGCGCCTGCTTTCAACATAGCCGTCTCTATTTCCTGAATCGCTGGAAACATGTCTTTCAATACGTCTTCTATGTCGTTTTTCATACATCCCGCCAGGCACTTGAAGTCGTATGACTCTAAGGCGGCGATAAGACTGTCTCTTAGCTGCCCTGGGTTTGGTATGGCGGTGAATCCCCTTCCTGCGAACTGCCCATATGCCCAGGCCGTCGATATTGGAAATGGCGGGTGTATTAGTAAAAGGTTGATTGTGGAATTCACCTTATGAGGGATTACTTTCTCACCACGTCCCTCAACAACAGCAAATCCACCGCTTATAAAAAATGGTACATCACTTCCAAGTGCCGCCGCCATCGATGACAGGTCTTCTGTACTATAAACACCTCCAAACAGCTTGTTAAGTCCAACTAACGTATGTGCTGCGTCTGAGCTGCCACCGCCAAGTCCTGCCTGTGCAGGGATTTCCTTCTTTAACGTGATTCTGCTGCTGCGTGTGGTATTCAGCTCTTTGCTGGCAAAAAAGACCTCTGCTGCCTTATAGACGAGGTTCTCCTTTTCAGGTATCTTTAGGTCAGATATTAGCTCAAGCGTGTCTGATGGTTCGATTGTTATTGTGTCATACAACGATACTGTCTGCATTGCGGAGCATATCTCGTGGTAGCCATCAGCCCTCCTTCCCGTAACTCGCAGAAACCAGTTTATTTTTGCCGGTGCTGACAGGGTAATTGCTGAGGACTTAGCGTTTGACTTTATTTATTTTCTCCTCGACACGCTCCTTCAGGCCAATCTCGTCTTTGTGAAATTTCAGGGACTTCTGCCACGCCTGGATTGCCTTGTCCGGCATTGAAAGTTTAAGGTACACGTCGCCAAGGTGTTCATATATCACGGCATCGTCTTTTACCAGACCAACTGCCTTTTCTATTTCTCTTAGGGCATCATTATATAGACCTTTCTTGAAATAGACCCACCCCAGGCTGTCAATGATAGCCCCGCTATCTGGTTTAAGCTCTAATGCCCTTTTGATCAATTTGTGTGCCTCATCCAGATTTATCCCCTTCTCTGCATATGAATATCCAAGATAGTTCAATGTCTCAGAATTGTTTGGATTTATCTCTATTGCCTTTTTTAATGCTGCAACCATTTCCTCAAAATTATTCTCTTTCTCATACACTACTGCCATGTCCAACAGGAGTTCGTCGCTCTTCGGAAACTTGGCTATTCCCCTTTTCAGCACCTCTCTGGCTTTAACATAATCGCCAGCGCCTAAATACACGATTGCTGGATATTTAAAAAACTCTGGCTTGGTATCATCGTAACTCAGTATCTCCTCATAATACTTTGCGGCTGCCTTGTAGTCCTTTATTTCATTATTTATATAACCCAGTCTTAAAAACGCCTTTGTGTTTTCAGGGTCAATATTGATTATCTGCTTTAATTCCTCAATCGCCTCAGAGTATTTCTTCATGCCTTCATAACATAAGGACAGATAATACCTTGATAAAATGTTATTAGGCAGTGCGGACTTAACTATCATAAACTCTTCGATTGCCTTGTTGAAGTCCTCGGAATCGAGATATAGCTGCCCTATTTTGAAGTGAATCTCAAGATTTTCTGGCAGTTCCTTGCTGAGTTCCCTAAGCTCCTTGATGGCCTTCCCAATGTCCTTGTCCAGCATATAGACACGTGAGAGCATCTCGCGTGCCTTTACGTTTTGCGGGTTTATATTTATGGCATCTTTGTAGTATTGGGCTGCCTTGTCATGGTTTTTCTTCTTTTCCTCTATTAAACCCATATATACATAGGCACTGTCTAAAGATGGATCAAGCTGTATCGCCTTTAATATGTGTTTTTCAGCATTTACAGTATCACCCATCTCCAGGTATATGACCCCTATGTAGTAGTTTCCCATTGTGTTGGTATCGTCGCTGTTTACATATATATTCAATACCCGCAACGCATTTGTGTAGTCTTTTTGTGATAAGTACATGGCACCCAGAAATACAAATGCCGACATATCAGTCGGAACTAGCTTTATTAACTTTTCATAAATCTCTATGGCCTCTTTTGTCTTTTTCTGCGAATTATACAGCTCGCCAAGTAGTTTTAATGCCGGTACGTACTCGGTATTTTTTTTGAGTATCTCCTCGGTATTTTTAACAGCCTCGTCTATTTTGCCTTGCCTGATGTAAATTTGGGCAATCTGCAGCTTTAAATACGGTGAGTTTGGGTCGTCCTTTAAGGCCAGACGGTACTCCTTTAATGCCTTATCCCAATTGGCTTCAACCTCTGCTATTGCGCCAAGCATAAAGTGGTACTCCGATTCAGTGGCATCTGTGGCTTTACCTTTCTGGGCTGGCTTCTTTTTCCCCTTAACAACGGCTTGACGGTCTGCGTCTAGTTTTGCGTCTGGTTTTATGTCTGGCTTTGCTTCGGCTACGGTCTCTGATTTGGTTTGGTTGTCGATTGGTGCTTGAGCAGCCGGTTGAACTTGTGCTGCTGGCGGCGGTTTAACTGCAGTTTCACTGCCCTTCATACCAACGGCGCACCCTAACTGTGCAAGTGTCATTGCAGATAATATACAGTATAGTGCTTTTATAAACACATTATTCAATATGTGCAGTCTCATAGCGCTTCTTTCCACATCATTTTTTCTTTCGCGCTTTGCTAAGGAGGGCTTTCTGACCCTCCTTAACAGGATATCTCTTAGCATGAACCCTTACACTTACACGTCAAGGCTGACTTCTTTGTTAGTTTCCTGATGGTCACAATCCCACCTCCCGTATTTACCCTGTTCTAATGGCAGGCAATAAACCTTCCTCTTTAATTTATACCAGATTAAGGTTAAATGTCAAGCAGTGGCATTTAAATAAATCCTTCCCCAACGGGTCACCAAGCGCTGCTGCCCTGTAGCGGCAGCCACCCCTGCATGTTTCTATCTCCGGGCAGCCGCTGCACGCAAGTTTGCTCAACGGCAGGGGGTTAATCCGGCTCCAACAATATTTAAGGCCGTCTTCTACAGTTCCAACCGGTTCACCGGCATAGTACAGGCATTTAGAGGCACCTCCAGATGCTGCTACTGACATCAGATGCACCCCACAGGCCCATTGCCCATCGCCGCCACCATGAACGCCACCGCCCTGAAACCCGTATGACAATAGTCTTCCGGCCTCATCAGGCGGTAAGCACAGAGATTCGTTTCTCAGCATGGTGCCCATAGCCACAGGCACATCCACTGTCCAGTCCTTTATGTTCATATCAATGAACAGTTTTTCCATTGCGGCGAATTCCCTTGCGTTATCTGAATGTATTGTTGTTGCGGCAGACACGTCATAGCCTGCTGTCTGTGCCCGTTTTATGGCGCTTATTGCTTTTTTGTATTGACCACTGCCGCGTATTGCGTCATGACCATGTTCAAGTCCGTCTATGCTTATTTGTATCTCGTCTACGTTCAGGCATTTTAACCGCTCATCACTGAGTAGTTCGCCGTTTGTAAGGAGTATTTTTCTCAGGGCAAACTCCGGCAGTATCTCGTTAAGTGCGGCAAAATCAGGATATATTAGGGGCTCACCGCCCGTAATCAAGAGCCTGAGTCCCTGCATGGCCTCGAATTCCCTTAATGTGCTGACAACAGTATCAAGCGGCAGGTGTACTGGTCGGGAATCACCAACGAAACAATGCCTGCATTTCAGATTGCACATGGCAGTCAGCTGCAACTCAAGATACCTCAGCGAAGGGCAGGGGGATTGGCTTACAGCAGGACGCACCACTGCCGCAGGAGTTGTTGAAATAAGACCCTCGTCTAAGCAGTAAGTTACAAAGGAGCTGTCTTCATGCTGGGCAGTGCCTCCTGTTGATGCAGCTTTTATAAAGAAATCAAATGCCGTGTCATCAAGCTCATACAGTTCATCTTTGGCCGTGTCATAGACGCATGGCGTCTCCAAATGTTTTATAAAACACCTTGCAGTAAGGAAATATTTCGTGTCAGCGGGACGCTTTTTTTCCATAAGCTCATATTAAGTTTACCACACTTATTGTGCTTTTGAAAATCTGTAACCACCTGTGGAATTATGAATTGCCAGTGCCGCCCCTGTTATGTTACGATGCAAAATGTATCAAATGACACATAAAACTTACGATGAACATTTATTGTCAATCATAGAGACGGCTACTGATGCCATAATCTCGACAGATTCAAAGGGTATTGTCGTCATCTGGAACAAAGCTGCGGCAGCAATGTTTGGGGTAACTGCAAAGGAGATGATTGGTAACCCCGTAACCATGATAATTCCTGAGCGGTTCCGTGGTGACCATACAAAAAGGATAAATGAACTCGCCAACGGCGCCCCGCCAAATCTGATAGGTAAGACCATTGAGATTGCAGCCATTCGGAGTGACGGTCAGGAATTCCCAATTGAGTTATCACTTTCTATGTGGAAGGCGAAGAATGAGGTGTTTTTCACGGGCATAATCAGGGATATAACTATGCGGAAACACGCTGAGGCACACATAAGGGAACAGGACTTAATGCTTATCTCAATGGACAGAATCGCCGGAATTAATTCACTTGCCGCGGGGATTGCCCACGAAATCAATAATCCTTTAAGCATCATAAGCGGCACTGTTGGAAATATTAACAAGCTTACAGCTAGGTTAATTCGGGCTATATCTTTCTGGGCTGATAAAGATATCTCTGATGATCTTAAAATTGAATACGACATGTTGATAGCCGGTCTAAGTCTTGAGCAGACAATAAATTCCCTTAATCTTAAATTTGACACTATAAAAAGAGCGGTATCGAGAATTATCAATATTGTCAACAGTATGAAATATATTGCGAATCTAAACTTGTCCGACGTCCAATACATCGATATTAATAAACGCATTGACGATATAATAAATATTTTGAATATCGAAGGGGTAAGGCATGTCGAATTTGAGAGGCAATATGCTGAACTTCCAACGGTAGAATGCTCTGTGAGCGATATAAATCAATGTCTGCTTCAGGTGATAACCAATGCCATAGATGCGGTTGACCAGATGGGCAAGGTGGTGGTAACAACAACATTCAGCAAAGATGACGGGTATGTCTGGATTGATGTGAGGGATTACGGAAAGGGTATGAGCGAAAAGGTCTTGCAGAAGGTCTTCCATCCATTTTTTACGACAAAACCTGTAGGGTCTGGTACCGGCATCGGTCTCACCATAACGGAAAGGATTATCAAGGCGCACGGAGGCACAATAGATATCTGCTCTGAAGAGGGGCGCGGGACTACAGTCAGGATGAGATTGCCGGTAAGACAAAGTCCCCACTACTGCCCAATTGACAGATGAACCGGCGGCGGTACTTTTAAATGACCCCGAATTTCGATGGAATAACGAATATACTGGCGGTAAAGCTGCGCCACATAGGTGATGTCCTCTTGAGCGCTCCGGTATACAGGGCGCTGAGGACGGCGTTTCCAAGTGCCCACATCAGCGCCCTTGTGAACTCCGGCTCTGAGGAAACCCTGACAGGCAATCCGAACATAGACGAGGTGATAGTGTTTAACCGGCAGTTAAAGGAACTGCCGGTAATTAAGAAATACATGAGCGAGTTGAGAAACTTAAAGGCAATACGAGGACGCGGCTTTGACATGGCTATTGACATGACGGGCGGTGACCGCGGGGCAATAATATCATATGTAAGCGGGGCACGCCTAAGGCTTGCAAAGGACTCAGGCAAGGCAAGCCGCTGGGGCAAGAACTACCTGTATACCCACCGCGCGGTCCTTGATGGTTACGCCCATGTAGTTATGCAAAACATGGAGTTATTGAATAAGTTTTCGATTAAGTCGGCTAAGTTGGCGGGCTATGCAGTAGATATGCACATACCGGAGGATGTTTACAGCTCAGTAGATAGGCTTCTCAAAGGCCGCGGTATAATGGACACAGACAGATACGTTCATGTGCATCCTACATCAAGATGGTTTTTCAAGTGCTGGCAGGATGACCGCATGGCTGATGTTATTGATTGGCTGCTTAAGAATGGACTCAAGGTGGTGTTGACTACAGCGCCCGACGAAAGGGAGATAATAAAGGCAAAGGGGATTTTGTCGCTACTTAGGAGCAGAGATGGGATAGTAACACTTATGGGTGAGACAAGCATAAAGGCCCTTGGCGCTATTTCAAAGGGCGCTGCGATGTTTTTTGGCGTGGACTCCGCCCCGATGCACATAGCCGCGGCGATGAACACGCCTGTAGTGGCCCTGTTTGGGCCATCAGGGGCATTTAACTGGGGGCCGTGGGACAATGAAAAGACAATAAGCGAACCCTATGCAAGGAGAAACGGGATACAGACATCTGGCATACACACCGTTGTCCAGCGTGACTGGGGCTGCATCCCCTGCGGAGGCGACGGCTGCAATGGAACAAAAAAGAGCAGATGCCTTGATGACATAAGCGCAGCAGAGGTCAAATGGCTGATAGAAAAACGACTGTCATAATCATACGTATGGTGACAGCTGTATCGCAGTCCCTGAATTTCGGTCAGTTGTGGGTAATAATTATCAATTATTCATGTTTATTAAACAAATGTAGCATTTTGGTTGGTTTAAATTCACTATCAATTTTTTAATTTGCAGGTGTAATATAAGTTACAGACAACGATAGCAAATGGTGATACTATTACCAGCTATATCATATCGGCAAAGTCATCGACAAAGTCGATGTTAGTCAACTATATGTTCAAGGAGGGGTTTTATGCGTGGGTTGAGTAAAGCTGTTTTGCTGTTGATGCTTGCCCTGGCGATGGTTTGTGCAGGGACGACTAACGGTACAGCAGACACAGGACATGGCAAGAAGGTGTACGAAAGCAGGTGTGCCATATGCCATAACTCCAATGGTGACGGCAACGGTTCGATTGGGATTGTGGAGAAGGCTGGTGCAAAGAACATGTATTGGGCAGTTTATCCAAGGGACCTGACATCAGGGGTGTTCAAATTTCGTTCGACGGCAACGGGTTGTCTGCCGGTGGATGGTGATCTGAAAGATGTAATTAAAAACGGGATAATGCGTGGAGGTATGCCGTCGCACTTTGATGTGCCGGACAAGGACATAGACGCAGTAACCCAGTATGTAAAGACGCTTTCTGACAGGTGGAAGGATGAGGCGGCGTGCAAGCCGATAGCAGTGAAGAAGCCGGCTTATGTGGGGTCGGCGGAATCGGTAAAAAAAGGTATGGTTGTTTATGACAAGATGAAGTGCTGGGAGTGTCACGGTAAGGAAGGTAAGGGAGATGGTCCGAAGTCTGATGAAATTAAGGACGACTCTGGAAAACCAATTCTTCCGTTTAACTTTACAGCGGGGCAGTTAAAGCGTGGTTCGTCGGCAGAGAACGTATACGCGACGTTTACAACAGGGCTGGATGGCACAGGTATGCCGTCATACGAGGATTCGTTGAATGAGGAGCAGAGGTGGAATCTCGTATCGTATACACTGAAGCTCATGAAAAAGACAAAGTAATAAATATAAATGTAAAGGAGCATTAAATGGAAAAAATATCGCGAAGAAAGTTTTTAAAGGCCACCTCTGGTGTTTTCATGCTTTCAGTGCTGGGTGGAGCTGAGGCACTTGCGATGAATGCCTTTGAACCGGCAAAGGGTGTGGAAAACCCCATGAAGCACTATCCCGACAGAAACTGGGAAAAGGTCTACAGGGACATCTACAAACCCGACAGCAGTTATATCTTCACATGTACGCCAAACTGTACGCACAACTGTTACCTGAGGGCATATGTGAAAAATGGCGTAGTCGTAAGGGTAGGGCCGTCGCAGAACTATCACAAGGCAACCGATGTATATGGCACAAAGGCCAGCCAGAGATGGGACCCGCGCCACTGCAACAAAGGAATAGCTCTTGTGAGGAGATTCTACGGCGACAGACGCGTAAAAGGTGCAATGGTGAGAAAGGGCTTCTTGACATGGGTAGAAAAGGGATTCCCGCGTGATGCCGATGGCATCCCACCGGCTGAGTATTTCAAGCGCGGTGAAGACCAGTACGTTCAGCTACCATGGGAAAAGGCCTATGAGATAGCAGCAAAGACCTTCTACGAAATATCTAAGACATATTCCGGGGATTCGGGGGCAGCGCTTCTGAAGCGCCAGGACTATGACGAGGAAATGATAAAGCGGATGGGCGGCGCCGGAACAAGGGCGATGAAATTCAGGGGCGGAATGCCTGCACTTGGTTCTATAAAACTCTTCGGCCAGTACAGAACGGCAAACTCTATGGCCCTGTTGGACAAGCACATAAGAAAAGTTGACGACGACAAGGCCGTGGGAAGCGTCGGGCTTGACAACTACACGTGGCACACAGATCTCCCGCCAGGACACCCTATGGTGTGCGGTCAGCAGACCATAGACTTTGATTTGTCCAATGTTGAGTACACAAATATAGTCGCATGTTGGGGCATAAACTGGATTTCTACTAAGATGCCTGACGGTCACTGGCTTACTGAGGCGAGACTTAAGGGTAAGAAAGTCCTGGTTATCACCGCTGAATACAGCTCTACATGCAGCAAGGCAGACGAGATAGTGATTATTCGTCCCGGCACAGACCCAGCCCTCGCCCTAGGCGTTGCACATGTGCTGATAAAAGAAAACTTATACGACAAGGGCTTCGTGAAAACCCACACAGACCTTCCTATGCTTGTCAGAATGGATACGGGCAATACACTTAAGGCAACCGAGGTGTTCAGCGGCTATAAGAACAAAGAACTTAAGCTGAAGATGGTGGTCAAGACTGCCGCGGACCTTCCCAAGCCCGCACAGACTAATGTTGGAATGCCGGCCATTACCGAAGAAATGCGTAATGAGTGGGGCGATTTCGTAATGTGGGATACTAAGACTAATAAACCTGTTGCAGTCTCAAGCGATGACGTAGGCGAACACTTTAAGAAGCTCGGCATAGAACCGGCAATCGAGGGTGAGTTTACAGTGTCGATAGGCGGCAAGGACGTAAAGGTGCGTCCGGTGTTTGATATAGTCAAACAACACGTGATGGATACGTGGACGCCGGAGAACACAGAAAAGATAACATGGGCGCCCAAGTCAGCTATTATAAGCATGGCACGGCAGTTTGCCGCCAATCCCGAAAAGGTACTCTTTACGGTAGGCATGGGGCCAAACCAATTCTTTAACGCAGACCAGAAGGACAGGGCAATATTTCTTATTGCGGCCATGACCAGAAACGTAGGCTTTTTCGGCGGGAACGTTGGAAGCTATGCCGGCAACTATCGTGCAGCATACTTTAATGGGCTGCCGCAGTACATGGCTGAAAATCCATTTGATATAACCCTTGATCCTACGAAATCGGCCAAGGTCAAGATGCTTTTTGCATTTCAATCGGCTCATTACTACTCACACGGCGACCAGCCGCTGAAGGTTCACGGCAAGTATTTTAATGGCAAGACACACATGCCGTTTCCGACAAAGGCGATGTGGTTTAGCGCCTCAAACTCCATACTTGGTAATGCAAAAGGACACTATGAGATTGTAATGAACCTCTTAAGACACCCAGTATATCGTGCCAAGGGTGAGCCTAAACGGCTGATAGAAGCCGTGTTCACAAACGAATGGTGGTGGACGGGAACCTGTGAATACTCTGACATAGTGTTCGGAGTGGACAGTTGGGCAGAGTACAATATAAGCGACATGACACAGTCATGCACAAACCCGTTCATGCAGGTAATGCCGCTTGGTGAGATAAAACGCATTCACAATACCAAGAGCAACACTGAGACCTACAAAGGTGTTGCAGCAGAACTTGCAAAGTTGACCGGTGATAAACGTTTTAACGACTATTGGGCGTTTATTGATGAAAAACACAGGGCAAAACCCTATATGCAGAGGGTTCTCAACCACTCGAACATGTTTAAGGGTTACGATGTAGAGGACCTGCTGGCCAAGGCCAAAGACGGTATCCCAGCGCTTATGATGGGAAAGACCTATCCCAAGTTCATCGGCTACGAGCAGAGCAATGAATCTGCGCCGTGGTACAATAGGACGGGCAGGCTTGAGTTCTACAGAGATGAGCAGGAGTTCAAAGACTACGGTGAGTGTATCCCTCTTCACAGAGAGCCTATAGATTCAACGTTTTATGAACCAAACACAATAGTGGCGGCGCCGCATCCTCTGATAAAGCCGAAAACCCCGGAAGACTACGGTTTCTCAAGGGCAGACCTCTCCAGGGAGACGCGTCAGGTGCGCAACGTTGTCTACACAGTGGACGAGCTGCTAAAGACACAACACCCGCTTATCAAGGATAAATTCAATTATATATGGCTGACTCCGAAATACCGCCACAGTGTCCACACAATGTTTGCCGATATTGATTATATGTCGGTGTGGTGGGGGCCGTTTGGCGATATGTATAGGAAGGACAAGCGTAAACCGTGGGTAGGCGAGGGCTATCTTGACATACACCCAGAGGACGCCAAGGCATACAACATAGATGATGGAGATTACATATGGGTGGACGCTGACCCTGAGGACATGCCGTTTAAGGGCTGGCAGGAACGCCCTCACGAGTATAAGGTTGCCAGGTGTATGCTTCGTGCAAGGTACTATCCCGGCACGCCGCGCGGCGTTATCAGGACATGGTTTAATCTCTACATGGCGTCGTTCGGTTCTGTAAAGGGCCATGAGACCCGCAAAGACGGGCTTGCCAAGAACCCAGACACTGGATATCAATCGATGTATAGATATGGCGGTCATCAGAGCGGCACACGCTCGTGGCTGAGACCCACACTGCTTACCGATTCTCTGGTGAGAAAGGACCTCATGGGGCAGGCAGTAGGGAAGGGATTTGCGCCTGATGTACACTGCGCAAACGGGGCTCCGCGTGAATCATTCGCGAAGTTTTCTAAGGCTGAGGATGGCGGAGAGTCCGGTAAAGGTAAATGGAGACCGATAACTCTTGGCGGGCGGCCTACTTATGAAAGTGCCAAATTCAAAGACTATCTTAACGGAAAGTTTGTAGGATAGAGGAGGAATTCAATAATGACTGATGTATTTAATTGGCAGATAAAGAGGAACATGAAGTACACGTTTGAGTCGCCTAAGCCAGAGAAGCAGTTTGCCGCTGTTTTTGACATTAATAAGTGTATAGGCTGCCAAACGTGTTCGATAACCTGTAAGACGACATGGACGACCGGACGTGGTCAGGAGTACATGTTTTGGAACAATGTAGAGTCCAAGCCCTATGGTGGATACCCATTGTACTGGGATTTCAAGCTGCTTGAGAAGCTCGGAGGCGGAAAGTGGAATGCCGATGTCTACGATGGAAAGACCATCTTTGAGAAGGCAGCAGAGGAAAATCAAAACGTAGAGGGATTCCTGCCCGAACTGGATGACTGGGCATATCCTAACATGGGTGAAGACGAGATTTATGGTGGAGAGGTAACCAGGGGTATGCACATAAACAGCCTGCCGCATCCTATCTGGTTTTATTATCTGCCGAGGATGTGTAATCACTGTTCACACCCGGCGTGTGTGGCCAACTGCCCCAGACATGCAGTTTATAAACGCCCGGAAGACGGCATTGTGCTGGTAGACCAGTCAAGGTGCCAGGGCTACAGGCAGTGCGTTGCAGGATGTCCGTACAAAAAACCGATGTACAATTCAACAACATTCAGGTCTGAAAAGTGTGTTGCCTGTTATCCTAAGGTAGAGCAGGGGCATCAGACCCAGTGCATGGAACACTGCATAGGGAAAATAAGAATGCAGGGCTGGATAAGTCCTCCGGACAGCCCGAAGGCAGATAATCCTATTGACTATCTGGTGCATGTCAAGAAACTTGCGCTGCCACTTTACCCGCAGTTTGGTACGCAGCCGAATATCTACTATATTCCGCCGATTCACGTCCCAACGCCTTACTTAAAGCAGATGTTTGGGCCTGGCGTTGACCACGCTATCAAGGTTTATAGGGAAGAGGTGCCGAAAGACCCGATTCTAAAGGGGTTGCTTGTGCTGTTTGGCAGTGCGCCGGAGATAATAACGAAATTCGAAGTTAAAAACGAGGTTGCAATGGGATATGACGCCAAAGGCACTCTTGCGGCTCAGACTCCTATCAAAGAGCCTGAGGTTATCAGGGCATCTTTCGACAAGGCGCGTGACGTATACCGCCTGGATACGCCCTAGTTTGGGTGAAAATGTGCAGGGAAAAATGATCAGGCTGACGCCCAATTGAATATGCCCGATTGAATATATTGAATGGGGCGAATTAGGATGAACAGGAGGAATATAATGAGAAAAGGTTTAGTAGCAGCGTTAAGCATTGCGTTATTGGTGGTATGGTCGGCAGTGTCGTTTGCCGCCGGGCCTGCGCCAATAAAAGTGAGTTATATCAGTAAGCCGATAACGGCAGACAACAGCGACATCTGGAAGTCAGCGAAGGCACAACCTGTGGAGCTGCTTTCTGCTTCGCAGTCAAACCATCTCGGCAAGGGAGCAATCCCAGCCGAGGACGCAAAGAAGCTTCAGAGTAATGCCAGATACATCTTCGACCTGACCGGCGAGGTCCCTGCAATGTCCATTAAGGCAGTGCATAATGGAAAGACCATAGCTATACAGCTTACCTGGGCGGATAAATCGGAAAACGTAGAGAATGCGATAGATTCGTTCCGCGATTCAGTGGCACTGATGTTTCCTGTAACAGCTATGGCGTTTAACCCTTCACCACTGATGGGCTCAAAGGGTGAGCCGGTAAACATTTGGCAGTGGAGGGCTGACTGGCAGGCGGAAAAAGAGAAACGCAGAAATCTTGACAAGCGCCAGCCGCAGCAGGAAGGAATCCATGTCGGCATGTCAGACGAGATAATGAAGACTGAGTATCCCGGCAAACCATCACCCGACGCCACAATGATAGAGTATGTGTCCGAGGGATATGGCACTATCACAAAACTAAAGGACCAGCCAGTAAAGGCAACTGGTCATTATAAAGACGGCAAGTGGACTGTAGTATTTGTAAGAGACATAAATCGTGCAAGCGGTTCAGATGCCGAATTGCTTCCAGGCAAGAAGACCTTCGTAAACGTTGCCGTGTGGAACGGACAAAACAGCGACGTGAACGGCTCGAAGGCAATTTCTGTTGTCTGGATACCCTTACACATCGACGCAGCAAAATAGGAGTTTATAAGATGAACGAAGTCGAATATGACATAGCAGCAGCCAATCTAAGAAGTAAAGTGTACGGATTACTGGCGCAGGGGTTTAGAGACCCTGACGAGTTGCTTGTGGAGTCTCTGAAGACCGGCTATGTCAGCGGCTTACGAAGTCTTGTTGAACACATGGAAGGGGGGGAGATATTTCTCTCCCTTTTCACTAAACTCGATGACATTATAGGACATCTTGATTATGGTAAATTAAAAGAGCACTACGGGGCGCTTTTTTTGGCGGCAGGCGGGCTTTCTGCTTCACCGTATGAGGCGGAATATACAAAGGAAACCCCTCAGCATTCGTTTTCATCACAGGCACAGCTTGCCGATATTGCCGGGTTTTACCTGTCATTTGGCCTTGATGTGTCGCAGCGTACCCCGGAACGTGTTGACCACATTGCGACAGAGCTTGAGTATATGCAGATTATGTCAATGAAAGAGGCGTTGGCCCTGAAAGATAACCATGAGGAAAATGCAACGGTCACTATTGACGCCCAGAGAAAGTTCATCACAGACCATCTTGGCAGATGGACAGGTAAGCTTGCTGAGAGGATTTCACAATGCGGCATAAGTGAGTTTTATGAAACCCTTGCAGAGATTCTTGACGTATGGATGGGGTTTGATAAGGCATATCTCAATGCAGCCTGACTGTCATGTAACTGTGACTGTGTTATGAGAGGGCACAAGTCAACTCCAGGATAAACGCATTTGATATTTTCAATAGCAATTTCGTCCTCTGGATACCAGTTTTCGCTGGAATGACAGGATAGTAAAATCTGGAATGACAGGACAATTAAACATGGAAATGACAGACGAAACTTAGCAAAGAATCTTTAACAATATCATACCCGTCTCTTTTTTTGTCATTCCAACGAAACATACATGACTAGGGTCAATATTCGCCCCCGCCCATGAAAATCGCAAGGCCATTGTGCAAAGATTATTTCATTTCAGTGAAATCAGTTATATTAAAAGATGGAAATGGTAGATATGCTTTATGGAGGGTCAACCCCGATAGCGAAACTGATCTGGGGATTGTGGCACGCCCCCCGCATGTCCATGCCATATATGGCAACAAGACGCACGGTAAAAAGACCTGCTTGTATGAAAGTGTAAGCAAGGAAATCCACAATTCCTACCCTAAAAATAATTGACCACAGGAAAAGGAGGTGAAAAGGTGTTATGGAAGCAATGTTAAAGAGTTGTGCTGGGTTATAGCGACTGTCAAAAATCTGTTCGCATTGTCATTGGTATAATTCCAATTCTAATTCAAATATGACATAATATACTCATCTATAAGGAGGTGAGTATATGGCAAGACCTGCAAGCG
>JAMOAZ010000029.1:0-46370 GCA_039908505.1 Nitrospirota bacterium
AGGCGATACACACTCATACCACACCGCCTCTCTTCCCTTCGCTTTTTTAGGATTGACACAGTTCGTTAAACAGTCTCGACTCTTCTCATATAAATTTAAGATTACATTTAAGATTATAAGGGAAGGTAGTGTAGGTCTCCAACACTACCTTCCCTTATTTAATCCATTTCGGCTGCTATGTCATGAACAAGCAAGTGTGGTCATTTAATAATATAAATGTTATTTTTTTCGAGTACATGCTTATATTCGGTTTTTCTAAATTTTCTCAGGTTATCGAGATCCGAATCTGTCCTAAGAGCAGTGAGGGCAGTTTCACCTTTAAATCCATTTTTTAAAGCAGTATCTAGCTCATCAAGTGCCATGTCAGTTTTGTTTAAAAGCGAATATACACATACAAGATTATATCTTATGTTAGGATCATTTGGCGCAAGTTCTTTAGCTTTAATTAAGTCAGTTTCAGCTTTATTGAATTTCTTTTGCAGCATAAGTACTGAAGCCCTGTTAGCATAAGCAAGAGCATAGTTAGGGTCTATATTGATAGCATCAGTAAATTCCTTATAAGCATTTGACAGATTTTCTTCTTTTATTTTTTGAGTATTCGTGGATTTTGCGGCATTTGCAAATGTAATTCCCAGATAGAAATGTTTCTCAGCTTCTACATTTGGTTTTAATGTAGTTTTTACCCCATTTATGGGCTGCTGAGGAGGCAGGGCATTTAGTGCAGTTTCTATGATACTTTTAGCCTTATCATCAGGTATGTTATGTTCTGTCTTTGCTTTTTTTATCACTTCATTTTTTATTAATTGCTCATATGATACCGTGCCGTTATCTATTTGCATTTTTACTATTTCTTCAAATTGTCTCTCAGGTTGTTTTATTAAATAATACAGTGTTGCTATCCCTAATACTAAAACGACACTAACAACTGTCGCCAAAATGGCAATGGGCTTTTTAACTGCCTTGTTTTGCCCGCAACTATTACAGATGTTAATGCCATTTTCATTTGATTCCCCACAAGTGCAAGTCCACTTTGAACCCATATTCGTTAGACCTCCCTATTTTTAGATTTATTTTATTTGTTTAACATTATCATCAGATAGCTTTCTCGTAATTATCGGGTGCTTTTATATTATATTTATCCCTGAATTGTTGGATTATATTCCGTTGTCTTCCAAATTCGGGATTTAAGCTTCCGCCAGTATATTTTTTTTCCAGATAAAATAAGTGTTCCTGTAAGTCATTCCATATTTTTTCCCTATCGACTTTCTTACTACAACCATTACCTTTGTCATCTATTAACTTAGTAAGAGTTTCTAAATTAGTAGTCCCGGTATATTGTTTATCAATGTCCTTACTGATTTGTTGTTGAGCAAGGTTGTTTTCCACCTCATCAGCCTTTTCACAAATTTTTTCGAATATATCAGTCTTTGAATTCTCATCGAAATAGCATAGATATATAGCCATATACCCAGATTCTGGGTCAGCCTTCTCAGACAAGAACTTGAAAATCATTCCTATAACAGTACAATAAGCTGCTTGTACACGAATCTCATCTTCTTTGGTTTTAGGCAATAGATCAGGGTAAGATATTCTTTTGTCAGTGTGATGAGGCTTTACCATTCGATATTTTATACTGTATTCGCGTAGTATATTTATTCTCCTAATCGGGAAAATAGCAATTTCAGATGCAAATATGATTCTATATTTGTCATTCAGGTTAGAAAAATGCTTGTCATTCATCCCGCTAGAGTAGTTATGTATTCTATTTATTTCATTTATTATCGTTGTCAATTCACCTTCCTGTTGTGAACTAGCCAGCCAGCTTAATCTTACACACTCACCTTCACTAAAACCAGATAGTTCAAGCATAGGTCTGGATAAGTTTATATTTTTGCTGATAATTGCAACTAGGTTTTCTTTATTTACTAGATCTTTTGCAATTGATATATTTTTGATTTCTGCGCAATACTCACTGCACTTAAGTATTACTTCCTTTATTACAGCATCGGTATTATTAATTAGTATCTCCATAATATTAGATATATTATAGATTTGACCATCTCTATCTCTTTCGCTAAATTTGTCGATAATATAGCTCATTGTCCGCTTTACGTGATGCTCTGGGTTTGGAAGTATAGTTCTATATAATGCTTTAACTCGGTTACTATTCAGAGACAACTCTCTACTTTTATCGGAGTGAATTATGATATCCTCTATCTCTTCGGCATGTTCATTGAGTTTTACAGAACAGCGGTTTAAAGTATCCTTATATTTATCGACATCTTTAAGTAGTGAGTCGACAAGTTTAATAAGAGAGAATATTTTTCTACCATCATTATCTCTGTCATCGGCAATAATAGACAACGCTGTTCTATATGCCTCTCTCTTTAGCGCTATTACGACATAATTAGATAGATACTTGTCGTGTATATTCTTGTTGTGATGTTCTATAGCAAATTTGTCACCTGAGAGGTTATTTGCTAATTTCCTTATTGCATCATCTATTTCTTTTGAGTGATAATCTGCCGATTTAGTAACTTGCTTATATTCCTTTTCAAAATTACCTTTCATAGTATTTAATAAACTGCTAATATTATTTAAGAATAATTTAGCAACATCAGGGCCTTTATGTTCATTTTCAATCAGAGAGTGGACATTTTCTGTAATAGTTGCATACAGTTCTTTTTGCATTACATAGCCTTGCTGTGTTATGCTATCAGCATACCTGCCACAAAACTTCGGATCCCAACTAAAGGTGATACTCTCTATGACAGCGGTCTTATTATTATTTACTGTCGATAATATTTGTGATGCATCTATCCTATTTCCTGATATAATCTTTAATACATCAAGTTCCATTTGTGATATATTTGCTTTTATTGATGAATACAGGCTTTTGTTCCCAATCTTTTGGAGGCCAGCCAAAAGAGCTTTTTCATTCAATTTATTTTGTATTTCAATTAATGTCTTGTCTATATCAGTGGATACATTATGATTCATAGATAACCAGCCATTTAGAATAAAAGACGCAAGCCTGTGAGACATCATATCATGAAGTCTTGGAGCAGGGAATTCTATAGTAGTTATTCCAAAACTCATGAACTGTTTTGACTTTTTCATCTCTTCATCCAAATTCATAAAATCATCAATCGCCGTTAAATCAACTCTTCGAGATCTCTTTTCCGACGAAATCCGGGAACCAAAATCCATGTATACGTTCAATGCTATTGCCTCCTCTACTTCGTCTCTTTCTAATAAGTACCCCTCGCCTCTATTACTCACTAAATAACAGATGTCCACCGGAGAGTCACTTTCACAAATTGCCGTAACATTAGGAATTGGATAGCCCGTGATGAAGTGTTGTGGTGTTTGCTTTATTGCTTCTGTGCTATGGTATTCAAGTTCCATTAAACTAGCGTAACAGTTAGCCTTTTTTCTGTCGTCAACGTTGCCGCCAACGACAAACATACCTGTTAAGTGAGCGTTAAAACCTTTGTCCCTTGCCGTAATTCTGCTATTGTAGCATACTTCAAGGAAAGAGCCGCTACCTGTGCCGCCTAAAAGAGAACATAAAATATATATGGCAACTCCGCTGTCAGATATAATCCCAATCGTTTCAGCCGTCTTTTGTCTGTTTTCATTATTCATAACCCTTTGTATCGCACCGCCTAGTTTATCTCTAAATATATCTACTGAATACTGAAAGGCAAGTCTGCCGTATGGCCTTATTCCACCTGCACCTTCACTGAAATTATTATCTATAGTGAGGTCTGTTGGAAACCATTCTTTTACCCGTTCTTTAATTTGACTTTTATAAGCAAGCTCTTTATTTATCCCATTAGATAGAGAACATCTTTCTGTATCAGTGAAATCGATTCTTTTGCCTAATATCTGCATGTTTATATTTTTCGAGCCGCCATCTGGCATAGAATTATTGTCAGTATCAACGTGTATAAACTCTATACTTGGAACCTTTGAAAAGTCTCCATAATTCTCTATTATCATCCTTCTAGTTCTTAAAAGAATATTTTTTCCTACGCCGCCAACGCCTACCAATACTGTTGGTATAAACATAATAATTTCCTCCTGTTTTATCTATCTTTAGTTAAATATAGATATACGATGTCAATCAGCAAGGCTAATAATAATAACGCTACCGCAACAACTGTACTCCTAAATCCAAAAAGTTCTAAAGACGCTATTAACCAGCTTAGAGAAAGCGCCACTGCTAATATTGCAGCGCCATATCTGGCATTGTGAATATTGTCGTTGATAGTGTAAAAAAACATTCGCTTGAATACGAAATACAATGCCAGAAGAACAATCGATACCAGAACCGATATGATTATTTCTTTGCCAGTTAGAGTTGTCGGTACAATTTTGCCATATAGCCAACTCCATAATAAATGCCTTAACATATTTCACCTCTCCCGTGCCTTATTTTGATATTTTTATGTTATAAGACTCTGTTTTATTTGTATGTATGTCAGGATATTGATACGCAAATTTCTCTTCCTGCACCCTCTGTCTGACTTTTGGATTTGCATAGTTGAAGGCGTCTTTAATCTGACCGCCATTTGACCTCAGGCCCTCTAAGAAATAATAAGTAAAAATACCGCTTTTTAGTTCATCGGATTCCCATGATTTCTGACTTTCACTACTTGAGGATATCAGAACTCTTGTGGCGTCGTCATTCACTACATTCACTTGGTCATTTGTGCCTTCAAGTACTATATCTTTTGCACCTACCAATCTTTTTGCATAATCTTTCGATATAGACATACCCTCCTTTTCGGAGTCTTCTATCCCTAACGATTTACCACCAGTAGGTAAAAAGCCCGGGATATCCTTGTATGCATTATTGCTAAAACATGCATCTAAAATCATAATTACATTTTTTGATTTTATCTGATATCCAAAACTCTTAATCATTTTCTCGTTAAACGATGTTTCCCATACTGCGTGGCGTGGTTCAAAAATAGTATCATATGTAACCAGATGCATTGCACCATATTGATTGGGCGGTGTTCCATGGCTGCTTGCAAAAAGAACCACCATATCATCTTCTTTAGCCCTGTCTTTAATTTTTCCTATAGCTGCTGAAATATTAGCATATGTTGCCTGTTCATCTAATAAAATAATTACGTTTTCCTTTAAAAAACCACCCTCGTTAGGGTTAACAAGATAGTTATAAAACTGTTTTGCATCGCTTGCCGCATACATAAGGTTGGACTTAGGGCTGGCGTTGATGAACTTGCCTATGCCTATTAATAATGCATACTTGTTTATAACTTTTGCAGTATTTTTTGCTGGAGGAACGACGCCTTTTGGGGATACTTGGTTTTCTTTTTGCACTTGATTTTTGGCAAATTGCTTTAGTCCATTTGTAATATCGTTCGTCCACTGTTCATTTTTAATGTTGTCAGGTGTAACGGGTGAAACCCAAAGTGAGCCAACAATAACCTGTGCATATGAAAATGCCTCAGCTACTTCTTTTTCACTTTCATATTTGCCTCTCAACTTCACTCGTCCATATCTGTCCAGTTCTACAAATCCATTTCTTATTCCATTGCTTTTAAATTGTTCATTTATCTTATCCAAGTGTTCTTTTCGTACAGGGGTCTCAGCTGTATGCACAGTCTGACTGCTAAACAGAGAAAACGTTACAAGCAATACTACTACATTGAACAACAACCTACGTGTCATCATTTCATCACCTCAAGCATAAATCTCCGTTTAGTTCGAGTATAAATTACGCAAACAAAGATTACTCATTCATAGTACTTTACTAATTACGACAGTTATCTTATAGCCTAATTAAACTTTAACAAACTCAACTGTTTTGCTCTTCTGGTCAGTTTTCCCTAACGCAGTAATCGCTACCGTTATTTTATAGTTACCAGTTTGCACCCCTGTCGGAATATCAATGATATTTTCAAGTTTATTTGTCCCAAAATCAACGGTTTTAACTATATTTATATTAAGTGGTACGTTGACCCATTTTTTGGTCTCAGAGTTGTAAAAGTCAACCATTATATTTGTAGTAACCTCTGTCTCTTTTTCTTCTTCTGGCTGCATAATATAGTATTTACAGTCTATTTTTAACTTATTCCCTAAAACCAGCCTTTCGGGGCCTGCTTCAAAATTATTGATTTTCATAACTTTACCCTGAGCCGGTTTGTAGTTAATTGCCTTTTTAGTTTCCTGATAACTTGCTACAGGATATACACGAACGTCAGAAAATTGCTCGATACATTTTCCCCACGCCAGAGTAAAGGAACTTATACCGCCTACTACAGCTCCTGTCACTGCTGCATTAGCGTCAACTTTGCCTTTTGCAGCCATACCGGATGCCGCACCTGTTAAAGCTCCAAGAACCGTGTACTGTGCAATGCAACTTGACTTTGCATTTTCTCTTTCTTCATCGGTTAGTGCTGTCCCGCGTTTTGGCGTCGTTACACATGACGTTAGGACAAAACCACTAAACGCTACTATAGACAGAATACTCCATATCCTCACAGTCAACCTTTTCCTCATAACTGTTCCTCCACATTCTTTAACCCGATTATTACGTGAAATATCACGTATTATTCTGATATGACGTATCTCTCTACTTATGCTTTAATTTTATCTGCAATGTGATAGCGCCGTTATTGCTAACCAATTGATTTTCAGGCACTACGACATAGTGACTACCCGCATCAGACTCAAGCACAATATCCTTAGAACCGGTTGCTGCCGAGGGACAGCCTTCTGATGCTGATAAGACGGCATAAGATGTGTCCATACTGTCAGCTAAAACAATATCTTTTGAGCCAGTGACTATCGCCTGATTACATTTATGTACAATATTTTGTATACTGTTGTTTGTACCCTCACTATGAATACCAAGCGGTGAGTTAGAAAGCATGACTAATAGTGTTTCCACTCCTGGAGGTCCTGTCAGCAATAAATTTCCTTTAGCAGGTATTTCATAATCAGCAAATGCATTTACTTGACCACCAAAAAGCATATGGCTATTTCCTGATGTTCCTATGTTGTAAATCGATAAATAACCTGATTTGTTAGATTTTAATAACAGCTTTATTCTATCTCCATTTCTAAACGTCCTTGATTCTTTAACAACTTCTGGCATTTTATCTGGCGATAACATAACTATTTGATATGATATTCCCATAAATTTCTTATCATTTGTTGTCGTCACTGGTTTTTGCTTCTTATCTCTTGTGTCAACAGGTCCCTTTTGAGAATCGACTGATATCTGAATTGATGTAGATTCATTAAAAAAAATAGACTTAGCACCGGTAACACTTGAGCTAAACGCATAACCTGTCATAGCAGCACAAAATAGAACAACGACGGCTAATAGTTTCATAATATTCTCCTTATTCTACGTATTTATTAATTGTCATCTGCCTATCTTATCGCAATTTTCATGCCACACTAACTATTTATATATATCATATAGTTACAAAACGTAACAAACCATATTTATGGGAATTCACACCCACTATTAGGATTTCACTCCATACATCAAAACATAAAAACCATACGTGTCGATTGTGTTATAATAGATTATCTATGGAGGGTTGCCGATGGCGAAGTTTATCGTATATATAACTGCTTTGTTTATAGCGGTATCATCTGGTGCGGCCTTCGGGGTTGACAATACAACGCGCTTGGATGAGGTGCAACGTAGAAATACAATCGCAGGCGCCCTCGGCCTCGACCAGAAACAGGCTGAACGTGTCATCGCCTCTATCGATAAGTATGACAGGATTATTGCCGAGCTTACTCAGTCTTTAAAAACCGACATGAAAGAACTCTCAGAGGCGATTAAATCTAATAAAAACAATGTCATTCAGATGCTTGTGGAAAAGATTGAACGAAAAGAAAAAGAAATCAGGGCTGTCAAACAACGGGAACTGGATGAACTAAACAGTCTCCTGACATTTGAGCAGCGGGCAAAATATATCCTCTTTAAGATGGATATTCGTAAAGATTTAAGAGAGATATTTGATTCAAAACCGGCGATAGAAAGGCAGAATTCCCAGCACAGGCCCAATTAGTCATTCGGCCTGTACTTTCACATATGCCTGCTTCCTTAACTCTGTAAGCAGTGCTGTCAGCCTCGTGTTCACATCTTCTTCTGTAAGCAGCTTTTCAATATCTGCCCTGACATCAGCTATATCGGCCCCGGCAAACTCCTTCTTGTGCCTGTTATAAAAACCCTCTATGTCCTCTTCTTTAATAATCACGTAGGAGCGAACCTTTAAATCAATATACTCAGTGATTATCTTGTCCTCGTCCGTGCCGATGATTTTCATCGCTGAGGCCGCCCGCTTAAGCAGCACGCGGTTTACCATCGTATTAAGAACCTCGTCTTTTGTGATGTTTGGAATCCTTGCCTTTGTGTCGTTATAGGTCTTTATGAATTCTGAGAAGGTTATGGCGTCATTGTCTACAAAGGCGCAGACGCGGTCTATTAGTTCGGCTTGTGGGCTGCCACATAAAATCGTGAGGATAAGCACAATGGTCAAATATATCTTCTTCATATCAAAACGCCTGCCCTATGCTGAAGTAGAATCTGCCGGTGCCCTCGTTGTTCCCCCGATTGAGCTTATATCCATAGTCAAGCCGGATTGGGCCTGCCGCTGTCATATATCTTAATCCAAGGCCGGTTGTGTATTTAAGGCTGCTCAATGAGTAGTCGCTGACTTTTGACCAGACATCGCCTAAGTCAATAAATGTTACAAGCCCAAAGTTGTCTATGACAGAGATGCGCATCTCGGCATTGCCCATCAGATATGCGTTGCCGCCTGTGGGGTCACCACTTGAGCCTTTCGGACCTAAGTTGTCCTGGCTGTAGCCGCGTACAGTTGTGCTTCCTCCCAGGAAGAATCTTTCGATAATCGGCATATCCTCCGTGGTTGACCATCCTTTTCCTATGCCGCTTCTCAGGGACAGGGCCAGTATCAGCCCCTTCGACAGCCCCTGGTAGAAGTTTACATAACCGGAGAGCTTTGCAAAATTCGTCTGTGACATCAGCGCCTTGCTTGCCACTTTGACTGTGGCCCCGGCCAGAATGCCGCTTGTTGGATTAAAGGGATTGTCTCTGGCGTCATATATCAAAGATGGGACTATGCTGCTGATTGCCAGTGTGCCGGTGTCTTCATTTGTCAGAACAACATCAGGCTGGACATCCCATGTGTTAGTCAACGAAAACTCATATGACAACGCCGCCTTGAGCTTTTCTGTAATGTTCTTCCCTATGCCTACCGATGATGTGTATTTCTCTGTTCGGTAGAGTACAGTGTTTGAGTCAAGATTTCGCTCTTCCTTTCTCTCATACAACAGTGTTGCGTTAAAGGGAAGATGATTGCCCAAAAACCACGGCTCATCATACGTCAGCGATAACTTTCTGGCTATCTGGCTTAATCTCGCTTTAAAGGCAATCTGGCGGTTCATACCCTGGAGGTTTATGTACTTTACCTCGAAAAAACCCCTCGGTCCTTCGTAGTCACCGTAGCCCAGGCCGTAGTCTATCGTACCAGCATCCGCCTCCTTTACATCGAATACGATGTCTTTCACCCCATCTGCGGCATCTACTGCTGAAATGTCTATGCTTGTAAACAACGAGGTCTTGTATAGTTCTCTCATTTCACCATACACTACGGCCATGTTCAGCGGTTCAGCCTTTGTGTGTTTTAATACGCGTCTGAACACTTCCCAGTTTGTCCTTGTGTTACCCCTTACGATTGTATCGCCAAATGAATATTTCTTTCCCTCGGTGATGTGTAGTATGACCGTGATTTCCGGGGCATCGCCTTGTTTTTCAATTTTTACGTCTGCCTCCACGTAGCCCTGATGGGTTAGATATGTCAGCGCTGTTTGGCGGGCGTTAAATATCTCTGCCTCTACGTATGGTCTTCCAAGCTTTATATCTGCTGCGGCGAGGACTTGTTCTGGGTCTATTTCGTGGGCGCCAACTACCTTGACATCTTTTATGACAAGACGGCTGCCCTCGTCTATTTCTACGTGCAGCGTAACTGATTTACGGCCTTCATTTATCTCAGCTTTATATGATTTCACGGCTGCCGCAGTGTACCCCTCGTTGTGGAGGCAGCTCACAAGGGCATCCTCATCGTCTTCGTCTATGTCGGGGTTATAGGGGGAGTCTTTTTTTGACAACATCGCCTCGAACAGTTTCTCGGAATTAAGTGTAGTGCCCGTAAATACTATATCGGTAATGGTATAGGCGTCTCCTTCAGTTATTGAAAACACCAGTTCTATTTCGTTTTGTTTATCTTGTCTTTCATATCCCACCTTGACGTTGATAATGCCGCTCTTGTGGTATAGGGCCTCTATTGCGTCTATTGCTTCATCTATTGTGTCTTCGCTTACGCTTCCGTACTCGACAAACGGCATTTCCTTTTTCAGCGCAGCGGCGGAGATTTTATCATTACCCTTGAAGAGCAATACAAGTTTCCTGCCTGGGTCGATGTTTATTGTAAGAGTACCTGTGACTTCGTCAAAGACGCCTTCAGAGACTACAGGGTTGAAATAGAGCAGTTTTTTTATCATCAGAGTTTTTGCCTTCTCTATCTCCTCATCTATATAATCCTTGTCATATAGGTCACCCTCCCGAATGTTCAGAATGTTTTCAAGTTCTGAATTGTTAACAGGGGTGTTAATCACCATGCGTTTGATTGTCGATGGTTGTCCCTCGTCTATTGTCAGGCGGATTATAACGCCTGCGGGTTTTTTACCTTTGAGAATATCGGACTTTATTTTGGCGTTGGGAAGCCCTTTTTTTGCAAGCGTTTTTTTGAGTTCGGCTGCTGCCGGTTCAACGAGGGCCTCGTGAAACTCGGCGTCCTCCTTCAGGGTGAACAATTTCCTGAGCTTTCTGGAACTTATCGGCCCTGAGGCATCTACCACCACAGACTCAATAACGGGGCGTTCTATTACCTCTATGCTTAGTACACCGCCGTCCTCGTAAGAAACCCTTATGTCATTAAAGCAGCCCTTCAAGAAGGCCGTCTTTATCCCGCTGGCTATTACTTCTCTGCCTATAGTGTCTCCCACTTTTATGCCGAACATGTAGAGGAACTCTTGTTCAGCGATATGGCTAAGACCGGTTACTGTTATCTTAGACACTGTTGCTGCCTCGAATGCCTGAGTTGCCAGTTGTGCTGCTTCAGCCCGAAGGCATATCATGAGTACCAGCACGCATAAGGCAAACTGTATCTTATTTAAACGTGAATCTGAACTTGACATCAGCGCCAAGGCTCCCTAGTTCATTTCTTTCGCCGACTAGCGAGGTGCTTTGGTTTATCTTATATTCTAGTTTTATGATTTCACCCTTTGTTGTGCCGCTGGTCATAAGGACATTTAGTTTGTTGTCGAGGAATTTTTTGGATATAGTCACCTGAGGTGTGACCGTGGACTTGTCCTCGGATTGCGCGGAGCTGACCTCAAAGCGGTTAAGGCCGGTGAGGGACTTGATCCTGTCTTCTACGATATTCTGATACTTACCGGTTATGATGCTTGCAGCCGCTGTGCTGCCGCCATCCGGCCCGGCAAAGAGTTTTAATATGTCCGCCTCTTTGAGCTTTGGCTCTGAGGTCATTGTTAAATTAAACCGTTTCAACTGTCCATCCAGAAACATTTTTATATTATAGCCTTTCATCGCAGTTTCTGCCATAACATTCAGGTATGGATTGATATCTGCCGTGCCGGGGAAGTCGAGATTAGCATGGTTTATGTCAAATTCCCTGTTCATAAAGCGTACCTTTCCAGAAGCGGCTGTAACCCTGCCATAAAGCAGTGGCTGTGAGAGCGTTCCCCTTAGGGTTACGTCAAGCTTGAGGCTGGTCTCGGCGATATTGTTATCTATGGAGATGTTTTTATCTCCTTTTATTGATACATTGAGTTGTGTGTCCTTAAACGCACCGGTTGAGGAGGACTGCCCCGTGTTGTTGCCAAAAATCATATCCTGCCATGAGATAGTCTTTGTGTATTTGGCCATATCAATCACTATAGCGCCGGAGAGGATTTGTTTAGTCATGTCTCCTCTGTATGTAACATCGCCGTGATATTTCAGCTTAAAGCCGTCGGAGTCTGTAAGCGGCATATCCTTTAATTTCCCATCAATGTAGAACTGTTTGATGTGAAATCCATCAAGATTCACTGCCCCGGCGCCTGATACTGTCCCGCCTCCAACCTTTCCCGTGAAGCCGTTTACGACCATCTTGTTGCTGTCAAAGGTCAGCTTGCCATTTATTTCGTTGATATAGTATTTGGCATTTTTAAAGCCAATTGAGCCATCTTTAATTTCAGTATCTCCGCGTATCTGGGGTGCTTTCCAATCTCCGGCGAGGCTTACAGAGATATTGGCGTCGCCGTTTAGGTGGGAGATTTTTTCTGAGACGCCCTGAAAGAATTTTAGTTTCGGCGAACCTTCGAGCTTGAGGTTATAGCTCCTGCCGATTACCAGTCCACCCGTGATAGAAAATTTAGCAGGGCCGCTTTTAAGGGAAAATGAGTTAAAATTTATTGCCCTGCCGTTGATAGACAGACCAATAGGGGCGGTGCTGCCAAAGGTGTAATCTCCGGTGGACAGATTAAATACGGGCAGGTTCATAGTGCCGACTATGGAGTCCATTGTGCCGGAGAGGGCTGCCTTTCCCTCTATGTTTAGTTTCATCTCAGGGGGAAGGTCCTTCATAAAACCAGATGCCAGTGTCTCGTAGTTACCTTTTTTCAGCGCAATATTAGCAGACCAGGGCATTGCCTTTGACAATGACAGCCTGCCATCTCCTGATACCCTGCCCTCAAGCAGACTGCCAGACAGCTCTATGCTGTCTTTACGCAGTGTGCCGTTTACTGAAGATGACCCGATGTTAATACCCTTTACTTTTAGCCCCTTTGTTGCTGCGCTAAATGTGAGCGACGGCGAATTAAGGCTGCCCTCGCCGCTAAAGGCACACTCAAATGCCCCGTCAACTGCATAGTCGGCTAACTGCGCGGCAAATGGGGTGTCCTTAGTGTTCATAGTACAGCTTCGTGATTTTATATTGTATGAAAAGGCCTTTACATCATGCCACGGCCTCCCTTTTTTTAAGATATTCATGTCTGCCGTGATTGTTGAGCCTCCCCTTGTTACACTAAGGCTCCCCAGCTTTATGATATCGCCCTCGTATATAAACGAAGACGTAAGCCGCCCAACATGGGTCTTCAATGCCGTCAGAGTGGGGATATTGAGGTCTCCATCAAACCTGAGCCTCTCAGGTGTCCCCGTAATCTTAAACGATGTATTTACCAGTCCCTCTGCCATCACTGCAGATGGATGTTTTTTTGCCAGTTCCCTGATTGCAACATCTTTGGCATTTACCGATATGGAGAGAACCGGATTGCTGAGATCAAAGATATGTTTCGGATTTGCCATCACTGCCGTACCATTATATGTACAGGTACCGGTATTTAGGGCAGCCGTGCCATCTTCAATTGATAGGCGTTCTTTTACGTATCTTATATATGATTTAGAGCTTAGATACCCTATGTCAAACAGGCTTCCGTTTGACAGACTCACAGTGCCGGTTATCAGCGGGCTTTTGCCTGTGCCCGTGATATTACCTTCATATGTGCCAGCACCGCGAAGGTCTTCGCTGTATGGCCTCATCAAATCTGCCGCATCTTTCGTCCTGATAACCCCCAATAAGTTTAGTGCGTCTGTCGTTGTATTTAGCATGCCGCTTATTTTGCCCTCTGTAAGGGGGGTTTTTATATTGGCCTCGTGAATTGTCACATTATCGCCGCGCACTGAGACACTGCCTGTGATTTCGTCTATGCGTTCGATAACATTAGCAACACCTCTGGGTTTGACATTTTTCGACCGTATGAATTTAAACTTAGCATCCGGACTGAAATACTGCCCAGCCGATTTGATATTACCTGAGACCTTGCCAAGTGAAACCCCCGGGTCCCAATTTATCAGCTTAAATACCGGTGGGCTGTCTATACCCTCGACATCCACATCCAGTGTGAAGTGGTTTACTTTTGGCATGTTCAGCACTGCCTCTGCATGAGTTGCCATGCCGCTGTAGAGTATAGCCTTTCCATTGTGAAATTTAAGTTTATTGTTTTCATATAGAATGCCGCATGAAAGCGTGTCAACCTCAACTCCGTAAAACCCGCCCTTTTTCATAAACGCCTCACCGGTTGCCCTCAAGGTCTTTAGTGTGCCGGAGATTTTACCCTTAAAGTCTGTCTCGCCGAATATGGGTTCTTTCTCCCCTATGAGTTCAAGCAGTGTTTCGACATGGATTTTCCCCTCAGTTGAGACATTGAGTTTTGGCTCTGTGCCGTTATATCCCAGCATACCAGAGAGTTTTACATCTCCGCCTCCAGAACCTTTCAGGCCGAGAACCCGCTTCAGGTAATCTATTTTTATATTGGCCTTTGTGTCGAGTTCTATTTTATTGCCTCTGATATCCCCCTTTGCCCTGATTTCAGCGCCGTCGGCCATTATTGAAAGAAGGCTGATTTGATAGGAATTCCCTTTGGGAAGCATTGCAGGGGCAGCTATTGCTTTAAACGTGATTGAGTTGATGTGCGGTATCTCGGCAGGCTTATGTTTTAACGCGCTGGAGTCAAAATATATATCGTTCAGCCTTGCCCATATCTCACGGGCTGTGAGCTGCCCTTTCATATCAGCCATGCTTACAGTGTAATAGTGTCCTTCATCTCTAAATTTGACAGCGAATTGTTTTATGTCAAGTGAGACAATTTCGACAGCAGGAGCGGGTTTTTTGGTTTTATCATCTTTTTTAAGCTGCCTCATCAATTGCTCTAACTGTTTGCTGTCAGCATCCAAGAGTAGTGTGTCAATATAGAGTTTTTGTATGGTTATTTGCTTAAAAAGAAGCGGCAGGATTCTCAGATAGGCCGTTGCAGATTTCAGCTTTATTATCTGGATTCCCTGTTCATCCTTGATAGACAGGCCATTTATGCTGCCCTGTAATGGGAATATGCTTACTTGAAGTTTATCTATGGCTACACTATCTCCGAAGAGTTTTTTTAGCTCCACAGTCAGGGCATTCTTTGCATAGCGCCCAACATGGTAGTGGACAAGGAAGAGGATTCCGTAGAAAACGACCAGCATTACTATAAATTTCAGGTATTTTTTCAGTTCAATGTTTGCCATAGTTCTGCCATCACTTTCATCATCTCATCACACTGCGGCTTGTGCTGACCGCTTAGTACATAAAAAATATCATGGGCAAGGCCGGATTCAGTGTTTACTCTGGCCATGAGTATATTAAGCGAGTTTGAAGCGAATATGCGTGTTATGTCATAGAGAAGACCGACCCTGTCTGACGCCATGATCTCAAATATCGTATACTGCGCCATAGATTCGTTATCCAGCTCCAGCATGGGCTTAAATATGCTGCTTTTATTTGGATATTGCCTGATTGCTGGGGTCTTTGTGCCCAGGGCAGCAGCCGTTAACTCATCACTCAGCAGGTCGTCAAGCCCATCCCACCACAGGGAGCTTACGTTTGCTATTTCTATTCTGTCGATGATAAAGCCTGTATCGTAACTGTTAAATGTCCTCAATGACACTATGTTAAACATCCTTGCCGACAGTACGCCAACAATGTCTGACAGAAGCCCCGGCCTGTCGCTGCCAATGATGGTTATGCTTAGTGTGTCGTCCTTGTTTTTTTCCATAGAAAAGGCACAACCGGATTTTTTGAAATCGAGATATAGTGAAAATTCCTTTATCACCGTCTCCGGTGTTCCCGATGCCAGATACCGCTCAGGAAGCGAGCCGATAAACTCTGTGATTGTTTGCTTTGTGGCGGGAGGAAGGTGTTTTCTATCCTCCAAAAAAGTATCAATATACCGGTAAGTATCTTCTTTAACGCCGCGCATGAACTTAAGCGTCCTTCTGTAAAGGTCTGCAAGTATGTTTTTTTTCCAATCGGTGAAAAAATCTGGATTAACTGCCGACATATCTGCATATGTGATAAGAAAAAGGGCGCTTAACATACGTTCATTCTTAATTGAATCAGAAAAAGCGGCAATAACCTCAGAGTCCTCAATATCAGAGTTAAACGCAGTGCGCGACATCAGGAGGTGGTATCTGACTAGGAACTCCACCTCTTCCCGTTCATCCTTGCTCAGATTGAATCTCTCCATGATGGGTTTAATAACCTTATAGCCTTCGGCTGAGTGCAGAGCGCCCCTGGACTTTCCGAGGTCGTGAAACAGGAGCGACAGATATAGGACATGTTTTTGCTGGAAATTATGATAAGTCCTGCCAAGCAAAGTGTTAGTATCTTCGGCAAGTGCCTCCAGCGCCTTTATAGTAAACAATGTGTGTTCATCTACAGTATAGACGTGATAAAATTCATATACCACTAATGACCTGAGAAATCCAAACTCAGGGATAAATCTGTCCAGTACGCCGTCATCGTGCATAGCCCTCAGGACGGCAAAAACGCGGCTGCCCTTGAGTATGTCGATAAAGGCGGCGGCAGCGCGCGGCGATGAGCGTGTCTTTTTGCCAATTATATATAAGTGCCTCTTTATGAAATCCCTGAGAAATGCAGTGAAATCCTTGCCGGTTATGCTGCACATACGATAGGCGTCAAGTATAAGGGATGGTTCTTTTTTCAGTGCATCTGTGGAGTTAATCATAATCTTGTTTTGAGACAAGGAAAATGTATCGTTTATTTTTGAAACAGTGAACTTGCGCCGTATCCTTACATAGGCCGACCCTGCGATGTTTCTTACTCTGGCCGTTATCTCTCTGACGGCCTTTGCCTTCAGGTAGTAAAATCTGAGCAGCCTCTCAGATGCCCGAAAATACTTAGATGCACCCAGCCCAAGTGTCCTGGCTGCATCCTCCTGCAGGTCAAAGGACAGAATATCGTTTGCCCTGGCGCTGACAATATGGAGTGCAGTTCGCAGCCTCAGCAAAAAGTCGTAGGATTTGAGGAGTTTTTTGTAGTCTTCCAGGGGCAAGATTTTTGACATATCTTCGATGCACTTTAGGTGCAGGGCAATTTTTGAAAGCCACAGCGCCTCGTGAACATCTCTGAGACCGCCGTCTGATTCCTTTACGTTGGGTTGGAGCATATATACAGATTTGCCGTATTTCATAATTCGCTTCTGATTTTCCTTAAGTCTCGCGATGAAAAAATCCCGGTGTCCTTTTATGAACACCTCTGGTTCAACTTTTTCGCGGTATTTTTTAGCAATTGCCGGGCTGCCGCAGAGAAAACGTGCGTCAAGCAGGGATGACCTTGTGATTACATCTCTTTTTAGTTCGTCGATACACTCGTCAATTGTCCGGACGCTGTGGCTTAATGGCAGCGATCGCTCAAGGAGTTTATAGTACACGGCTTCCACGCTGTTTGTATCACTTCTGTCGTTTATAACAAACATTAGATCGATGTCCGAAAATGGGGCAAGTTCACATCTGCCATAGCCGCCAATGGCAAATACTGCCATACTGTGTGTTTGGGAAAGCGCAGACCTTACAACAGCGTCAATCTTCGTAGCATGCCAGCGCACAATATCGCGTCCGGTAAAACCGTCGGCAAGCAAGCCTGCCATAGCATCTAACATACAGATGTCTGATGAGTTCATCTTCATATAAATAGTATCTTAACTTTCTATTTTACCATTTTTCACGTTTTAATAACCAAAATACGAAGTATACGCCATCGCAAACTCCGACTTACTTTCTAAATGTGTGCGCAAGCGAAAAACCCCCTGAAGCGCTCACGCTCCTCAGAGGGTCGTTTTCAATCAGCATCGCCTTTTAATATGGTGGTGGCACAGGATAAAGCGGTGGTGGCGGCACAGGATAAATAGGCGGCGGTGGTAGTATTGGCGGCGGGTAAGGCCGCGGATCTATTGCAACACATCCTGCCAATGCCAGCGACAACAGGAACAATGCTATGAGTCTCTTCATTCATTAACCTCCAGTATATCAACTCTACTGTTTGATTCTACTACCAAATGTATCCGGTTGTCAAGCGAACGAACTGCCTTGTTGAAAAAACTACTATACTCTCAGAGAAATGAACCACTGATGTGCTTAAGGCTCCACATTGCTCTGATTTGGCATTAGCGGCTTATCGCGTAGGTGATTTACAATACAGAAAAAACCAAACACCCCATCAGAGCCGTCATTGTAAAGCTGGTGTACATGAAGCGGCGGTACATAGGCAATGTCAAATGGCCTAAGCACATAGCTGCTTCCCTCACAAACCAATGTACCCGTGCCCCTGACGCATATGATTACGTGTATATGGACATGCTTCTCTAAAGAAGAATACCCACCCTGCCCTATTTCAAAATATCTCAGGTCAAAATCTGCTGGCTCACCTTTTTTCCCAACGAGTTCGTGCCTTGTGATGTCTTTAAAATCAAACTCGCCGACGGTTTTATAAACCATTGGCTTTATGCCGTCCCAGCGGTAGTCATCGTTAAAGACAACATGGATATTCGGCCTGCTTGACGCCGTGATACCATCTGTGTGTATATCACACGACGATACGGCAGGGCTGGGTTTGGGGGCCGGGTTTGCTATGTGTTCGCTGAAATACTCAGCTATCTTATCCATAAACACGCGTGTGCCTACAGAGAGGTCTTTATCATGAGAGTGCAGTGCCCCGCCTATCAGGTAAATCGTATCGGGGCCGTAAAGCGCCGCCATTTCTGAAATATTATCAATGGTCATGCCCCCAGCAGGGGCAGGAAATGACGGTCTTAAGACGTCAGATTCACTGCGGAGGGCATTATTTAATCGTCTGCACTCGTCTAAACTAAAACTGAATCTGCCCCCAACATTCGGGTAAATTGATACATCAGCCCCGGCCAAACGAAAGATCGTACCAAGCAACACCGAGGGCGTAATGCCGTGGCGCTGATCATGAAAATTCGTCCCCGTCAACGCAGGATGTGCCATTACAACAATAGGATAGTTGGCGGCTAAGTACCTTGCCGTATCCAGACCAATAAGATAGGGGGCAATTAATATTCCAGCAGCGCCGTGACCGATGGCAAACTCCACCTGCCGCTCGATGTCGCCGAAACCGGCAAGCACGTTAGGGATGTATAAACATCTCCTTCCTGTCTTATCGGCAGCCCTCTCAACTGCCTCAAGACACTTCAGGACACGTTCTTTAAAGCTACAAAAACTGTGGTCAACAAGGCCGTGGTCGTCCTTTACAATGTCACCACCGCCACTGGCAAAGGCAGAAGCAGTTGCTGCAAGTTCAGCGGCGGACGCTCCCATGGGTTTGAGCGCGGTGGCAAGGAGCGGCCTGCCATAAACACCCGTCAACGCCCTGACGCCTTCGACCCCATAGTTTGGGCCTTTAAACTTGTCAAGAAATTGACGTGGAAATTCAACGCCTGTGATTTTAATATTATTCTTGATAGATATATTGCCGTAGAGTACATTTAGTAACTGCGGAAGCTGCCAGCCGGTGATTTCAGCGGCATATTCTATCTCAGCGGCATATCGCCCGTTATCTATCAGCTCGATTTGTCGTATCGCACCGGTTATGCAATTAGTTATTTCCTCTTTTAATGGAAAATCTACGGGCAGCTCTACCGTTTGCTCATAAGAGATGTCTTTGGCGACCTTATATGCCTCTGCTGCGTCTTTGCAGGTTAGTTCATATTGTACGACAATCGGGTTATCCATGATATACTAATACCAAAATGTGTTTATAGAAGTAAAGTGATTTGTCTTTGACACAGGTACCCTAAAATGTTTATTATTAACTATGAGATAATTAAAAATGCCGAAGCGGGTACACAAAGATGGGGAAGCGTACCGGTACATGGAAAATGCCAGAGAACTACTGAAAGCCACTTCCATTGAAGATAAAATATATCCCGACAGGAAGCCTGTTCGTGAGGCATTTGGCACGGCGTACCTTGCCGTATTAGAGGCTATTAATGAAGTCCTGCTGAAGAAGGGCTTAACCATTAAAGAGTTGCCTAAGTCCGTTGATGGCTACAGGGCAGCGCTGCAAAAGCACCTTGCCGTAAATAATGGTAAGCTCATGCGGGATTTTGAAAGTCTTTATGAAGTTCTTCACATAGCAGGGTACTATAGAGGTTTAATTACAAGGGTAACAATGGTCAAAGACGCTATGAACGATACAGAAGACTTTATCAGAAAGCTCTTACCTAAAGTCCCAACGCAATAAACGCCTGTTCCAGTCAATCATATTAAACCGCTGTGCTTTCCTATGGAGCCATACTATCTGGCTGTATCTGTTGGCAGATGTATTAACTTGCCATCCCATGCTGCAAGCCCGTGGAACCTTATTATAAACATTAGACAAAAGAATATAGTTTGTTCATGTACCCAACAATTGGGATGTGTCCACTATGGATGATCCATCATTCTTTATTCTTTGGTGGAGACCATGTTAAATCGCCTTTAAAAGTGCCCTGTGGAACTGAACGCACAATTTGTACAAATTTCGGCCAATCCAAAGTCCATTCAATATATGTGAGTACATCGTCACAAAGCTCACTTACTTTAACGGCAATTTCACTAGAGAGATCAGAGATAGTCAATATCTCTGAGTCTTGTGAAACTTTTGGGGCAATGCCCCGCCAAAGCTTGTTTTTAGATTTCTTAAAGCATCCTGCCGGGAAATTATCTTCGACAGTTCCTTCAGCCCAGTAACTAGCAAAGGTTTTCAGCTCATCGGTTTTTAATTGCATCCATATATTTCGTACTTCGTTGATCCGCTGCAACGCTGAGGACATTAAATCAACTCGAAGTTTTCGTTTGGCTTTATACTTGAAAGTACCGACCTGCAACGCTCCCAGTAAGGCATCTGGTAAAAGAGCTTCTCGATCACTCTTCTTAGCCTCACACCACAAGTTATTATCTGGGCTCTTCAGATCAGATAATCGACATTTTAGAATTGGATTGGTCGTGATCCACGAATCCATTATTGTTCCCAACAGGAGCGTTGGCAAGTAGTCACCTAATACATAAGCTGGCAAATTGCTGATAGAAGGTCTCTCTTTTGTTACTGTTACATCGTCCAATCTCGCATGACTCAAACTACGTTCATATCTCAATGTGTCTCCACTTGTGAAATGTTGCATTGCTCGGTGAAGAGAGTACTTGAGATGATCATCTATCCACATAACATTGTTCTGGAAATTGCTAAAGGGAGGCAAGTCCAGAATTGCACCTTCACTAAGACACAGCAATGCTCCAGAGATAACCGCATACAATGGGTGAGCACCTATTGCCGTCAATCCCTTAGTTCCATCAGGTGTAAGATTATTGTTTTTCAAGCCAAAAAAACGCCGAGCAAGTGGCTCGTTAAGATTATTCTTGACATATTTGTCCCATTCATTATCCTGTTTATCATCTGGAAGCTCGATCAGTTTTTTCATAGCACATAGATCAACAGTAAGGGCGGGATAGACACGTGTCGCAAAAGCCCGGCTCCACGCTTGAAATCGGTCAATATCTGATGACGTGTTCATCAGTTCACGAGTATCATAGGATAAGGAGAAGATAAAACTGGACACAGTCGGATCATCTAATCGCAGGTGATAAGCGCTAGAGGCACATTCCACTGCTTTAAAAAGGCCTAGATCACGTATATCATGTGTTATTCCCTCGAAGCGAAAGATGACGTCATGGTCCAAGCGTAATATCGGCACTCCGTTTCCGATGATACGAAGGCGAAGTATTGCTTCGACGATTTTGGGACTATCATACCTAATAACGAGACCAGGACCGATAAAATATAGAGGGAATTTATCGGCAAGAATCTCATTAGCCTTTCCAAGTATTACTTTGAGATCGATACAAGTTATGAACCGAACCCGCCTGTCAAGGTCTTCATGGGTAAGAAGCTGCTGAACATGTTCCGCAACATCTCTAGCAAATTGCAAATTAACATTTTCCGATAGCAGCTCACTTATGTTTTTGCCATCAGCAATTCCTTGTAGAAAATCAGCGAATCCTGGAGCATAGAACATTACAAGGAGTCCTTCATGTCCGGGAGTTGTAAGAAGTTCTTTAAGCCCACGAAAGTGTTCTACGAGCCTTTGAACTCCAGACAGACCATTAACCTTTTTTTTTATTTTATAAGTTTCAAAATCCTTATTCTCATATGCTGCGTAATGAGTATAGAGGACATACTTGATTGGAGTTTTATTCATAATTTATACCTCATTGATATATTAAGTATTATAGTTAAGTATAATCAGAGAGTTAGTCTACATATAGTCGCTTAATTATGTGAGCATAGGCGCTGTTAGTTGCCATTAAGACGGTCTATGAAACTTTTCTTTTCTCCTCCCATACATAGTACTTGCCTGCTTAATTATATAACAATCAAAGAAATAAAAGAAATAGTTGTAATAAAAACAGCTAACCCTGTAATTTAATATTAGGAAAAATCCATCAAATAATGTCGCCAGAGCGTTTTTCATAGAGACAGAAGATATTTTTAAAGAACTGGGAATTTCTAACACAGAGGCAATAAACCTCTTTTACCGTCAGGTTGCCCTTCGTAAGGGCTTACCGTTTGAAGTAAAAATCCCCAACAATACCACCTTTGAAACCTTTAGAAAAACCGACAGAGGAGAAGATTTAACCAGCTTTGAGAGCATTGATGATTTATTGAAAGACTTGGACATCCATAAGTGAAGTATAAACCTGCCCTTACAGCAAACAAAAAGGACATATCTATTTAGATATTTTCGTTAACCGCAAGAATTGGACAAAAATTAAGATGTTCACTCAGTATTTTATCTTCAGCGTGCCAATGCCTTCATACATCGATATAGTCAATAAGGTCGGGTATCTGCTCTTTTACTTGCTTTTGAGATCTTTTTACCGCGCGCTCAAAAAAACGCTTGAGTAACAGTTTGTCACCAGCATCAGGTATGTCGTATTTCAAATAATCTGTGATGAGTTCGACGGTCGAGCGGTACTGTATCGGGTCCTTGTTCTTATCAATGCCGCGCAGTACCCCTATGAACTGGGCAATGGCCTCAACTGCTGCAAGTGCTGCTGCAAGTTCAGCCTCGGGGACAGATTTGGATTCTGACTCCGCAACATCGAACTCCAGATTGTCCTTTAGTAGCTCTTCCTTTATCACTGAAAGCGTAATCCTTCCCGTTAGCCTGTGCTTAATATGCGGAGAAGCGATGACTATAAATCTGTAGTATTCGTTAGCCAACATATTTGCAAGCTCAGGGGAAAGGTCTTTGATAGTATTTATCTCAGCCTTTATAAGCTCTTCACACAGCGGCAGAATATCTTCGTCAGGCACTATTTTTTTTGTCATTGCCCCCGCCCTGCCTGTCTGTACTAATAGTAGAATATAAGTGAAAGGCACAGTCAGGCCCGATCAACTGGGCTGCACCCTTGTAGTTAATCCACACCTTGCCCTTCATTATCATCATTCTGTACTTATACTTGATTCTCATCTGTTCGGCCTTTTCTGTCTTCATGTCCACATCCCTTTATCAACTGAAACTTCTATTTTGATTTTTAGCCTTGAGATAAAGTTTTTCGTATTGCTTTGCGGCGGCATCCCATGTGAACCGCTTATTCATTGTCCTTTGGATAAGACCATCCATCAGGTCTTTGCGGTTGTAGTATATGTTGATAGCCCATAGTGTGGTGTTTCTGAGCGCGTCTGCAGTTAAATCATATGATTTAAATCCTGTTCCGGTGTTATCTGCCTCGTTGAGGTTTTCCACAGTATCATTAAGACCGCCAATTGCCCTGACAATGGGAATCGTGCCATAGCGCATACTGTACATTTGATTCAACCCGCACGGCTCAAAGCGCGACGGCATGAGAAAAAAGTCAGACCCGGCCTCAATCTTATGGGCAAGGGTGTTGTCATAGCCAATATAACAGCCAAACTTGCCCTTATATTGATTCGGCATATCGCCAAAGAAAAAATGCGCCCATACCTCGCCAGTCCCCAACAGTACGATTTGTACATCATGCTCCAGAATCCCATATATCGCCTCAGCTAAAACATCTATGCCTTTTTGCTTGACTAGCCGTGTTACAAGCCCTATGACAGGGACATCCGGCCTCTCATAAAGCCCAAATGACCTCTGTAAGTCAGCCTTACAGAGCGCCTTGCCTGCGAGGTTATCCACTGAATAGTTTTTTGCAATAAGTAAGTCTGTTTCGGGGTTCCAAGTGTCATAATCGACGCCGTTTACAATGCCGTATAAGTCTGCCGACCTATCCCGCAGGACACCGTCAAGGTTAATGCCAAACTCCGGCGTTTGTATCTCTCTGACATAGGATTCGCTAACTGTATTTATCAGGGTTGAATGATATATGCCGCCTTTTAATAGATTTGTCTTGCCATCCCGTTCAAGTTCGAGGTAATGGAAGTGTTCCCAACCAATATCAAGGACATCCATGAGACCCTCATAAAACTCCCCCTGATGCTGCATATTGTGAATAGTTAACAATGTAGCGCAATTGCCAACAATTGGATCATCTTTGTATGATATGTTCAGGAAAACGGGGATTGCTGCGGTGTGCCAATCATTTACGTGAATACAGTCTGGTTTGAATTGAAGTACTCTGCATAGTTCTATAGCCGCCCGTGAAAAAAACGTAAAGCGGTTGTCGTTGTCCATGTATCCTTCGCCGTCAACCGTAGAATAAAGCCCGCCCGGGCGTCCAAAAAAATATTCATTATCAATGAAATAGACAGTAACCTTAGTCCCCGGCATTTTGCCTTCCATAATCGAGGCACCCAGTGTGCCTATTACCCCCATCGGTACAGAGAGCATCTCTTTACATTCCGTCAAATTAAATTCTTTTGGGTCTATCTGAAAGTAGAGCGGCAAGACAACCCTAACATCGTGCCCCATAGAAGACAACGCTGCACTCAACGCACCGGTAACATCGGCAAGCCCGCCCTCCTTTACATACGGGGTGGCCTCAGACGCAACCATTAATATTTTCAATTTCGCCTCAGCCATCGCAAGTTTTATTATAACATTTATAGCGCACTGTAAAAATCCTCTGTAAGTATTATATACTAATACGTATGGATTGTACAGAAATATTAACGACCCTTAAAGGGTATGCAAATCCCGAAAATGTTAAAGGAATGGCCCGTTACGGGATTAACCCCAACAATACGCTTGGCGTCAGCATCCCCACCCTCAGAAAAATCGCAAAGACTACGGGGAAAAACCATGCACTCGCGCTTGAACTATGGGCAAGCGGCATTCACGAGGCCAAAATTCTTGCCTCGTTCATCGACGACCCCACCTTTGTGACAGTTGAGCAGTTGGAGAGCTGGGTACTGGATTTCGACTCATGGGACGTATGTGACCAGGTATGCAGCAATCTGTTCGACAAAATGCCCTTCGCATATGAAAAGGCAGTTTCATGGTGTCAGCGGGAAGAGGAATTCGTAAAACGAGCAGGGTTTGTCTTAATGGCGGCCCTTGCCGTCCATGACAAAAAGGCCGAAGACGAGGTCTTTCTGAACTTTTTCCCAATGATAAAGACTGGTTCAGCAGACGAGAGAAACTTTGTAAAAAAGGCAGTCAACTGGGCAATCCGCCAGATAGGAAAGAGAAACATGTCACTACGCCAAAAGGCCATAGCCCTTGCCACAGAGGTTGAGGCCACAGGGACAAGGCCTGCGCGATGGATTGCAAGGGGTGCCCTCAGAGAGCTTAACCGCCTCAAATAATACGCCCAAAACTCTAATTATACTTCAGAACCTTCCGTTCAGACTGCACTGGAAACTCGAGGCCGTCCTTGTGTATATATACAAGTTTAACCTCAATTTTTACTAGTTTTTCACGCTCAGGAAAGACGGCATAATATTTCTCTGTGGTAGTCTTTCTGGGCTGAAGTGAGTAGTCAAGGATGTCTTTGACTTCCCATGTGTCATAGCGCCTGTTACCTTCAATGTCGAGGCCCGGCTCAAAGAAGTCCTTTTGGGCTGACCATATTACCTTGTCCTTTTCATCTGTGGCCGTAAGTGTTAGCAGCACACGGGATGTCCACATACAGCCGTCGGGGATTCTATGACCGGCACGGTTTGTTATATCTACGGTTATGGCCGCCGCAGGGATCCATTTCTTTTCGCCATATGTCTGAGTCTTAAAGGCACGGGCATTTACCTCGAGCAGCATTCCCTCTTTGAGCATATCGGGGACGTAGGCGCCGGGGAATGTGTGTCCTCTGTTATTTTTTCTCATATGGCAGTCCTGGCAGGTAGTCTGTCCTCCGGCTGCTACGTACTGGTCTCTATAGCTTTGAGCAACAGTGCTGCAAATAATACGTTCACTGTCAGGGGCAGTATAGACTCCGTGGCACTGCATACAGAATATTGCATTATCAAGAAATGCCGTCTTTTTAGTACTGTGATATGTTGTATTCTTACCGCCTTTGACGCCGTAAACGGTTTGCTTTTCGGGTGCGTGTGGCTGCGGCACGGCCTTCATATTATGGCATGTATAGCAGGAGACATTTAGATGTGAAAGTAGTTCAATTGCCTTTTTCTTACCTTCCGGGTTTGCAGACTTACCTCCGGCTATCTTAATAGCATCAACGACTTCACGAACGAATTTCTCAGAGGCATACTCCATCACTGGGGCATGGCAGTTCAGACATTTCATAAGTTCGGCTTTCTGGGGCAGTCCCTTTCTTATGGGGTCTTTCTCTATGCCGTCAACAATAAATGAATAGATTGAGTCTATAGAATGAAGCAGCGATGACTCATGCACTGACTTTTTCCATTGAGTATAAATATCACCGTGGCAGGAGGCACACGCCTCCGAGGTATTTGTAATATCCTCAGCCTTGTCAATCGTAAAAACTGCCTCAGCAGGTGGTATTACGAGAAATAAATGTATTACTAATGCCAGCAACAGGTATCTCTTCATATGCGTAACCTCATAAGTTTATTTATTTAGTTGTCAATCTACATGCATAGGGCGAATAAACTTAATATAGACCATCGACCAGTTCCCTAACATTATAAAGATAATCGTGACAAAACTCGACACCGCAAGCGTAGAAGCCCCGGTCAGGCCGTGACCGATATTACATCCCCCGCCCACAACGGCACCAAACCCCATGAGAAACCCGCCCAAAAAGGCATCGACGGTTTCATTACCGCCGCACGATTTTACTTTAAACTCCCCCTTACGTCTGCTGCTTAGATATGAACCAAACACCATTCCAAGAATGAGAAACACACTCCACGTAGGGTCATCCCCCTGCATAACCCACTTAAACAGCTCGACGGTCGGGCCGGTAAAGGACATCCCGCGCGCCTTGCCGCCGTAAAAATCAGACGCCCACCATGCGGCGGTTCCGATTATCCCCAAAAGCGGCCCGGCGACATACCATGAGTACCCGGAGCGCGACGCTTTGAAATCACCTCTAAAGATAATAAATAAAAAGGCTGCCCCCAGCACGGCAACGACAATCCACTTGTTGATGCCGAAGAGGTTATAGAGCGTCAGCGGGTAGATGTCTGAGTGTAAGGCCCATGCAGCTTCAACTTCTTTTGTGGTAAGCAACTTCAGGCCGCTGCCGGTAAGCCAAACCTGGTAGTTAGAGAGCGCCTGATAAAACCGGAAAAGCATACCTTCGGCAGTAGTTAAAATCCCGACAAAAAAACCAAGCACAGAGACCCAAGCAGGCACTGTACCCTCGCCGATTTTAAACCAAATGCCGCTGGCACATCCGCTTGCCATCACTATCCCGATGCCGAAAATATAACCGCCAAAGATATTGGCAATGGGCATAAACCCCTGCCTGTAGAGAATCTTAATGACGCCGGTATCCTCAAGAATATTAGCCCCGATTATCATGATTAAAAGCGCGGCAAGAAAAGCCCTGAAAATCTCCGTATTCTGGACTAAAATCATATCCCTGAAGCCTGAGTTCATACAAACCCTACCCCGCTGCAACACCCAGCCAAGCAGTACCCCTATGATTATCCCTGATATTACCATGTCACTCCGCCCGAACTCACATGATTTAAATATTACACTTAAATTAGATAATTATAGCAACAACCTCAAGACTTTGAAAAGAGGGCGAATTATACTGAGGTGTCTTGAAACGTTACATAGCACTTGTACTCGTAAAATCCTTCAGACACCTCAACGTCTAAACTATAGATTCAAAGTCGACCTTTAAAATGAGCTTCACACGTCATAACAGTGGCTCTGATCAGTTCCCAATTTGTCTGAGACTGTTTGAGGTTATCCTTGAATGTCCCAAATACCCTGATTTCATCAATCTTCGTGTCGTATACGCCAGAATATTGATCAGATGAAATGGTATTATCTGGGATGAAAAGTTTAAACTCAACCTTTCCCTTGCCTGAATCCGTCCCTACCTGCCTGGCACCAAAACTTTTGTACATAAGTATTTCAGACATAATAGAACAATATAAATGCAATAACATTGCCAACTTATTATCGTTATATATTAATATATTACGTTATCTTTTAATAAATAATATGGATTTTGCAATATTAAAACAGTATATATTACCTATTTTTATAGCAGCCCCATAACCATGTACTTAGCGTTCATATCTTCCAGCAAGGGTCACACTATTTGCATATTTAGACATATTATGCTAATCTATATCAGTGAAAGGTTTAACAAATAATGAAAAGCGGCTGTTAATTTGCACAAAAACAGCAAAGTAATTACTATGCACATGGCAATCAATGAACTATCAAGGGTGGACTATTGAATAAAACCGATATATTGTTTATCCATCCCGGCAATCATAGAAAGACATATCAAGGGCTTTCAACCGAATATACGGCAACCGCAACTCCAGCATGGACACTGTTAAGCGCCCAATATATAAGACAAGAGGGGTTTTCTACTAAACTCTATGACGTAAACGTAGAAGGATGGGACGACACTACGGCACGCGAGGTCATCAGTAACTACAATCCCGAATTAATCGTGATGATGGTCTATGGGCATAATCCATCGGCATCGACACAGACAATGCCAGCGGCTGGCAGGATTGCACGTGATATAAAAAAAATTAATAACTCAGTTCCTATTGCAATGGGCGGTATGCACCCTTCTGCCCTGCCAGAGCATACAATAAAAGAAGAAACGATTGATTTCGTAATACTTGGCGAAGGCCCGCATACAATTAAAGGGCTGATTAACTGCATCAAAGGCAGCGGCAGCCTCAAAGACGTTCAAGGACTGTGCTACCACGCTGTCAATGCGGAGATTGTCATAAACCCCATGCCTCAGGCGATAGAAGACCTTGACGGTACACTCAGTGGTTATGCCTGGGACCTGCTTCCACCTTTGACAAGCTACAGGGCGCACAACATGCACTGCTTTCAGGATTTTGAACGCAGCACGCGTGATGACTTTTCTGATGTCAGATCACCCTATGTGGCCATGAATACATCTTTGGGCTGCCCTTATAACTGCACTTTCTGCTGCATTAACTCCGTATTTGGAAAACCCGGGATAAGGTACTGGTCACTGGATAAGGTCATATCATGGATTGACGAACTCGTAGCAAAATATAAAGTGAGAAACATCAGATTTGACGACGAGCTGTTTATCCTGTCGGCACAGCGCGTGGAGAGATTTTGCGACATGATTATTGAACGCGGGCACGATGTAAATATCTGGGTATACGGCAGGGTAGATACGATTGAGGAGCGACTGCTTAAGAAGATGAAACGTGCCGGGATTAACTGGATTTGTCTTGGCATAGAATCAGCTAACGAGGCAGTGAGAAAGGATGTCAACAAGAAGATACGCAAGGACATAAAAGATATAGTACGTATGATTCAGGCCAATGATATATATGTGCTTGGTAATTATATGTTCGGCCTGCCGGAAGATGACATCAGCACAATGGAAGAGACCCTGCGGCTTGCAATGGAGTTGAACTGCGAGTTTGCAAATTTCTACTCTGTAATGGCATATCCAGGCTCGGAGCTGTATAATAAAACAGCAAAAGAACATCTGCCCGAAACGCTGAACGAGTACGCACAGCTAGGCTATGATACAAAACCGCTGCCAACGAAATACCTGATCCCTGCCGATGTCCTGAGGTTCAGGGATCAGGCGTTTGATAAATATCATGCAAACCCCTTGTATCTTAATATGGTGGAGAGACGATTCGGTGGCAAGGTCAGAAGACATATAGAGAAAATGCTCGGGTGTAAAATAAAAAGGAAGCTCTTAGGCGACTGAAAGAAGGAGGATTTATTGACTGCCGATATAAGTAGTTTAAAGAACAAGTCATACGAACTTAGAAAAATGGTACTGGATATGTGCATAAAGGCCGAGACAGGGCATGTGACATCGTCGCTGTCAAGTGTTGACATAATGGTTGCCTTATATTATGGAGGCATCCTTAAATATGACACTGAAAACCCACACTGGGCAGACAGAGACAGGTTTATACTGAGCAAGGGGCAAGCAAGTCCGCTCCTGTACACAGTGCTTGCCGATGCGGGGTTTTTCGACCCCTCGGAGCTTGACCGGTTTGCCCAGCGTGATGGTATATTTGGAGTCCACTTGCAGTGGGATGTGCCGGGTGTGGAGCTGACCAGCGGGTCTCTGGGGCATGGGTTTGGCGTAGCTGCCGGCATTGCACTTGGGGCGATGATGGACAAGGACCTCTTTATGGTGTTTACACTGCTTGGAGACGGTGAGTGTTATGAAGGCTCTATCTGGGAGACTGCCATGTTTGCAGCGCACAATAACCTGAACAATCTGGTTGCGATAGTCGACAGGAATTACCTCTGTGTCACTGACTTTACAGAGAACATTGTAGCCCTCGAGCCGATGGAAGACAAATGGAGGGCCTGCGGCTGGAATGTCAAAAGGGTAAACGGCCACTCGATAAAAGACATACTTGAGGCACTTGCGTTTGTGCGTTCGCGCAGGTCACATAAACCCCTCGTGCTGATAGCAGATACCGTAAAGGGCGAAGGCATTGACTGTCTTACGAATGACCCCATATGGCATGGTCAGGCGCCAAAGGGCAAAGATGCCGAAGCGGCGAGGGTCTGCTTACTGATGAGGCAAAACGATGAATAACATAGCGCAAAGAGACGCCTTTTGGAACAGGATATACGATATAGCAGCACAAGACCGCAATGTGATATTGATTTCGGCAGACATGGGGGCGCCATCGCTTGATAAGTACAGAAAAGACCTGCCAGCACAGTTTGTAAACGTAGGCATAGCAGAGCAAAATGCTGTACTAATAGGCTCCGGTCTCGCCCTCAAGGGGAAAAAGGTATACTTATATGCAATAGCCCCGTTTATAACGCTCCGATGCCTTGAACAAATCAGGGTTGAATGTTCAATAATGAATATCCCGATGACCATAGTAGGGGTTGGGGCGGGGATGAGTTATCAGGACTCCGGGCCGACACACCATGTGCTTGAGGATATAACAATAATGCGCTCGATGCCAAATATAACTATACACAATATCACCGACAGCGTTATGGCCTCTGAGGTTGCAGGCATGTCCTATAATATCAAAAACACCACATACGTGAGAATTGACAGGGAGGTCTTCCCTGATATTTATTCCCCTGATACAGATTTTAGGACAGGCGCTGCGGTTGTTAAGAAAGGGGAAGACTGTTATCTGCTCACAACCGGCTGCATGACACATGCCGCACTGCACGCGGTAAAGCGGCTTGAGCAAAAGAATATCCACGTCGGCATAATAGACATATATACGTTTCCAATAAATGAGGAGTTCTTACTGGAGACACTGAAGGGGGCAAGGAAGGTTGTCAGCATAGAGGAGCATTTCTTGCCAGGGGCGCTTGGCAGTGCCGTTGGCGAGTTAATCCTTGATAACGACATGCCCATTAAGCTCAAGCGATTGGGCATAAGACATGCTAAGGGGTTTTGTTATAAATACGGAGGCAGAGAGACCATTAGAGAGTTCTATGGCTTAGACAGGGAAAGTCTCGATAGAGAAATAGAGCTGTTTCTGACAGATTGATAATGGACTTGGGAGATACCGGCATTGGCTGCGGCATATAAAATAAGGAGGTCAGTTTAGTGAAAGTAGCGCTGTTAATACCAACATTTAATGAAATCATTGGGTTAAGACAGATAATGCCGATGATCAAGAGGGAGTGGGTTGATGAGATAGTCTTTGTTGACGGCAACTCTACAGATGGTACTATTGATTATATCAGGGAAAACAATTACACATTGTTTTTGGAAAAGGTGCCTGGTGTGCGCAGGGCAATGATAGAGGCAATTCGTTCTGTGACAAGCGACGTCCTCATCACATTTAGTCCAGACGGCAATTGTCTCCCTGAGCTGATTCCAAAGCTGGTTGATAAGATGAGAGAAGGCTATGACATGGTTATAGTCTCAAGATATGCAGACGGGGCAAAGAGCTATGACGACAACATCATTACGGGTTTTGGCAACTGGCTGTTTACAAATACAATAAACTTCCTTCATGGCGGCAGCTATACCGACGTCATGGGAATATACCGTGCGTATAAGAAAGAGCTGGTGAGCAGCCTCGATCTGGATAAAGATATAACATACACAACCCCTGAGAAGTTATTCAGGACAAGGCTGTTTTGGGAGCCTATACTGTCTACCCGTGCGGCAAAGAGAAAATTAAAGATCACGGAGATAGCCGGTGACGAACCCAAGAGAATCGGAGGAGAGGCCAAACTCCAGACGATAAAATGGGGTGCGGCGTACATGTACCAAGTTCTAAGGGATAAGGTATGGTGGAAGTAAGGGGGGCTGAAATCCTTATATGCGGCGCGGGGATAATTGGGCTTACCGTTGCCCGTGAACTCATCGGCGCCGGATACAAGGACATCTGCCTAATCGAAAAGGAAGACGCGTTAGGCAGACACGCCTCGGGCAGAAACAGCGGAGTCCTGCACGCCGGGATTTACTACACACCCGACACACTCAGGGCAAAGTCCTGCCTTAAAGGAAACATACTCATGAAAGAGTACTGCAAAGAGCATGGCCTTCCGCTTTTTGCCTCCGGCAAGGTGATTGTTGCCAAAACCGAACAAGAAATCCCAATCCTGAAAGAACTTTTTAAGCGTGCAACGGCAAACGGGGCAAAGGTAGAACTCATTGATGAAAAGCAGCTCAACGAGATAGAACCGGCAGCGAAGACATGCGAGAGCGCGCTCTACTCATATGACACGGCAGTAGTTGACCCCAAGTCGGTGCTAAAGTCGCTCTACGACGACCTCTTACAGACCGGAAAAGTTACTATACTTAAAAATACGCAATTCAAGGGCATAAAAGGAAGCGCTGCCTGCATGACGACAAAGGGGGAAATCACATTCGGCACGTTTATAAACGCAGCCGGTGCGTACAGCGACAAAGTTGCCCATGCCTTTGGCGTAGGACTTGGCTTCAGCCTTGTGCCGTTTAAGGGGATATACAGGAAATTACGGCCTGAGAGGGCATCGATGATACGCGGAAGCATATATCCTGTACCCGACATACGAAACCCGTTCCTCGGGGTACACTTCACACGGGGCATAGACGGGAGCGTTTACCTTGGGCCAACGGCGATACCGGCACTTGGCAGGGAAAACTACGGCATATTAAGGGGTGTAGACTCAGAGGCCTTTGAAATTCTGAGACGCGCGCTGGTGTTGTTTTCCGAAAACCCCAAGTTCAGAGAGGTTGCCTTTACCGAGCCAAAGAAATACCTGTTTAAATATTTCTTTGAGGATGCGAGGGTCCTGGTCAAAGACTTAAGGCCAGAGGACGTAATCCCCACAGACAAAGCGGGAATCAGACCGCAGCTTGTCGATTGGAAGACGAAGGAGCTTGTCACAGACTTTATGGTGGTGAAAGACGCCAACTCTGTCCATGTGCTTAATTCCATATCACCGGCGTTTACAAGCTCGATGGACTTTGCCAGATTTATTGTAAATAATTACATAAACAATGCCGAATAAAGAGATTAACAGCCTGGTTTACGTCTCGACGTCCGCGGTAAACTCTAACTATCCAATTGAGTGCATAGAGCAGTGCGCTAAAATCACAAACAATATAGAACTCAGCGGCGGATGCAACTATGACGAGGGATTATTAGACAAACTTATCGAGATTAAAAGACGCCTGAGATTAAGATTCCTGCTCCACGGCTATTTTCCACCCCCGTTAAAACACTTTATCATGAACTTCGCTGAAAACAGCGACAGAACCCGTGCGTTTATAAAGGTGGCGGCTACCTGCATTGAAATGCTTGATATTCCATATTATTCAGTACACGCAGGCTTTCAGAAGTCATATAGCCTCAACAAAGAAGTACTGGTCGATTCGGGTAACAGTAGTGCGGTGTTTACAATAAAGGATGTGGAAAAATCTGTGTCATATTATAAAATAAACTATCCAGATATCAGGCTTGCGCTTGAGAATCTCTATCCAAACCCGGACAGGCACTGTTGTTTTATGTTACATGTGGAAGAAATCATGGAGATGCTCAACAGATTTCCTGGTATATATCTGCTGTTGGATTTAGGGCACTTAAAAATATCATCGCGCCTGACAGGGTTTAACTATGTGGAGGCCGTAGAGCTGTTATTTGAGAAATACGCACACAGAATCCTTGAACTGCATCTCTCAGAAAACGACGGACTGACAGACAAACACTGGCCTATATACTCAGACAGTGTTCAATACATGATAGTAAAAAACTACACTGCACTGATACTAAAAAGAAGGATAAATGTGATAATAGAAACACGCAATTCCGATTTTAAAGATGTAAAAGCGTGTTATTTATTGATAAATGAGCTTTTGAGTTAGTTATTAGAATATATTAAAATAATACTGGTCAAATTGAATCAGTTTCTCAGCTTACTATTTTCTTCGAAGGGATGTTTTTATTGGACTTATACCAACTGCTGCCCTTTAAGCACAAGGGCTTATACTATTGTTTTTGCTTTAGGTTTTAGGGCTGATATTTCGCTTGACACATACTGAACATAAATGTTATCATCCGCCGAGGGAAATAGGCACAAACCTGTTAAACATCACCTTATGGAGGTGCAGCATGTTAAGAGTATCGAGATACAGTGTCGTAGTTTTATTAGCAATATTTTTGTTTTCAGGTATTGCAATGGCTGAAACTAAATGGCAAAAACACCATCCACGCAGGGTACAAGTAAATAAACGTCTCCATAATGAGAATAAACGCATAAACAAGAAAGTCAAACAGGGAAAAATGTCACCCGCCGAAGCGAAAAAACTTAAGAAAGATATTCGAAAAATCCGTAAGGAAGAACGGGCGATGACCAAGCCGCGAGGTGGACATATAACGGCAGCCGAACATAAGGCACTTAATCAGCAGGAAAACGCTGTCAGCAGAGAAATCGACAAGTAGCAGAAGCAGATTCCTATAACACTTTTGCAAAGGTTAGTTAGCGGTATTTATAGCCTTCCATACTGTAGCTGTACTCGCACCAGTGCTTCAAAGGAGACAAACACTGTAGTTGCCAGGCTTCTGATAAGTAACTCAGGGCATCCGGCATATGTGTTATAGCCTTTATTCACTGGCCCGAAGCGCCTTGATGTTAAGTTGAACACTGCGATTTCCGTTCCACTCGTTTATTATTGGAGTAAATGCGGCGTCTATAGATTCGGAATTGTCAATGTCGTTGATAAGCCCTCCCATGTCATAACCGATTGCATCGATGACAAAACCGTTGTGACCAAGTTTCATCTTCAGGTGATTCCTCCCAACTATGCGTGGCTTTATCGCCAACAGACCGCGTGAGCCGAAGATTGGATATGGATTCCCATAACCATACGGGGCAAGCCTCGCTAAGTCGGACATTAGGTTCATATTCATGTCTTTTATATAGCATCCTACATCTATTGTAATGGGCGGCTCTAAATCGACATCGTTAAACTCTACCTCCACAAAACTGTTAATGTCCTGTTCAAATGCTGGGATGTCGGCGGCCTTTAATTTCACCCCGGCTGCCTGTTTATGACCGCCAAACTGAATTATGTGCTGCGAGCAGGAAGCGATTGCCTTACATATATCCACGTCCTGAATACTCCTCGCTGAACCTCTGGCAACACCGTCCTTTATGGAAAACACAATGCTGGGCAGATTAAACCTGTCCACCAGTTTTGAGGCCACAATGCCAATTACACCTTCGTGCCAGTCTTCGTCTGCAACCACTATGACACGAGCCTGAGGTTTAGCTCTCTCTATTTTTATCAACGCCCTTTTAAAGACATCTTCCTCTATTTTTTGCCTTTCCTGATTTAATTTTGTCAGATATTCAGCCAGTACTTGCGCCTCGGCAGGGTCCTCCGTCAACAGGAGACGCACCACACTAGAGGCATCATCCATTCTGCCAGCGGCATTGATTTTCGGTATCAGCATGTAGGAAAGCATATCCGGCTCAAATGTGCGCCCATTAATGCCGGAACACTTGATAAGCGCTTTAAGGCCCGGCCTTCTCGTCTCACGCAGTACCTTAAGGCCGTCCTTTACTATTAACCTGTTTTCACCTGTCAGCGGCGCCACGTCGGCTATAGTACCCAGGGCTGCAATATCTAACAAGCCTTTGTCCATATTGCCGCTAAGGGCGCTGCTTAACATAAGGGCAATTCCTGCGCCTGTAAGATTCGGAAACGACGACCTGCTCCCTTCAATCTTAGGGTTTATTATACTAATGGCACGTGGAAGCTGAGTTCCACCTCCCTCGACATATGGCTCATGATGGTCAGTAATGATAACACCAAGCCCATAGCGCTGTGCCGCCTCAACCGCCTCAAAAGAGCTTATTCCACAATCTACCGTCACAATCAGCCCACATCCCAGCTCTTTTGCCCTCTCCACTGCCTGAGTGTGAAAGCCATAGCCGTGCTTAAACCTACTTGGAATAAAGCACTCAACAGAAGCGCCCATTCGCTGAAGAGCCTCTGTTAAAATAGCAGCCGCAGTTGTGCCGTCTGCATCGTAGTCGCCGCTGATAAATATCTTTTTTGATCCCGCTATAGCCCCAGTTATCTCAGTAACCGCCCTCTCCATGCCGGTTAAACTGAACGGATCACCAATGGTATCTATCGTTGAGTGCAGAAAGTCCCTTGCCGCATCAGGCGTCTTTATATCTCTGTTGACCAGCACCTGCGCTGCTAACGAAGATATCTCTAACTCCCTGGCAAAGTAGTCTAAGAAATCCTTATTTGTCTTTTTAAGCAGCCATCGTTTTTGTATCGAAGGCATAGTGTCAATGCTTTTTTGTAAACGTTTTTTCCCCTGACCACAGCAGCACCACCGGACTGGCTACGAATATCGACGAATACGTAGCAACCAAAACGCCGAGAATCATCGCAAGCGCAAAATCGTGCAGCACCTCGCCACCAAATATAAACAACGCTATAGAGGCCAGAAGCACCGTCAATGACGTAATCAAGGTTCTTGACAACACCTCATTAATACTCCTGTTTATGAGGCTGTCAATGGATTCCTTTAGAAGTACCTTCATGTTTTCCCTGATTCTGTCAAATACTACAACCGTGTCCGTTAGTGAATAGCCTGCAATGGTTAATAGTGCTGTCAGAAGAATTAGATTTATCTCAAGCCCTGTTATATAGAAAAACCCTAATACGGCAAGCACATCGTGAAACGTAGCAACCGTCGCCCCTAAGCTGAAACTAAACTGAAAACGCCAACCGACATATATCAGTATTCCAATAGCGGAGGCAATCACCGCCCACAGTGCATCAACCCTGAGCCTTTTACCTACCTTCGGGCCAATCTCAGAGATTGAATCCACGATTATCTTGTTATCAGGAAAACCCTTCGTAAGTGCCTCAATGACCTTATCCGAAAGCCCCTTCCCAATAGATGCCAGAGATGATGTGGAGGTTGAGGAAGATGTGTGTTCGCCCGCTTTTTTTAATACAATCATAACTTTTTTTACAGATGGGAAATCCTGAAGGTCTGCCCCTTTTATGCCATTAGTCTCAAGAGCTGTTCTGACCTGATGTAACGTAACCGCTTTGTCGAACTTGACCTGAACGGCCGTGCCACCAGCAAAATCTATCCCCAGATTCGCCGTTCCACGTGCTATCGCCACAATTGCCAGTATACCGATTAGTGATAACACACCTGAGACTGCAAAGGCTATGTATCGCTTCTTCATAAAATCTATATTGGTTCGCTTAATAATTTCAATCATATGCTGAGATTCTTAACCTCCTTGGATGAATTTAAGTAGTCAAAGACCGCCTTCGTACCTATTAGGGAGGTAAAAAGGTTGATTGCTATACCAATACTTAATGTGACGGCGAAGCCTTTTATTGGGCCTGTGCCGAATTGGAATAACACGGCCGCCGTTATGAGCGTGGTTACGTGGGAGTCTACAATCGTCAGGAACGCCTTATCATATCCTGAGTCAACCGCCGCGCGCGGGGTCTTCCCAAGTTTTATTTCGTCTCTCATACGCTCAAACATCAGGACGTTCGTATCGACGGCCATACCTATCGCAAGGACTATCCCAGCGATACCTGGCATTGTCAGGGTTGCGTTCATCGCCGCCATTGCACCTAATAAAAACACTATATTCAGTACGAGGGCAAAATCTGCAATGACCCCTGCTAAGCGGTAGTAGACGGCCATGAACAGGGCTACCATGATAAATGCTACAATTGCGGTACGCTTTCCAGCTTCAATTGAGTCCTCACCTAGCGACGGCCCTACGGTGATATTCTGCTGCAGATTTACCGGCGCTGGCAGTGAACCTGCCCTCAGCACTATGGCAAGGTCCTTTGCCTCTTCCATCGAGTATGAACCGGAGATTTGAGCGCTTCCTCCAGAAATTCTTTCCTGTATCACAGGGGCTGAGTAAACGTTACCGTCAAGTATAATGGCCATACGCTTTTTTACATACTTACCTGTCAGCTCCTCAAAGAGCTTAGCCCCCTCAGGATTAAATGTCACTGAGATATACGGGGAATTGAAGCGTGAATCAATGGCTACTCTGGCCTCTGAGAGGAATTCTCCTGTGAATAGGGCATCTTTTTTAAGCAGATATGGGCGTTTTGTAACCTCGCCGGTCTCCATGTTCATATATCTTTCAAAAATGACTTCTGAATCTTCTGGGATTTTTTCCTTTATTTTAGAGATTAACTCCTCTTCATCTGCCGGCTTGACAGAGGCTGGCAGCTCGGCGGCCAACTTGGATTCGTCATCAACTATTTTGAACTCAAGCTGCGCTGTCTTACCAATTAAGTCGATAGCCCGTTTCGGGTCCTTTACCCCGGGAAGCTGAACCACTATTTCGCCATCCCCCTGGCGTTGAATAACCGGCTCTGCAACGCCAAACTGGTCTATGCGGTTTCTTATAGTCTCAAGGGCCTGGTCCACTGCGTTTTCTTTAATGGACCTAATCTCTTTTTCAGAAAGGGTATAGATTAACCGGCCATCGGACTCACTGGCAACAAGCGTAGGATACGCATCCTCAACAACCTTTCTTATTTCAACAGAGGCGGGAACAATGGTTATTTCAGTGCCGTTTGCCGTGGCCTCTGCCTTGGTCTCCTTCTTTGACAGGAGTTTATTAATGCTTCCGGCAATCCTCTTTGCGTTTAACTGGACGGCCTTTCCGCCTTCCACTTCAAAAACAAGATAGATTCCGCCCTGAAGGTCAAGACCAAGAATGATACCCTTGTCCGGCATATAACCCCTGTATGCCTTACTCATTGACTTATATATCGGAGTATTGGGAAGCAGGGCGATAATTGATGCCACAATCGCCAGGGCGATTAGAGTAAACCGCCACTTTATGTTCTTTTTCACGAATTAACCTCCTTAACCGTATGTGAAATTATATCAGTGCACGGCCCGGCAATAATCAGTCTTCTTCCTGATTAACCCTTACAGCGGCTATGAAAGATTTGCCGAATTTAACCTTCACATTTTCAGCTATCTTCAGCACAACTGTCGTGTCCCCTACGCTCTCGACTAAGCCATAAACACCACCGGTAGTGATCACTTTATCACCTTTTTTGATGTTGCCAAGCATTTCTTTATGTTCCTTTGCCTTCTTTTGCTGTGGTCGGATAAGGAGCAGATAGAAAATTCCAAAGATTACTATCAACGGGAAAAAACTCATAAACATATCAGGGGCACCTGCGGTCTGACCTGAGGGCGGCGGCGCTCCCATTGCCCATGCCAAGTTATCAAACATTAATTAATACCTCCAATTTTTTTTACAGTCGGTATAATAACCTTTATTCAACTATTATATCAAGGTATTTTTCAGGCATGGTTTCTTAATATTATGAGCCGGTTGCTAATGTTTTTTTGGCAAGTATGGCCGTCCCGCCAAATATCAAAGACAGCATGACAATATCATTAATATAATATATCGTATCTAGCCTCTTGTCTAAGGACATCCACACGGGCGCAATCAGCATCATCAATACCTCAATCCCACGCAGTGACAACACAGCGGACTCTCTCCTCGTCACAACCACCTGCCCCCGCGACCACACAAAAAATAATATTACCGTCATCACCCATACGTGAAGTCCCTCAGGCATCAGCCCTGTTACGTTAAATCCCCAATATACTGCAAATCCAAAAAATGGAACCGCCACCACCGCCGTAAACACTACCGGATGCATACGCACGCCGTTATATATCTTTTTTATATATAACGCCAGTGCCGTCAGCCCAAAACCAAACGGCACCGTATTCCAATACTGAAAACAAAATGGTACAACCCTCGGCACCCGCCCAAACAGGGAATTGACCTCCTTTGCATCCCCCGTGATTATATACAGATACAGTGGAACAATCGTATTGGCTAATGACTGCAAGCGTGAAATCACCCATGCCGATAGCCCGGCTCCAAGTTTTTCGTTGGACATCAATATGTATTGAAGAAAAAATGACTGCCGGTTTGAATCCCCGCTGACAATTTTCCAAAATATAATAAATAATCCACATGTCGCAGCGATGATGCCACCATCAATCAATATTTTTTTATATTTCACAAAGATTAAGTCCTTGAGCGAACCATCCGCCTCCACCGTCATCCATACAAATAAGACTACGGGCAGAGAAAGCAGCGCCACCGGATGATACAAGTACCCCAAACCAAGGAAAAGACCGGCAAGCCGTGGTTGCTTTACAATTACCATGAACAAGGCCGTCATAACACAGCCCGCTGCCGCTAGTTTAGGCCATGAATAATATACCTCGTGAATAAAAAACGGCGTCAGCGACATTAGCAATACACTAAAAAGGCCGGGCGTTTCACCGCTCAATGCAGAGGCAGCACTAAACATTGCTAACAGACACGAGGCAGACAACACAATCATGGCGATTCGATACACTGCAAACCCCTCGTTATCAAAAGGCACCCATGCCTGTAAAGGCATACCTATGGGAGGTCTTGCCCCGGCCAAAAATACCAGCGGGGCAGTCGTAAGCCCACCCAACGGCGTGCGTGAGGAAAACGACCAGGGATAAAAGTACCGGCTGCCCGCCTCGCTGTACGGGTTTAGTCCGTTTCCAACGAGTTGCACCACATGATATTGTATTCTGCTGTCAGGACGCCCCCCGGCATCCAGCGTCCTTGATATTGTGCCTCCATAAAATTCCCCAAACGGCCCGGCAGAATAACTTCCCTTTGCAGCCGCTATTAATATAACGATAAATACAATGCCCAGCACCTTCCACTCTGCCTTTGAGACTAACTCCGCCTCACGCCTTATACCAAGGACGCAGAAGATTAAGCTGACCAGGGCAAAGGCCGCTGCTATCAGTTGGGGATTAATATGTGGTGCTACCTTCCAGCATATCAGGGCGCATGTGGCTAAAATAATCACCCCCGGCACAGGAATCACTGCGGCTGCCCTCAGCAGGGAATCCTTTCTCAGAAATGTCCTAAGGGCAAGCCCCGGCCCCAGGATTAGTGTCACGGCGGCAAATACTGATAGTATTAGTCTAACTACAGCCATTAATTCACCTGTTTTTCCAGTAATAATAAATGGCTCAGACACTGCAAACCATGTATTGGCAGTCCCAGAAGCGCCCTGCCTTGCAGCTATGCGTATTTTGTAAGGGCCATGTTCGCGGTCCAGGTGTATCGTTCTTAGCGCCATAACCTTTTGAGGATTTACTCTGTCAGACAAATCGAGCCTTTTGCTGTGTCCATTTTTTGAGAGAACCTCAATTTGCAGGCTATTGCCTTCTAAAAAGGGAAAACCACCTATCATAATATTAAAATCGCCGCTTGATTCATACCAATGTGAAAAGGACTCTTCGGCCTGTCCTTCGATAAACGAAAAGACCCTCAATTTGTCAGATGCACCAACGCGCGGCTCTGCCATATACATTGGAGGTGGAAAGGCTGCCCTGCCTGCTGTATCTGAGAGGTTGGTTCCAGAAAGTGTTGAAAAACTAAAGTCACTATTAAATTGAGAAGCTGGAACTGCCATACTAATTACTATATGTAACATGGTTATTGCTACAAATATATAAAGATATACTTTAATTTTTTTACCGTCTCTCACCTACTCGTCCTCACTGACATATTATGTCTTTTATTATACACTAAGAACCGGCTCATTTTATCTCACTATAACCGGCTTATCTACTGCACTATTTTTTTCTTGTATTTGATAATTTAATAATGTTATTATAGCAAATAGGTGCGCTTTAATAGATAATTTAGAGAAAGGACTGAACCATATGGCTGACTTATCTGTACCGGGGAGTGGTAGTTTAGTGGCAACACAGTGTTGTTCGACTCAAACCTCTGATTGCGCGTATAGGGGAAATATACTATTCATGGACGATGATGGCGACATTAGAGAGGCTACATGTGAGCTTCTCCAACACTTTGGGTTTTCAGTTGCGCTGGCTGAGGATGGTTCTCAGGCAATTTCCATTTATGAAAAGGCGCTTGCCGACAATGCTGTCTTTGATGTAGTAATACTGGACCTTGTTGTGCCGCGCGGCTTAGGGGCCAAGGACACAATTGCCCACTTAAAAACATTAGACCCCTCGGTTAAGGCACTTGTTGCCAGCGGATATTCTAACGACTACATACTAGACAATTACAAAGAATTCGGATTCTGTGGCACACTGGCAAAGCCTTATAATTTCGAAGAGCTGCTTGGTGCCATTACAGCATTAACATCTCAGGAAATATGACGATGCAGAGTGTGGCTAAACGCCGAAGGCTTATATTTGGCGTTTATGGGGATATTGCGTTAATGGAGACACATCCTATTTATTCCGCTTTTTTTCATTGGTCTGCCCCGTGGTCTAAGTGCTAAATCCCTTCCTGTATTTTTTTCTATCCTTTTCATAAACGTTTCATCTCCAAGCGGCTTGCCTGTCCTCGCATGATAGCGTATCAAGTCACTGTCTTTCTCAGTACTCGCTTCTCTGAAAAAGTCCCTGAATCTTTTCTCTCTGTTGCTGCAATAAGCTCCTCGTTTAATAGGTCATCTGGTTTCCCCATTATATGTGCTAATGCAGTTGAAATAGCGTAGTCTTCTGTTTTTTTACCATCCCGGCACGAACAGGGTTTATCTCCATGTATCTTGCAAATGCCCAGAGATAGGAACAATACATGAATGGTATCTGCTCTCCCATATTCTTCCTGTGCGGTTATGTTTTCTATTTGTAAATTGTGTGTAACAAAGCGTAACTCCCTGCATCATTCATTATACAGAGAATCGTTTTCTTTTGGCTTAACCAACAGATGAACATGGTTTGACATCAGACAATAGAGCAGCATCCGGACATCTCTTTCCATCGAATATTTTTTCAAAAGCTTAATATATTTCTCTCAGTCTTCATCATCAAAGTATACATTTTCTCTGTTGTTTCCACTCTGCACTATATGATGGGGAAAACCGACCACAACAGCTCGTGCAAATTTTGCCATGTCTAAATTCTACTCGAATTGAGATATGCTTGTCAAGAATAACTGGATGTGTCAGTTTTATTCAATTATCATTTTATTCATTAACGCTAATAGTACGTTACTATAATGTAACATTTACAATAATTATGATATTACAAATATTTTTCTTGACATACAATATAATATATGTATATGCTACATTAGTTATATGTTCAAGTAAATATGAAACGGAGGAGCCATGTCAATAAACGAGGCAGCTATTTTAAAACATAGAAGGACGCATTTTGTCCTGTGGAGACCAAAGTGTAATACACCAAAACTTATCATTGGAGTTTTTAGTTCAGGTAATCCTTGCACACTGAAAGATATAAAACAATATGATCTGAAACGCCACTCTAAATATCAAGATATTTGGGAGCTACCGGCTTCGGACTGTGGATTAAAAAACAGTGCAGTATACCATTACTGGTTTGAGGTTGATAATGCGGATTTGCAAAGTAAAGATAAACGTATAACTGTTATAGATCCTTTTGCAACCACAGTTGACTATAGAGTATGTTCTAAATCAAGTGGGGATGCTGCAAGCGTTATTCTTTTCCAAAACGACCAGCTTGTATATTGTGATCCTGGTGGTGAAATCATTTCTTTTGATGAGACAGTAGAGATTTCAACTCTTCCGGCTAATAATACTGCGGTAATATATGAGTTGCCTGCATCATGGTCACGTGGAGGCTTTGATAATACAACATATGAACGAGACATTGGTACTTTTCGTGATGTTTTAGCTCTACTGGATAAAAATGAACCTGGCGCAAATTTTTCTGATATTGATATTATTCAAAATGGTGAACACCTTGTTGATCTTGGTATAAATATTCTGGAGCTACTTCCACCTGCTGATACAAAATCAAAGCGTGAGTGGGGCTACGCTCCTGCAAATTACCTTGCTCCCGATTTTGACATGGGATTCCCTGAAGGTAATATCTCTCCTACATCAGGCACTGACCTTATCATGGTAATTGATAAATGTCATAAGTTAAAAATTCGTTTTTTCACAGATATGGTTATGGCATTTGGATATGACTCATACAAAGATATAAATTTCCCCGAATTCCACTTAAACCCTAAAGAAGAAATAGGCAACCCTGATTCCTACCAGTCAAGTCGTAATAACGAACTAAGAGATGGGTTTGGTGGCAATTCATGGCGTTACCAGAATAGAATACAAACCTGTGATCCTCTGACAGGAAATACTGTTCTGGTTAACCCTGCCTCTCAGTTTATGTTGACGCAGCTTAGACACTGGATGCAAACATATCACATAGACGGAATTAGAATCGATAGTGTAAATAACATTGCTAGTTGGAATTTTATCCATGATTTTACAAAGGAGGCGCGCTCAGTCTGGAATCAAAGATGGGACGGAAAGGATAGAAACCAGGTTGACGAGCGTTTTTTAGTGCTTGGTGAAGAATTGAACGTTCCACTTGAGTTGCTTTATCAAGGACGATTAGATGCTTTATGGAATGAGAGTTTTCAACAGAGAGTACGTGCTGCAATTATAGGAGAGGGTTATTCCGACAATTTTGAGTGGACTGTACGGAGAATGATAGATTGCAGGCTGATTGGTTTTTTAGATGGAAGCCAGGCTATCAACTACATAACTTCTCACGACATTGAGGGAAACCGAAAAGAGCGTCTTTATAATTTCTTAGAAAATTGCAATATATACGATAAGTCACCACGTATAAAACTGGCTTTTGTATGCTTGATGACAGCAGTTGGTATCCCTATGATTTTGGCTGGAGAGGAATTTGCTGACCAACACGATCTTCCAATTAAACATCCAGACAAACAACAAGATCCTGTTAACTATTCCAGATGTAATGATTCATGGCGTCGTGATATTTTTGAATATGTAGCCAGACTTGTTAAATTAAGGACATCATCTCCAGCATTGGCTGTCAATGACACAGATTTTATTCACGTTGACTTTGACGGTGGGCGTCGTGTGCTTGCGTGGGTTAGAGGGCGAACAGGAATTGATGAACCAGTTGTAGTTGTTGCTAATTTTTCTGAACATGGGAGTTTTGGATCAACGTATCCGATACACAATTGGCCTCACACACCAACTGGTCGCAGTTGGCGAGAAGTTACTCAACAGAGAAATGTGCCGCAAGGATGGGTTGGAAATGAACCTGTTTTCCCATGGGAGGCAAAAGTATATACGCTGGTGTAAATATATCACATTATCAAAGGGACACATCCCAATATCATTCGGTATCTGCTCTCCCCTTGCGGTGAGACTGTTTAACGAACTGTGTCAATCCTAAAAAAGCGAAGGGAGGAGAGGCGGTGTGGTATGAGTGTGTATCGCC
>JAMOAZ010000003.1:0-134879 GCA_039908505.1 Nitrospirota bacterium
AACACAAAGGAAAGAGTGCGCTCCATCGTGGCTTGGCCCTGGATTATTAGTTCATCATTGATTTAGAATTGGAATTATACCTGCAGCAGCACTATCTCTTCAAATTCTGAAATCTTTAGAGAATGTTCTGAGGAGGCAGCTTCAAAGGGATAGTCACCGTCTTTTAAAAACTCGTTAAGCCATGATATTACCTGGCTGGTAAATTCCCGTTCGTTGGATATAATGTCTGACACTCACCTATTCCCACTCGATTGTGCCCGGTGGCTTGCTTGTTATGTCAAATACTACGCGGTTTACTCCTTTCACTTCGTTAATGATGCGGTTAGATATGATTGAAAGCACCTCATATGGAACACGCGCCCAGTCTGCCGTCATACCGTCTACACTGTTTACCGCCCGCATGGCGATGGTGTAGTCATATGTCCGCTCATCTCCCATCACACCCACTGTTCTCAGTGGCAGCAACACGGCAAACGACTGCCAGATTTCCCTGTAGAGCCCGGCATTTTTTATTTCCTCTATTACAATGGCGTCGGCATCTCTTAATATCTTAAGCCTATCGGCACTCAGCTCCCCGATACACCTGATAGCAAGCCCTGGCCCTGGAAACGGCTGGCGATAACATATCTCATCCGGCAGCCCAAGCTCCACGCCTATCTCACGCACCTCGTCCTTAAACAACTCCCTCAGCGGCTCAATAAGTTTTAGATTCATAACCTCCGGCAGCCCGCCCACATTGTGATGAGACTTAATCGTCGCCGACGGCCCCTTAAACGATACGCTTTCTATTACATCCGGGTAGAGCGTACCCTGAACAAGATATTCCACAGCGCCCAACTTCTTTGCCTCTTCCTCAAACACAGCGATGAACTCCCTGCCGATTATCTTGCGCTTTTGTTCTGGATCAGTGATGCCCTTAAGTTTTTCGAGAAATCTTTTTTCGGCATCAACTACGATGAGATTCAGATTATAGTGTTTTTTAAACGTGTCTATGACCTTTGCCTTTTCGTTTTTTCTCAGTAGACCGTTATCTACGAATATGCAGTGCAGGCGCTGCTCTATAGCCTTGTGTATCAATATCGCGGCAACTGATGAGTCAACGCCGCCGCTTAACGCACAGACTACATTGCCACTGCCGGCCTTCTGCCTTACCGCCTCCACCTCGTACTCTATAAACGACGACATCTGCCACTCCGCCGAACACTTACAGATGCCGTGGACGAAGTTGTCCAGTATCTTATCACCTTCCTGGGTGTGCGCTACCTCGGGGTGAAACTGCAGGGCATAAATTTTTCTGTTCTCATTGGCGATTGCTGCATGGGTGGAATTGGAGGTGCGGGCTATTGATGTAAACCCTCCTGCAGGCAATATCTTTACGCTGTCGCCGTGGCTCATCCACACGATTGACCCTTCACTAAGTCCCGAAAGAAGCCCTGTGTGGTTGTCTATATTCAGGGCAGCCCTGCCGTATTCACGCTTCTGCGCCCTTTCTACTTCTCCGCCCAATAAGTGGACTATTAGCTGCATCCCGTAGCAAATTCCAAGAATTGGAACGCCTAAATCAAAAATTGATTTGTCCACAATCGGTGCATCTTTTTCATATATACTTGCCGGCCCGCCCGAAAGGACAATCCCTTTAGCTTTAAATCCCCTGATTTTTTCTATCGTGGCATTATACGGGAATATTTCTGAATAAACCTTACGCTCTCTTATGCGACGTGCTATGAGCTGTGTGTATTGTGAGCCGAAGTCCAGCACCAATATTTTATCATATTCTAACATAGCGCCCTACTCCGCCCTGTAGTTTGGGGATTCTTTCGTTATTATAACATCGTGAACATGGCTTTCACGCAGCCCCGCATTGGTGATTTGAATAAAACGGCAGGTTTCCCTGAGTTCATCTAATGAGATCGCCCCGCAGTAGCCCATCCCGGAGCGCAGCCCACCGACAAGTTGATAAATCATCTCGTTTATCGGCCCCCTGTCCGGGACCCTGCCCTCCACGCCCTCAGGCACGAGTTTACTTAGAGATTTTACGTCCTCCTGCATGTAGCGGTCTCTGGCGGCGTTGGCATCTGCCATAGCGCTGAGTGACCCCATCCCTCTGTAAACCTTATAAGTCCTGCCCTGATAAAGGATCGTCTCACCCGGGGATTCCTCTGCACCGGCAAACAGATTGCCTATCATCACAGCACTCGCCCCTGCGGCAAGGGCCTTAGTTATATCACCCGAATACTTTATACCGCCATCTGCTATTACAGGTATGCCGCGTGCCGATGCCTCCTCGCACGTATCCATAATGGCCGTTATCTGAGGAACGCCTACGCCGGCCACTATCCTTGTCGTACAAATCGATCCTGGCCCAACGCCCACTTTTATGGCATCTGCCCCTGCGTCAATAAGGTCCCTTGCTGCGTCTTTTGTGGCAACGTTACCGGCTATTACAGCAATGTTAAACCTTTTCTTTAGGTTTTTAAGCGTTTCGATTACAGAGTCCGTATGCCCGTGCGCGGTATCTATTGCAACAATATCGACGCCGCTTTCTATTAGCAATTCCGTGCGAATCATTGAGTCACTACCAACACCAACCGCTGCCCCTACCCTCAGACGACCAAAACTGTCCTTGCAGGCGCATGGGTATTTCTTCTTCTTTTCAATGTCCTTTATTGTTATCAACCCCTTGAGCCTGAAATCCTTGTCAACAATGGGGAGTTTCTCGATTTTATGCTTGTGCAGGAGTTCCTTGGCGCTGTCTAAATCCGTGCCCTCAGCGGCAGTTACCAGATGTTTTGAGGTCATAACGTCCCTAACCGGTTTTGTCAGGTCTGTCTCAAAACGTAAGTCCCTGTTTGTAAGTATGCCTATCAATATACCGTCTCTTGTCACAGGCACACCGGAAATCCTGAACTTTTCCATTTGGACAAGGGCGTCACCCACTGGTGCATCAGGGGATACGGTAATTGGAGATACAATCATGCCGCTTTCAGATTTCTTTACCTTATTTACCTCAGACGCCTGATTTTCTGGTGTCATGGCCTTGTGTATTATACCAATGCCGCCCTCTCTGGCGATGGCAATAGCAAGGCGGGATTCCGTCACCGTGTCCATCGCAGCAGACATCAACGGGATGTTCATCTTTATATCGCGCGTGATGTATGTCTCTACATTTACCTGCGACGGCAGCACGGACGCTTTCCTCGGCACCAACAGCACATCGTCAAATGTCAACCCTAATTTAATATTTTCTATAATCATGTGTTTTTCCTTTGTTTTATGGGTTATTTGAATTACATCAGCTTTAGCTGTCAGAATTCTAACATGTCGAAGGCTTATTTAGCAAATGACCCGCACAGCATGGCAGGACAAACGCACTATATGCGTAATATGTTATTTTAGAGGCAGACTAATTTAAAATATAGCATTCCAAATGTATTTAATCTGTCATTCCAGCGGAAGCTGGAATCCAGTTCTTATGCCATAATACGGTCAAAATGTGTTTTAACTCTCTCGTGTCGTCCTTACATGTGTACAAAGATGCTGTCACTTCTCATTCTTAAAGCACTGGATTCCTGCTTCCGCAGGAACGACAAACAAAAAAAATATATAGTGCGTTTGCCCTGCACAACATGTTATGGCATCCTGCCTCAGCGCCACTGCATCTCCTGATATGAATTATGCAAACTGAATAACATAAATGGGCGGACGCTTTCGCTGTAAGGCTTTTCAGGGAAAGAAAACGGGAAGGCACATTTAATTTGGCTTTCCCGTTTAATAAAAAGTATGTTCAGGAGTCAGCTCTTTTTTATGTACAGCTCCCAGTGTCCCTTGTCTTCCACCTTGACTGAGTCAAAGCCAAAACCCTCTTTTTGAGCATACTTGGGAATGGAATCCTCGGCTGAGGCAGGCGCATCACACAGCACCTTTAACAGTGTGCCATTGTCCATCTTCTGTAGTTTCTTCTTCGTTAATACGAGGGGATATGGACACACCCTCCCCAGTACATCCAGCACTTCCGTTGGTTCCTGAGTTCTTAGTTCGGCCATCAGTCTCTCCTTATCATATATTTATTAATTATTGACCTTCAGTTAGAAAAACATGATATGGTCTGCCGATTCAATCTCGCCCATTATCGTTGAAAACGGCACCAGTTCGCTTGGCATATCTGCCCCTATGTCCTCTGCGTCCATGATTATCTGGTCCTCTGTCAGACCATACTTCTTTACGTCTTCTTCACAGATAAGCACCTTTATGTCCGTAAGCAAGGCATTCTTTATGTGAGACTCCAGCGTTGTCACACCATATGTCTCCGATGCCTTCTGATTCCTCAAACAATTCAACACGCCAGCGCCGATGAATGCCAGCACAGGTTCGACATTCTCCCCGTCCTCAAGGTGAATCTCCACAGTCTGGCTAGCTATCGCGTGTGTTAGTGCAAGGCGTGAGGTCTCTGATTTATACGGCATTTTATCCACTATGAAGGCTATTTTCTTTATCGACATTACTCACCTCCTATGTGCAGAACCCTGTCGGCAGAGAAACAACTGGCAAGATACCAGTCCATACTCTTCCTGCCAAAACTGCTTATCACATCTTCTTTGTGATACCCGCGAGACTCGGCACAGGCCTCACATGCGGTTACATTTGCGCCGCCTTCGACCAGTCCCGTTATAGTTTTCTCAAGCGACGAGTAGTCCTTAAAAGAACGCTGACCCTTCTTCGACAGCATCGTGCCGTTTCCGGAAAGCCACATGTCAACGTCATGACCTTTCTTTCTTGCTGCCTCTGCCAGTTTCACCGCGAAGTCCAGCGTCATCGACCCCACAAGCGAAGAAAAGCATCCGATGGTTAATTTACCCATTTCATTGCCTCCTATAGCCAGATTGTTTTGCCGAATTCGTTAAAAATAATATCGACCAGTCCGTCATAATCCACGACCGTCACGCCTGAGTCAACTTGTGAAGGCTCTATGCCGCGTGACACTAAGTCCTCTGACAGTGCGTATACCTTTGCTCCTTTGCCGAGAACCGGCGACTTCTGACCGTTTTCTTTGAGTGCGGCTGAGTACACAGCGTTTTGTACCAGTACCAGATCAAAAGAACCCGCGCTTAGTCTGTCAAGGGTATCGTTTGACTTTGTGTGTTCACTTAAAAATACCCCTACTTTCATAAATACACCCCCTTAGTTGAGTTGATTTCGTTTATATTCATGAGACCCTATTGCCTTAACGGTAACTCTGAGTTATAACAATTATGAGATAAAATTGTCAAGACTAGGGTATAATATTTCAACAAGTATTGCTGGTGGGGTAAGAAACCTAAATGGATAAGGAAAAGAAATTTTATCCGGATTATTTAGTCTGGGTACTGTCTGTTGTCATCATGATTGTCATGTTAACTGTTGTCCTTGCCATGTCGTTTCCGAAGGAGATGGGGCGGAGGATAAGTTTCTCTGCGCCTTTTAGTCCAAAGCCGGAGTGGTTTTTCCTTTGGTTTTTCGAGATACTGAAATACTTCCCCGGCAATTTTGCCTTTATTGGGGCAGTGGTGCTTCCAATATTATTTATAGTTACACTGATAATGATTCCATTTATAGACACTGGCAGACAGGGCAGGATAAAGGCAGCCGTGGCAATCGGTCTGATTTACTTTGCCTTTATACTGTTCACAATTCTGCCTGCGCTGGACTATTGACATGTTTGGGGGCAAGGTACAGGTATATACAGGAGACGGCAAGGGAAAGACGACTGCGGCTGTTGGACTTTCAGTTCGGGCGCTTGGGGCCGGTCTCAGGGTGTTTTTCGCCCAGTTTATCAAGTCAAGGGACTCATCAGAGTTCACCGCGCTTGCAGCCTTTGGAGAGCATTTTTGTTTAAGGCGTTTTGGGATGGGTTTTGTCTGGGGCGCCCCGTCACAAGAAGATAAAAATGCAGCGCAGGCGGGGCTGCTTCAGGCCAGAGAGTCGATGCTCTGCAGCACATATGATATAGTTGTCCTTGATGAGATAAATGTCGCTATAAGCTGCGGCCTAATCTCATCAAAAGATATTGTCAAACTTATCAAAGACCGACCAGAAGGCGTCGAGCTGGTTTTAACCGGCAGGGGGGCGCCCGAAGAGATAACTGCCGCCGCTGACCTTGTGACAGAGTTAAAGGAGATAAAACACTATTACCACAGCGGGGTAAAGGCCAGAAAAGGCATAGAATACTGAAAATTGGATATTAATGCACAGAACAAGAAAACAGATTTCATTAAAGCCAGCAATGGGACATTTAACTTCGGAGAAATCATTGACGGTAAAGAAAAGATACCCATTAGGCTATAAGTGGGAAATGATGATTATGGCAAAACTCATATTGAAAAGAAACGCATTCAGAAAATTAAGAATGCAGGCTACAAGAACGTCGAATCCTTTATCGAGGATGTTTCGAAAAATTATAACCAAATATGGGAACAACCCAATGGTCGTTTAATGATAGTCAGGAGAAATGGAGATGCAAAAATAGCTGTGATTGAATTAAAAAAGTGCATTGCCGATTCTTATTATGGAGTAACAACAGGCTTCATAGCTGGCCCGGATTATCCATCAAAAGGAGGGAGAAAGCTACGTCAGGGAGGGGAGCGTACCCCCTCAGTCAGCCCTGAGCAGTTGACTCCACTTACCAACACCGCCCCAAGTGAAGCTCAGGTGAACAGTGCTTGGCGCACGGGCCAGGTAGCTTCTACTTCTATAATGCCACAACCCAACGATATTGTCAAGGCCAGTAAAGCGCAAGCGCAGGGGGGTGCTTGATACCCGACCACATAACTCAAACGCCATTTAATAAAGGAGCTGCCAATGAACAAAGATGACTTAAATTATTTCAGAAACTGGTTTTCTGATTTCTGTGTCAGTTATCACTATGACGACATCAATGACCAAAGAAACATCACGTTAAAGGAAAAGCACACAAAACATGTGTGCGCCAACATGGTGGAAATCGCTGAGGCACACTTCAACAGCCCAAACGATTGTCTGCTTGCCGAGGCGATTGCCCTGTTTCACGACACGGGGAGGTTTCCTCAGTATGCCAAATACAAGACATTCAGAGACGCCATATCCATTAATCACGGTCTGCTTGGCGCAGAGACCCTGCTTAAGGAACAAGTCTTGGTTAATTTGCCCGCAGAGGAACAAACCCTGATACTCCAGGCGGTCAAATACCACAATGCCTATAAAATCCCAAATTCCCAGACCGCTGAGACGGTTATTTTCTTGAAAATGATACGAGATGCCGACAAGCTTGATATTTGGGATGTCTTTATAGAGCATTTTTCTTTGCCGCTGGAAGAAAGGGCATCTGCCGCCACACTTGGCTTTCCAGAGACAGACGGTTACTCCGGCTCACTGATTAACTGTCTCTATGATAAAAAAATGGGCAATCTAAAGGACGTAAAGTCTGTAAACGACTATAAGCTGCTACTTTTGACCTGGATATTCGATATTAACTATGAAAAGAGTTATAGTTTGATAAACAGTAGGGATTGTATAGCCAAAATCTCTGAATTTTTACCGCGATGTGATGAGATTGCAGAGATAACTGCTGTGCTGAGCGCTTATGTCAGAGAGAAGGCCGCCGGGAAATAAACACCCTCTATACCTGTCTGTCCAGTATGTCACGTATTTTCAACAGAAACTCGTCGGTCATTATAGGTTTCGATACATAGTTCAAGCCTTCCTCGAAGATGCCCTTTCCGTGGATGACGTTATACGTGTGACCGCTTATAAAGAGTACCTTTATATCGGGCTTATATAACTTTATCTCGTTATAGACCGTCTTACCGTTTTTCTTTGGCATTATGACATCAAGTATGACAATTGCTATATCGTCCTTGTGTTCGATGAATTTCTCCACCGCGTCCTTGCCGTCAACTGCTTCTACCACCTTGTAGCCTGCCCGTCTGAGTACCTTGACAGTTATTTTCCTTAGTGATTCGTCGTCCTCGGAAAGGAGTATCGTCTCCGATGCAGCAGTCTTGGCAGCAGGCAGATGCTGCGTCTCTGCTTCTATGAGATTGTCTCCAACAGGCAGATATATGGTAAAAACAGAGCCTTCTCCAACTGTACTTTCTGCCTCTATATGCCCCTTGTGCAGCCTAACAATTCCATAGACGGTGCTTAACCCAAGTCCTGTCCCCTTGCCCACTTCTTTTGTTGTAAAGAATGGATCGAACATTCTTGCCTTCGTGTCTTCATCCATGCCTGTTCCCGTATCAACTGTTTTAATATAAACATATCTGGAGCCTCCGGTGAGGCCGTGACTGTGCAGTATATTTGGGTCGGCAATGCCAAGCTCTATGCTTAACAGGCCGCCTTCGGGCATGGCGTCTCTGGCGTTTGAGGCCAAGTTCATCAATGCCATTTCCATATGGGTTTTATCAGCCATTATCATAACGTCGGCAGTTTTGATTATGGTCTTAATCTCGATGTCTTCGCCTATGAGCCGCATCAGGAGTTTTTCCATATTCCTTACAAGCTCTGAAATATTTACTGGCTTTAATTCATAGATGTGTTTTCTGCTGAAGACAAGCAGGCTTTTCGTAAGACTTGCCGCCCTCTCTACCGAGGCATGGATGTGAGCGGCATAACCGGCTGCGGTAACATCGTCTTTCACCCGCATCTTAAGCAGATATACATAATTTGTAATTGCCGAAAGAATATTGTTGAAGTCATGGGCGATGCCTCCGGCAAGCTGACCGATGGATTCCATTTTTTGTGCTTGCAGGAGTTGACTTTCAAGTTCCTTATGTCCACTTGTGTCAATAACACCGGCTATCGCCCCTTCGTATCTGCCGAGGTCATCCATAATTGGAGACGTTTCGATAGTTGCGTATAATGGCTTGCCGTTTTTTCGCAGGAATTCCAGATCAAGCTGACCTTTTATGCCCTGGGCAAGGCGCGTTATGCTTTGTTTGCATATGTCAATATACTGTGTACTAATAAACGAAAACAGATGACGTCCAGTCATTTCTACTGTATCGAATCCAAGCATCTCTGCCATACGGGGGTTTACCAGCGTTATTGTGCTCTCTTTATCTATGACCAGAATACCTGCGTGCGTAAGCTCAAAGAGCTGCCGGTATTTGATTTCGCTCTCTGTAAGGGCAGCCTCAACCTTCATTCTTTCGGTTATCTCCTCGCGCAGCTCTTCATTTGTCTTTACAAGGTCGTCGGTGCGTTCTTTAACAAGGGCCTCAAGGTCATTTTGATATTTCTGCACTGTCTGCTCAAACCTCTTACGATCAATGGCAATTGCGTAGAGGTCTGCTATGCGCCCAATGGTGTGAAGGTTTCTCTCTGTGTAGTCTACTGCGGGGTTTGCCAGGGCGATTTGACCGGCAAGCGTGTTACCAATCATGGCAGGCACTGACAAAAAGCGTTCTATAGGTATATGACCGTGTGGTACGCCCGAATGTCTTGGGTCGTCTTTTACAGAATTAGACATAATTGCTTCCTTATTATTTAATACCCAGCCCCATAGCCCTCCAAACTGTTTAAATATAGTGTCTTTGCCCTCAACCTTGCAGTCATCCCAGATGTCCTTTGTCAAGGTTGGACATATCAGGTAACCGGTCTCCGGGTCAATATAACCGGCATAGCCGTATTTACTGCCTGTGAGACGCCTTGCGTAATCGACTGCCATATTTGATATCTCCTCTATGGAGCTGGATTGTATAATCAGCGCTGAGAACTCGGCAAGGGACTTGTTGATTTCCAGCTCATATGACAGCGCCTCTTCTATTCGTTTCTTTCCTGTTATATCGCGTCCGATGGTAACAAGCCCGCGGCGTCTGCCATCTGAGTAAAGCACAGGTGTTTTCAGCACATCAAATGTCGTTACCGAGCCGTCGGGGTTTGTAATTGAAACCTCCTTGCTCATGATCGTACCGGAAGTCCACACGGCTTCGTCAAACTCGATGTTTTTTCTAAAGGCATCCTTGTAGTATTCTTTGTCAACAGCTATCTCAGAATCGGTTTTACCTTTATATCTGTTTTTATCGATGTTAAAGTAATTAAGGACGAAATCGTTAGCCTGAAGCCACCTGCCCTGCCCGTCTTTAAAAAACACTATATCTGGCATTGCATTTATTAACCTTGTCAGTTCTTCTTTAGTCTCAACGGCAATGTCCTTCGCCCGCTCTATTCTAATCGCACCAATGAAAAAGACAAAAGAAATGGCACATAGAGTTGCTGTGATAGCTAATCCAAAAGCCCTGTGTTCACCTACCTTTTTATTTGACGCGAAAAGGACGATTGACCATCCTTCAATATCTATTGGTTCTTCTATAAAAGTGTAATCGGCGTTTCTAAATGAGATTTTAGCGCCGCTTATATACTTGTCTTTTAGTATTGACCTGAATGGTTTATTCCCAAACTGTCTTGAGTTCAGTAAATCCAGCTCCTCATTTTTTTTCAGCGGCCATAGGGTTTGGTTGACAATAGATGTGTCCCCAGATATAAACACTACCCCGTGCGGGTCGGTAAGAAAACAATAGGAGTAGTGCCGAAAGTCATTCTCGATGTCGTCTATATCTTTTTTTATCACGGCTATGCCGATTATTTTTGAGTGTTCATCTCTTATAGGAGACGATACATAATAACCCTTCTTGTTCGACGTTACTCCAAGCGCAAGATAATGACCAACGCCACCGGATAAAGCCTGTGTAAAATACGGCCTGAAGGCATAGGATTTTCCAATAAAACTGTCCTCCTTGTCTCTGTTAGAGGACATAATGGTAGTCCCCTTGAGGTCTATAATGTAGCAGACAGTCGATTGAAACGTCTTATTAAATCTGTCTAAAGTGGAATTAATACCTCCTTCTTCACCTTTTTTTAGCGCTTCAATTAAATCAGGCGATTGAGAGAGGGCAATAACGGCCTGTTCGTAATTGTCCAGCAGACCCAGTATTCTGTTTTTCAGGACTTTTACAGTCGCCATACCGTTTCGGTATACTTCTTGCTTGGAATGAATAACCAAATAATGGGTAAACAGCACTCCGGCAGCGACTATAGCCGCAAGCGACAATACACCAAGGGCTATGTACTTATTTCTCATTATAGCTCAACCTCAAAAAAGAATACGCAGTATTATAATGCCACTAGAGTGCGCCGGTTCATTACGACATTCATTGTATAATAATATACAAATGGTGCATTGTCAATATGCGATTTATAACAATTGACCAGGCTTATACAGATATGCGAATATAATTCAGAGATAATGAGGAGGGGAATGATAGTATGACAAGTGCCGGGTGGACGGTTGGAGACGTAATCTTAGACCTCTACGAAGTCAGGGAAGTCTTCACAAGTGGAGGCATGGGGCTGGTCTATCGTATATATCACAGGGGATGGAACTCATATATGGTAATGAAATGCCCGCGCCCGGAGTACTTTAAGACAGAGGTTCAAAAAAGCAGTTTTGAGCATGAGGCCGAGACATGGATGAGCTTGGGCCTTCATCCAAATATTGTCAGTTGTTACTATGTGCGCCGCATAAGCGGAGTTCCGTGTGTGTTTGCCGAGTACCTCGAAGGCGGCTCACTGCGCGACTGCATAAAGCAAGGCAAACTCAACTCTATCGATGCAATCATCGACACGGCTATACAGTTTGCCACAGGGCTTCACTATGCCCATGAAAAGGGGCTTATACATCAGGATGTCAAACCTGCAAACGTGATGATGACCTCAGATGGGATTGCAAAGGTTACAGATTTTGGACTAGCACGGGCGCAGTCACTTACAGCCGTTGACTCCACCTCACCAGCTTCTCTGTCATCTGGCAAGGACACCCCGCAACAAGGTCAACGCAGAAAGAGCCACCTATCCAGCCTATGCGGCATGACACAAGCTTACTGTTCACTTGAACAGGCAAATCACACCCCGCTCACTCTAAAGACAGACATCTGGTCATGGGGGGTCTCCATATTAGAAATCTTCATAGGAAGCGTAACATGGTTAAGCGGCAACGTAGCAGGTATCGTGCTTGACGATTACCTGAGAAACCCTCCAACGGGCGCAAATGTCATGCCAAAGCCGGTAGCCGCGCTCCTTAAGCGCTGCTTTGCACATGACCCCGCGCAACGCCCAGCCAACATGCAGGAAATCATCACAGAACTTAAACAAATATACAAAGACATAACAGGGAAAGACTACCCTCGCGGCGAATATCTGGCAGGACGGCTCACAGCCGACAGCCTTAATAACCGTGCCGTTTCGTTCCTTGACCTCGGGCGTGCGGACGAGGCCGCTGGTATGTGGAAGGAATCCCTGCGCGTTGATCCCCATCACATTGAGTCTACGTTGAATCTCGCCCTTTACGAGTGGAAGCTATGCGCCATTACAGAGCGGGATATGTTCCGCAGAATCGAGGAACTTATGAGGAGTCAAACCCTCAAACACAGGGATTACAACCTAATGGGCAGGATGTATATGTTCTTTGGCGAATATGGAAAGGCGCTTGATACTATGTGGAGGGGGTTTAGAGAATCTGCTGTCTCATCAGACGAAATCAAGGCCCTTGTAGCGGCGCTTTGTGCTGAGGGCAGACACTCATCAAAAAAAGACAACACCGCCGCTATGACCCTTTGGAAGGATGTGGAGAAATACTCAAGATTGCTTATCGAAGGCGCCTCAAGGGATATTCAGATAATCGCCGCCCATGCCATTTCCCTGATGAGACAGGGCAGGACATCTGACTCCGTGGCCTTTTACGATAAAATGAAAAAAGATATCCCATCTCTGCCAAATTCGGTACTGGCTGCGGCATTAGGCTATCTGCCCGGTTACGAGCTAATAAATCAATTAGAGGGGCACAGCGGTCTGGTCAGCATGGTTGTTCTGTCGGCAGACGGTAAGCTTATCGCATCTGCTGGCACTGAAGACAGGTGTGTCCGCCTCTGGAGGATGGACACCGGTGACTGTATTGGCGTCTTTGATGGGCACAACGACTGGGTTACGTGTGTATGTTTTAGTGCCAGAGGGGACTCACTCATATCGGGAAGCCTTGACAAAACCCTGCGCTTTTGGGACATAACACGCGGGAAATGTACTAAAGTCTTCGATGCTCACAAAGACGGCGTCACGGCAGTTACGGTAACTCCTGATGGCAGACATGTGATAAGCGGTGGAAACGACGCAGCAATTCGCATCTGGAGTTCTGGAAACCTCGTTCGCACCCTTGAGGGACACGGTGGTAGGATAACATCACTGTCTCATGGTCAGCGCGGGCCTAATGTTATATCTGCAAGTAACGACAGAACGATTCGCATCTGGAACACAACCACAGGAAAGTGTCTGACACTGATGACAGGGCACGACGGGGCTATAAATCATATAGCAAAACTTGACAACGCATCTTATATACTGACATCAAGTGAAGATACAACAATACGCCTCTGGGATACTGCAACGGGCAAACACCTGAGGACATTCAGCGGTCACAGCAGTGCTGTCACCGCAGCGGCCTTTATGCAGAGTGGGGCTGGATTTATCTCCGGCAGCACTGACAACACGCTCTGCCGCTGGGACACAGAGACAGGTCAGCGCCAGTACGTGTTTAAGAAATTCGAGGGGCCGTCGCTTGCGTTAAGCCCCGATGGTAAGACATTGATATACTCTATATGGAATGGCCTGCGGGTGGTAAATATACTAAACAGGTTTGCCCTTCCATATGCCATAGCAGTTCCGGTATCAAGTGAAGAGGCAGGGAAACGCGAGGGTGGGTTTCAGGCAATACTTGATGAGGCCGAAAGGCTGATAAACGAGGGGCAGCTTAACACTATCCCGGAGCTGATAAAAAAGGGCCGCCAAATCAAGGGTTACGAAAGAGACAGAGACGCGCTGAAAATCATTGAGAGGCTCTCCCGTGTGTTTCCACGGAAAAAAGTTCAGGGAGCGTGGGAATCAGCGGTGGCAGAAGGGCACGGGGGCGCGGTCAATGCCATCGCTGTCAGCAAAAACGGTAAGTACGTGGTAACGGGCAGCGCTGACTACAGAGTTGCACTTTGGGATGCTGCATCGATGAGCCGTCTGAAAATCTTTAAAGGGCACGAGGCGTCAGTAAACGCCGTAGCCGTAAGCAGCAACAACCGGTTTATACTCTCCGGCAGCGAGGATGCCTCAGTACGCCTGTGGGACATGGAGCAAGGTGAATGCAGGTGGACACTTAGCAGTCATTGTGCGCCTGTGACAGCAGTTGCCTTCAGTCCTGACAGTAAGTATGTGATATCAGGAAGTCTTGACGGCTCTGTTGTCCTCATGGACACAAACAGCAGGCTTGAGCTTCGAATTTTGTTTGAGCGCATGAGCCGCGTCACGGCTGCCGCCCTTACGCCCTGCCTTCGCACTGTCATAGCCGGATATGAAAATGGAAGTCTCCAAATCTGGGATGTTGACTCTGAAGAGTGTCTGGCAACCCTGAAGCCGTACAACAACAGTGTATCCTCACTTGCAATAAGCCCTGACCTTAAATATGTAGTGTGTACCGGAGAGTTTGACAATACTTTTCACACCTGGGACATCGGCACCAAAAAGCTATCCCGCTCTTTCAAAGGCCACACGGGCGGGGTGTTGAGCGCTGAGTTCAGCCCGGACGGCAAGTTCATAATCTCCGGCAGTCAGGATGGCACAATACGCATATGGGAAGCAGCTACCGGGCGCGTAAGCCGCACGTTTACGGGTCACAGCGGCGCTATACATGCTGTGTGTTTCGGCGCTGACGGCTTTAGTGCGTGGTCAGGGAGCGCAGACCACATGCTGAGGGCCTTCTATATAGACTGGGAGTTAGAGACAAGGGATATTAAAGACTGGGATGACGCAGCGGCTGCGTATATGGAACAGTTTATATTAGGACATACGCCGTTTATCAGAAATTCGTTCACAAGGCGGGGAGGCCCGGGTTGGGATGAAAGGGATGTCGATTCATTACTTTCGGAGCTGAGTCTGCGTGGCTTCGGATGGCTCAAACCCGAAGGTGTGCGGGCGAAACTGGATGAACTTCAACAAGCGGCCAAAGCCCACTGGCGGCTTTCAGAGGAATCCTTTAACGCAGCGATAACACAGGCAAAGGAACATATGAAGATTGGAAGCTACACAGCGGCCATTACGCAGATAAACAAGGCACGCTCCATTGACGGCTATAAAAACGAGACAGAGGCACTCAGGCTTACAGATGAGATGTCTATGACATTTCCCAGGACACACAGTGCTGCCTCACTGAGACTCAACATACTCAGAGGACACGGCAGCACCATAACGGCAGCCACATTCACAAAGGATGAAAGATTTGCCGTCACCGCATGTAAGGACAACCGTGTGCGAATATGGGAACTGTTGACGGGTAATTGCGTGAAGGCATTTTGCGGCGGTAGTGTTACGGCGCTGCTTATGTACGGCAGTACGCGTGTCATTTCTGGCGGAATAGACGGGGCGCTTCGTCTGTGGGATATAAAAACCGGGGAGGTTCAGAGGGTATATAAAGGTCATACAACAGAGATTAATTCGCTGAACTTAGCACGCGGGGGCATGTTTGTCCTGTCCACAAGCAAAGACGGTCTGATGATTCTCTGGGATGTTGAAACGGGTGAGCGAATAAAGGTATATAAATGCCCATCGAACAGTGTGACATGTGCGGCAATAGATGAAGACCTTGCCTTTATCGCCTCGGGCAGCACAGACAGGCTCATCCGTCTCTGGGACCCGGCATCGGGCAGCATTATTAAAACCCTTGCAGGTCATACGGACACGGTGATGGCAGTTGCGATAAGCCCTGATGGTACGTTTATTGTATCCGGGGGTTCTGCAAGGAGGGTACGCATGTGGGATACTGAGAAAAACACCGCCATCTTTGAAGGGCACAGCGGCGCTGTCACATCCTTGCAGATAACCCCTGATGGACGGTTTTTTGTTTCTGGAAGTGTTGACGGCACGGCACTTCTTTGGGATAGGACACAACCAGGCGCGTATACGGCCTTTGGCGGACACACAGCCCCGGTAACATGCCTGTCACTGTCGCAATCGGCAGGGATGATGATAACGGCAAGCGAGGACCGGACGGCCTTTGTGTGGACCCTTCAGTGGGGTTTTACTATAAGGGATTTTATGGACTGGATTGAAGGGGCGCTGCCGTATGTAAAGAGATTTCTCTCAAGACACAGAAAGATAGTAAACGACACACTGACAACCGTAGGTCTGCCGTTTATTAATGACGAGGACGCAGCCAGCAAACTTCTCTTACTTAAAGACGAGCTGAGACGAAGGGGTTTTGGCTGGCTGACCAATGAAGGACTAAGCGCCAAGCTCAACGAACTTAAGGCAGAAATCGATGCCGACTGGAAGAAAACTGTAACACACTACAAAGGGCTGATGAAATCCGGCATAGACTTTATGAAAGACAAACACTATGCAAAGGCTGTTGAATCCTTGTCCATGGCCCATTCACTGAATGGTTTCCAGCGGGAAGAGGAACCGCTTCGGCTGCTTGATAAAATGCACAGCGTATATCCAAAGACTAAACTATTAGACGTTTGGCGGGTAAACAATCTCGCTGGTCACAGCGGCAAGATAACGGGGTTGGCGGTATGTTCCGACAACAGACACGCCATCACTGCAAGTGACGACAAGACGCTGCGATTTTGGGATATACTGAGCGGCAAGTGTATCAGGGTATTTGAGGGGCATACGGGGGCCGTTACATCTGTAAGTTTGACCATAGACAATCGCTCAGTGGTATCGTCGGGCGCTGACGGCACGATTCGGCAGTGGGATATTATAAGCGGCGAATGTGTCCGTGTCATCGAGGCGCACAAGGATGTAGTTAACACAGTAGTTACTGTTGCTGACAACCGCCGCATACTGTCTTGCAGTGCCGACGGGATAATAAAGCTATGGGATTCGTTTACCGGCGAATGTATAAATACATATCCATCAGGCAAACCGACGGCCCTGGCAGTCAGTCCTGACGGGATGTATTACTTTAGCGGCGGGGCAGAGGCGGAGTTTTGGGACTTGTCAACCGGAAAGCTGATTTATAAGTTTAGAGGGTCTGCACCATCTGGCGTTACAAGCATCAAGGTCACGCCAAACGGACGCTATATGCTGACAACCGGAGTAGACAAGATGGCACGGCTTTGGGATGTACCGACAGGTGAGAGTTTTCGCACATTTGGATGGCACACAGGAAAGCCTGCCTCTGCTGCCATAATGCCTAACGGTAAGTATGCGGTCATGGGCAGCGACGACGGCAGTCTGCGGTTTTACGACATACTCTCAGGGGAGCTGTCCAAATCGGTTCACTGGCATACGGGAGCGCTGACGGCAATTGGTATAAGCCCTGATTGTCATTACATTGTAACGGGCAGCGACGAAATGACCGTAGCTGTTTGGTACGCATACTGGCAGACTGCTGTAAAAAATATCGCAGACTGGGACGACGGCGCCAGGCCATTTGTGGAGATATTTTTGACCCTCAAAACTGCAGGCAGATACCCTGTAGTGAAAAAGCCCCAGTGGACAGATGATGACTTCAAGGAGCTGCAGAAGGAGTTATCTTTACGCGGTTACGGGTGGCTGACGGCCAGCGGCATAAAAACTAAACTCGATGAAATGGCGGCAAACTGGAAGACTACCCTGTCAGAGAGAAAGTATCTCTTCGAGAAGGAATTCAGGGCAGCGCGCTAACACATAAATATTATTCAGTAATATTATTCAGTTCTTGACATATCGCGGCTGAATAATATATCATCCAGAGGCTGTCTTAAGCGGCGGAACTTTGCGAATAACTGCTAACAATAAGGAGTGACTATGCGTAAGCCATTTATAGCTGCAAACTGGAAGATGTATAAGACTACTGGAGAGACAAAAGATTTTATAACGAATTTTCTGCCTGCGGTTAAGGCCGTTGACAATGTAGACATAGTGCTGGCACCACCGTTTATTTCCCTGTCATTGGCCGGTGATTTGTTAAAAGGAAGCAATGTGATGTTGAGCGCTCAGGATTTGTATTTTGAGGCAGAGGGCGCATACACCGGCGAGGTCTCGGCAAAGATGATTCTCGATGTAGGCTGTAAGTGGGTCATTGTTGGGCACTCTGAAAGAAGGCAATACTTTAATGAGTCAGATGACTTTCTCAATAAAAAGACAAAGGCAGCGAAGGCAGCCGGGCTTGGCGTGATATTCTGCATCGGGGAATCATTAGATGAGCGCAACTCCGGCAAGATGTTCGACATAATCAAACGCGAAGTCGAAGGCGGTCTCAAAGATGTAGACACAGACAATCTGGTAGTAGCATATGAGCCTATCTGGGCAATCGGGACGGGTGTGACGGCAACCCCTGACCAGGCGCAGGAGGCACATGCCTTCGTAAGAGACAGACTTAGGGACATGTACGGCGCAAAGGCCGATGATATAAGGATACTCTACGGCGGCAGCGTAAAGCCTGATAATGTAACCGAGATAATGTCCAAGCCTGACGTAGACGGTGCTCTTGTGGGCGGGGCAAGCCTCAAGCCTGATAGTTTTGAAAAAATAGTGAAGTTCGGATAACACTGATGGCGACACTACTTTTGATATTTCATGTGTTAGTGTGTGTTTTTTTGGTGTTGGTAGTGCTGGTACAAAGTTCGAAGGGTTCGCAGATGGGGGCAGCGTTTGGAGGCTCAAGCCAGACGGTCTTCGGAGCAAGAGGCGGGCAGACGTTTCTTGCAAAAATGACAACTATAGGGGCGGTAGTGTTCATGCTAACATCGCTTCTGCTTGCGATAGTCGAGGCAAAGAAGACATCAATAATTGTCGGGCCGAAGCCTGCGGCACAGCAAGCGCCGGGGACAAACACCAATATTCCATTCGGCGCTGCCGGAGTTAAGCCAGAAGACGCAGCAAAGCCGGAGGTTGCTGAAACACCCGCACAAAAACCGGCTGACACTCAACCCACGAAAGATAAGAAATAAAACGACAACGTCATGGATTATTTGGGGATGCCTGAATAATTCATGATGTAACCATGTACTATATCTTTGTCAATTAAGCGCTGTCTCCCTAGCACTAAGGATTCAGTTGTACGCGGCTTATGGCTTTGGGCATTGCTGTACAACATCGCACTGCCAATCTCAGAATTAATCGCAATTTTTTCTACTGATTTTTACTTAAGAATTTTAAGTCTTCTTAAATCGTCTTCCGTCCATGCGGCTTGTATTTCTATCATAGATTTAAGTATTTGAGGGGTAAAGGTTTCGCCAGACCTGTGATAAGATACGGTTACTCTACGGCCATCATGGTGCATGTATTGGTTGATGGCTGCCTGTTTGATTGCGCAAATAAAATCCATCCTTTAAGAGTGCATTGACCACGTCTCTGACTTTGAGACTTCTAAGCTGTTTATAATCAATTGGCATGGGCTAGACTACTACAGCTACCAGCACCTAGGAAAATATTTTTACCCCGGTCTCTTCACTTTCTGGTATGGGTTCGTTGTCTTCAATCATGGTTTCCACTGTCATTTCCACTACTTCATGTATGTTTTTGAGGGCTTCTTCCTGAGTATAGCCCCACGTAGCTGCTCCCTTAGTGTGCAGGGCAGGACAGTAGGCAAACCAGCGGTCTTCGTCCGGCTCTATCACGACTTTAAATGTATAAGTCTTGTTTTTGATTAAATTAACTTCGTGATTCACCATAGTATTATAGTTTAGCGTAAATGACCCTATATTTTCAATGGAAAATTAGCTGTTGAAATTTTCAAATGCGTTTGCCCTGGGGATATACTGTTAAAAAGCAGGGGAGGCAGCAGCCCCCCCTTTTGTAATGCTCTCACCGCTATTACTTAAGTGCAGTAGCTACAGCGCAACCTTTCCCGGCGTATTAGTGTTCGTGTTTTTGCCGTTGCCAAGTTGGCCGTAATGGTTGTATCCCCATGTCCAGACTGTCCAATCCTTCTTCAGCGCTGCTGAGTGATATCCACCTCCGGCTATAGCTGCAACTCCGGTCAAGCTAGTTACCTGGACAGGTTTATTGCTGGTTGTGTTCGTACCATTGCCTAACGCACCAACCACATTATATCCCCAATCCCACACAGTTCCGTCGCCCTTGAGCGCCATCGCATGGTAATATCCTGCGGAGACAGCAGTAACTCCGCTTAACCCCGTTACCTGCACAGGCTTATTGCTGTTAGTGTAACTACTGTTGCCTAATGCACCGCTGCCATTATATCCCCAACCCCACACGCTGCCATCGCTCTTCAGTGCTATCGAATGGAACATGCCGCCGGAGATAGCAGTAACTCCGCTTAAACCGCTTACCTGTACGGGCTTATTACTGCTTACAATTGTACCATTTCCTAATTCACCATAACCATTATATCCCCAGCTCCAGACAGTTCCGTCGCTCTTGAGTGCCATCGAATGGTAACCACCGCTGGCGATAGCAATTACTTCGGTTAAGCTGCTCAACTGCACAGGCTTATTACTATTGGTATTGGTGGCGTTACCTAACTGACCATAAGCGTTGTAACCCCATACCCAGACAGTTCCATCGTTCTTTAGAGCCATTGTGTGGAACCCACCAGCGGCAATAGCAGTAACTCCGGTTAAACCGCTTGCCTGGACAGGCTTATTGCTGTCAGTATTGGTGCCGTTGCCTAACTCACCTTCGTAGTTACGCCCCCACGTCCAGACAGTACCATCGCTCTTCAACGCTGCCGTGTGATAAATCCCAGCGGAAATGGCAGTGACTCCACTTAAATCGTTTACCCGCACCGGCACATTACTGTTCGTAGTGGTACCGTTGCCTAACATACCTCCATAGTTTAATCCCCATGACCACACAGTACCATCGCTGCTCAACGCTACTGTGTGGTAATCCCCTGCGGCAACGGCAGCAATAGTAGTAGTGGTGATTGTAGCCAAAGGTATTACACTGTTCGAGGCAGATGATGCGGCACCTGTGCCGACTGCGTTAGCCGCCTTTACCGTAAAGGTGTAAGCAGTACCGTTTGTCAGGCCGATTACTGTAATTGGTGACGCAGTACCGGTTGCTGTCACACCGGTGTTGGATGTTACCGTATATTTTGTTATCGCACTGCCACCGTTTGATGCCGGTGCTGTAAAACTTACTGTTGCCTGAGCATTTCCTGGCGTAGCAGTAACTGCCGTCGGTGCCCCGGGGACTGCTGCAGGCGTTACACTGTTTGAAGCCAATGACGCTGCACCTGTACCGGCTGCGTTTGTTGCCTTAACAGTAAACGTGTAAGCCGTGCCGTTTGTCAGGCCGGTTACTGTAATCGGCGACGCAGTACCGGTTGCCGTCACGCCGGTGTTTGACGTTACCGTATATTTCGTTATCGCACTGCCACCGTTTGATGCTGGCGCTGTGAAACTAACGGTTGCCTGAGCATTTCCTGGCGTAGCAGTAACTGCCGTCGGTGCCCCGGGTGCAGAGGCCACTGGTGTTATGCTGCTTGAAGAGGCAGACGCCGGGCCTGTGCCATTGGCATTAGTTGCCTTAACAGTAAATGTGTAAGCCGTACCGTTTGTAAGGCCGGTTACTGTAATCGGTGATGCCGTACCGGTTGCCGTCATACCGCCTGGGGTGGATGTTACCGTATATTTTGTTATCGCACTGCCACCGTTTGATGTCGGCGCTTTGAAAGATACCGAGACCTGAGCATTACCCGCTGTTACTGCCGTTATCACAGGAGCCCCCGGTACTGCTGCTGAAGAAGAGACAGTTACGGTGACGTTTGCAGTGGTGCCGGAGCTGTCTTTTACAGTAATAGTTGTTTGACCGCCCGAGACACCAGTAATTGTAACAGTTGAGCCATTTACGGCTGCCGTTGCAATTTGGGCGTTTGCAGAACTGGCTGTGTATGGGGACTTCCCGCCTGAGACTGTAACACTGCCAGATGCCCCGGCTGTTAATGACAAGGAACTCGGGTTCAGCATTAATCCAGTTTGCGGGTATGCTATTGTGTATGCACCAAATCCTACTACGCCTGTAACCTGGGAGTACGCTATTCTGAAGTAGCCGTTTTCACCAAAAGACTTGCTCCATGAATTTTTTACTATAAAATACTGCTGTTCATCGTTGTATCCCACGAGTAATACGGCGTGATTTCCCTGATATGAGCCGCTTACGTAGCTGTAGATACCAGCTTTGTAGTAATAGAAATCATAGTAAATCCTCAGTGTAGTTACTAATGGGCCATACGTGTTGAGTGCATTTTTTAACTTATCAACTGTAGGGGCAGTAGTGGTAACCCATTGCCACGATGGGATTGTGTACGCAGCAGAGGTGCGGCTAGCACAGGCGCTTGAGCATGAACCATTGGCTGCCTTGTACGCATAGCATGACTCTACAGGGTCACCTGAGTTGCGTAAAAAGTCTGAGGCATAGTTGATATACCCACCGTTACAAGAACCGGCACCGCTGCATGACAGCGTCACCTGCTCGGACAAGTCCAGCGCATTGGGAGTGTTGTTGTCCACGCCCGGAGTATTGCTTTTCCTCAATGTATAGGATTCCAAGGCCGCCGTCGTAGCAAATGCCCAGCAAGAGCCGCAGTTTCCCTGATTTTTTACAGAAGTAACCCAGTTGCCGTTATTATTTCTCCAGTCAAGGCTTGCCGGTAGTGCTGCCGCCTCTGGCAGCGGGGCAAGGGCTATTTTTCTATGGTCGCCTAAGTCCGGTTCAAGAAGTCCTAACAGGCCCTTTCTCTGCTGTTCGGTCATTGCTGATATGTGCGTCTCACCTGAGTGCCACTGCGCCCCGGCTGCCTCAATAGCGGCCTTTAACTCTACCGGCCTTAGGCTTTCACCAGCAAAAGCTACTCCTATTAACACACAAATCGATACTAACACTAACCCTGCTACTAAAATCGTCCTTTTCATGTTATCCTCCTGAGTTTTATTTTACAACCTTGATTTTAGGATAACAAATAGATTGACCCTGAGTATGTCGTCTGAATTACATACCCTGTGTAATTCAAACTACAAAATTGGAAAGTTTTCTAAAAAAGTGGGAGAAAAACAAAACAGGCCGTCTTCATTAGTGCTGAGATAGCCGTCACTCTTCCATTGATTTATGGTAGCGGTGACTGTTTCACGCACCAGACCGCTCATATCGGCAATGTCCTGATGGGTCAGCTTAATGGTTAAGACAATAGAGCCGTTGTCCTTTTTTCCGTAGCGGTTGATATAGTTTTTAAACAGCAGGCTCAGTTTCTGCGGGGCCTTGTTATATGACAGTCTCTCAATAATCTCATTGGCCTCCCGCAGGCGGAAGCACAACTCCCGCATCATACCAAACAGGAATTTAGGCTGGGAATGGAGCAAGTGGCAGAAGTCATCTTTAAAAATCACTGCAATCATAGTCTTTTCCATGGCACATACAGTGGCGCTGTTGGTCTTGCCGTCAATCAATGACATTTCGCCAAAATAGTCTCCGCCTTGTCTGATTGCTACAATTGTTTCTTTGCCTTCTGCATTAAATATGCTGATTTTTACCCGGCCATATACAATCAGGTACATAAAATTATTGGTATCGCCCTCGTGCATAAATTTGGAGTTTTTACTATACTCGCGAATTTGTACCCTGCTGATAACATGCTGCAGCTCCTCATCGGACAAATGTGAAAAGACCCTGCTGTTCTTTAATACGCCGATGAGCATCTTCACTTGCCTGTCCATTACACCCCCGTTTTCAAGCCGCCGTATTGCCCTGTGGTACATTATGTCTGATTATACTATTGAAAATCAAGGTTAATTCACAGGGCAAACGCATTTGAAAAATCAGGCAGGAATTGCCTATACTTTTGGCTCTGATCGATGGTTTCCTGGATTCCCGCTTTCGCGGGAATGACAAAAAAAGAGAATAGCATGATATTATTGGTGTTCATTTGTTCAGCTTTGCCTGTCATTTCCATGTTTTTTATTCTGTCATTCCCGCGAAAGCGGGAATCCAGGAGATGGATTAGCGGGTGTAAGTTTCTAATGCGATTGCCCTGGGTTAATTCACAACAAGGAGTTCCCCCAATAAATTGGAAAAAGACCCCACTCAAACCATGACAGAGTTCAAGATTAGACAAAAGAATCCTAATAGTCTAATGTTCAAGAAGCCTCTTAATAGCCGTAAATGGTCGCTGTCCCTAGTGAGTGTCACTAATTAGGGTCAACTCTCACGACCGCAATGGTTTCGAGTGCCTTGCTTTTCGGAAAACTTCTTGACTATACATCCTCCTTCATACACAACCAGGGGGGTATTCGTTTTCTCGGCAATCTTTTTCGCTTTGGCAGCCGCCCGCCGCAGCGCAATCTCTGCCTTAGCAAGATCAACATCCTGAGCCTGTATTTTTTCTTTATTCAATCTTTTTCTCCTTCATCGAGAAGTTTTGGTCGCTCACCAGAATTGTCAAAAACAATCCATGCATCCACCAATTGTTTGTAAAGATGCTGAAAGTTGTGCCAGCCTTTTTCATACCTGCATCTGATGGTCTTTACGGGAACATTGTGCCCGCCTTGTTTTACACGATTTTTTACCCGTTCCACCGCGATCGCAACATTTGTCAGATAAAGGAAAATCAGTTTTATTTTATAACCAATTCGCCGCCATTGAGGGATCATTGTTGCGTATATTCTGCCGCTTAAAGTTGTTTCAAAGGCAAAGCTCTCACCTTTTGAGACATGTCTTTTGATTTCATCGAGCATAATTCTTCCAGCATGAAAAGAGACTTTTTCGGGGAAAAACGGGGAAATACCCGACGCAATAAGATCCGCATTCACAAAGACGGGACAGTGTGCCTCCCTTGGCAGAAATTCAAGGGCAAAAGTTGTTTTACCTGCGCCGTTCGGGCCGGCAATAATAATTATCTTCTTGTCTTCATTCATTTTTTAATAGGGACAGATCCCATTTCATCCAACGTCCGCATTAGCCCTTAATGCCGAAATGTCTTTAATCGAGGCGCAGACACACCTCCCCCTTAAAACATCCTCACGCAGCGGCGAAAGTCCTAACAGTGCAGGAAACTCAGTGCCGTCTTTGCGAACCCCTGTAACGGTAACTTCACTAACGTTAATCACGCTTTCTCCAATGTGCATTTCAGTCTGCTTAAAAAAAGAGTCTCGCTTACCGGGATGTCCTGCCCGTATGCTTTTAGGAACAAGGATATCAATGCTCTTACCGATGAGTTCACCGCTGTCATATCCAAATGTCCTGTCTGCCATAAGATTGGATAGTATTATCTCCCCTGTCTGATTCACTACCAGTATTCCATTGGGAGAGGATTCGATGATGTCATGGTACCAGGTTTCGGTGTCCTTCAACATCCTCTGCTGGGTATTGAGCTTGCTGGCAAGCTGGCGCGTTGCCTCAAGCAGTTCATTAGTACGCAGATTACGGGTAAGGATTTCTATGTTCATTGCAATTATGGGCATTAGCTCATCAAGTAGTAACAGGGCGTCTTTGCTGAAGACCGCCATACCTGCCAGTTCTATAACACCAAGCACCACAGCATTTTGTATAACGGGCAGGATAATTATCTCCTTTGGTAAAGCCTCGCCTGCTCCCCAGTTGATTTTTATATCTGAACCTGACGGGCCGGATTGACCGGTTATTTTAATCGGTGCCTGCTCAAAGGCACACTGCCCAACTAGTCCCTGCCCGATGGCAAAGGTCTTTTCCCTTACAACAGCACAGCCATACCCTCCTGCTGAACGAAGCATATTATTTTCCTTGTCAAAGACATATAACACGCCATAGGCCGCAACAACTAAAGGGGCAAGATGAGACAGCAATTGCACAGCCAGCTCCTCGAGAGTCACGGCCTTTTGAAGCACAGAGGAGATTTGAGAGATGTGCGACTTTATTGCAGCACGGGACTCAAGCTCCTGTGCATACTGCTTAAGCTCCTGTTGAACCTCCTCCCGTTGTCTTACAACTGCCCTCAAACGTCTGTTCCAAATGACAACAAAAACGATTATAACAATCAATGCCCCGGCAATAGGGCCAACTATCCTCCAGTTGATTACCTGCTGATACTCAACCGTAAGCCACCGGTCATTTATCGCTGCCTTTTCCTTCTTAGACATGCCAGACAGGGTTTTATCAAGGGCTGATGCGAGGAGCGGCCAGTCTTTCCTTATGCCAAAGGCCATATCATAGTGGTAAGGGGTATGCCCTGCGATTTTAAGGTTATTAAGCCCAAGCCTGTCAATGTTATAGGATACGATTGCCAAATTGTCTATTAACACATCTATTTTGCCAGCGGAAAGGTCTAATAGGGCAGTTTTTATATCAGGGATCGAAATCAACGGCATATTCGGGTAGTCACGCTTGATGCGTGTCTCGACTATCAACCCTTTTAACACAGCAACCTTAAGGCCCTCAAGATTGTCTACACCGCTTATGCGCCGAACATCCTTGCGGGTAACGATAACAGCGGCAAATGTAGAGTATGGCTTTGTGAACAGGATACTTTTTGCACGTTCCGGGTCAGGGGAAATCTTGGGGATTAGGTCTATTTCACCTTCTTTCATTTTCTTCATGGCGGCACCAACATTAAGGCCTGGCACAAGGACAACTTCGAGACCAAGGCGTTTGGCACAAGTTTCTATAAAGCCAGCGCTGATGCCGGAGTAGACCCCTGTTTCGTCTATGAATTCATAGGGTGGACGAGCTGAATCTACCCCTAAACGTATCTTTTTGCCCTTGATGAATTCATTCTCCTCCTGTGTCAATCCAATGTTGTCTGGCCTGTTGTCTGGCACGGGCTCTGGTGTCACAGTACCGCTAAAAAACACAGTCATCAAAATTATAAGTATGCCTGTCTTTATATATCGCCTTAACGCCATTAAATAGCTGCCCCCACAGCTTGCGCTATTTCTCTGAGCTTGACCAGCGCATCCTCATAATCAAAACTCGCTATACTTGCCTGCACCCTTTTTGCTGGTGTCCCATGTCCCACAGACTTAAGCATCTCAACTACGCCGTCTATCATATCGGCAGCCTGTGAATCGTCATCCGCCAAAAACGCCGCAAGTTTACTCATCTCAACAGTGAGGGTATTCATGTCCACAGCAACTGCTGGCCTTGCCGCTTCAACCTCTTGCGGCATCCCTATTGAAATCCTGCCAAGTAGGTCATAGAGTTCCATCTCCGTCTCTTCTATCACATGTGGCAGGGCATCTGCCTCACCCCTGTTTAAAATACCTTCTAATTTAGCTGCCAGCTCAAACATCTTAGCTGCCCCGATGTTACCGGCAAGCCCCTTTAGTGTGTGGGCCTCACGGGTTGCCGTTTCAGCATCGTTTATGTCTATGGCTGATTTAATCCTTGTTATTACGTCTGACTGTGTCTCCTTAAATCGCCCGATTAGTTTACGCAGCAGTGTTATGTTACCGCCAACGCGGGTTAAGGCAGTTTCTATTTCAAGGCCGTCTATCTTTGGTAATGTGCTGTCTTTTGCCAGCGCGTTGACCACGCTTACTTCAGCCGATTCAGCAGCGGTGTTCTTCGGCTTTACCCAACAGGCCAATGTCTCAAAGAGCTGCCCAATGTCAATAGGTTTGCCAATATGGGCGTTCATCCCGCACTCAAGGCACTTTTCCCTGTCTCCGGCCATAGCGTTTGCTGTCATGGCCAGTATGGGAAGTTCAGCAAAGCGTTTATCCTCCCGAATCCTGCGTGTGGCCTCAAAGCCATCCATCACAGGCATCTGGCAATCCATAAGCACAGCATCATATGGGGCAAGTCCCACTTTCTCAACTGCCTCCAAACCATTACCGGCAACATCTACACGCATCCCCGCGCCCTCGAGAATCTCAAGCGCCAGTTCCTGATTGACAGGGTTGTCCTCAACAAGCAATATGTATGCGCCACGCATGAGCTGTTCAGCCTCTTTAAAATTATCCTGCTTATGTTGTTTGCGTTGGCGCTGACCGGCGCTTTTGCCAAAAGAGTTAAGTATACTGTCAAGCATCGTCGATGGGCTTACGGGTTTGACCAGCAGCCCTTCTATCCTCGTACCCTGTAACTGATACATCAGCTCATCTTTGCTGTATGCAGTAACCATTATAAACGATGGAGTATTTGATAGATTTGCATCTGCACGAATGCGCCTCACGGCTTCTATCCCGTCCATCTCAGGCATCTGCCAGTCCATAAGCACTAGTCCGTATGGTTTGTGCTCAGTGTGTGCACGCTCAAGTTCAGCAATAGCCTCTATGCCGCTGTTTACGGCAACTGCCTCAAAATTCAGGGCAACTAGCATAGAAAACATAATTTCTCTGGCGCTTGAGTTATCGTCAACTACCAGAACGCGCAGCCCCTGCACGTCTGCAGTTGCGTCTGAGAGTGTGCGCTGTCCGGTTTGCAGTCCAAATTTAGCGGTAAAATAAAACGTGCTGCCAACACCAGGTGTACTCTCTACGCCGATTTCTCCATCCATCATCTCTACAAGGCGCTTACTGATTGTAAGCCCTAGTCCCGTGCCCCCGTACTTACGCGATGTAGAGCCGTCTGCCTGAGAAAAGGCCATAAATAATTTCTTGCGCTGCTCTCCAGTAAGGCCAATCCCAGTGTCGGTAACATTGAAACGCAGCCATATTTCAGACGATAAGTTAAGGGAACAAGCAGCGGCACGGTGTACTCCAACGGTAACTTCTCCCTTTTCAGTGAATTTCACGGCATTATTGACAAGGTTAGTCAGCACCTGCCCAAGCCTCAGCGAATCACCTATCAGGGCAGACGGCACATCGGTTCCTACATCAAAAATCAGCTCTAATCCCTTGTCCTGAGCCTTTATTACTGAGATATCAGCAAGATTTTCCATAACGTCGTCAAGATAGAAGTCTGCATTTTCAAACTGCAGCTTCCCAGCCTCTATTTTGGAGAAATCCAGTATATCGTTAATAATGCCCAGGAGATTCTTGGCGGCAGATTCCACCTTTTCAATATAGTTACGCTGCTTTGCATCGAGTTTTGTCTGCAGCGCCAGATGTGACATGCCAATAATGGCATTCATCGGGGTGCGAATTTCATGGCTCATATTTGCAAGGAAATCTGATTTCATCTTGGTTGCTTCCTCTGCGATTTCTGTGGCGCGCCGCAACTGCGTCACATCAAAAAACCAGCCCAGTATGCAGTCGTCACCTACATATTTTACATGGATATATGAACACATCACCCAGATATCCATGTGATCAGCAGTCCTTATGCCAATCAACTGGTTAAGAATGTCTTCTCCGCTGCCCAGCCGCTCTGTTATTTCGTCAAAGACCCGCTCGTCCTGGTAGAACTGCCGTGGAGTAAGGCCGGCGATTTGTTCTAAAGTGGCATGAAGCATCTTTGCATATGACTGGTTGGCAAAGATAATCGAACGCGTTTTGGCGTTAATAATACGTACCGCCACAGGGCTGGACTCCAGCATGTAACGCATCAGGCGCTCGTTTTCGCGTATGGTATCCTCGGCTTGTTTGGTCTCGGTGATGTCCTGTGTTACACCGTACATGTCTGTTGGCTTACCGTTTGCATCTTTTACCACACGGCCAAGCGCGTGAATCCAGACCACACGGCCATCGATGGGGCGCTTATAGGCATAGATTGCGTTATATTCCGGTACTCGTCCCTCAACTGCCGCATTAAAGTTCTCAAGCGTCTTTTCTGAGGCTGCTTTATCTCCGGTCTCAACATTTACAAACCATTCTTCCATAATGCGATAGCGCCATCCCTCGCGCGGTATATCGCCAAACACATTTACTGCCCGCTCTGATGAGTTGTACCAGCCAGAGCCGTCCAGAGGGACATGCCAATAGCCAGCCTTTGTCAGGTCAAGCGCCTGGTCACTTAGGAAGCCGGCCAGACGTATCTGCTCTTCAGTCCTCCTACGGTCTGTAATATCATGAAACACGATGACTGAGCCTACTATTTGGTCTGCCTTGTACACCGGAGTGGTTGAATATTCTACTGGCAGCGGCGTACCGTCCTTGCGCCACAGTACTTCAGTGTCAATCTTTCTGGGCAGCCCGTCCTGACTTGTCAGAAACATGGAACATTCACCTATGGGAAAGACACTGCCGTCTGGATATGCATAGTGCATTAGCCTGTGCATACGCTCTCCTATTAGTTCATCTTCGGTATAGCCCAGTAAAAGCGTGACGGCATGGTTTACAAAACTCATCCTCCCGTCTGTGTCCAGACCTACGATACCGTCACTTACAGAGGTCAGAATCAAACGGCTTCGCTCCTCGGCATGAGCCAGAACTTCTTTGCTTGCCTCTAAATCATCACCACGTGCCTTCAACTGCGCTTGAGAAAGTGCAAGGTCTCTTGCCGTTGCCTGGCTTATTTCAAGTAGTTCACGAGTTTCGATATTTGCTGAGAGTATCTCGATATTCATCGCTATAACAGGGAGCATGGTATAGAGAAATCCCTTCTGTCTTTCGTTAAATTCCCCCAGCGTTCCAAGCTCTATAACTGCCTGAACCTCACCTTTATGTACTACTGGAACTATCAGGACATTTCTGACAGCAAGCCTCCCTAAGCCAAAGGGTACGGCTATACTATCACCAGTTGACAAATCCAGAGAAACCACCCGCTTGTCAAGTGCGGCTTGTCCGACAAGTCCCTGGCCCAAATTAATTGTCTGCCCGCCGTCAATGTCCTCACAGGCATAGCCACCGTGTCTGTGCAAAGATGTATGGTCACATACATAGAACGCGCCGTATACCAGGTTCATGACCGGAGCCAGACTTGATATAAGTACGCTGCCAAAATCTTTATACGTCTTGCATGTCTGAAGAGCCTGAGCGATTTCCGTCTGCCGTGATTTCTCATCTGAATCTATCCGGACGCTATCTGCCTGAGCCTGCTTTGCACTGTAGTCCTTGTATGTCTTAAAGAGCCTAAGCCATGAGCCAATCATTACAATGATAACTATGAGCATAATTATGATAGTAGTATATACACGCTTTTGCTGCTGTTCGATGGCATCTTTAATTGCAGTCTTCATGAATGCGACAGCTTTATTAATACCTTCGTGATATAAGGCCTCTTGCTCAACATATTGACTACTGGATAATAAGGCTGCCGCCTCTTTTAATTTACCTTCGTGGACTAGATTAAAGGATTGTCTTTCCATTTTGACAAGCTCAGAGTTAGCTGCATCTGTTGATGCAATACTGTTGACAAGCTGTTTTTCCGGCAATAGTTTCATTGCCTCTTTGATAGCTGCATCAAGAACGGGGACGGCATCTGAATACCGCTTTTCCCACTGCTGATCACCGGAAGCAGCCCCCATGCGGGCAGACATTGTCAACACCTCATCCTTTTCCAGGATAATGCCGACAAGCTCCTGAAGGCGAAAATACTTTGCCTTTACCAGGCCAATGTCCCTGATAGAAGTAAAGCTCTGCCACACTACTACGGCAAAAAACAGCAGCGTAGAAAGTAGGACTACGATGAACAATCTTTTCGGGCTTTTCGGGTACACAACCCCTTTATCGGAAACCATCAGGCAATTATACCAGATTTACCAGCATATTTATATAAGCACGTGCAGTTTTAAGCGTATGAACCGGTTCTCTCTACCCGACGTGCAATTTCACTGGCGTAGCGAACTCCAACCGTAGAGGCATGTTCCTTAAGCCATTGGGTAAGACTTGTCTGACCGGTCGGCTGAGAACGAACGTAAAGCAGATTACTCTTTAGGCCTTCTATCTCCTCCCGTGTAATCAGTATATCCCCTGTTATTTGTTTCATAAACCTGCCGAAGTAATATCCCAGGTCGTCTGAGATAGGCACGATTCGCCTTCGCTTGCCGATGATTTCCCCAATGGTTTCAACCAGCTCTCTAAAGGCAAAGGTCTCAGGGCCTATGGCGTCTATAATTATATTTTCCTTTATCTTACCCATGTCAATGGCCAGCTCTGCAAGGTCTTTGACATATATGGGCTGCAGCTTGTAGCTGCCGTCACCGAATATGCCAAACATGGGAAAATTCCTCAGAGACCATGCGATATTGTTGATTAAGATATCCTCCCTACCGAACAAGACCGCAGGGCGCAAAATGGCGTAGGACATCCCGGAGTCAACCAGCGCACGCTCCAGCCTTGCCTTCCCGCTGAAGTACTCCAGAGGTGAGTCCTCTTTTGGATTTGTTATGCTTATGTGGACAATCCTCTTAACTCCGGCCTTTTTAGCCGCATCAAAAAGTGTCAGAGTGTTGTCAACGGCGTCTGCATGTTTAAACAGCTTATGATTAAACCTGACCCAGTATGTGTTATACAAGCAATCGGCGCCCTTGAGTGTGTCTGTGAGGAGTTCAGGTTTGTCAAAATTAAACGGAAAGACCTCGATGTTGCCGCCAAAAGAATTAGGCCGGTCGGGCGAATTAGTTATGGTCTTCACTTTAACCCCGGCGTGTATCAGCAATTTAGCAATATACTTACCTGAATATCCAAATGCCCCTGTAACTACATGAACCCCTGATACTGCACCAGTACCGATTTGATATTTCATAATACGTCCCTCTTTATAGTGAGTTAATAACCGCTTATAGATTATAGTAGCATATTCAATTTTGAATTTCATACACTTGTGAAGTAAATTAAACATATCTGGCATCATATGTGTGCTATATTTTTGTTGATTATGTCAGAGAGAATAGTCTATAGTTTTTGTCACAATAATTAATCTAAGGGGGTATTGTTTATGAAGAAATTTGTATGTACCGTATGTGGTTATGTGCATGAAGGGTCAGCGCCGCCGGATAAGTGTCCACACTGTGGGGCTGCTGCTGATAAATTCATCGAAAAGAGTTCAGAAGGTCTTCAGTGGGCAGACGAACACAGAATGGGCGTGGCAAAAGGCGTGGATGCAGAGATATTAGAAGGCCTCAGGGCCAACTTTATGGGAGAGTGTACAGAAGTAGGGATGTACCTTGCCATGAGCAGACAGGCCGACAGAGAGGGACTACCAGAGGTTGCCGAGGCATACAAAAGGATAGCCTTTGAAGAGGCCGAGCACGCGGCCAGGTTTGCCGAACTCCTCGGTGAGGTATTAGTTGCAGACACAAAGGCAAATCTGCAAGCCCGTGTTGACGCTGAAAACGGCGCGTGCAAAGGAAAAAAAGACCTTGCTACTAAGGCCAAACAGTTAAACCTTGATGCCATCCATGACACTGTACATGAAATGTGTAAAGATGAAGCACGTCACGGTCAGGCATTTGAGGGGTTATTAAAGAGATATTTTTAATACCAATCTGTACTAACACAGCGCAGGGGTAAGTCTTACTATGGGGCAAGTCTTAGCTGGGTCTTTGTGATCTTAGACGAGGTAGTGCTTTTTTTGCGAAAAGTGCCGCCCTTTCAGTTTCTTAGCGAAAGGGCACTCAACGGCATGATTAAGGGTATAGCGTCAGAGTTTTACCCGAAGGGAGCCGTAATTGCCAGAAAGGGCGGTCAGGGTGATGACTATCTGTACGTCATAAGAAAAGGCGGGGCAAAGAGGTCTTTAGATTATGGAGGGCAAGAGGTGTTGGTCGATTACAAGGGCGAAGGCGATGTATTCGGCTACCTTTCTCTCTTTGGAGAGGATGTACCCTGGACCAATATAACAGCCATAGATGATACCATATGCTATCTGATGGGAAAGGACAGGATTAAAAACCTCATCGATACAGACGACGAGGCAAAGAAACTTTTCTCAAGATCATTTTTACACACCTCCGACGCCGTTAAGCAAGACCAGTTTACCTACAGCTGCGGTGAGAAGATACTCTTTAGCGCCCGTGTAGTAGATGTGGCAAAGAAGAATCTTGCGACTGCCCCGCAGAACATATCCATCAAAGAGGCAGCCAGGATTATGACAGATCGTCACACTGGTTCCCTAATATTCCTCAATAAACAGGGCACCCCTATCGGTATTGTTACTGACAGTGACATGCGCAACAAGGTAGTCGCACAGGGCATGGATGTAAACGCGCCGGTTAGTACAGTGATGAGCAGTGATCTGCACACTGTAGACGCCGGGGACTATTGCTATGAGGCAGTCCTAAAGATGGTCAAAAATAACATTCACCATCTCGTGGTACTGAAAGAACAACACCTGTGGGGCATACTAACAAATCACGACCTGATGCTATTACAGGGCACCTCTGCACTTGCCATAGTACGAAATATTGAGAGCCAGTCATCTGTCAACGGGCTTATTCCCGTCTCTGGCAAGATAAACGGTGTCTACAACATGCTCCTTAGCGGCGGTGCTAAGGCCAGTAATGTCCTGAGAATCATCGCTGAGATAAATGACAGGCTCGTAAGAAAGGTAATAACGCTGACCGAAACAGAGTTAGGTCCGCCGCCTGTGGCCTATGCATGGATTGTTTATGGCAGTGAGGGCAGAAAAGAACAGACATTTAAGACCGACCAGGACAATGCTATTATCTATGGTAACCCAGCAGATGAACATGAAGCCCATGCCGCAAGGGACTATTTCTCACGTTTTTCGGCATTAGTGCGCGATGGTTTGCTCAAAGTAGGCTTTCCGGCGTGCCCTGCTAACTACATGGCCTCTAATCCTATATGGCGTCAGCCGCTGAAAATTTGGAAAAAGTATGCCGCAAACTGGACTGCCACTCCTACGCCGAAGGCCGTCCTTAACACTGTAACGCTCTTTGATTCCAGGACTATTTATGGAGATGAGAGCCTGTTAACGGCATTCAGACAGCGTCTTCAGTCCAATATAACCGGCAACAGGCTGCTGCTTGGCAAAGCGGCAAGCCTCTCCATAAGAAACGCTCCGCCAATTGGTTTTCTCAAGGCCTTTGTCGTTGAAAAAAGTGGCGAGCACAAGGACATGCTAAACCTGAAGGTCAAGGGAATCACACCTATAGTTGACCTGCTAAGGCTGTTTACCCTTGAAAAAGGTCTCAGCATAACTCCCACGCTAAAACGCATAGAGGCACTTATGGATACCCACTCCATAGTAAAAGAGTATGCCGAAGAGCTTGTCCATGCCTTTGAGTTTATTATGCTGCTGAGAATCCAGCATCAGTACGAAAAAATAAGAAAAGGTCTGCCGCCGGATAACTTTATCATGCCGGATAAACTGACAAATCTTCAGAAAAGAACAATCAGGGAGGCATTTCAAATCATAGCAAAAATACAGACTACGGTCATAGAGCGCTACAGAGAGATGATATGGTAAAGCGCCTCAACAGGCTGTTCAACCTCTCAAGGGGGAACAGTTACCGTAACGCCCATATAGCATCCCATGACTTTGTATCAGTTGACCTTGAGCTTACCGGCCTTGATGACAAACGCGACGCTATACTCTCCATAGGCGCTGTAAAAATGACAGGAGGCAAGATTCTCCTCTCAGAGTGTTTTTACAGGCTTATCAACCCCAAAATCCCATTTCACGGCCCAAGCATTACGATTCACGGCATTACACCGGCGGACGTTCACGCCTCAGACGGCATAGAGAAAGTGCTGAGGGAGTTCATCGATTTCTGCGGGGATGACATTATAGTAGGGCACTGTGTGGAGATTGATATGGCCTTTTTAGGCAGGGAAATCAGAAAACTCACGGGAAGGCCGTTCAGAAACAAATCTGTTGATACTCTGGCCGTCTATAAATGGTTATCACACAGACACTACCATGTGGATAACGCTCCAAGACACCCGTCACTTTATGAAATAGCCAAACATTTCTCCATATCAACTGAAATCAGCCATAACGCCATGATGGACGCCTACATAGCAGCCCAGCTTTTTCAACGCTTTACCCATGCACTTCAGCGCTGTGGTGTACAAAAGATTGGCGATTTGCTGAGAATTGGAAATTCCTCCAAAGGAGGTATACACACCCCGGGGGAGTTTAGTAATTTCTAATTATACTATGCAAAAAGGAGGACGCATATGAGCAGCACCAGCTTCAACTACAAGGAAGACCCAGATTTCAAAAAACTCACAGGACAGAAATCCACTATATCTTTAGTGCTAACCATACTTGAACTTACATTCTACTTCGGGTTCATAGGACTGATAGCCTTTAACAAGCCATTTCTGTCATCCATGCTGACAGAGCGTATCACTATCGGGATTCCTATAGCCGTTGGTGTTATTGTGATGTCGTGGATATTGACCGGGATTTATGTTCGCTGGGCAAATAACACCTATGACGTGCTGGTAAAAAAAGTAAGAGATAAGGTGGAGGGATAAGGCATGGCACAGTCAATCATTGGGCAGGTTCATCCGGTCTCAATAACGTTTTTTTTGTTGTTTGTAGTTAGCACTCTGGGCATTACATATTGGGCAGCAAAGCGGACAAGGACGACGAAGGAGTTTTACGCAGCAGGAAGGAGCATCACAGGGTTTCAAAACGGCCTGGCGCTGGCGGGGGACTATATGAGTGCCGCCTCGTTTTTAGGAATCGCCGGACTAGTTTCAACAAAGGGCTATGACGGTCTGATATACTCGGTTGGATGGCTTGTAGGCTGGCCGATAATCATGTTTCTGATAGCCGAGCCACTGCGCAATCTGGGCAAGTACACATTTGCCGACGTAGTCGCTTACCGGCTGAAACGTATGCCTATCAGGACATCGGCTGCTGCCGGGTCCCTGGTCACCGTGTTATTTTATCTGATAGCCCAGATGGTTGGGGCAGGCACACTGATAAAGCTGATGTTCGGGCTTCCTTATGAGTGGGCGATAATGATAGTAGGGTGCCTGATGATAGCCTACGTACTATTTGGTGGTATGCTGGCCACCACCTGGGTGCAAATCATCAAGGCAGTACTTTTACTTGGAGGGGCTACTTTACTGGTAATCATGACACTGTCCAAGTTTGGGTTTAATTATGGGGCGCTCTTTGGCACTGCCGCAGAAAAATATGGGCCAGAGTTCCTCCAGCCCGGAGGACTTATTACAAGTCCAATTGATGCGTTTTCTCTGGGACTTGCCCTGATGTTCGGCACCGCAGGTCTCCCTCACATACTCATGAGGTTTTACACAGTGCCTGACGCCAAGGAAGCAAGAAAATCGGTCTTCTATGCCACTGGGTTCATCGGCTACTTTTATATCCTTACGGTAACAATAGGCTTTGGCGCCGCAGTGCTGGTAGGCAAGAAAGTTATAATGGCCATAGACAAGGGCGGTAATATGGCAGCCCCTCTCCTGGCCGAGGCACTTGGCGGACATGTGTTTCTTGGATTTCTGGCCGCTGTAGCGTTTGCCACAATATTAGCCGTAGTGGCCGGTTTAACGCTGGCCGGTGCTTCAGCCCTGTCTCACGACCTCTATGTGGGTGTAATAAGAAGAGGCCAATCCAATGAAAATGATGAGGTAAAGGTTGCAAAGCTGGCCACAATCGGGCTGGGTGTTTCAGCAATGCTGCTAGGCATACTGTTCAAGGGGCAGAATGTTGCTTTCATGGTAGGGCTTGCCTTTGCAGTGGCGGCCAGCGCAAACTTCCCGGCACTGGTCATGTCTATAATGTGGAAAAACTTCTCTACAAAGGGCGCTGTTGCCAGCATCTGGACAGGTCTTATTCTGGCAACCGGGCTAATTATCATAAGCCCGACAGTGTGGGTTGACGTAATTCACTCAAAAGAAAAGGCCGCCATAGAAAAGCAAATAACCGAGACCGAGACACAGTCAAAGGCTAAGGTAGAAGAACTCGAAAAGGCTGCCGCTGACCCAAAGGCCATCTCCGAGGAGAAGGCTCAACTGGACGCCAAGAAAAAGGAAATCAGCGCTCAAATGCCGAAGGCACTGTTTCCTCTTAAAAACCCGGGGCTGATATCCATGGGCGCTGCCTTTTTAATAGGTATTTTAGTGTCGCTGATGTCGAGAGAGCCTGAAGCGCAGGAAAAGTTCGAAAAGGAAAAACTTCGGGCTTATATTGGTATCGGCGCAGAGTAGTCATCGGTATCGTATTTTAGATGGGGTGCAGGGGACAAGTTCCCTGCCGGGAGTTTGAGGGCAGAGCCCTCATTCTTCAAAATCGACTGGGAGAAGCAGCCCTTCTCCCAGCTCTAATTTAACAAATCCCTTTCAGGGCACTCACAGAGGCCGGACCCAGCAGTGTTATCACCTTGTGTGATGGATGTAAGAAGCCGTCTATGACATCACAGATATCTGAGAGTTTTACCTTGTCAATGCCCCTTATGATTGCCTGCGGCGGGTAGTATCTTCCGTAGTATATCTCCTGTCTGGCTATGTTTTGCATCCTGCCAGAGGAGGATTCCATGTTAAGCAGGATGTTACCCTTCAACTGGCTCTTTGCCCTTTGGAGTTCCTTTTCTGTTAGTGTGTCTTTCAGGGACTTTATTTCGTTTAATATCGTCTCAATGACTTCTACATATTTCTTTTTTCCAGTTGCCGCAAATATCCCAAACACCCCTGTGTCATGGTATGACGATAAAAATGAGTATATTGTATAGGCAAGTCCACGGTTTTCCCTGATCTCCTGAAAAAGCCGCGAGCTTACACCAGCACCAAGTATCGTGTTTAACAATAAAAATGGATAGCGCAGCATACTGTCCTGCTTTACACCCTTTACCCCTATACACAAATGCACCTCTGAGAGGTCCTTCTTATGGACTTTAACACAACTGTTAAACTGCGCCGGTTGCTCCTCTTTGACTATTACCTGCTCTTTAGATATATTTTTTTGAAATCCCAGCTTTTCGTTAAACTGCCTTAATATCGATTCATAGTCGATATTGCCAGCGGCGGAGATTACAATATCGTTTACTCCGTAGTGATTGTCCATATGTCTTACAAGGTCACCGCGCTCCAGTAAGTTTACCGTATCCTGAGTGCCCAGGATGTTCATTCCAAGGCCGTCTTTCCCCCATATATCCTCGTAAAACAGGTCATGAATGTATTCATCAGGGGTGTCTTCAACCATCTTTATCTCTTCGCCGATTATCTCCTGTTCCTTTTTTATGTCATCTTCTTGTAACAGCGAATTAAGATATATGTCAGAGAGTATGTCTATGCCCTGAGCTGTGAAATCCTTCAGGAGTTTTACGTAGAATGTGGTGTTTTCTCTGGATGTAAAGGCGTTGATGTCGCCGCCTATTGAGTCAATTTCTATAGCGATGTCCTTCTGTGTACGATGTTTTGTGCCCTTAAAAAGCATATGCTCAACGAAATGGGATATCCCGTTTTTGTCCAGCCGTTCATATCTCGCCCCAATCTTAACCCATATGCCCATCGATACGGAGCGCACACCTGTCATTCGTTCCATTACTACTGGTATGCCATTATCTAAAAAACCTTTTCTCAAGATTCTCCCCTCTGGATTCTATTTAATAAAAAAAAGGGATAATAGATTATCCCTCATCTTTACCTATGCCGCATATTTATTAATGGTCTCATAACCAACATGAAGAATGAGGGCTCTGCCCTCAAACTCCCGGCAGGGAACCTGTCCCCTGCACCCCATCTAACGGGGCTTCGCCCCTTTGAATCTAGGTTGCAGTTTGTTTAGCAGCGTCTTTCATAGCCTCTTTACGGCTCAGTTTTATTTTGCCAGCCCTGTCTATCTCGATTACCTTTACCACAACCTCATCGTCCTCTTTAAGCTCGTCGGTTACTTTGTTGACGCGCTTGTCAGAGATTTGCGATATGTGTAAAAGCCCGTCCGTGCCCGGGAGGATTTCTACGAAGGCGCCGAAGTCCATTATCTTCTTAACCTTGCCCGTGTATATGCGCCCAACCTGAGCGTCTTCGACTATGCCCTCTACTATTGCCCTTGCCTTTGACAGCGAGGCCTCGTCGTTTGAGGCTATGGTGACAATCCCCTCATCGTTTATGTCTATCTTCACGCCCGTTTGCTCGATGATTCCTTTGATTACCTTGCCGCCTGAGCCGATTACGTCTTTTATCTTCTCAGCCTTTATCTTCATCTGGAATATCCTCGGTGCGTTCTTAGACAAGTCAGCACGTGGTGCGGCAATTGCCTCACTTATCTTACCCAGTATGTGAAGCCTGCCAAGCCTTGCCTTTTCGAGTGCACCGACCATTATCTCTCTGCTGACGCCTTTTATCTTTACATCCATTTGAAATGCAGTTATCCCTGTCGTAGTGCCTGACACCTTGAAATCCATATCTCCGAAGTGGTCCTCAAGACCTAATATATCAGTGAGCACAACAACCTTTTCGCCTTCTTTGATAAGCCCCATCGCAATGCCCGCAACAGGCGCCTTTATCGGCACACCGGCATCCATCAGGGCAAGTGTTGACCCGCATACCGAGGCCATCGACGATGACCCGTTGGACTCCAATATGTCTGACACGATGCGTATCGTGTATGGAAACTCATCAGCACCAGGGAGGACTGCCTTAATAGAGCGTTCAGCCAGCGCCCCGTGTCCTATTTCTCTTCTGCCGGGGGACCTTAACGGCTTCACCTCGCCAACACTAAACGGCGGGAAGTTATAGTGAAGCATAAAGGACTTGTATGTATCGCCGTCAAGCGAGTCCACCCTTTGCTCATCAGATGATGTCCCCAGGGTTACAGCGACAAGGGCCTGTGTCTCACCCCTTACAAATAGTGCAGAGCCGTGTGCACGCGGAAGCATGTTCAGATGGCAGTCTATTTTTCTGACTTCATCCGTACCTCTGCCGTCTGCCCTTATGCCTTCGTTTAGGATTGAGTTTCTTACGAGGTCTTGCTCCAAGTGTTCGAAATATTTCGCGATTTCCCTGACATTGACTTCGGGGTCGGCGGTAGTCAGATGTTTGATTGTCTCATCAAGAATACCATCGAGGGTCTTTTGTCGTTTAAGTTTATCAGGGATTCTGATTGATTCCTGCATCTTTGCAATACAGAACTCTTTTACTGATGCGGCAAGGGCCTCGTTTTCTTTGACCTCGGTCACGGCGCGCTTTGGTTTGCCGACTTTCTCACGTAAAAGGTTTTGAGCGCCGATTATTTTTTTGATCTCTTCGTGGGCGCGGTCTATTGCCGCAACAAGCACATCTTCCGGTATTTCAAAACCGCCGCCTTCTACCATCGTCACGGCGTCAGCCGTACCGGCAACAACCAGTGCCAAATCAAGAGAGGCCATCTCATCAAATCCAGGATTGATAACAATATTTCCATCGAGACGCCCTACCCTGACAGCCGCAACCGCGTCCTCAAACGGGATGTCTGAGATAAGTAACGCAGCCGATATTGCCGTTATGCCAAGTATGTCTGCAATGTTCTCATCGCCATAGGAAAGCACCGAGACGATGCCCTGCGTCTCTGAGTTAAACCCCTTTTTAAACAACGGCCTTATAGGTCTGTCGATAAGGCGTGAGGTGAGGACTTCTTTTTCTGACAGCCTGCCCTCTCGTTTTAAAAATCCACCCGGTATCTTACCGGCAGCATATGCCTTTTCGATATAATCTATCGTCAGTGGAAAGAAATCCTTTCCTTCGACGGTTGTCCTAGAGGCTACAGCGGTTGCCAGCACCATCGTATCACCATACCTGGCAACGACGGAACCATCCGCCTGTTTGGCTATAAGCCCTGTCTCCAATATCAGATTCTTTTCGCTGATTATGACGTCTGTAGATGTCAATATTTTCTCCTCTATTTTCTAATTCCTAACCGTTCGATTAGCGATTTATAACGCTTTATGTCTGTTGTTTTCAAGTAGTCGAGGAGTTTTTTTCTCCTTGCAACTATCTTTAGAAGTCCACGCCGCGAGTGATGGTCTTTCGTGTGGGTCTTGAAATGCTCGGACAAGTACTTCATTCTGTCGCTCAAGAGGGCTATCTGGACTTCCGGTGAGCCAGTATCCTTCTCATGTATCTTGTAATCCTTGATCATCGTATGCTTAGTCTCTTTCGTTTGAGACACAGTATCACCCCTTTTATTTATTAGTTGTATGCCTCGCTACATAGTACTGCCAGCATCTGACTAACACTAACATATTCGATATAAATATGTAAAGAAACCGCTGCAAATTAATTTATTTTACTATCCCCCCACAATACTCTGCTGTGAATTCAATTTCTCTTCAGCAGCTTTCCGTCGTACCACGTGCTATCCAGCGTATAATTTGCCTTGACCCAGTCTGCAATGCCAACCGGGCTGAGGTAGTTTAGTTCGTTGTCACGGCTTAAAAATATGAATGCCGGTTGATTTTTTATAAGATCAGCCCTGAGAAACTGCATCTTTTCCCCAGTAGTCTCCATCAGGCCCGGGAAAAAGGTCATATCAAAGAAGAACAGGTATTTCGTTGGTGAAAACCTTCCAGACTGCAAATATATATATTTACTGTATGAAGGAACCCAGATGGTATCGTTGTCCTTTGTGTGATTTTTTATATAGAGTGCAACCGGCTCTTCTGCAACGGTTGACGGGGGATACTTAGTAAGCATATTAAAGCCTGCCCTGGTCATCGTGTTATCCACCAGCAGAAGGGATAATGCTAAAATACCAATTACCAGGACTGAGGACAACGCCGGGCTGAGTATGCGCTTCAGATTATACGCCATAAATGCCGCCCCACATACCGCCGTCATTATAAAGCCCGGCATCACCTGAATATAGTAATGATTGTAGTGGTGGCTTTGAATATTTACAGCAATCAGACTAAAAACAAACCAGCAAAGAACTGCAACCGGGGCATAAGCGTATTTCCTTAAAAAAGATTTTTGAAACATGCTTATAACGCCCAGAGTGAAAAACACGTTCACCGTCCTGATAAACCAGACCAGAGTCGAAAAGGCATGAAGACTCAGGCGTATTTTCTGTGGAATGGAGTCGTGGAAAGACCTCTCACGGGTTGAAAAGGTAAGATTAAAGTATATCACATCAAGCCAGTGCTTTAAAGTCCCCGCAAGGGTAAAGTAAGCAAAGGCCAGCAGCAATGGGACGGCAGCACCGGCAGCAAAGATACAGAGGCGCTTAAGCCTGGCCTTATTACCGGCCAAGACCAAAAACCCAAGCCACGGCAGCGCTGAAAGTATAAATGGCTCTTTTGTCAGCGTGGAAGTAGAAAAAAAGACGCCGGACAGAAAAATTAAAATCACATTTTCCCGCCGCACCGACTCAAGGGCGCAAAGCACTCCAAAGACCATGAACACTGAACCGTACTCCTCGGTAAAATTCCCCATACTGAACGTCATCGGAGAATATAAGTACACAAGAAAGATTATCGTAAACGCAGCCGCCTCCCATGAACAGAGAAAAGTCCGGACTGTGATTAGATAAAATGCCAATGCCGCACCGGCAGCAAAATAGCGCTCCACAACCCGTACAGAATTAAAAGAGCCATCGCCAAGCACCAGGGCAAGTGCATCAATGGCAAATACGACGGGCTGTTTATTTTCCCATACATCACGATAGAGGAGTTTTCCATGTATTAGGTGATGGGCAATATTTACGAATATTGCAGAATCAGAAGGCAGCAGTATACCGGACGAATAGTTCAAACACCGCCAGCCGACATATACGACAAAGACACAAAGAAAGGTGTTTATCAGCAACACTGCCCTGTTATTCGAATTAATCATAGCTGATTAAAATGATAACAAAATTGTTTAAATATGTACATTGCACACAGATAGTTTATATAATAGTACATGTGGCGGCAGTTGCGCTCAAAGACTCAGGAAGCGGCTTGTTTGTGAATGAAAAAATTAGACCTATCGGATTTGGAAAAGGGAGAAATCCCTGCTTTGACAAGGCATTTTGGTTCAATATTGGCCGAATGTGCGGCGGTGTGCCTTGAAGAGCAGGGGAATTATACTGGTGTTGGATTGATAGTCGAGGGCTATTACGAGGAATTATTTAAACTCACGCTGCCGGAGGTTACACAGCAGATGAGAAATTGTTATAATGATAGGGAGGTGGCAACTGAGCATGGTGCATATGGGGTGGCAATTATGCTGATTCTTTCTCTGACTGAATATACGATTATTGAAAGATCGAGAAAGGGCGCTGCCTTTGACTATTGGTTAGGAAAGAAAGGTGATAATTATCTTTTCAATAATCGAGCACGTCTGGAAGTGTCGGGAATACGTAACGGTGACGACAGCGATATAATAAATAGATCAAGGATTAAAATAATACGTTTAATAAAACAGATAGGATCATTTCCAACTTTTATAATAATTGTGGAGTTCAGTAAGCCAAAGTCAAAGATAGTGAAACTATGAACGAAGTGATGACAACGCATAGAAAGGCTATGGATTACGCAGAGGAGGCCTTCTACTTTAAGCTCAAAGGAGACCCTGAGAGAGCGAAGGAGTTGTTTCTGCTTGCGTTTGAGTTAGAGCGAGAGGCGGCGGAATCATATAAAGAATCTGCGGTTGAGCCAACGAGGTCTGTCTTATATCGTAGTGCAGCAACTCTTGCCTTTGATTGTGATGATTTTATTGAAGCGAAACGTTTAGCCGAAACTGCGCTCTCAGGCACCCCACCAGAAGAAATCGCGCAGGAATTAATTGATTTACTTAGAGAAATATATTTCAAATGACATCCCAACGAAGAAGGCGGCCTTCCAATAGACTCAGTCCTATTAAGAGGGAAAATGGCTGCTGCCAGTGAACCCGAACATATTTAATACTTATACACATAGCCGCATCAAATACTATGACGCGCTAGCCCGCCGTGCTGACAGCACTCAAGGACTTGGCAGGTACTATCGCCGCAGGGTCATAGAGATTTACAGGCAGTTGGTAGGTGAGGGGCTTAGGGTCATCGAACTCGGCGCGGCACAAGGGGAGCTGCTCTCGACACTGAAGCCATCCTATGGAGTTGGCGTAGATTTCTCAGAGGAGATGGTAAAGCGCGCCCGTGCCTCGTATCCCCACATTAACTTCATATGCGGCGACGCACATTTGCTCCAGATAGAAGAGAAATTCGATGTAGTTATCCTCTCAGACCTGCTTCATGATTTGTGGGACGTAGAGGCGGTGTTTAATCAAATATCAAGGCTTGCCGCACCGCACACAAGGATAATTATTAATGTATACAGCCGCCTTTGGGAGATGCCCCTGAAGTTGGCCTCTGCTCTGGGATTGACTCATCCGCGCATAGAGCAAAACTGGCTCACGGTGGAGGATATTTCAAATATGCTCTACCTGCAGGACTTCGAGGTCATCGCACGCAGACGCGAGATACTGTGGCCAATGCCAGGGCCGCTAATAAGCAGTCTCTTAAATCGCGGTCTTGTCAAGACGTGGCCCATTAGTGAGCTTGCGCTGTCGAATTTTATTGTCTGCCGCCCTATGCCTCAGATAATTGATGACCAGCCAGTCGTATCAGTAGTAGTCCCGGCCAGGAATGAGGCCGGCAACATTGCGTCTATTTTCGAGAGGACGCCCCAGATGGGAAAATCTACCGAGTTAATCTTCGTTGAAGGCCACTCCACTGACAACACATACGAGGTTATCACAGATGAAATTTTAAAACACCCTGCTGTAAATGCAAGCGTCTACCGGCAGAGCGGCAAGGGCAAGGGCGATGCCGTGCGCCTGGGTTTTGAGCGGGCAGCAGGGGATATCCTGATGATTCTCGATGCCGATATGACAGTAGCCCCCGAAGACCTGCCCAGATTTTACCATGCCATCTACACAGGCAAGGGTGAGTTAATAAACGGCGTCCGGCTTGTTTACTCAATGGAGGACAACGCCATGCGCTTTTTTAATCAAATCGGGAATAAGTTTTTCAGCCTTGCCTTTTCGTGGCTCTTAGGGCAGCCGATAAAAGATACCCTCTGCGGCACTAAGGTTATTCGAAAAAAAGATTACGAAAAAATCGCCTTAAACAGGCCATACTTCGGCGACTTTGACCCCTTTGGCGACTTTGACATGCTTTTTGGCGCGGCCAAATTAAACCTGAAAATCGTCGAAATGCCCATCAGATACAAACAGCGCACATACGGCACAACGAACATTCAACGCTGGCGCCACGGCTGGATGCTCCTGAAAATGGTGCTATTTGCTGCAAGCCGCATTAAGTTCGTATAAAAAAACCCAGCATTCTGCCTTATCTCTGAAGCGCCAAAGAATATTTCATAAGTGTAATTTCAATTTACATCAGTTTGTAAAATCTTCTGGTATCAAAAAGTTAAGAATTATCAGAATAACGCCGATAGGCAAGATATATGGATAGATTAACATATAACAGCCCATGTACTTAACAACACCGGAGGTTAACTGATGAGTTATACTATAGCAAATTTTTTAGGTATGGAACCCAGAGGCTTAGTGGATCTTATACCTGCCGAAAAATTAGACACATTAGAGTCGATAATGAAACACTGGGCAGGTAAATTGTATGAATCTTTTGACAGTAATATCGATAAAGACAAAATAGCGGAACATGTCAAGTGGATATATGGTGTAAAAAAATATCAGCGACCAAAGGTTATTGTTACTTATAATCCGGAGCATTATAAATCCTTAGCGGCAGAAGCACTCATCAAAGATACCCCTGCGGATATTAACATGAAGGATTATGTGTCCAGAATTGTTAATATTCCAGCATGGCTTTCATCAACTATTGACAGCAGCAGCCAAATCGAGCATATGCAAGCCTCATTAAAAAATATAATTGCACGGGTACCGTTTAGGAACACTAAGGAGTTTTCACAGTTTATATCAGCTAACCGGATGGGTGTAAAAGCTGAGACCCGTGGCAGCTCTACAGATCGTTCCTGGCTCTATGATGCCCAGTTAAATCACTTGTTTAATGGCTTTGGATTGTGGGCAGACAGCGGTTGGTTCGTGATGTTTGATGTAATTTCTGCACTAGGTATTCGTAAAAATGACCTGATAGATAGGTATAGAGGTTTTCTGCAAACAGGTGTCTTTGCATCAATGTTTTTTAAAAATAATGCTGTTATACTTATACAACCCAAACATATAAAAATGACGGCAAACGGCCAAATCCATAGTGACGGCACAGCAGCTATTGACTGGAGAGACGGTCATAAGACATACGTGCTTCACAATGTGCTTGTGCCTGAGTATATAGCGCTCACCCCTCATCATGAGTTAGACCCGATGCTTGTATTGACTGAAAAAAATGCAGAGATACGCAGAGAGATAGTAAGAAAGATAGGCGTGGAGAGGCTTGTAACACACTTTGGCGGCGTAGTGATTGATAAATACCAGGACTATGAACTCATAGAGCTAACTCTGAAGGAGATAGATATAACGGCAAGATACTTAAAAATGAAGAACCCGTCGATCGGTACATGGCATGTAGAAGGGGTACCTACAAATATAAAAACATGCCTTGAGGCTTTAGAATGGCGTATCAGCGGAGTATCCTGGAACCCGGAGCAACCCAGGAGCAGCATTGAGGAGTTCAGTTACTGTCTGTAAAGCAGGGTAAACTTGACTAATTAAATAAATAATGTTACCATGCCTTAGAGCAATGAGATTGCCTAAGGCATAATAATATGAAAAAAGATGATGACATTGTTGACCTGGAACAGGAGTTTTATGATTCCTTCGAGAAAGAACAGATGCTTGCCTATTTTGATTTTATCGTCCCACGTGGTGCTATACCTGGGCTTTGTAAGATTTCAAAGCCAAAGAAAGGGCGCACGACCTATTTATCTGCCATTTTTCTTATAGACACACCCGATGAAAGTACCTTTAACTCAATGGCCTCATATGCCAAAAATATTAACTGGGATAACTTCAAAAACTACCTGCCAGGCTTTAACAGCGCAATGTCAATGCCATATGCCGGTGCAAAGACTGAGGTTTACCTCATCGAGGCAGATATATTTATTGACATACCTATAGACATGCCTAAACAATTTATCACGCATAAATTATACCCATCCATTGAAAAAGTAACAGGCTTTAAGACTGGCACGTTAGTCTTCTGGGATGACATAAAAGGAGATTTAACGAAAGATGATGTAACTCACCAGTCCTTTTTTCAAAAAATAAAGGATTTTTTTAGCTAACTGCTGAATGCAGCACTGGACAATAACAACCATCAGCGCAAAGATTACTTTAATAGCCGCAGTTATTCTTATTGCGGTGTTACCGGTACAGCACGGGCACAGCGCTAACCTCATAGGGCAGACAGCGCCGGACTTTACGTTAAAATCTCTGAATGGCGATGACATATCCCTGTCATCATACAAGGGTAAGGTCATTTTACTTAACTTCTGGGCTACATGGTGTACACCGTGCAGGGAAGAGATGCCGCCAATGAATAAACTCTATCTGAAATATAAAAACAATGGCCTTGTAGTGCTTGCCGTCTCCACAGACGATTCCATAATTGCGGTTGAGAAGTTTCTGATTAAAAACCATGTGGATTTCCCGGTGCTGCTGGACACCGGTAAGACAGTTGCTAAGACTAAATATCGAATCAACGCCCAGCCCACTACTTTTTTAATCGGCAAGGATGGCACAATAATAAAAAAATACTTTGGAAGCGTCAACTGGATGGACGATACTATTCAAAAAGAAATAACTTCACTTTTATAGCATCCAATGAAACCAAAACTCTTAACTGCCACAGCAGTCCTGTTTGTTATAGCGCTTATTATCATATTGAAATTTATATTAAGCGCCTCCCCTCACATCTACAAGAAATCAGAGTTCCTTATGGACACGGTAATAACACTGACCGTAGTGTCAAATTCAGAGAAAAGGGCTGACGAGGCCATAGAGTCAGCATTTAACAACTTGCGGCGGTTGGAGCGGCTGTTAAGTTTTTTCGATGCAGGAAGTGAAGTCTCGGCAATTAATAAAAATGCAGGGACAGGGGCTGTAAAGGTCTCACCTGAGACATTTGAACTGACAAAGACAGCCCTTGAAAAAGCTGAATTATCATGCGGGGCATTTAACCCTGCCATAGGACCGGTAATGGGACTGTGGGACTTTAAAAATAAAAAAAGGCCTGCCGATTCTGAACTAAACAAGCTCCTGCCGCTGCTTGACTACACGCGTATCGTGCTTAACATCAATGATTCGTCTGTAATGCTGATCGACAAGGGGATGCTCCTCGACCTCGGCGGCATAGCCAAGGGATACGCGGCAGACAGGACAGTAGAACTCCTCAAAAGGGCCGGTATGAAGGGCGGCATAGCGGCAATGGCCGGAGATATCAGGGTCTGGGGTACAAGGCCGGACGGCAGCCCCTGGCGCGTAGGCATAAGGGCGCCGCGAGGCACAAGCGACGACCTAATAGGTGTGTTGTCACTTGAGGATTTGGCCGTTTCAACATCAGGCGACTACGAGCGGTTTTTTATTGAAGGCGGTATCAGATACCACCACCTGATAGAACCAACCACAGGCTACCCGGCAGGGGATTTTCAGAGCGTAACAATAGTTAATCCAGAAGGAGTTGTTACAGACGCCTTATCAACGGCTGTATTTGTTATGGGCAGAGAAAAGGCTCTCAGGTTTATCAAAAAAAATAAACTCATGGCCTATTTAATCTATGCTGACGGTACTACTTACACAACGGAAAACCTAAGAGCGCTGTTTGACAATCGCTGAGATTATCAGGGTCACGACCCTGTTTGACAGGATGTTGTTGGTACTCATGCTCATCATAACGGGGGCATCGATAGTATTAGTGCCGCTCTATCTCCCACGCGGGGGGCAAATCAGGATAGAAGTAAACAACAAATTAATATATAAACTACCGTTAAGCGATGATAAAACCATTGAAATCAATGGCCTCACCGTAGAGATAAAAGCTGGAAAGGTGCGCGTGGCGGAGTCAGATTGTCCCGGAAAGGTATGTGTAAAACAGGGCTGGATAGACAGCGGCGCTATAATATGTCTGCCAAACAGGGTAGTAATCACAGTCGGCGGTACTCCAACAGCCCCCAGAGGTGGTGTAGATGCAACAACGTGACAAGTACCGGCTGGCGCTTCTGGCTGCCTGTGCCCTGGCACTGCATGGATTTGAGCGCCTTATACCTACCCCAATACCGTGGCTGAGATTCGGATTTGCAAACATAATAACCCTGATAACTCTGATTCTCTATGGATTTAACGCAGCGCTTACAATAACTCTGATACGGGTAATTATTGGGTCGATGTTAATGGGGACGTTTTTAGGGCCGCCATTTATTATGAGCACTGTGGGCGGGCTGTTTAGCGTAGCGGCTATGTGGGCGGCCTTGCAGGTACGTGTGTTCGGACCTCTGGGGTTAAGCCTGACAGGGGCGCTTTTTCATAATCTTGGGCAGCTCCTGGCCGTGTACGTTGTGTTTATTCAAAATCTTCGTTCTATACTAATATTAGCGCCGGTTATTCTGTTTGTTGGCACATTAACAGGGGTATTAAATGGTCTCGCCGTTATTTTTATAATGGAGCACTTGAAAAAAATGTCAGATAATGTACAGAATACCTAATGAAGATTAGATGTCCGAGATGTGCTAAAGAGGTAAGCTACGCTGGGAATCCATACCGGCCATTTTGTAGTCACAGATGCAAGACAGCAGACCTTGCATCGTGGGCAGCCGAGCAGTACAGAATACCGGAAGACAAAACGACTGAAGCAGCTACAATAAATCAGGAGGAAACATAATGTTAAACATATCAATAGCCGGAGCTGCTGGAAAGATGGGGCAGCGCATAGGGGTATTGGCCCTTGAGAATCCATCTATAACACTCGTTGGGGTATTTGAAAGAGCCGGGCACGAAGCCGTTGGAGTGGACTTCGGTGAAATCGCCGGGGTTGGCAAGACGGGAGTGACCTTAACCGATAATATTGCAGAAACACTCGACACGGCTGATGTGGTTATTGACTTCACATCCCCTGAGTCCACACTTAGTAATTTAAGGCTCTGCAGCGAACATAACAAGTCAATGGTCATAGGGACAACCGGCATGTCTTCCGCACAGACATCCAAAGTGGAATCATATGGAACCAAAATACCTGTGATACTGGCCCCGAATATGTCCATAGGGGTGAATCTTCTGCTAAAGGTACTGGGCGATGTCGCCCGTGCATTGGGGGATTCCTATGATGTTGAGATAATCGAGGCCCACCACCGTTTGAAAAAGGACGCCCCAAGCGGTACGGCATTAAAAATGGCAAATGTTATAGCCGAGGCCCTTTCAAGGAACCTTGACGAGGTCAGCGTCCTCTGCCGCAGCGGGATAATCGGCGAACGCAGGAAGAAAGAAATCGGAATTCAGACGATACGCGCAGGCGACATCGTAGGAGAACACACCGTCCTGTTCGGCGGGCTTGGGGAACGCATAGAAATAACTCACAAGGCATCAAGCCGCGATACATTCGCACGCGGTGCACTGAGAGCAGCCCTATGGCTGCAAGACAAACCAGCCGGCATATACGACATGCAGGATGTCCTTGGGCTCAGGTAAATCAGATAAACATATGACAGCGTCTCTGATTCAATTAACGGGACTATATGTATTTTTTTAACTCATTAGCAAAAAAGTATTTTTGGGTAGGGCTTATTGTGACTGTCCTTGCAGCGGGCTTTACTGCGACGTCTTTTTGGTTTACTTCAGTAATCGAAAACGACGTATTAAGGATTAACCTTGCAGGGGTTGAGAAGGCACGCCTTCTAAAAATCGAAATGCTTGCCGTGACGGCCGCCTCTCAGTTGAACCGCTCATTTACTGAAGATATCTATCTAACCGAAATCCAAAAGTTTGAAGAGACCATCATAGGGTTCAGAGACGGAAACAAAGCCATGAACACGAAGCCATCTGCAAATCCTGAAATCTCCAGCAGGGTAAGCAGGCTCGTCGAACAATGGACTACCAGTGTAAAGCCCATGCTTCTTGAAGTAGGAAAAAACATTCAGGCAGGCAGCCCAATCTCAACAGACAACCTGCATTCTACAATTTGTTCATACTGCGATAACATAGACGACCTCACCAGACATATCATCATCAGCAGTGACAAGCAGTTTCTCCTGCACGATAAAGTCAGATTTGCCCTGTTAGCAGCCGTTGTTATCTGTTTTGTCATGGGGATTTATTTCACAGAATCCAACCTTGTAACCCCATTAAAGAGACTGCTTAAGGCGGCTGCCGAAATGGAACAGGGCAAACTATATACAAGGGTAAAGGCCACTAGTTCTGATGAAATAGGAGAGCTTGGCCAAAAATTTAACTCCATGGCTCATACGCTGCAATTATACATCGACGAAAACTCAAAACGCATGAACCAGCTTGACCAGATGAATAAGAAGGCTGAGGAAATGGTCAATGAGCGAACACAAGAACTTCAGCTCGCAAACAAAGAACTCATCGCTGCTAAAGAAATGGCCGACGCTGCTAACAGGGCAAAGTCACAGTTTCTTGCCAACATGTCCCATGAGCTAAGAACACCGCTTAACGCCATAATAGGGTTTTCCGAGATGCTCAACATGGGGCTTGTCGGGGAGCTGCAAAAAGACCAACAAGAGTACATAAACGACATATTCGACAGCGGACACATGCTCCTTTCCCTCATCAACGATATCCTCGATCTCAGTAAAATCGAGGCAGACAAACAGGACTTAAAGTTCACGAACACCGGCGTAAGGACAGCTATTGAACGCGCCCTAAGCCTTTTCAAAGAGAAGGCCGCCAAGCGTAATCTGACCTTAACAGAGCAAATCAATGACGATGTACACACCGTATATGCCGATGAGAGGAGACTAGGACAGGTAATTTTAAATCTGCTAAGTAACGCAGTTAAGTTCACCCCAGACGGTGGCCTGATAACAGTCGGGGCAGTCAAAATTGCTCAAAATGGACATGAACTTGTTGAGATATATGTCAAGGACACAGGTCCTGGGGTTAAGGCTGAAGACCTGCCAAAACTCTTTACCGAATTTCAACAGTTTGAGACCACAGAAGAGGTACACCACATGGGAACAGGTCTTGGCCTTGCCCTAAGCAAAAAGCTTATCGAGGCACAGGGGGGCACTATACGCGTAGAGAGCCAGTGGACAAAAGGCGCTGAATTCAGGTTTACTATACCTACTATAAACGTAGTTGCCGGAGGCAAAATTTGAGAAAAATATTAGTAATAGAAGACAACGAACTGAACATGAAATTCATACGTGAAGTCCTCAGAAGAAGGGGATATACCATAATTGAGGCATATGACGGCGCTGACGGCGTGACGCTTGCCGAACAAGCCCTGCCCGACCTCATCCTCATGGATATAAATATGCCGCACATGGGCGGTATTGCCGCACTTAAGAAAATCAAGCAAATAGCGCCGCTTGAAAACACCCCCGTCATTGCCCTGACTGCCTATGCGATGGAAGGTGACAGGGAAAAATTTATCAGAGAAGGTTTTGATGACTATATTGCTAAACCTATAAGTATCGGGATTCTAATGGAGGCTATTGAAAGGATTTTCAAATAGCTCAATCATGGCTGTTTAAGTCAAGCGCCATTACAACAGCATCCTCTTCCGGTTCAGCGTAGTAACGCCTTCTTGTGTATAAGGACTTAAATCCCAGTGAATCATAAAGACTTATGGCCGGTAAATTGGACACGCGTACCTCAAGTATCACCATACCTGTAAAATCCTTTAGGACCTCCATAACATGTTTTACTAAGACAGAACCGATATGTCTGCGCCTATGGTCCGGATGCACGGCAATTTTCATTATATGCACCTCGTCAACCATCATGCGGACACAAATATAGCCAACTGCCGCGCCGCTGTCATCAACACATGCAGTCTTACAAATGGAGTTTGGATGTGAAAGCTCTGAAATAAAGTTGATTAAAGACCATTTATGTGTAAACGATTGTTTTTCTATTTCAGTGACCCTGGTTATGTCCTGCACTGTCATGTTATATATCAGAATTTCAGCCGTTGGCACTTCTGAGTCTCTCCACGGCAAGCGGCATCTTTAAATAAACCGGACTAAGACTTTGAGAAAACTCACCGCGTGTCGCCATATTCAATCCAATCGTGCCTACAGTATATGGCGATATGTGTACAGTTTCTGGAAACAGTGCCATAGCGCCGAGGGCTGTGGTAATTGAATATTTGTGCGCGGTCACACCGCAACCGGTAAAAATCACCCTGTCCTCGTTAAACTCTCTCAGCGACAATAAATCATTGATACCAAAAAGCCCGTGCCCCACTATTGTTTTAAACCCACCGTTTGACCATTTAAACAGCGCCCCGTAGACCTCGCCCTGGCGCGCGTCGATTATTGGGCAAACAGGATATGCCGCAAAAGGAAAATTCCAGGCAAGGGCCTCAAGCGAACTGACTGCCACTGCCGGTTTACCTGTGGCATAGCACAGGCCATTAATCGTGGCAATCCCCACACGCAGCCCCGTAAAAGAACCAGGCCCAACCACAACGGCAAACGCGTCCACCACCTCACATCCGGCCTGTTTCAGAGTGAAATCAATAATGGTCATTAAGTGAACAGAGTGAGTGCTTTTTAAGGCGTCAAGATTTACTACCGTGCTTGACAGCAGCCCTGCTGCGGAGTCAACAACGGCAGCGGCGCACATTGAGCCTGAGGTATCTACAGCTAGTATCTTCATGTATGCAGTTTAAACAACCCAACCCATGTCAGGCGTTGTTTCAATAATGACTGCTTCAAGTTTATCGAAAAATTCGATTACGTCCTGATGAAGCTCCTCCGGCTTGAATTTATTGCATAAAACATCACGGCTAATAATCAACCCTAATGGTTTACTTCTTAATATTTGGAAAAGTGAATTATCGTTTTCAAAGAGTATTTTTTTACCATTGACCTCACTGAAAATATTAGCGGATACGTCCCGCCATGTTTTTATTTTAGGCAGTGTTAGATTCTGGTCAATGAAGAAATTACTAATGGCTTCCTCTATAGCTGCTTTATCAGTTTCAATATTCATATCAACTGCTGCTCTTAACCAGGCGTCAGGCACAAGTAGATAGTTTTCGATATTTTTTCTCTTCCATTCAAAAATGACCTCGTTGTTGGATATATGGGTTTCTTCGGAATCATAATCAAATAAAATGATGCGTTTGACGTTAGGGACTATTTTTCGCAGTCCTCTAAAATGCCTGTTTACATTTTCAAGCATTGTCTTTTTTGATGTACCACCCATTATTTTAACAAAAAATCTTTTTAACAACTGCTGCTTGCCAAGCACAGATGCCCAGCCATTTAATATTCTCTCATCATCTTCACCTTCGACATATAAGATAAATGAATCCTGCCCAATACTTACAATCTCTAAGTTATCAACATCAGATAAGGCGGTTATGATTTCATGCGTCGAGTCGATTCTTTCAGGCTTTCGGCTTAGTATAGAAATAATATTTCCGTGATATACTCTTTTGATAAATTCCTCTGCATGAGTTGCTATGATAAATTGCGTGGTATTCAGTCGCTGGAAGTAGTTAATTATTTCCCGCTGAAGATTGACGTGCATGTGCGCGTCCGGTTCATCAAAAAGAATTGTGGTTAGTCCTTCATACCCGTAATAAAACGCCAGCAGCGTCAAGGCCTGATGAAAACCGCTGCCCCCTGAAATAATATCGAATTTCCTTCCGTTTTCATTCTTATAGTTAGTTTCAATATTAATACTTACACCTTTTTTATAAATTGGAGGGAGGATATCCACGTTAAACCATTCCTTTATCTTTTCCTTGATTGTCTGCCATTTATTGTTCCTGCGTAATGGGTCTTTTGAGAGATTTAAGTGTAACTTATGTTTAGGTGGTTTGAAGTCTTCTTCTGTCATATCCTGTTCTTCTGTCATATCCCGCTGGTCAATTACTCTAAACAGCAGGTTCCTTAAAACAGAACCCGGTTGGCCTTTACCGACATATTGTCTTACAACTGCATCGTCAAACCAATTTTCAGAAGGATTCAGTCCCGAAAAAGGTGGAACGTAAACTACTTGGGGCAGCGCTCCTTTAGCATATAAGCTTTTAAATTCGTCCCATCCGTTTGTGGGAAAGGCATAAATAGCTTGTGGAGATTGATACCTCATTGAGACTCCAAACTCTTCTGTTGCTCCAGTACTTACTGAATATCTGAGAATAATCTCAATTAAAATATATTTTTGCTGCCTCCCAATACGTCTATCTGTCCATAATAAATTAAATTCTGGTAATGGCAGCGCTGTAAAATTTGGCAATATGATTTGCACACTTTCTGAACGTTTTCCTTTTGACCGGTAAAATGCGTCAACACAGTACTGCCAAATGGCCATCGCTTGAAGGACAGTGCTTTTACCGCTATTGTTCCTTCCAACCAGCAGGTCAAATTTAGTAAAGAGATATGTCTGCTCCGATATGCCCTTAAAATTCCTTATGGTTAATTCTGTAATCATATCTATCCTCTTAATTATAGCACAGCAGCTTCTTAAAGTTACCTACTATGCCAGAGGGTAAACTGCAAAAATTTACTCACCGGCAATCCTGTCCAAAATGCTTTGCATAATCTACATATACTGTGTTAAGATTCCCTTAAACACTGCCGACTAAAACTTTGATGAAACCACAGACTGCTGTCATAATTTGCAACTGGAACAAAAAGGACTACCTGTTACAGTGCATCGATTCGGTATTAAAGCAGACATACCGTGCAATCGACATCTATGTCGTGGATAATGCCTCTGATGACAACTCTGCTAATGCGGTTAAAGATAAATACGGTAGTACGGTTAATCTTATCGAAAATGAAACAAACAAGGGCGGCTCCGGCGGCTTTAATACTGGGATTACTGCCGCCTTGCACTCAGACTATGAATTTCTGCATCTCCTTGACAACGACACAAGGGCTGAACATGACGCCATCGAAACACTCGTTGACTTTATGATTAAACGCCCTGAGGCCGCAATCGCCGGTTCCAAACTCTACTATATGGACAGCACACCCTGCACTGTTCAGGAGTTCGGCGCATGGCTTGACTGGCAGACTGCGTTTATAAAACCAAATGGAAAAAACTATTCAGAAACTATTCACGGCGAGCTAAACGATGACATAGAGGTTGACTACGTCCCGGCGTGTTCGCTTATCGTAAGGACAGAGGCCGTCAAAAAAACCGGTCTTCTCGACGAAAGCTATTTCCTCTACTGGGACGATATGGACTGGGCTTGGAGAATGAAATTAAATGGATATAAAATCTTCGCAGCGGCCAAATCCAAAGTCTCACACGCTATGAGCATATCAAGTAAAAAAAATCTCCTCACTACGTACTATTTTTGGAGAAACAGGGTGAGGTTCTTCAGGAAATACGGGACTGCCGCAACAATCGAGGCCTTGCTTGATGACTGCTTTACGGCCATATATACGTGTACCGCGTTTAATAAAACCAATACTAAAGAGATAATCTATCGTGCGGTCATCGATGGACTCAAGGACATAGGCGGCAAGGCCGATTTTAAAAATAATGCCCCTGAACTAATATTAGATTCACCTACCATACTAACAATGAATAACGCAAACCCTGTCAGCGTAGGTCATGTGATTTTAGATGCGGATGCTGATGAGGGCACAGTCACCTACATTGACGGCTATGGAAACACCATCGCGGCAGATGAGGCGTGGAAACTTAAGCTGGCCTACCCTGCCGCTAAAGCCGGGTTTATTGATGAGCTAAGGAGGCAAAATCTTGTCTGAGAGCAATACACCTCTTGTCAGCGCCGTAATAGTTTCCTATAACCGGAGGGATGACCTGCGTGAAACACTTCAAATGCTCTGTCGGCAGAATTATAAAAATATAGAGATAATCGTCGTTGACAATGCCTCTGCCGATGGCACAACTGAGATGGTCGGCGGCTTAGGGCTGTCAAATCTGCGGCTCATTCAGATGGAGAAAAACTTAGGCGTAAAGGCGTATAACATGGGGTTTGAGGCAGCACGAGGGGAATATATTCTGATTCTTGACGATGATTCTTTCCCCGCTCATAATGCGCTTGAAAGAATGATAGACAAATTTAACCGCTACCCCGCCATTGGCATAATCTCTTTTACCGTAAAAGACTATTCGACATTTAAGGACTCACCTGACGTAACAGACTCAAGCGCACAGGCGCCAGCCTTTAACGACGACTACATGATGTCATTTCACGGGGCGGGTGCCGGTGTCCGCCGTGAGGTCTTTGAAAAGGCAGGCGGCTATCCGGAGGAATTCTTCCTGTATTTTAACGAGACCGACATGGCCCTCCGCGTCTGGAACGCGGGCTTCAGAATCGAGAGTTTCCCTGACATCGTCTGTTTTCATAAGAGTTCCCAAATCAACAGGACATCAACGCGCGGGCCGTTTTACTATACCAGAAATATATTCTGGGTGATATGGAAAAATTACCCCGGCGTGTTGATGTGGAAGGCTACGTTGTTAATGCTCTATTATGTATTTTATTATTCCTTCGAGCAGCGCACTTTAATATACATCAGGGCACTTTTTGACGCGGTCATTAACGCTGGTAAAATTACACGCTCCCCAATTCAAATTGCAAAGAGGTTCAGGATGCACTATAAGACCCCTTTTACGATGTACAGATGATGATTAAAAACATCCTCGTCATCAGGTGTACAAATCTCCAGCACCTTGACAAGGTGTTTTCTAAACTCAGGACAGAATTCCCGGGCGCAAAAACCGCCCTTCTTACCCATCGGCACGGCGCGCTTCAAGCGGCTGACTATACTGATACAGTCATTGTCTATCCATACACAGAAAACTACGGTTATCTCCGCAGAGTTAAATCACTGAATGACATGAACTTCGACGCGATAGTAGTACCGGTTGGAAACGTAAGCGGCTCAGGGTTTTTAAACGTATTCCTGTTTACGCTGACAATTAAGGCCCGGTCGCGTTTTATGTGCAACCTGCCGCTTGAGCTTAAACCCATGTCCAGAGTAAAAATCATAGGTCTGATGCTCAGAAACAGCTTATACACGCTGGCCTCAGCAGTACTCTCGGCGGCGGCAGGTGCCATATTATTGATTGGCTGGCCTGTGTTTGCTATGCTGACCAAGGGCAGGAAGAAAGGTTAAATTGCCACAAAAAACAAATACTAACTCTACCAAAATAATCTTGTTCTGGCTACCACATGCTGCCGTTATTGCCGCCCTGTTGTCCTTTTCGCTGATGTATTTTTTTCATATATACGATAAAGTCCTCAGCGGCAGTTCGTCTAAGTGGTTAACAACAGCCAGGGCGTTGCTGCCGATTAGTGTAAGTTTGCTGGCTTCTTATGTTATATTCGCCATTTTATCGAAAAAGTATAGAAATGTAATCGTTGCAAACTCTATATTCATAATAGTGTTTTACACCTTGTGCATATATATTGCAGAGTACATAGTTCCATTTGAGCCACTTCCTCCATTTGAATATTCACTGGAGGTGTACTCCAAATCTCAGATAACCCTTCAGCGCCTCATAGGGCGGCGGCTGACCATAAAAGATACGCATTTCCGTGGGGCGGTACATCGTGAATCGTTTAATTCAACCGGCTGGCCGGACAAGGAACGCCTGCCTGCTGAGGCTGGTAAGCGGCAGATTGTCTTTATCGGGGATTCATTCCTGCAGGTACGCTCCACTAATAATGCCGCATGGCTTGTAGAAGAAAAATTAAAACCCGCTGACAAGGACATCGAAACAATAAACCTCTCACAGGACGATACAGACCCGCTGGACTACCGTTTCAGATTTTACGAGTTAGCATTTGACTATAACCCTGCTCACGTTGTTATATTTCTGTGCCTCGCAAACGATCTTGATATTAACTATAAATACACTCCGTACAAACACGAGCCATTTTATGTCTCAGACCAGGCGGTATTATATCTGGCGTCAAGAGTAGAAAGGGGTGTGTTGCGCGAGTTGATTCGCCTGAAAAATACAAATGTACTATTTGCAGACAAAGGCAGCCTCATTAATGCCTTAATGCCGTTTAAGCTGCCGATTAATAAGCTCAATTTCATATATCTTGCCGTTACTGCCCACAACAGCGCATCACATGGGAAAGCATTCCCGCTTGAGGGCAGTTTCCCAAAGCTGCTTGCCACCTTCTGTCAACTATGGCAGGACAGGGTAAGCGGCACACCTCCATCTATAAAGGCAAAACTTGCCGCTAAAGAAAATTACAGGAACTATGTAAGGTGCTATTCACTGCCCAAAGAACAGCGCCTTGCCGCTGTTGCAAAACTCATCGCAAAACAGGACAATCCAGAATTAATTGTCAGCAAACTCAGCCTCTTAGATGAAAAATTTCTTACTGAGTTCCTGCAAGAGCCGGACATGACATATGTATCTTTTCCAGCCATAGAAAAATTTGTTTACAACAAACCGGCCAGCTTTGACGAGCCTTCAACACAGGCCGTTACAGAGGCCGTAGATAACTACATGTTATTATTCATGGAGCTGCAGGCTGAGGCCGCTAGAAGAAATATCGGGCTTACGTTTGTACTCATCCCGGAGACATCATTGATTGACGAAGAGTACTATAATTTTTGGCTGCCTCTGATTGATTTTCGTAAAAAACTTGGAACTGTTCACGCATTAGGGACGGGGCTGTCGTCACGACTTCCTGCCGCCGCTCAAACTATCGACCTCAATAATTATAAGAATGACTTTAATATGGGGTATTGGCACTTCGACGGTCATTGGAATGACAAAGGCAACGAAGCTGCAGCCGCCATAGTCTCCTCATATCTGAAAACTGCCCATAGTGTTGATGAACCAGCAGGCAGGTGAGACACGAAGGCGGTCAATACATCCGCTGGTTTATCACCTGTCCTATTATAACAACCGTGATTACCCCCTATCATCTCGCAATATTAATCAGCTCACTGATTTCATAGCAGGTAAGCTAAAGATTTGGTTAGAGGCCATACCGTTATAGTGACATCTTTAGTTTTTACAATGTCAGCTCACAAACCCAAAAACTACCTTGCTGTTCACCAGTGGTTAATAACTCAGGTCCGTGTGGCTTGACAGTGTAGCCATGCTTAGGCGCTTGCTTAAAAGGGTTGTTAACATCGCCTGCAAGGTCTAACCAGCACATCAATATTCTCTCTCTGAAAAGTGTCTTAGCCTGATCAAGGAAGCGGTGAATTAACTTGCCATTATCTAACATCCCGAATGTAAAAGGATATTTAGTTTTTGGAGTACCTTGAAAGTACGGTTGTGCAAATATAATAATATCTGCTGGTTTATGGATATGTTCAAACAGATCACCATGATAGACTGAACACCGATCTTGCATTTGATACCGAGAGATATTTTCCAAAGTGTTTTCGTATGCTGCATAGTTTCTGTCTGTAAATGCAATATAAGAAGCTCCACATAAGGCTGCGACAACTCCTTGAATCCCACAACCAGAGCCCATATCAATAACCGTTTTGTCTTTTACCATATGCTGGTACCGACAAACAAATGAGGCAAGGCGTTTAGAACTCATCGGTCTTAACACGCCAGGATAGATGATCATGTTATCCAATTTCACATTATTATCAAGTAAAATTTGCGGCAATATTAGTGGTTTATCGCATTGGATATGGATTTTTATCTGTTTTTCCACCTGCTCCATCTGTGCGTCAGATATTTCTATCATTGTCTTTTTCAATAGACCTCTTTTAACTTTCAGAATGTAAAAACTCAATAACCTCTTTACGACAGCGAATATGCTCTGAATCTGTTAGCATGTCTACTGTGCGTGGATGTTTAAGAGTGTTTTTGACACACTTTGTGATTTTACGAGTTTTCTTTGAAAATAGCCAAATATCGTCTGACAGAAGAACTGCAGCATCCACATCATGAGAGACGAATAGTACCGGAATTTGCCGCTTGCTCCATTCTTTTTCAAAATGTAAAGCTGTTGTCCAGCTTCGTTGTTGGTCCAGTGCTGCAAAAGGTTCATCAAGAAGCATGATATCCGGTTGTGACACAAGTGCTCGTAGAAGACACACCATTTGCTGCTGTCCTCCACTTAACTGATAAATCATGGCTTTAGGAGGAATGTCAGGTAAAAAAGAACCCATCAATTTGCGTGCGAGTTCTTTGCCATCAGAACTAGTAAGAGAACTTACGTATATTGGAAAAGCAATATTTTCCTCAACAGTAAGCCATGGTAAAAGAGAGTCCTTGTAGTTTTGCCAGACATAGCCTATGTTCTTACTCTGAAAACCATCATAGGTTATCTTACCTGTATCATGATTTTCATAATCCATGATGCCAGCTATAATGTTCATGAGCGTTGACTTTCCGCTACCGTTTGGTCCAATTAAAGAAGCAAAGCGATCCTCAGTTAATGTCATTGATACGCCATCTAATATACACTTTTCACTACCATCTCTGTAAAACCTCATAGAAATATTATCTATAGTAATGCTTTTTTTCATAACCCAGCCCATGGCACAAAACGCCTCTCTACACGGACAAAAAGCCTATTCAGTAGAAAGCCAATTAACCCTGTTAAAAACACTAAGGCATACATCCGGTCAACTGCAAAAGTTGTGTAAGCATCTGTAAGACGCTGCCCTAATCCAAACTCACAGCCCATAAACATTTCACCGAGTACTGCAACAATTAACGACAGCGATAATGCAACACGAAGGCCAATAAACGTTTGGGGTAAAGCCTCTTTAAAAGTAATTAACCTCAGTATTTTATATTTAGAGCAACCATACAGAGAGGCCATTTGCCTGCGAACAGGTTTAGCCTGCGTGACACCATAGGCACTGTTTAATGTTATGACAAAAACACAAGCCGTAAAAATCATGCCAATCTTAGAGCTGTCTCTAACTCCTAACAATAAGACAAAAATAGGATAGAGTGTTGTGACAGGAATGCTTCTGAAAAAATCAACTAAGGGCAGCGTACTAAGGTAAATTGGTTTAAACATTCCCATGCTAATACCCAACGGTACGCCGACAATAACTGCAACCACAAAGCCTCCAAAAGCACGAAGCAATGTCCATCCAATATCTGACAATATACCGGCACTTACAACCAAGTCTAAAAGCGATACAATGACAGTAACTATGCCGGGAAGCAGTGTTGAGTCAAAAACTCCACTCTGATGAGCAATCTCCCAAATAACACATAGTGTAAGTATGCCTATGACAGGATAAACAAACCGTATAGTACTTTTGTCTGCGATATTTTGCATAGATTGTTATTTTCTTTCAGAAACAGGCAAATACGATGTATCAATATATCCATTATAGTCAGGAAGCGGCTTTTTCGCAAAATTAGTATCCGTAACCCTTGCGTTTTCACCGACATATCTGATTGCTTGCAATATTGACGATTTATCCATTTTAAGGGTAAAATTAAAGTACGGCCAAACCTTCTCAATATCCTGAATATCCATATTTATTATTTTGGACAAACTTTCCTTTGTTTCAACTGGATGGTCTGAAATAAATTTTTCAGCGTTACCAAGGGCACGCATCATTGCGATAGCAATGGCTTTATTTTTAGATAACCAGTCTTTTCTTGAGGCAAGCATCATATATCCTGTAAAAACATCAGGTTCACGCAACTCAATAGAATCCCCTCCCAACGACTTAACAGAGCTATTGATAAACGGCTCCCATGTAACAACAGCATCAATCTCACCTGCCGCCAAAGCTGGCTGCAAAGCTTTGGGTTGCATTTTTATCAGTTTAACATCCTGCGTGGTTATCTTATATTTTTCTAAAAACCTGTATAGAAAAGGCTCCGCACCAGTTGCCGGTGTATAGGCAATACGCTTGCCTTTGAGGTCAGCAGCGGATTCAATACCTTTGCTTTTTCTTGCTACTATACCACAACTGGATGCCACAATTTGGGCAAGCGCTACAGGGTTTTTGTTTCCTGTAAAACCAACGTAAGCAAAATTAGCCTCCACCACAGCGGCAAAATCCACTGATTTAGAGAGTAAGGCATCCATGCAATATCTACCTGCATCCTGATAATTCAAGGTAACGTTTAAACCCTCCTGCTCAAAAAATCCTCTTTCCTTGGCTATAAGGACAAGAGAACACCAAATATTTTTACCTGTTGCTAAACTAACATCAACAGGCCTGCGCCCCTGCTCTGTTACACCGTTACTGCTAATTATTACTATTGACAACAAAACAACTGCTGCATACCATAGTACATTTGACTTATTCTGTATCATCGTTTTACCTCCCAGATGTATCACTCTGTTTGTCTACTTTTTATAGCATATTTTATCAAATCCAGAATAGTTTGAACTGGAGAAAAAAACTCATACCAAACTGTCGTTATTACTTGTTTTGATACGGTTGATTCATTTAAAACTCGATAATCTATAAATCTACTGACATATTCATATCCCCACAAAAACATAAAAGGTAAGATTGAGAAGGCATAAATAAATGCTATAGCAGTGCTTTCAATACATTTATTTATGTTGAAAAGCGTGATTAAAAACACCACAGAAAAAATAATCCCAAAAATTCTTTGCCATAATTTAAGATTTGGGTGATATTTAGTTAATCCATAATCTTTTGAGTTACTGATATACTTCCTCCATAAAAGCAAGTTTAAATCCCAAAAAAACAATATAATAAATAGAGCTAAAATTGCCGTAGCAAAATATATAAGGACTGTGACATCACCTACTTTTTTTCTACTGCATATATCTTCAACATAACTAATAAGTTTAGAAGGATCTGATTTAACAGAAACTATGACTGTCGCAGCAGCAAGAAAACGAAATAGAACATCTCTAATTTTGTATTTACCGCTCATTTGTGCTATAAAGTGATCTTTATCTTCTTGTTTTTGATCAAAGAGATGAAGATAAAAATACATACGCAGAAACTGTAACAAAATACCTAATAATACAAGTGCAGAAAAAGATGTATGGAAGATATGGTTATTATATAACGATTCATAATGAAAGATTATAGTGAAGATTGCTTCAAAAAATACTGATGCTATTAAATAGCAACTATAGCCAAATATAACAGCGTAAACAGCTTCAATGCAACCAACACGCCTTATCCGCTCTTGTCCGCCTGCCACGCTGGACTTTTTGGGCTTTCGTATTATAGGAGGAACACGACGTAATCCCAGATTATGTTTAACTTTTACAGACATATCATCTCCACCACATTAATAACGACAAAAACACAACATCTGACTCATTAGGCACATACCATTTTTACCATATGTTTGAACCACAGATTTTATTATATAAATTATCATTGTTTAATTACAACTGTTGATTTCAGCTATTAACATTTTACGCTTCAGCATCATTTTTGCCAAGTGTCATGGTTTTATGCAGCATGACAAGCAAAACTAAAAATTACTCGTTACTAAGCAAAAATGCTATAATCGTTCAACAGTCAGAAAATCTAACAAAACACTGGAGAAAATGTCAAGATGTTTCTCATAAATTTTTCTCAACCATCTTTTGCTCAAGCTCATCTTTTCGTTACGATGACATCTGAATAAAAGAGATTTCTTCTATGAAATTCAATTTAATCCTCGAGCCTGCAGAGGAAAGTGGTTTCAACGTGATAGTCCCTGCTTTGGACGGTTGTTTTACACAAGGTGATACTGAAGAGCAGGGTATTGAAAATGCCAAAGAAGCCATACACGCTTACATAGAAGGACTTGAAAAACTAAATCAGATAAAATCAAGGCCTGATGTTATATTAAAAGAAGTGGCCGTGGCACTTTGAGCAAAACATTCTCCGGAAAAGATATTGTCAAGGCATCGAGGCGTAAAGGCTTTGTTGTTGACAACATTCGGGGAAACCATATATTCATGCACAATCTGGAAAAGAATATTTCATCTGTCTATAGTTAAATCCAGACAAAATGAGCTATATCATCTAATTTCCCAATTATGAAGATATGTAAACCCGCGTCGGGAATGTCACAATCACCTACTGCTATGTTACTATCAGCCGTGAGCTATTCTTCGATTATCTGCCCCTTCAGACCGTCCGGCGCGTATACGCATATGGCATCCATGTTGCCCGTGTCCGGGTAGTACATGCACCTGTATGAGGCCACTTTGCCGTAGTTGACCATTATTTGCTCCCAGCCCTTTACGTAAAAGCTGCAATCGTCGTTAAAACATATATATAGATATGGCGTACACCAGCCAAGTCCATCACTGAGATTAAAAGTCGGAGGTTCAACCTTACTCATCTTCTGTCCACAGTACGGGCAGTTTGGGGCTTCTGTCAGCTTCATATATCGTTCTCCTTATAGTATAAATTACTCTCAAATAACATCCTGTAACCTGTGCCGCATGGCCTCGTCAACTTCCCTGTGGTACTCCTGAATCGATTTGATGCCAGATCTTCCAGCCTGTAACATCTCTATGGCCCTGATAACTGCCCTCGCGCCTGCTATTGTTGTCGAGTATGGGATTTTATAGAGCAGCGCGTTTGTGCGAATCGACTGTGAGTCCTTTTTTGCCTCCCCATCTGAGACAGTGTTTATTATAAAACTTATCTCCTTGTTCTTTATCAAATCAAGCACGTTGGGGCGGCCTTCGCTTACCTTTAGGACTACCTCCGCATCGAGACCGTAGGTGCTGAGAAATCGCGCCGTGCCTCTTGTGGCCGCAAGTGTAAAATCCTTATTAATGAGCTGCCTGGCTATCTCTGCAATAGCAGATTTATCCTCATCCCTGACGCTGATAAATATCTTGCCGCTTTGTGGCAGTTTATTAAAGCTCGATGTCTGAGCCTTTGCATACGCAGTACCAAAGTCCCCATCTATGCCCATAACCTCGCCAGTGGATTTCATCTCCGGGCCAAGTATGGTATCCACGCCGGGAAACCTCTCAAATGGCAGCACAGATTCCTTTACTGAGATATGCGCGTGCCTTATCTCCTGTGTTACACCAAGTGCTTTCAGCGTCTTACCGGTCATCACCTTGGCAGCTACCTTGGCAAGCGGCAGTCCAGTAGTTTTACTGACATAGGGAATAGTCCTCGACGCCCGCGGGTTTACCTCAAGTATATAGACCTCGTCATCTTTTACCGCGAACTGGACATTCATCAGCCCTATGACATTGAGTTCAAGGGCAAGGGATTTAGTCTGTTTTTTAATTTCTTTTATCAATGACTCGCTCAGGGTATACGGCGGCAGCGAACACGCCGAATCGCCCGAATGAATGCCAGCCTCCTCAATATGTTCCATCACACCGCCAATTATTACATCCTTGCCGTCACTAACAGCGTCAACATCTACTTCGATGGCATCCTGAAGGTATTTATCTACCAACACAGGGTGTTCCGGTGAGGCCTTTACCGCCCTCACCATATAATCTGCAAGTGATTCGTCATCATAGACTATCTCCATCGCCCTGCCGCCTAGCACATATGACGGCCTTACCATGACTGGATAGCCGATGCGTTCAGCGCTCTGAATGGCCTCAACAGCAGATGTGGCGGTCTCATTCTCAGGCTGCTTCAGTTTGAGCTTATGGATAAGTTCCTTAAATCTCTTCCTGTCCTCTGCCCGGTCTATGGCGTCTGCCGATGTGCCCAGCACACGAACTCCCTCTCGCTCCAGCGGTACGGCAAGTTTTAACGGCGTCTGCCCGCCAAACTGGACAATAACACCCTCAGGGCGTTCAACCTCGATTATCGAAAGGACATCCTCTATGGTAAGAGGCTCGAAATAGAGACGGTCTGAGGTATCATAATCTGTGCTTACGGTCTCCGGATTGCAGTTTATCATGATTGTCTCAAATTCCAGTTCCTTAAGGGCATAGACGGCCTGCACGCAGCAGTAGTCAAATTCAATCCCCTGCCCTATCCTGTTTGGCCCGGAGCCAAGTATGATTATCTTTTTTCTTTTTGTGGGATTTGCCTCACACGCAGAGACGCCCTCCAGCTTGCCGTCAGTTATTTTAAAAAATGGCCTCTCGTATGTGGAATATAGATACGGGGTGCGCGCCTTAAACTCTGCCGCACAGGTATCGACTATCTTATAGACCGGCTTAATTCCATACCCCTGCCTGAGTTTCCTTACTGCCTTTTCGTCTTTACCCATCAGGGAGGCCAGCATCTTGTCTGAATAGCCGTACTCCTTTGCGTTTCTTAAGACATTGGGGTCGCCTCCCCTGTCTTTAATTACTGCCTCCATGTCTATTATCTCTTTGATGTTATTCAAAAACCATGGATCAATTTTTGTCAGGTCATATATCCACTGCACGTCATATCCATTGCGAAACGCCTGTGCCACATACCATATCCTTTCAGCATTCGGGGTCTGGAGTTTTCCCTTTAAAACTCCGCGCGTAAGGCCGTCGATTGTCTCAAAACCACAGGTATCAGCCTCAAGGCCGCGGATTGCCTTATGAAGGGATTCCTTAAATGTCCTGCCTATGGCCATTACCTCACCTACAGATTTCATCGATACCGTAAGGACTGGTTCAGCCTCCGGGAATTTCTCGAAGGCGAAGCGGGGGATTTTTGTAACCACATAGTCTATGGTAGGCTCAAATGACGCAGGGGTTTCACCCGTTATATCATTGGTTATCTCATCAAGCCTCATGCCTATGGCCAGCTTTGCCGCGATTTTGGCGATGGGGAAACCGGTTGCCTTGCTTGCCAGAGCGGAACTCCGAGATACACGCGGGTTCATCTCTATGACCATCATGCTGCCGTCTTCGGGGTTGACGGCGAACTGAATATTGCTTCCACCGGTGTCAACGCCTATTTCACGAATTATCTCTATTGAGGCATCCCTCATCTTCTGGTACTCTTTATCTGTCAGGGTCTGTGCCGGGGCAACGGTAATCGAATCCCCCGTGTGAATACCCATCGGGTCGAGATTCTCTATTGAGCAGATGATTACGACATTGTCTGCCGTGTCTCTCATCACCTCAAGTTCGTACTCTTTCCAGCCGATGACGGACTCTTCGATGAGTACCTGTCTGGCTGGGCTTAAGTCGAGTGCCTTTTTGAGCAGCGGGCCAAACTCTTCGATATTATAGGCAACCCCTCCGCCCGTACCGCCAAGCGTGAAAGCAGGTCTCAGAATGACAGGAAGCCTGACGTACTCCAGCGACTTCAACCCCTCATCCATGCTTGATACGGCAACGCCCCTCGGAACGCGAAGCCCTATGCGCTCCATCGAACGCTTGAACAACTCCCTGTTTTCCGCCTTATGAATGGCTTCGAGGTTTGCCCCTATGAGTTTCACCGCATATTTGTCTAATATATCCATTGCGGCGGCCTCAACGGTGAGATTCAGTGCGGTCTGCCCCCCCATTGTGGGAAGGAGGGCATCGGGTCGCTCCTTTTCTATTATCAGCTCAAGAAATTCAGTTGTCAGCGGTTCAATATACGTGACATCGGCAGTTTCGGGATCGGTCATAATCGTGGCAGGGTTTGAGTTAATCAGTACCACCTCATATCCCTCTTCCCTTAATGCTTTACAGGCTTGAGTGCCAGAGTAGTCGAACTCACAGGCCTGCCCTATTACTATAGGCCCGGAGCCTATTATGAGTATTTTCTTTATATCCAATCTCTTCGGCATATCATCCTCTTATACAAAATCCTTAAAACCCCGGCAAGATGCCGCCAGAGTTACAGGTCTATTCCATCCTTTGTGCTATTGTAACATGTTTCTGCTGCTTTAGTGTCTTTAGAATTCTTTAGCGGTCAAACCACTTTATCTGAATGTCTTAGGCGCGAATCACCACTACTGCTGCTTTTTTTCAATTATGCTGCAAAACTCTGTGGCTAATAACTCATTACCGTAGTCAGTATAATGAAATTGGTCAACGATTTTCGTAGCCGTCGTATTATCTCTGTTAAATATATCACCACCATTTAGTTGTGAAATACCATATTTCTCAGACAATATTCTTTGTTTTTCATGAAGGAGGGCATACGTGTCTTTGAAGAAAACACTCGTACCAAGTTTAGCTTCAAGGTCATTTGATGGATTTATAGTGCAAACCGATGGCTGTAAAACTAATAACATATTAACATTGTTCGCCTGTGACAGCTGGATAAGACTCCTCATATTATAATAATACTGTGTCACTATTTCATTACTGATTGATTTATTATCGTTGAGTCCACTAACTAATGATGTCCTGTTTCTGACGTAATCAAAAAGTTCATTATAGTGTGCTTTTTCAAGCTTTAACCATCTTTTCATCGATCTGACTAACTCCATAGAATTAGCTAAACTGTATAATGTTGATTTTTTAGATTTATAGGCGTTTCCAAGCAGTATTTCTGATTCCAGATAAAATATTGGATTGCCTGGTGCAGGTTGATACATTGCCTGAGCTACATCATTTCCACCATTCATTACGATAACCCAGTCAGGCTGCAACCTGGGTGCAATTCTCTCGAAAGTAATCAGCTCTGACATGCTCAGAAACCCGGGCATTGCAAGACTGACTGCTCTGTATGGAAGATTCTTAGAATCGAAACATCTCTGTAAATATCCCCTTATAGTCGTATTATCGTTTGTTGCACCGGCACCCCACATGCCGCTTCCACCAAGTAATAATACCTTTTTTCTGCTGTCTTTGATTATCTCATCAAAGGAGCTGTCTCTGAATCCTTGCTGATTAGAATTACATGACGGTGACCTGACATTTGAAACAGACTGTGCCGCGACATATGGATATGGATAGAGGAATCCACACCTGCCGTCGTAATTATTTTTATTTACTAAGTCTGATATTGAAATTAGTTTTCCATCGGGACTGTTTACGGGTATATGTGGGGCTATGTTAATCTGGCGCGGGTCCATGCCCCAGTCCGTTGGGACAATAACCGTCCTCGCCAGCACCTCTAATATAAAGATTATCACCACTGTTGACACAACAGAGTATACGCACACATTGATGATACTTAATAGTTTTTCTAAGAAGCTATTATTTGGCCTCACAATGTACTCCTGCGTAAACCACTTACTGCAAGCAGCAATAAGGTTAATATTAGTGTAAATAATGATATTTTTAAACCCATGTGATAATATTTATTATAGAATTCAAGCACTACGCGATTCTCTCCTTTATCTAATATTATTCCTCTGAAAACACCATTTACTCTATAAATCTTTGATTCTGTTCCGTTTATTGTAGCTGTCCAATAAGGAAAATATAAATCAGTTATTACAAGCATAGAATTTTGCCGCGCTTTTGTAGTCACAATAATCCTATCCGCAGAGTATTCCTCTATATCGGCGGAGCCGCCAATAGTGGAATTGTCAGGTAAAAACTTGCCGATAAGTTCAATGTCATCTGTAGTTATGGTTGTATGAGGGTCAAAAGTCTCCTCGGCTAATCTTTCTAAGACCTTATCATTTGTTGTGTAATACTCTATATTTGAAACAATGTAAGCCTTAGGAACAGCCCTTTTGTTCAAGTAAATATAGCCATCTCCTATGGGGTATCTTTCAACAAGTTCAAGTCTGCTGTCAGCTACCGGCTGATACCAAAAAATGTATTTAATCCCCGCTGCATCAAGCAGCCTTGAATGCGGATTCTGGATTGAAACCCATGACTGTCTGTAGTAAATTCCACTGTCTTTGTTCATTGCCTTATCATATTCCCAAAAATATAATGGTAACAGGCTCTGATGATTATTATAAATTTGCTTACCAACAGTGACAGGATAAAATGTAGAACCAGGGTCAAAAAGCGGCTCGAAATATCCCTTGTCAACATTAAATGCACTGTAGTCAGTATGAATTTTTACGGGGTCCCAGGGGATTGTACCACCGTATTTCTCTCTCATTGATTTAAGGATATTCTGTAATTTATATGGAATCTTAAGCTCTATGGGGAACGCACCAACCCTTTCGGTAGGGTTTACGACTTTCTCTATGAACGCATTTTGCTTTATTTCCTTTGAGTAGCTAATATCATTGCTGGATGTAAAGGGATATATATAATAGTTGAACAAGATCAAATCTATGGCTACTAATATCACTATTATGACAACATCATAAGGCATTTTTTGTAAAAGCAGTCTATTTTTAAACAGCCATAGTGTTATAAGCCGGACAAGAAAAGATATTAAAAGCAGATAGAAAAAGTGATCATAGAAATATGAATAAAGCACAAGCTGTAGTCCTATGAAATAATTATCATTCATTATTAACGAACTAAAAGGGGATACTGTAAATAATTTATTAATAACAGACCCGGCATATATCAAGACTACTTTTACAGTCACCCACGCCAAGACTACAAATGTATAAATTACCATCAGCACCGTCAGCAGCTTATTCATAATTTTATAATCATTCACTACATCAATAGCATCTGACCTGCGCTTTTTGACAATATCGTCAAGCGTTAAAACAACAATCATGTTAAAGCATATTATGACGTCAATGATTATCCAATTTTCATTTGAGTTAGTATTCATGATTTTTTCAAAATATAACATAAGCGGAAATAACTTATTAGCAAATTTTGAATACAAAAATGCAACAGTAAAAAACCACATCCAGAAAAAAACATATTTCTTGCGCAGCTCCGAAGTGTAAAGCAAATATATCAATGATGGAACTGCAAGTATCCCAAAATATCTATAATAATTAGAAATTATACCAACCCCGGGTATTACAATTGGCGTATCATAGTACCCCATCGTATAAATTCTCCCCTGCCAGGGGAAGAATAACGCAATAATATCTCCAATACCGTTGCCTGCCGGCATACCGTAAAGTGAGCGTTGTGACCAGTGTAAATTATCGATTAACGGCAGCAGCAGATACGCGGCAAGCCCCAGAGCTATCAGCAGAGAAAACACCGCACCCCCAAATGCTGCAAATAATGTCTTTAATTTATTATTGCTTTTAAAGGCATAAGTAATCATGGAATATAATAAATACGGGACTATTAAATAAGTGATGATTTGTGACACCCATGCCCCAGAGCCAAGGAATATGGCTGCCCCTATAACTCCTATCCAGATAAAATGCACTAATCGCAGCACACCCGAAAATGCTCTGTGAACAACAAACATAAACCAGGGAATCAGGCTTATTCCTGTTATCACTCTGCCAGGGCCATGATCAAAAAATGGTGGGAATCCCGGATAAAGCAAAATCAACATCGCACCAAATGTTGATATTATGTGTGATATATCATAACTTCTATAAAATAAATATGCGCCAAAACCCATTAATAAAAAATGAAAATAAATCCCTTCCATCCATCCTGTTTTAGGGTCATTGGAAAAAAACATGAATATATTGCCAAGCGATAATGAACTAAAAAACGGGTCTCGACCAATACCATTGACTCCAAACGCCATATCTTTTTTCCATTCAGGAATCGTTTTTAATATTTTTAAATAATGGAAATCATTGACCCATTCACCCCACATTTTTGCATTAGCAAATTCGGAAGATAATATCCAGCCATGTAATAAATAAGGACTATACACAACTATAAACGCAGCTGAGATAAATAAAAAAACCACTACATATCTCTGCCACTCTGATTTGAATGAATGTTTACTTTCTGTTTTCATCAGGATATTTGTATTTTCCAACAATTACAGCAATTCTAACACACAGAATAAACAATGTCAATGAATTTCTAAAATCTCCCATTCCCAAGATATTCCTTAAACCCTGACATGACATTAGCAGCCTTATCCTTATCTCCAGATGAATATACAGTAACCTGAGCATCGTCAAAAACCAATTCAACTGTATAAATGTGCTGAGCTGCACCGAAGCCAGGTATGACTGTGCCATGCTGTAGCGCGATTTTCTCCACAAAGGCCACACCATCGGGATTCCCTGTCTCTATTTCCATGTGAGTTACTGCGATATCCTTAAGCTGGCTAAGCGCTTTAAAAATTCTTTTCTTGCGAAATGTGCCCTTTATGGCAATAGCAGCAATGTCGTTGTCATTATCAAGAAAAACGGCAATGGCCGCCCTTCTAAAAATATACAGCCAGCTTAGTGGATAAATGACGGCAAATAAAACAGCCGTAATTGCATAGTGAATATAATTCAGCCAGCCCGAAAGGGCAGCTACAACGAAATAAAAAAACGCAGTGCCTGCTGCAACAAACGTCGAGGCCATTTCCCTGTTATAAATACCGCTATGTAAGACGCTGCCCTTTTCGGACTTAAAGGCAGATGTCGTAAATAATAAGGACTTGCTAACGGGTTCAAATTTGTAATCCTGTGTTGAATTATTCATAATCATATGGTACTGTCATCCTTAAGGCTTTTCTGTAACAATAGCTATCGAGTCTTCGATTCGGCTCAGCATTGCCGTTAGATTTTCTTCAGATATGCTCAAGGGCGGCATTATCACAATGCAGTCCCCTAGCGGCCTCAAAAACACACCCTTGTCTCTGACATCAAGGACAACCCTCCAGCCTGTTTTGTCTTCAACGGGGTATGCCTCCCTGGTCTCCTTGTTTTTAACTAGTTCCACTCCAGCCATAAACCCGGCGTTCCTGGTATCGCCAACATGCTTGAGGCGTAAGAGTCGTTTCAGCCATTTATCGAGGATTTCGATTTTTGGCATCAAATGGTTTAATGTGTCTTCTTTATCAAACAGGTCCAGCACGGCAATGGCTGCAGCACAGCCAATTGCATTACCCGTATAGGAATGACCGTGAAAGAACTGCTTCATCTGCCCATATTCGCCAAGGAAGGCATTGTATATCTCATCTGTTGCAACTGTGACGGCTAAGGGGAGGTAACCGCCCGTTATTCCCTTTGACAGACATATGATGTCCGGCACTACACCTTCTAAAGCACACGCAAACATCACACCCGTCCTTCCAAACCCGGTTGCAATCTCATCGGCGATGAGAAGAACCCCGTATTTAGTGCATAAGCGCTGAACCCCAATTAAAAATCCCTCCGGTGCGGCTATCATCCCCCCGGCTGCCTGCATCTTCGGCTCTATTATCACGGCGGCTATCTCATGGCTGTGTTCTTTTAATTGTTTTTCCATCTCAGTGAGACACGCCATCGCGCACGACGCCCTGTCAAGCCCTAGTTCACACCTGTAACAATATGGCGCAGGACTCTTAAGGGATTTAAACAACAGGGGGTTAAACACAGCGTGGAATATATCTATGCCCCCAACGCTTACCGCCCCCAGTGTGTCGCCGTGGTAGGCCCTGCTAAGCGACAGGAAGGTGTTTTTCCCAGTTACACCCTTGTGCAGCCAGTACTGAAATGCCATCTTAAGGGCTATCTCCACAGCAGTTGAGCCGTTGTCAGAGTAAAATACCCTTAAAAGCGGCGGTCTGCTTTCAGCTATAAGAGATTTTCTGAGGAGTGTTATAAGCCTCTCAGCAAGCAAGATAGACGGTTCTCCGGCAAGTCCCAACAGCGTGGAGTGGGCTATACGGTCAAGCTGCCCTTTTATGGCATCGTCTATCTCTTTTTTTCTATGACCAAAGATATTAACCCACAGCGATGACACCCCGTCTATGTACCATCTGCCGCTGATGTCTTTGATAAAACACCCGCTGCCCTCTGTGATTATCACAGGGGAGGTCTCTGCCCATTCCTTCATCTGGGTAAAGGGATGCCAGACGTATTTCCTGTCAAGTTCGCCGAGGTGGTGGTAATCCAATCAGTCCCTCTCAAAATAATTAAGTCTTACCGATTTTAAGGAATGCACTGTGGCAATGTCAATGTCGCTGGAATATCAGGTAAGGAAAAGTTTGACTTGCAGACATGGGGCATATTATGTTAGTATCACATATCAAACGTGTGTGTGCAGAGGGTGTCAAACTATGGATTATTCTAAGGCTACTGAGTTTGAAGATTTCAATATTATACTCAAAGGTATAATAAACTATCTCAAAGAACAATGCGGCGGCGATGCGGCATTGGATGATGACCAGGAGGCCCTAATCTCCGAGGTGGTGAATTATGTTGATTTACAGGCACGGCTCAAAAGAAAACTCCTGCAAATCGGCATCGCCCTATCAGCTGAGAGAAATATTGATGCCCTGCTTGAGATGATCGTAACTGAGGCAATGAACTTCACTTGCGCTGACGGCGGAACGCTTTATATTACATCACCTGACGCCAAAAGTCTGACATTTAAGATAATCCACAATAACTCATTAAATGTAAAAAAAGGCGGCATAAGCGGCGAGCCTCTCAAATTCCCACCGGTGCCGCTCTTCAAGGACGACGGCACAAAAAACATGCACAATGTCTCCACGTATGTAGCCTTAACCGGTGAAACAATCAACTTTCCAGACGTATATGAAATAGAAGGGTTTGACTTTAAGGGGACAAAAGAATACGACCAAAAAAATAACTACCGCTCCCGTTCAATGCTTGTTACCCCCATGAAAAACCACGAAGGCGAGATAATCGGCGTCTTGCAACTGATTAATGCTGGTGATGGTACCGGCACTGTGATACAGTTCTCCCCTGACTATCAATTTTTAATCGAGTCTCTGGCCTCACAAGCGGCCATTGCCATTACAAACACAACGCTTATAAGAGAGTTAAAAGAGCTGTTGGATTCCTTTGTCAAGGTAATAGCGTCCGCAATTGATGAAAAATCCCCATATACGGGTGGACACATAAGACGTGTCGCAGAGCTGACGATGGATATTGCCACCGAACTTGGCAAATCGCAAGACGACAGATGGAAGAGTTTTACACTTACCCCAGAAGAGCAGATGGAACTAAAAACAGCGGCATTAATGCACGACGTTGGAAAAATCACCACGCCTGAATACGTAGTGGATAAGTCCACGAAACTAGAGACTATTACTGATCGTATAGAAACTGTAACTATGGGGATTGAGGTATTAAAAAGGGACATTGAAATCAGATATTTAAAGAAGAAGTCCGAACTTGAGGCCGAACATGGCGGAAACGGTCAGAGCGCCATGCAAAGACTCGCTGAGGATTTCACGCAGCGAATTGCAGAGCTTGATGACGACATAGAGTTTCTGAAGAAGGCAAACATAGGAGGGGAGTTTATCTCCGATGCCCATATCGAAAGGATACACAAGATAGCCTCATATAGTATTACCGTCAAAGGAAAGGCAGAGTCAATCTTGTGTGATGATGAGTTATCAAATCTGTGCATTCGCAGAGGAACGCTCAACGACGAGGAACGTAAAGTAATAATGAATCACGTCACGATGTCAATTAAGATGTTAAGCCAGCTGCCCTGGCCTAAAACCATGAAAAACGTACCCATTTACGCAGGGCAGCACCACGAAAAACTTGACGGCACAGGGTACCCCTACGGTCTCACAGCAGATAAGCTCTCAACTAAGTCAAGGATAATGGCAATAGCAGATATATTTGAAGCCCTGACAGCAGCAGACAGGCCATACAGACCGGGTAAAAAGCTCTCCGAGTGTGTTAGAATACTTGGTTTCATGGTGAAAGATAAGCATGTCGATAAGGAACTGGTCGATTTCCTTATAACCTCAGGGATAATAGTTAATTATGCAAAAAAGGAAATGAAGGATTACCAGTTAGATAATTTCACCTATGACGGCAAAGAATACAAAGTCATGTAATCATATGCCGCAAATATTCAGGAGGTACTAATGAAAAATGTAGTCAAGCTCTTGTCATTTAATACGTTCATACCAGTATTTTATCCTGCTCTGATGCTGCCAATAAGGCCATGGCGCACGAAGGCAATAAAAATGCTGGATTTTCACACCGGAGACCGTGTGATTGTCCCCGGCGTGGGAAGCGGTCACGACCTTTCCTCCTTGCCAAACGATGTCCATGTCGATGGTGTTGACATAAGCGACGTTATGCTAGGGTTAGGAAGATTAAAACTCAAGCTATTCGGCAGGGAAAAGCACGTAACACTTAACAAGATGGATGCAGAAAAGCTGTTTTTCGACGATAATACATTTGACAAGGCGATATTAAGCCTGTTTCTTACCGTTGTGTTCGACGCAAAGAAGGCATTTAGCGAGATCGTCAGGGTGGTGAAACCCGGGGGGCAGATACTCGTATTTGACCATCTGTTTAGAAAAGGTGATGTCCCCACAGTGCTTGCCAAACCGATTGACGCAGTCTTAAGTTACGGCTTTGCAAGTGTAGCCAGGGTGCTTGATGATATAATTGAAGGACATCCTGTCACAGTGGAAAAAATTGTAAAAGGCGATCCGGTAGGGTTCATTAAAGGGTTCTTACTGGTCAAACACTAAGCCCCCTACCCTCTTGAACAACGAACTTATATATCCTGAGATATTTAGCAGCTCAGGGATTACGGCATTTTTTACGGGCAGGACAGTGGGAATTGATAAGACAAAATTCCCGCTGCCTCAAAACCCGGAGCCAATGCTCTACATGCCCGTCCAAAGACACACCAATACAGTGATAATTATAAGGAAAGGCTCTAACCTTGCAGAGTTAGATTTAGGGCGCATAGGCGATGCCGTTGTCACAGACAGAGAAGATATAGTGGTCGGAGTACGTACTGCGGACTGCGTTCCAATATTGCTATACGACAGTGTGATGGCTGTAACCGGGGCGGTTCACGCGGGATGGCGCGGCACGGGTAAGGGCATATTGAAGGCCGTGATTAATACATTTATTGAAGACTTCGGCGCTAAACCAAAAGATATATTGATTGCCTTCGGGCCCTCCATACGCAGGTGCTGTTACGTCGTAGGGGAAGAGGTAGTGGAGGCCGTCACATTAGAAAGCGGAAAAGGGGATTATATCACAGAGAAAAACGGTCGTCCATACGTTGACCTCGTTCGGGCAAACACTGCCCAGGCGTTATCGTTAGGCGTAAGACCGGAAAATATCTGGACATCCAGCAGTTGTACATTTTGTGATTCAGAATATTTTTTTTCATTCCGTAAAGAGGGCACTCTAAGGGGAAGCCAGGGGGCCTTTATATCTCCGGCACCCCGTAACCGAGAATACAAGGAATGACCATCATCAGCTATTCCCCCCAGGAGACAATAGAAATAGGCAGGCACATAGGCAGACATCTAATCAAGGGACTGAGCGCATTCATGTACGGTGAGCTTGGGGCAGGGAAAACAACGCTTATAAAAGGCGTCGGCTCTGTATTTGGCATACCGGAGCGCGACATCACAAGCGCCACATATACGATAATTGCCGAATACGATGGGGCTGTTCCACTCTACCACATAGACCTCTACCGACTTGATGACATTAAGTCAATAGAGGAGGCAGGCGTTTTTGAGTGCATTGGGCATGGGAAGGCCGCGGCAGTTGAATGGGCTGAGAAACTTGACGGCGTTATAAGCGGGGCAATCAGGGTTGATATTTCATACGCCGATAATGATACAAGGCAAATAACAATACAAGGGATAGATGAAAAAGATTGGGATTATAACCAGACCGGGTAAGGGCGAGGCGCTTGAGATATTAACGGGATTGATTCCCTGGCTAAACGGTCATGACTGCGAGGTGTATGTTGATAAAGACACTGCGCGCCAGCTTGGAAATATAGATTTCAAGGAATGCCTCCGTAGTGAGATGGCGTTGCATGTGGGGCTGATTATTGCACTTGGCGGGGATGGGACAATGCTTGCCGCCTCAAGGATTGCTGCCCGGAGGGGAATCCCGCTCTTTGGAATTAATCTTGGGGGTCTTGGGTTTATCACCGAGGTAAACAAATCGGAGACCTATGCCGTCATAGAAAAGGTGGTATCTGGGGAATGTGACATAGAAGAAAGATTAATGCTTGACGCCTCTGTGATAAGGGCCGGGAACGTGGCCGCCAGATACACTGTATTAAATGACATAGTGGTAAACAAGGGGGCGCTTGCGAGGATATTTGACATAGAGGTATCCATTGACGGCAGATATGTGACGACATACAAGGCCGATGGGCTGATATTTGCGACACCAACCGGCTCAACCGCATACAGCCTGTCTGCCGGGGGCCCAATCCTCTACCCAACGATGCACTGTATCGTGCTGACCCCGATATGTTCCCATACACTTACTAACAGGCCGATAGTAGTCCCGGACGACGCCAGTATCGAGGCCGTAGTTAAGACCGGTACCGAGGATATATGCCTGACACTTGATGGACAAATGGGCTTTCACCTCAAGCAAAACGACGTAATAGAAGTAAGAAAGTCGGCATACAAGACAAGTCTGGTCATACCATATGAAAGGGACTATTTTCAGATATTAAGGGAAAAGCTCAAATGGGGGCAGAGATAACGGCGATGACAGACAGATCAATCAAGGACAATTTAACAGATTTATTAAAGATATACGATAAAATGGGTTTTGATGCCCTGCCTGAAGCATTTTTCACAGTCCCAAAATCTAATCCAACATCTGAGGCGCTCTTAAAGGCCATAAGAGACGACATAGGAAACTGCACAAGATGCAAACTCCACACTGGCAGAAAGAACATAGTCTTTGGCGAGGGGGACCCCAGTACAAGGCTGATGTTTGTGGGCGAGGGTCCCGGGGCAGATGAGGACGAATCAGGAAGGCCGTTTGTCGGGCGGGCAGGCAAGGTATTAGAGAGCTTGATAAATAAGATGGGCTTCCAGCGTGAGGCAGTATATATTGCAAACATAGTGAAGTGCAGGCCCCCGGGCAACAGAGAACCGGAGGATGATGAAATAGCCGCTTGCCGTGGATTTGTAGAAAGACAGATAGAGGTAGTAGCCCCTGACGCTATTATGACCCTCGGCAACGTATCTACAAAGACGCTGCTGTCAACAGATAAGACAATAGGCCAGATGCGGGGCGAGTTCCATGATTACAACGGTATCAAGGTGATGCCGACGTATCACCCGTCGTATTTTCTAAGAAACCCGAGCAAAAAGATATTTACGTGGAATGACGCGGTAAAGGTGCTGAACTATCTGGGCATTGAAGTAATAAGCACTAAGTGAGAGTCGATTTCACCGGACTATTCTACTTATTATGGGTCTCAACTTGAAGAATGAGGGCTCTGCCCTCAAACTCCCGGCAGGGAACTTGTCCCCTGCACCCCATCTAACGGGGCTTCGCCCCTTTGAATCTATATTATTATGAGTTCTATATTATTATGAGTTAGAATAATTGACATCCCTGCTCTTTAAATTCCTCAATTTTAACCAACAAATCCTCCTCCGTGCAATCCAGGTGTACAGCTAAACATTTTATGCAAAATAGATTTTTTGTGCGTCTGCCGAGGAGTTTCCTGTTCAGCGCAAAATGGTCTTTGGGCAGCGCACAATTACACTGAAGACATACTGGTTTCATATTCGTCATCAACCGCTTTTCAGCACTATATCTGGAATATCCCTGCCGCGATATTCCGTGTCTATAATCCCAAGCTGAGTCTTTATAATCCTTCTCATCGACTTCGCTGGCTCAAGGCAGTATTGACTAAACTGCTGCGAATCAATATCCTCAGATTTTCTGATATGAGGAAACAGTAATTTCATAAAACCCGTACAAATCTTTTTTATCGCCTCAGTGTCACGTGTATCTGCAGTGGTTGGGACATCAAGTACCTCATCGACAATTACCCTATAGATTGGCTCATCCCTAAACATGTGAAGGATTTCAGAGAAATATTCTACGTTGAGCGCCCATGCGTTGACTTTCAGGTCTTCTTTCATTCGGGGGATTGCCCATCCCTTGATAAACCCGTGGAAGCGGTCGATTAGGGCAGATTCGTGGAAGACCTCAGGCAGATTCATAAACATATTGACGTTTACATTCATATGCTGTTCGTCGATATTCCCAAGAAGAATAACGCCTGCGTGCCCTGTACCTCTGTAGTCGCCTACGCGGTACTCGCCGCTTTCCATATAGCCCTTGAGTATGCCCTGCATCTCGTTCTTATCGGGGAATGTTATGCTCTGCACCTCGTCCAATGCAACATAATCATATCTGGAGGCCAGACCGCCCACACCCTTACTAATATCGTAGAACATCTTTGCCCGTGAGATACTGCCGCCGCTGATGAGCCATCCATACTTGCTGAGCTGTGAAAACAGATATGACTTACCGGTACCCTTTGGCGCAAGTTCAATAAGATTCAGACGTTTTTCGATAAAAGGCAATAACCGGCTGAGCATAGTGAGTTTTTGAGAGCTGCCGCTGTATCCTGCCGGATTGTAATCTATTGCGCTGAGTATTATATCTATCCACTCTGCCAGCGTAAACTCGGCTCTCGCCCCGATGTAGTAGTCCATATCTATGGTATAGGGGCAGAATGGTTTAAAATCTACCATCTTTATTACGGTTTCCTCGCGTGAGCCATGATTCGTACAGACCAGCTCCACCACACCCCAGACCTCATTCGGTGAAAATAGATAATCCTTGTTCAACTCAACAGTGTCCCAGTCGGCAATGGCCTCTCCTTTTCTCTTTGGCACGGCAAAATCAGGCAGACTAAAAAACGCTGTACGACTCGATATATCTATCTCAACCTTTACCTTTGCAAGAAACCTGACGGGCTGATAGTATCTTGCCATCTCAAATTTCAGATGTTCCCATTGTTCCTTTTTCGGGATGACCTTCCTGACGTAAGCAGAGACCTCTTCTTTGTCTATAATGCCGTTGTCATCGGCGAACTTCATAAGAATCCAGTCTCTCATAAAGGAAGGCAGGCTCAATACAGAAAAAAACTTCCCCTGATCGGGAGACTTATAAACCAGCATATCTGAAAAATATTTTTTTAACTTATCCTGTTCAGCCGCCATGTATTATCCTCTCACATATTATATATCAAGTTATATATCAAGCGTCGATGTTATGCCCTTTTGTATTTTATATTGAATACTCCCTAATAGCCTGCCCTCATGTAAAATTTTGGCCTTGTAATTATCTGTTTTTCTGTCCACATCAGGCTCAAAATACCAGCAGTCAATGTCTCTGGCGCAGTCATATCTTTTGCTTTGAACCTCTGCATATAACTTATCGAAATCCCTGTCAATCTGAAATTTAACGACAGCTTTTTGCCCTGCCCGCAGCCGGATTTCAGGCGTGACAACTGTAATAGTCACCGCCACGTCAAACGGCCGTTTCGACAATTCTATAACGGGAACCAGCACCTCCTCCAGAGTCGCCCCGCCGTGGATTTCTCCGGTAATATTCCCTTGTATGCTGAACCTGTCATAATCTGCAAACACATGATATTTGTCTTTATCCACACATCCGGCAATATCGCCTTCGTAGTTATTGCTGCTGTCTTCGCAGTAGCGCCCGTGTCTTTTAACCGCCGCGCCTTCTTTTGCCTTGTGTGCGTGCGCCTGTGCAATTACGGCCAACCTGCTTGCACCGTGGTCGGCAGTAATAATAACTTTTTCATGTTCTGATAACTTTTCAACTGCCTGCCTTAGCGCCTTCTCAATCAGAGTGAATTCTTGTACTATATATTCGGGATAATCAGCTTCGTGTTTCAGTTTGTCTAATTCGCGAAACTTAACGTGATTTCGCCCTTGTAAAAAATCATTATTTAATTCCGTGATGGTTGGAATATTCGCGTATCCGATTTCGATTTTATAATAAACGCCATGGTGATGCTCCCTAAGCAGGTAAACAATAAGGCTTAAATACTCAACGCCAAGCGCGTCTATCCAGAAGATAAGGGTGCCTTTACCTTTACCATATGCGTCGTCAAAGAGCTTATTCCGTGAGCTTAACTCCCACCAGAGCCCCTTCGACGCATACTCACTGACTTTATCAATAAATTCGGCGTTTACCCTATTCGTAATCTTTTGCCGCTTATACTGCCCAAAGTACTCAGTAAATTTTTCGCTATTAAAGACATACGGTTCAATATATGCCCTCAGAACTGGGTCGACAGTTTCTAATAAGCCCATAATTATTTCTGTTAATCCCTCGCTCTCTATCGTCCTGAGTATTTCACATCTTTCTTTTGATGTGCAATCGGTAAGATAATGCAGCCTTTGCGTGGGTTTCCTTTTATTGATCTCATCCCAAAATGACTGCGTCAATGTTTCAATTGACAGACATTTCAGGTATTCCTTCCGTTCACGATAAAAGCCATCATACTGGTTATGCTTAAAATCTATCTTACAAATTAACTCAATTATGTTATCTCTAATGTTATCTCTATATGTGTCGCAGCCCTGAGTATCTAATACCATGCGCAGATACCTGTCTGCAGACTCCAGCTTTGACCATAACCATATAGCCCATTTCTCAAATTCGGTACACCCGCCCCACTTCTCAAACAAATATTTAGCATTATACCTTGGAATGTTAAATATACTGGCAAAGGCCCCGCCTAATGTCCTATCGGAGTTCATTCGGTTAAGAAGTTCGCTCCAGTGCAAATTAGTACCCATCGATTCGCTTATTGCATTGATATTGCAATGATGCTTTAATACATCAAATGCTGTTATCAATACCGTTACTTTATCAGCGCTGATGATATCTTTATAGAACAGTATATCATTTACGCGCAGCACTATAGGCTTATCTGGATTTTCCTCCCAATAACTATAATACCTTTTGATTCCTGTTATGTTATAGCCCGTCAAATCAACATTATTCAGGTCGCTTGGGAGTATGATAAGTGAGTAGTCGTCATCTTCTGTAGTTTCAAGAAAAAATATATTTTTCTCATATCGAATATCCCTTTTGATGAATTCAGAGAGTACATTTTTCATTCGATACAGCGGGATAAAAATGGCGATATGTTCGTTGTTAAATCCAAGGTTAATGATTCTGGACAAGATATCGTTAGTCTTGTCATTGTTTATACGCAGGTATTCAGACAGGGGGATTAACAAAGTGCGTTCTCTTGTCTTTCTTAATTCATTAATCATCCTGTTGATATTAGGGGTTAAATCATTCTCTGCGCAGAAGTCTGACAGCCGCAGTGATTTCGGGCAAATATCATTAAGCCATGATTTCACAGTAATCCACATATTGAGACTCTCAACATTGATAAAACGAATCGGGACGGTCAGTTCTAAATCGCTGCCTACATGCCCTTTAAGTTCATCCAATGTCGCGAAGTTCATGTTTTCGTCTTAGCTGATTTCATGATACGAATTCCGACAAGCGGGTCGTTTTTTATAAGTTCCTTCAGGTAATCTTTGGCGTTGACTGGCGTGAGGCGGTCTATTTCATCAAATACTGCTTTATAATAACCGCCATTATACTTTTCATTTCCGAATTTCTTAATCTTATCTGCAAATTTATCTCTGTCATGATACCAGTTGTAGATATTAGGCGATTCAGATTGCAGGATATTTTTTAATTCACCGAGGTCTGCCTCTGTAAATATTATTTCATATTCACCGGAGATAAACTCCTTAAATGTCTTATTACATAGGCCAACATCGTTTAGTGCGGCGATATTCCGGCTCTGTTTCAGGAACCTTATCGCGTTTTCTATAACTTTTCTGTCTGTGGTAGTCAATTCCTTGTTGATTATACCAAATACGCGCATTGCCTCTTGTATTTCGCTGCCAAATAAGCACAATACCGGTATCTTTCTGCTTTCTGACCACTTCTTCGGCGTCTCCGTTGCCGTCAACTCTTTCCATTTTTCAAGCAATGAATTAAAACTTTTATTTTTTTGATGCTCATAATGGCATTGTTTTAATTCCTGAAGATATTGCTCCAGTGATTTTAAAATAGAATCAGATTCCATTTTTTTATAGATATGTGCGCACTCTTCATCTGAGAGCGATTCGTTTAAGACATCCGGCAGCATGTCGATGAATATTTTATATTGATCACCATAAAATTTATTAAACATGTCTGCATTTTGTTCCAATTCAGTGATAAGCGCTGCGGCGTTTGTGTTTCTTAAGCTGTCTGTCTTATAAATATCGATTAAATAAAAGAACAGTTGGTTAATTGGTTTACAGGTGTCTTTAAAGAAATCAAAAGGCATTTTAAAAGCACCCATTTTTGCCTTAATTTTATGTGCTGCAACGCCCAAATCAGAGACGGGGCTGGCCAAAATCATGTTTATAGCGTCGATTAGTCTATAATCCTCATAGACCTCTTCAATCTTATTATCTATGTCGCTTTTGTCCCAGAGCCACGATGCGTCGGCAGACAATTTCTCTTTAAGAGCAAGTATATACCCCATATTGCCAATGCCTAATTTGTCGGCAATCGTTTTAATCTCCGGTTTTTGCCGTCCGATATAAATATCCATGCCAATCTTCATATTCTCCTGGGTCGCTGCCTTTATCAGATTGTCCTTAATCCCCAAATCTTTTTGATAAAGCCGTGCGATTTCCTCTGCGATTTTCGTATGATCACGGCCTTCACTTCTTTTTGATGAGACAAACTCACAAAGTAGATCGACTATTTTTATTATCGTGTCTTTTAATCCCGAAGTGTCACTATCTGTCACATAGTCTCTTATCGCCCACAGGGGGAAATTTATTTTAGATATATGAGTATTCAAGCCATGTAGTATGTCCTGGATAGAGCTTTTCGGGTTTATCGTAAAGACATCGGCCGTAACGCTGCAAAATAGTTCATGTTCCGGGGTCATCCTAACAATACGTAAGTTCCTGTTCATTGATGGCCCTTTGACAATGGCATAAATCATATCTGCCAAACCGTCATGAGTCAGTGGAACTGTGTTTGTCCCATCATGTCTGTAGTACTTGCTGTCAGCATATTCTTTTAGTAAAAAGCCCAAAAGAAACACCGACCCAACGCAGTTCATTAATCCAAAGGGTTTTAGTTGCAGAGTTTGCCAAATGTCTGTTATCTCTACAGAGTTGTTTTTAGCAAATTCTGCCTTAATTAACGACTCAATGGCTGTCTTCATTTTAGAGACCGAATGAGATGGATTTATTTTCTCGTAGTCGTGGCTCTTCCACAGATTTGCCTTTATAAGTTGATTCCTGAGAGCTTCAAGGTATTTATAAGTTGAAGAAATTGCCTTTTTGTCCATACCCATTACGGCCGTAATGTCACTATATCCATCCCCTTTAAATAATGTATCCATGTCAGCTGCTGTCTCAAGCCCATTAGGATATAATTTATTATTGATCTCTTTAATCTTCTCTCTAAAATTAGCTGGACCTCTTAACTGAACCGGCGGCTCACCTTTAGTATATAGTGAAACGATGGTTACATCTAATTTTTGTATCCACTCGGTGATGATACCCTTAGCATTTGTATCATAAAATTTTACCTGTTGATGGTCTGTTTTAGAAAAATATTCTGCCCTCGCTGTTTGGTCAATGTAATTATCATAACTGTGCTGACCAAGTGGCTGTGACGACATATCGGCGATAATGATGTCGTATTTATACTCTTGCAAAATTTTTGTGATTATATCGTGATTTTTTGAGGCGTCCTCATCATTTTTAGCATATAAGAAAACAATAATGATTTTGTTTAGCAGCAATTTTCCAGCAGTCTCGTTAAGTCTGTTTCTAATATCAACATTTGTGGCAGACTCAACGTAGCAGCGTGTTTTTAAGTATCCTGATAAATCATAGCGGCTATTTATGCCACAATCCTTAACAATTCTTTCAAACGTGAGGGAGCCCCTCTTGTTATTTATTATGTCACGAAGCCTCTCTTCATCTATTGTGCGTACCTGTGTAACATATAAAATATCGTTACCATCAGGGATACTCCCCAAAATACCCTTCTTGACTAACTTGTCCATGACAGTACGCACCTTATCATTTATGTGTGTACCCTCAAAGGCCGCCGATATATTTAAAAGCGTAGGTCTAAGGAAACTGGAGGGGCCTCTGACAATGCCTCCACGCATCGCACTCAGGAGGAGCGTTGTCTTAAGCGCCCTTTTATCGTCTTCATCATCGCATTGATTTTCAAAGGTCATATAATGGCTTATTGTATTTCTAGTTGCCTCGTCGAGGTCGGGATTGTCGGGAGTAAAAAAATAATCCCAGAGATAATCAGTGGTTAGATAACGCCAATCATCTATTGAGTGATTCTCGATGTACCAGCGGAAGTTACGCTTGCTCTGTGCGCCCTGCCATATCTCACCACACAGGAATTGAAACATTGTGCGCTGGTTAGAGCTGATGGCTGAAGAGATTACCTTTAACATATATGCGGCATACGGGTGAATCGGTAATATTCCCCTTAATTCCTCCCTTTTAATCTCTTCTATTTTGGTTGTGGAGACAAATCTCTGCACTCCGCCCCATAAATCCTGAGAGATGTTTCTCCACTCCTCTTTAAGCTCAGGAAGCTCAGGAGGCTCAGGGTTTGATTGTATCACATTTCTCATAAGCATAAAGGCCGTCGTATCGGGCATTTCTATTGTCTGCAGTTTAAAGCGCGCCTCAATTTTTTTCCTTGAGTCAGCCGCAGGGATAACCTGCGAATGCGTTAAATGTGTTATCAGCAAAAAGTAAAAGGGTACAGTAAACGACGCCTGCGCCAACTCCTGAAGGCCAGTCAGGGTGTTTTGATTATTCTTAAAGAACTCGGTAAACTCATCCCAAATAAACACAATAGTGTAGAGATTGTTTCCTTCAATGATGTCTTTAATCCAGGCGATGACGTCATCAGGGTCTTGTGAAAAATTAAAGCCTGACCTGTCGGCAACCTCAATTATTCGCTGTAATAAGTCAAGAGAGCCGTCGATATCCAGCTCTTGGAGGTCCTTTATAACATCAGTTGGAGCCGCGTATTCGGTGAACTTTTCTCTGTGCTGGTTAAACACACCTGAAAAATTAAACGGGGAATCGGGGTTTGTAAGTTTATCTACTATATTGCTGTAAAGACTCTTGCCTCCCCAATATTGATAGCCCTTACCCTTCAGCGCTTGTTTTATGGATTCCTGTATAGCGCCGAACAGCTTATTATCACCGGAAATGCCCGCTGTTGACGACCTGTGAACGACTAAGATATTGCCTTTTTGCTTTATGCTTTTAAGCCGATTTGAGATAGTTTGACCAATCCCCTGTTTTTGAAAATAGCCGGTTACATCCCCGATATCGTCCTCTAAAATATGCTTTATTGCAAATGACGCATAGGTCTTACCGGTGCCGTAAGCGCCGGAAATCCATAGAGAGCGTCTGCTTTGAGTTGATGCCATCTCAAGTGAACCGGCCAGGTCATCCAGTATACGTTTAAATGTGTCGTGCGGTACAAATGCCTTCCAATGCTCTGGATACTTAGCGTCCAGATTCTTGCTGAACACAGGGAAGAAATGCTTATTCACTGAAATATAATCTTTGTATAACCTTGCCATTTACAGTATATCCCCCGCGTTATAGTAATTTTAGGACATCGGGCAGCGTCTTTTCTTTTCTCAGGTTTATGTTGTCAAGGTCCTTATTGAAGGCCGCCCCAATGAAGTCAGGATAATCGATAGCGAGGCCCTGAACGATTTGTTTTAACTGATCTTTTCCTATGCCAAAAATCCGGGCGGGACTAATCCCCGCGCGCTGCCTGTTATCGTTTATAAGCTCCGTTAATGTAAAACTGTAGTAACCATCGCCTGCCTCAGCAAATTTATACAGGCTGTATAAAATAACGACGGGGTCAGGCTCTCTCCAAGCGGTGCGTGTAACTGCCATAATCGCCTTCCCCTTCAATTCATAGACGCCCACGCCAAGCTCAATCCCGATTGGTGAGGTCTTAAAGGTCTCTTTTAATGACATAACGGCATTTTCCCTCGTCGAAATCGAATGATTGTCACCAAGCATTGTTATAATATCAATGATTTTATATTCAATACCAAAATCGATGTTTTGAACATACCATCTAACTATTATTGAGCTATAGACAAGATTATTGAAAATAACCGCCCAACCTCGAATATCATTTGCCCCAAGACGAACAATTTCAGAACCTAATGGAGTTATCGAATTGCTGGAAGTAATTCCAGACTCTTTCAACCACACCTTGAATCCATCAAACTGATATTTCCCTAATTTGCCGCAGCTCCAAAATTTATCGTTTCCAAGCTCAATAAAATACTCCAGCCACTCTTTGCGAAAACCAAAACCCTGATACCTGTTAATCCCTTTTAATACCATATTTTTTCCACCTGCAGTTACATGTAAGGATTTAGCAGCCAAACATCCCTTTGTCTTATCAATACAAGTCTCACAATGTTTACAAGTATCCTGAACATGAACTCCATCGCCATCAATCATCAGCGCTCCAAATCTGCATTCAACCATGCAAACCTTACAGCGCACACAATAAGCCGTCTTATTATAAACATTTTTGAATAAATAAATAAAGCGAATAGAATCTTTCGTAATTAAATGGTTTTCGATGGATACCTTCAATACATTATTTATCTTTTCAACACTAAATCTATAAATATTATTTTTATATTTTATCGAATAGGTATTATTACCTTCTGAAACAACATCTCCAATGGTTTTCATCCATTCTCTCCAGTCTGTGTTTTCTCCATTAATGTACATCGTCAGTGTTTTACCGTCATATTGTTCAACTATTCTATTGCCGCCGACATTTAAATCCCTTCCGCCGACTCGCCCTTTCCAGCCGCCAGTGTTTAAGTATTTTTTTCTTTCGGCATTTGCTGAAAACTTTAATCTGGCGTTGTTGTCTATAATGTCAATGAACGGATGCGCATTATCATGGTAAACAGTGTTTGCAATATAATCCCGCCAAGACGAGGCCATAGGACATATTGAACATCCAACTCTGATTGACCCATATCTATAGGCCTTATTCAATAATATGTCCTGTTCTAATATGTACAGGTATAATTCAGAGGTATTCCAGTCCAAAAGTGGACTGCAGTTTACCTGTGTTACATGTTTATCACCATCTGAAACTAAAGAATAACCAGCGCGTGAGGCGCTTTCCTCAGCACGCACGCCGTCAAACACAAGGGCCTTTAAGTCGGCCTTGCCAATAAGCTGCCGTAGCAGCAGTATTGCGGGGGCAGATTTATGTACGCCGCAGCACCAGCGCTGGGTCCTGCTTGGAGGGCCGAACAGCTCCCACGTTTCCTTGGCATCCATATGTGATTTTGATGTATGAAACTCCAGCGTTGGCCACCGCTTTTTAGCCAGCTCGACGGCCACATAAGTATCAGGCACCTCCATCGTCGTGTCACTAAATACTACTTTAAACTCATTGTGCGGCAGCGCCCTTTGCACCAAATCAAGCAGCACGAGGGAATCCTTGCCGCCACTGAAGGCAACATAAAATACGTCTATTTTTTTCGCCTTATACTCTTTGAAAATCCTGTATATTGTTTCAAGCGTACTCTGTACAACGCCATCATGCAGGGGCTTATTTTTAGCGATCATCGCGGTAACGTCAACAGGTTGAAGCTCCAAATCATTCTCATGCACTTTAACATCGGGCGATGTGTATAATCCTCCGCTATTTACCTCTGCAACAAGTCGTCCTTTATAGATATACCGCCTTGTCTGCGCCCACAACAGCGGCTTGTCTGTCTTTGTATAGCGCCAGTATTTATTAAACCCTAAAAGCTCCAACTCTTCATAGAACACCGGACGCAGCTGCCTCGTAATCCCCGACATTATAGTTGTAAGCACATACCCGCCCGTCTCTGAGTCCCATTCATAGTTATACATCTATTATTTCCCTATCAACTGCTACCGTGAAGGACACCCCACATAAAAGGCAATGCCACCAGGCACAAGAATTCATTCTATCCCCCTGTCCTATCGAATATGGGCTGCCACATAAGGGGCATGTGGTGTGGGTAATTTCTTTAATGTGAGAAATACGTTTATTTGCAAAAAGACGAAATAAGGTGTATATTCCTCTCAATATTTCATATTTTGGTATCTTTGATTCACCACGAGTCCTATCATTGAAAACGATTGGTACTTCAGCTATGCTAAAGCCTTGCTGGTAAAGCCGAAACAGACTTTCTATAAAAAAGGCATACCCCTGTGACTTAATAGAGGCAAGACTAAGTTTCTCAAGTTTTGACACTCTAAACACGCGAAATGACGTTGTAAACTCGTGCAGAGGTATCTTTAAGAGAAATTTTGCCAAAAGATTTGCACAACGGCTCAAATACTTGCGGTACCCGGAATAGTTACAGTCGCCGCCCTTTACATACCTTGAGCCTATTACAAAATCATAACCTTCCATCTGCTCTAATAATCTGGGAATATCATCAGGGTTATGTGAGTAGTCTGCATCCATGGTAACTATATATCTGTATTTATTCATAACAGCGTAGAGGATACCAAGTTTATGGGCACTGCCCAATCCTAGTTTCCCTGGGCGATGGATAACCTTCAGTCTGCTGTTATCTTCCCTAAGTTTATCAAGCAGCTCACCAGTGCCGTCGGGTGAGTTATCATCAACAACAAGAATATCATAATCCGGTGATACTCTATAAATTTGTTCACATAATGCCTTTATATTAGATTTTTCGCTATAAGTTGCCGTAAATATTAAAATATCATTTTTTTTCATCTTACCATAGAACTACTTAGTAATTTAGTTGAACATTTTCATGATTTTTTAAACAAGTGATTTAATATAGCCACTTGAGTGCAGATATTTTTATTTGAACAGCCGTTCCTAACAATTTTTTATGAAGTCTGCATTTTAGTCTTCATTTTATTAAGTACTTTGCTGTAGTATATATGTTACACATGCAGATGTCAAGCACTTTTATCAGTCAGGAATGCAAACACAACGCAAAGGCGGGAGAGTGAACGCAAACAGCAATGGCAGCAGCGCAAATAAATATCGGTATCAATACTACCTATCTATAATACTCTGTTTCTTTTACCTTCTAAATCTGAGCTGGTTGAAATGGGGAGATATTCTTATTGATACTTTTGACACTTTTTTCTATGTTCCGCTAAGGATACTAAATGGAGATGTATTTTACAAGGACATATATGCACATTATGGGTTTTTTGGGCCATACCTGCTTGTAATTGCGTTTAAACTATTTGGCTGGAATAATTACACTGTAATCTATCTTGGGATAATTATAACACTATCAGTTAGCTTTATGCTGTATAAATTATCAAGGTTTTTTCTAAATAGATTATTCTCGACTTTAATTGCAATAAACTTTCTCGTTGTCTTTGCCTTTTGTAACTTTACCAATTTTACTTCGGATGGGATAACTAATTTTATTATGCCTCATGAAATTAATGCGATACTCTTTTTTACGTTTACTTTAGCAGCAACATTATTGTTCACTTTTTTTATCTATTCAGATAAAACTAAGTATCTTCTGTTCTGGTCATTTACTTTGTGTTGTGCGTTTATGTGCAGGTTAGAATTGACATTTACTATTTGGGTAGGATTTATTTTATTAAGCCTATGCCATACTTACAAAAAGAGACAACTTAATCTGCATTTGTTTTATCTTGTTTTGCCAATATTATTAACAATACTATCATATCTTGCTTTTCTTCATTTTAACAATGCCTTTAGGGGATTTATGATGAGTATTATTGATTATTTAATAAATAATCTACAAAACGATAATGAGGTTGTTAAGCGTTTAGCAGGTTATGATCAGCCGGTTGAGAATATTTTATTAATATTAAAAAGTAGTATACTACAGTTAACAGCACTTTATCTATTATTTATGATATGTAATAAAATAACTATAAATTATAATAAAACGCTGACACATAATTCTATAATACGTATAGTACCATTCTTAATAATATTAGTATATGCGATATTTATTGGACAACTATTGGTTCACTTTGTTGGATTTAATCAATATAGATTTCTTAACTTATTATTTATAGGCGGTATATTATATTATGCTTATAAATTTATAAAATCAGATACATACAATAAAGACTACTTAATGCTGCTTACAGTATTTCTAATTTCGTTTGTCTTGACAAGCAGGATATTATTAAAATATATAACCCTCGGTACATATGGTTTCTATTTACTACCTATGGGATTGATATGTTATTATATATTTTATGTTAGAATATTTCCCTCTTTCTATATTAAAATATTTAATACTGCTGAAATAAATATGCGTTATTATTATATTTCTATATTATTGTTATTAGCTCAACTGTCTGTACCATACTATTATCAACTTCACCTGTCCTATTATCTTAGAAATATCACTGTAAATACAGTAGTGGGCAAGTTTATGTTTCGCAAAGAAGACCGGCTTCTTAAGACTTTGGAGATGGCAGGATACTTAGCAAATGAAACACCTAATAAGACTACATTAGCTGTATTCCCAGAAGGAATGACTCTCAATATATTAGCGCAGAAAAATACCCCATTACCATATCGTAATCTTTTACCAACTGATGTCGCCACAATTGGCGAACATAACCTGATTAATATTATTTCAAAAGAGAAGATTGATTATATTGCAATATTAAATTCTTCTATGGTAGACTTCGGATATGATGAGTTTAAATCATACGCTAATAATCTATATAAATGGATTGTTGAAAACTACACACTCAATTACGTTGTGGCTACCCCGTTAGAGAATAAGAAAATAGAAAATATCACATCGTATACATTCAATGATGTTGATTCTTTAGATAGTGCTTTGCAAAATAATTATAAATCTAATAAATTAATAATCTTACTGTTTAAACGCAGGTAATCACAGAGGTGCTGATTGATGATAAATAATAGTAGTACAGATACGATAACTACACGGTACTTATATTACCTGTCAATAATACTCTCTTTCATATATCTACTAAATATGAGCTGGTTAAAGTGGGGGGATATTCTTATCGATACCTTTACTTGGACATTCTTTGTCCCATTGAAATTAGCAAGCGGCGCTGTATTATATAAGGATATATACAATAATGTCGGTATTCTGCCGCCATACTTGTGCGCTTTTTTATTCAAGGCGCTTGGCAAAAATAATTATACTATAATATATCTCAGTTCAGTTATCACACTAACCGGCAGTTTTATGTTATACAAGTTATCAAGATTCTTTTTAAACAGGTTATTTTCAACCTTACTTTCTATAAATTTCCTCTTTATATTTGCATTTAACAATCTGTTTAAATCAGGAATAGCTAATTTCATTATGCCTTATCGCATAAGTGCAACACTATTTTTTCTATTCGTTTTAGCGTCAACCCTGTTCTTCATGTTTTTTTTATACTCAGATAAGGCTAAGTACATTACATACTGGTCACTTGCTTTATGGTGTGCATTTCTGTGCAGAGTAGAAATGGCAATCACTGTTTGGGCTGCTTTCCTATTTATAGGCATTTGCCTTTTATACAAAAAAAGAATAGCAGTCGGCTATTTACTATATTTTATCATGCCTATATTGTTAACAATATTATCCTATGGCTGTTTTCTATATTTTAATAACGCATTTGCAGGCTTTAAAACGGGTATTATAGATTTTGTTATAACTAGTATGTACAGCAATACTGCCTATGCAAAATGGGTATCTGGCTATGACAAGCCCTGGAAGAATATTTTTGAGATACTAATCAGTACTCTGTCCCAAATTACAGCGCTTGGCATTGTGATTGCCATAAGCGATAGGCTCTCGAAATATTATGAAAAGATTAAAGATAACAGCATAAAACGCAAAATACTGTTTATATCTATAATTATATACACTATACTCATCGGGCAGTTATTAACAATTGCTGCGGCTCCTATACGATATAAGATTCTTAACGCCATATTTATCTGCACAATATTAACATACTTATATAAACTATTGAAAATCCCTTCATATAATAAAAAACAGTTGATGCTGCTTTCAATATTTATTATGTCATTTACTCTGACAATCAGAATATTTTTAGACTATACACCGCTGAAACACGGTTTTTTCCTGTTACCTATGAGTTTGATATGTTATTACATATTTTATATAAAGATATTTCCATCTCTGTATAATAAAATATTTGGTACAACAGATTTACGTTATTATTATATATCAGCAGCAATTCTGATTGTACAGCTCTCACTTCCATCTTATTACGTCAGTTATTTAAACTATACTAACAGAGAAATCACAGTAAACACTATCGTTGGTCAATTTAATTTTATTAACGATGATAGAACACATAAGGTTATGCAGGCAGCTCGATACTTAGCCGATAAGACGCCAAAGAATTCTACCCTGGTTGTTTTTCCTGAGGGAATCAGCATAAATGTCTTAGCACAAAGAGATAACCCATTGCCATATACTTCTTTTCTACCATTAGATGTTGAGACAATTGGCGAAGATAAACTTATTAAGAGCATAGCAGATAAAAAAATTGATTATATTGCTGTATTAAATTCTTCAACAGAAGAATGCGGCTATGACCGCTTTCAATCCTATGCAAAAGATTTATACAGATGGATAATCGAAAACTACACCCTTGATTATGTAGCCGCTACACCACTGAAGAATAATAATGTTCAGGATATAACAACATATAATTACACGTATTCCGGCTCTGTAGATATAGCTGTGCGGCAAAATTATAAAGTTACCGACCTTACCGTATTGGTGTTTAAGCGCAAGTAAAAGGGCGTGTGCCGCACTATTTCTTTATAGCATTTAATGCTGTCTCTATTTTTATCTTTAAATCATCTCTTTCTGGGGGCAGCTTTAACAGCGCAATATTAAAAAGGGTTACAGGGTCAGAAGGTTTTCCATACATTATAGACAGAGCGGCCAAATTATATATATCCTCATATGAAGACTTTGGAGAATACACATCCACAGACTTTTTTAACGCATCATATGCCTTTTTATTGTCTCCCAGATTAAAGTAACATATGTATAATTGGTGGTATATCCCCTTTTTTTCTATATCATTTGCCCTACCCAGGGCAGCTTCCAATATTTTAGCAGCCTCTCCATATTTACGCAGTCCGCTCAGTATCTCTGCCTTTATAGTATAGGCGCCAGGGACTTCGGGATAGTTTCTAATTGTAATGTCTGTATATGGCAGCGCACGCTCATATTGTCCTTTTAAATTGTATATTTGTACCAATGCCTGAGTGACGAGCATATTAGGGTAGATGTCGAATATCCTGTTTAATTCCGCAGTATAATTGTCATTTTTGTCAAACTTAACCTGCTCCATTAGCTCAACACCAAGCGCAAATGGATCAATCTCTTTAAGTTCATATTGGTCAGCAATTTTGGGATAACTGCGATTATTTACATATAATACTTCAATATCGTCAAAAAATATGGCCTTATAGTTTGGATATTTTTTTATGAGCTTAGTAAACCCTCTATAACCAATTGGTACCGATAAAAAGGCTGGATCATATTTTTCAAGAGTCCTCTTCAGAACTATATCCTCAAGGAATACATTTACTGAAACATACATATCAATATCCGTAAATAAGTGCGGAACTTCCATGTCCATAAATATTTTATATTTTGGATACAACATCCATTGCGTATACCCGCCACAGTTGGGGACAGTCAGCAGATTTCCACCGGCATCTAATCCAGCAAGAAACTGAGTAACCCCGCGTGGAATTGGAGTCAACCCTCTTTTTAATTCTGACAAAACATTATTTGACATAAAAAATGTCATCAATAAAAAAGCAGTATTGACCATCAAATAAGATATCTTGCCCTTAATTTCATCAGACTTAGAACTCCCAAAGATATTGACTGAAGCTATAACAGGCAAGGCAAGCAGAACAAATTCATTAGTAAAGCGTACCCCTTTTAATAATAAAAATGTCCCTCCTATAAACAATATCGCATGATGTATTTTTATACTTCTCTGTAACAGCCCCTTAAGAAATGACAGGAATGCCATAATCAATATAATACTGCTAAACATTGTCAAGTTTGGATTAAGCGGTGACAGTGACAGCGAAAACAGGCCCTTAATTGAAGGCTGCCTGAGTTCGGCAATATATTGGGATGCAAAATCTGTTGAGATAAAAGGCACCTCAAGCAGGCCAAGCCCGTTTGGGGTCACATATATCATCGCCATTGCAACCACAAGCGGCAGTGTAAATATCGCGCTGCTTTCAGTTTTTTCTGACTTTCTCAGGGCAGTCCGTATTCTCAACAGAATTGGCTCAACATAGTATGATATCAATATCAACAACATAACTGGAAATTCAATGCCATGTACATTAACCCAAAGCAGTGCCAGGGCTGGCAAAACAATTGTTTTTTTCGGGTAAAACTCAAGTATACATATAAATGCCGCTATCAACGCATAGCTAAACACGTGCGGTCTTAGGACAGAATATCTGGGCATCAGCACAACGGCATAGACAATGATGATAAATGTAATATAATTAATATTTTCCTTTTGCCGTTTATAAAGAAAAAAAAGAATGAGCAGTAACATTACCATAAACGACAGCGTCCGAAACGCAATAAGCCCCCGTTCGCCTGTAAATGAATATATCTTATAGACTATTACCTGAAACAGCCAATAGTAGTTGCTGCGGAGCCTCTCCGGTTGTATAAATGAAAAATAGCTGTTGTACGCCGGGCTTCCATGTGTTGAAAAATACCTTCCGCCGCTTAAATGGTACCAGATATCTGTGTCTCCTACTTGCAGCGGCAGGGACATGAATACATAGGCTATAGACAACAACAATAGCAGTATGAGGACAGCATAGTAAGAGTTCGTGATTTTTGATTTAAGATTCATTGTTTTTTTCGCAGCCCTATGTTTACCTGCCCTGCCCTCTCATCATGAGCGGCGCTTAATAGTACGCAATCACGTTTTGTGACGACCCGCCTGGAAAGCGCATCGCATAATCGGCAAAGTACTGATAGGTTGTAGCGCTGGTGTTATAGTAGGAGTGAAGACCAATCTCAGGCGGTAATATTGCAGCAAAATTCTCAGTAGTAATAGCCGGAGGTGTATATGTGGAACTATCAATAATATATGGCTGACTCGCTAAAGCTGTAAAATTATAGGCATAGGATGACCACGTCCCCGAAGATGTTACATAAGAAGGATTTATCGTATCCCACACTACCCCTTTAAAGTAATGAGTCCAGTTTATTGTGCCACCGGTATACATAGTGAGTGCAGGGATTACAATTGATGTAGATGACCCGGTGTATACATAAATATGATTCTCTCTATTGGCTCCATTGAATTTTTCGAGAACTGTTACAAGGATTGTTGACCAGGGGTTAAGTGTCGCCCCGCTGCTGTTGCTTGATACAAGACCATCGGCAGTGGTTAATCTTTTATAAGCAAGTAAATAATAAGTGCCTTGTATCTCCTTCCACAACACAATGTACACATAATCGTTAGTCAGCGCAGTAAAATCAGCCGCTGTTATCCAGCCCGGACACCCTGTTGTGCAGTTCTTCCTGTAAAAAGACACACCATAAGTGGTGTCGTAAGTGTTGTCGCCTGCCTTATGGTTGTCCTCGCCAAGCCTGAAGGACAGCCCTGCCATGTGATCCTGTGCTGTTTCGCTGTCAATATAAACTTTGCACTGCAGCTCATAGCTCAACAGTTGCCCCCCGATATACCATTGGCTGAGCAGGTCTGGTACGCTTGACAGAGGGTTGTTGTTCCAATTCATAGTGGCTTGACTTTGGGTCTGACTGCCCCCAATAGTGCCAAGCTGAAGCACCTTGCTGCCTGAGGGCATCTGACCAGTTGGGTCTGAAACGACTGTCGCATCAGTGCCATTCCAATTATTTTTATTGTCAAAATTATCACTAACCGGTTTGTTCAGCCTAAATGTTACAAGCCTCTGGGCAGTAAATATAGAGTTTTTGTTCACTGTACTGGTTGATTTAAGGTACATGTAGGCCTTTTGGGTATTGTCAATTGACAGCAAAAAGGAGGCATTGCCCAATGGAAATGTTTGGTTATCAAGAGCGTAAATATTTGTAGTCACACCAGTGTCAATGTCGGAAGCAAGCCGGGGAACGGCATAATTACCGCCTGCCTCAGCAACATATAGCGCCTTCGTGTGGTAAGTCTTATATGCAGCATTATAGGTCGAGCCTGTAGCAATATACGCAATCCCAGTGCCTATTACCGACATACCTAGCAATACACCAATCAGCCATATAAATGACATACCGTGCTGATCTTTGTGATAGTTATTCGTCAGCCTGAGTGTTGCTGCATTATTCTTCATTAGTTTCTCCCATTTTATAAACCACGCGGTACGACCCTGTTGGTAAACGATGTAGTATTTCCGTTTTTATCCTTTAATGATATTGTGTATTGAATGACTTTGCTGGTCGATTTCCATGTTTGTGAGGGCGCAGAATCGTCGAAGGTATCTAAATATGAGAGGGTAAAACTACTGACCAGATCAACCAGAGTATCACCGTCAAGTGTAATAGTTGTCCCCAAGAGCGCCAATATATGTGACGTTGATGTTGCACTTTGCTTGTATGAAGTATAGGTTATGGATGTGGGTGATGAGGAAGTAGTTGTAACAGATGACAGAATTATCAGCTCCCTTTCTATCCTGTTCATTGCCAGCAGCGCCTTTTGCTGTGTCTCTGCGTTGACTTTTGCATACACATATCCTGATGTCACCTGAGTAATGCCATAACCTGCGAACACGGACACAATGCCCATGATTACAATTGTTACAACAATCTCAATCAGTGTGAAGGCTTTTTCATCGGCTATGTACGTTTTATTTTTCATAACTGGTCACTTATACCTTGAAAATATTGTGGTTAAGCTATTGCCATCATCATCCGCTATTGTCACCTTAAGGGCAGCCCCTATTGTCACAGCGGAAAGGATTTGGCTAGTGTCTGTAGTCTCCACACTGCTGACGTATTTGATAAAATGTTTATCTTTCAAAATATAGCTGCCGTAAACGTTCGCCTGAACAGCAGGTGAACCCTCTGCACCTATGTTAATATCAAACTGACTCCAACTGCTGTTATTTTTATAGTTTTTAATATAATCTGCTATTATATTTTCCATTGCAACTTCCAGCTTAAAGGCATTGCTTGTTTTTCTGTTGACATCAGCGGCATTTGTGAATGGTGAATTTGCGATTGTAAACATCATTGTCCCGGCAACCGCTACAAGCGTAATTATCAATATGCTCTCTAAAAGTGTAAATCCTCTCTGCCCTAAATACCTCATGACATGAATCCAGTATTTTTTGTTACTCTAATGGACTGTGAATACCCGCCCTTAGTTAAAGTAACTGTTATATCCGCAGTTCCAGGGCTGCCCCAGTCGTCAAAGGTTATTGTCGTTGTAGTTGCTGTGACCCCGGATGGGAATGTATGTGTCGCAGTGGTGTCCCCAGGAAGCGGAATGGCTGATGCTGCCCCATTGTTATAGAGTTGATAGGATGAGCCGCCCACACTTATACCCCATGTGGTGCCGTTTAAATGACTCATAGCCTTCAGCTGAGCATACCGCAGATGTGTCCTTAAGGTCTCCAACTCAGAAACAACCTGATATGTCTCCGGCGTCGATGAGTAGGATATTACTACCGCTGCAAGCACCCCAACTACAACCAAAAGTGCAACCACTTCTATTAGTGTAAAACCTTTCTCATTTGCACGCGCTAACATTTAGTTCCCCTCTAACGTATTGACCGTATTGGCTGCCTGACTTTTACTACTAAGTTACGTAAATCTATGAGCTGGACTGGATTATTTTCTACCCATAACCCAGTCACTGCTCAACCCAAATTTATACCTTGCTCAGGAGAATAGACATTACAACCAAGCAACAAAGCTATATTCATTATTATCCTGGTGTTGCTGTTGTTCCAGTCTCGGCTGCATTAAAGTTGTATGTCCTCGTTCCCCAGTTTGTACCCACTGTATCTACACAATTAACAGTAGTTCCCCATGCAGACGGCCAATTTACGACAGAAACTGTAATTGCATCCGGCTTAGATCCACTATAACCAACATTAAAATCACCCACACCCGTTGGTACATTAACAGAATTAGTACCAGATGTAGTGCTTGACCATACATTAACTGAAAACGTATCTGGTGCTATGCTGTTAAGAATTAAAAATCTGGAATAAGCAAGTGCCAGGTTTGTTGCTCCAGAGGAAATCGCCCCCTGACATGCCTTTGCCTTAGCATCCTGATCCAGATTTTGATACTTCGGCAGCGCTATAGCGGCAAGCACACCAAGCACTACCAACACTGCAATGATTTCAATAAGGGTAAAACCCTCTTGTCCTCGCAACAGCTTCAACTGCTTTCTCATATTGACCCCCAATATTTCGGTTTATTACTGCATTAAAAATGCAGCCATGCACACTATAAGTTATATTTCCAGATTACAAACGCACCAAACTAACTACCCGCGATGACCAGCCTTTGTTAAATCCCACATGGGCAAGAATATCGCAAGTGCAAAAAACAGTACTACCACAGCTAAACATACTATTAAAAACGGGCCAATCAGTTCAGTAAGCCTGCTGATAGTATAACGCACCTCATCGTCATAATGCGTAGATATTTCATTGAGCATTTCATCAAGATTTCCGGTTTCTTCACCTATCGAGACCATTGTAACTACCATAGGGGTGAAGTATTTTGCATCTCCCAGAGGGCTTGATATACCCTTACCCTCTTCTATTTTCTCTCTTAATGCCTTAAAAATTCTGCTTATAGCAGCATTGCCAAATGTTTCTGCCAGGATTGTGAGTGACTCCAGAAGCGGCACCCCGCTTGCGTGCAAAATAGAAAAGATACTCGCAAAGCGAGACATAGACGCCTTGACAAATAGCGGGCCAAAGACAGGGATGCTAAGCAAAAAGGAATCTCTGACAAATTTGCCATTGTCTGTTTTAAAATAGCTATAAAGAAAAAACACCAGGCCAATTGCTGATAAAAGAAAAACCGCCCAGTAGTGCGTCAAGCCATCATGCATCACTATAGCAATACGGGTTGGAAGAGGAAGCGTAATTTCATATTTTGCAAATATAGCAACAAATTTAGGAATAACAAAAGTAAGTAAAAATATAAATGCCCCTAATAGCGCTATAACTACAATAATTGGGTAGGTCATCGCAGATTTTATCTCTGATTTTACCTTAGTTTCGTGGGTGATTATATATATTAATCTATCAATAACCTCAGGCACATTACCGCTTGCCTCACCTGCCTTAATCATAGAGCAGTACAGCGGGAGAAACACAGAAGGGTACTTACCCATCGCTTCTGACAGTGCCAGACCATCGCTTATATCAGCCATCATATTGCCAGAGATATCCTTAAGCGCCCTGCTTTCGGTCTGGGTCTTCATAATTTCCATAAGCCGCATAAGAGGTATACCTGCCCTGTACATCGTCCTGAACTGCTTGAGAAACATGATAAGATCAGGAGTACTTACACGACCAACCTGCCTTGTAGAAGTCTTAGCAGAACTCTTAAACAAAAATGCCGCAAGCCCCTTCCCCGCAGGCTGGTAAACTTTTAAGGGAATCAAACCATTGGAATAGAGCATGTCCTCAGCAATATCAAGCGCGGCGGCATCTATGGTGCCAGCTACTGTGGCGCCTAAACTGTCAACGGCCTTATAGTTATAGATTGGCATATTTTTATGTAAAGATTGTGGTCTCTGCTTCTTCGAACGTTGTTAATCCCTGCACAATTTTCCGCGCAGCATCCATCTTTAGCGTCCTTAGTCTGCCAGCCTCAATCAGTGCATTCGTAATCTGCCTTGATGTGTTTTTATAAAGTATCATATCCTGAACAATGTCCTCATCATTAAGTAATATCTCAAAGATGCCTGTTCTGCCCTTATAGCCTGTGTTAAAGCACTGGTAACAGCCTTTTCTGCGGTAATATTTCCCGTCAGACACCCCCAAGCCCCATTCTTGTAACAGCTTTGTGGAAGGGGTATATTGTTCCTTGCAAAACGGACATAGTGTCCTGACCAGACGCTGTGCAAAGGATACAAGAAGAACAGAGGAAACCAGAAATGGCTCGATTTGCATATCCATAAGTCTGCTGATGCTTCCTGCCGCGTCATTTGTGTGAATTGTACTGAGCAGTCTGTGACCGGTCTGCGCCGCACGTATGGCAACAGCCGCCGTTTCAGCGTCACGTACCTCACCAAGCATTATAACATCAGGGTCCTGACGAAGTATCGCGCGCAGCCCCGTAGCAAACGTCATACCGGCACGCGTGTTTAACTGCACCTGCCTGATGCCGTTCATGCGGTATTCCACTGGATCCTCAAGTGTAATAACGTGTATATCGGGTTTACTTATCTCATTGAGGATTGCGTAGAGGCTCGTGCTTTTACCGCTTCCCGTTGGGCCTGTGCTGAGAATCATACCATATGGTTTATAAATTACAGAGCGCAGCTTTGCTATGTCATCATCAGACATTCCAAGGCGCTCAAGCGTGTATATCCCTGTGGATGTATCCAAAAGCCTCAAAACTATGTTTTCACCATGTAATGTAGGAATAGAGGATACCCTGACGTTGATTTCCTTATTTTCATGCCTTATCGTAAACCTGCCGTCCTGCGGCATTCGTGACACCGTAATATCCATACGGGAGATCAACTTTAACCTTGTTACAACAGGTAAAAACATCACCTTTGGCGGTGGGGGCATATCTACAAGCTTGCCGTCAACACGAAATCTGATTTGTATATTGTTTTTCTGCGGGCTTATATGCACGTCACTAGCGCGTTCTTTAATGGCAGTAGACAGGATGGAATTTACGAGGCGTATCACAGGGAGATCTTCTGTACGCGTTTCTGTCTTTTGTATATTTAAGTCCATTGTATCAACTTCGCCGCCCATATCAAGCCCGTCGCTGTCTTCAAAGCTGTCCATTACCACTGCCAGCCCTGACTGTGCAGGATACAGGTTGCTGATGATATTATTGAACTCGTTCTCTGTACACACTACCGGCTCAATCTCATGGTTCGTTATCGACTCAACTGCGTCCATCGCGTTGATGTCCAAAGGATCAAGCATAGCAACAGTTAAAAGACGCCCCTTCTTTGCCAATGGTACAACCTTATATCTATCAGCTATTTCATATGGTAGTACAGACTCTAAGGCCAGGGAAATAGGATATTTCTCAGGATGGTATTTCTTTAATTTCAACTGATTGCAGACAACCTGAATTATCTGTTCCTCGGCAATGATCCCGCTTCTAACAAGGAACTGGCCTAGCCTCACCCCTGCCTTTTTGTGCTCTTTGAGAGCCGAATCCATTTGCTCTTTGGTCAGGAGCTTACTTTCTAAAAGCATTTCTCCTAATTTTTTCTTCATGCGCCTTCCCCAATCTTGCGAAAAAATACGGTATTTTTATCCCATTTATCTATCAGCTTCGTGTTTGTTGCCACAGAAGCAGGGATCGTTTTCAGGGATGTCTGCGCCGCATTCACATCCGCGAAACTGCTTTTTAGTAAAAGTGTGAAGACCAGGCCTTCCGTCTTGTTCCATGTAGGAACTATGCTGACTGGCGGCTGATCCTTAGGGTAACTACTGTACATCTTATATACCTGATCTATACTTTTCGTAGAGGCAATCTGCACAAATATCTTCCCATTATGTTCCGGCAGTTTATTCACCTGTTTAACGGCAGGGAATAAAACCCTCTGCCCCATAGCAATTACATTCGCATCTTTTATGCCAGGATTTATTTTCATAAAGGCGTCTATCATTGCATTGTTATAGTGCCCATAGACATTATACAGCAAATTAATAACCGTATCTCCCGCAGGTACTGTCAGAACACCAAGTACGTCAGGTATCTTATCTGTTGATACTGGTGCATCAGACACGGCTGATACATTAGTTTCTGATGTTTTCACTGATTCAGGCTTGTTAGTCACAAATGGCACAGGCGGCACAGACAGCTCTGAACTTTGAATATCATTTGCAACCACTACAGTTTCAAGCCTTTCATTCGCTACGGCTGTTGTCATCACATTTGCAGTATTTGGGGCAGTACTTGGGGCAGTATTTTGCGGTTCTTTTTTACTGTCATCAATAGCCGGAGCAGATACAGCAGCAACCTCACCTAAAAGTCCTGGATTACCTATATATTTTCTCAAATTAACGATATCATACGTAACAACAGATACCACAAGAATGATAAGTAAGCTGGTCAGCGCCAGCATCCTTCCTTTATGATTGACCGATGACTTGCCAGGCAAATTCATCTCTGCACAGAAACGCACCATACCCCAGCCGGCCTTTTTCTTATTTTTCACAATAAGCCCTACCAATACGTGATGACAGAGCATGTTTATCGTGCGGGGATAGCCCTTCGTCTCCAGATATACTGCATACATGCCCGGAATGCTAAAGAGCGATTTTCTATTTCGGTCATTGCTTGCATTTTCAATGCGATATTTGATCAGTTGATATGTTTCAACAAAACTTAGCGGCCTTAACTGATAGCAGAGATTGACACGGTTTTGCAAATTCTTCTGCCCTTGCAGCATTTCATTAAACTCATTCTGGGCAAAAATCACTATTTGCAGGAGCTTATGTTTGCCTGTTTCATAATTCAAGAATTCTCTCAAAATTTCAAGACAGAAGCCAGGGATTTTTTGCCCCTCATCAATAACAAGCACAACAATCTTACCCTCGTCTACACCCTTTGCATACAGATACCGCTTAACCTCTTCCTTATAGTGCAGCTCGCTCTTCGGCTCACCTGTATATATACCGAATATCCTTTCAATAGCAATCAAAAACTCCTCTGCATTCTTAAAGGAAGGGTCCATGATGAGGTGAATCTCGGTTGTGCTTTTGTCTTGTTCAGCGTCAAAACGCATTATTAACTGCCTGCAAAGCGTGGTCTTGCCTGTGCCTACATCGCCGAGAATGACATTTAAACCTCGTTTAAATCTAAGCGCCATCTCCAACTTTTGCAGACAATCCACATGCATCTGGGTAGGATAGAAAAACTCCAGGTCTGGTGAGTTAGAAAACGGCTCCTTCTTAAGATTTAACAGCTTAAAGTAGTCCACATTTATTCCTTTGTACGTGCCGCATTAGAGTCATAACCCTGGTTGCTTGCCGCCATGTCTATTGGTCTGGCTGGAAGAATGTGCGGCGTAATAAAGATAAGCACCTCTTCATAGTTATTATCTAAATTATCACTCTTAAACAGATATCCCAACAGAGGTATATCTTTCAGTCCTGGAATCCCTGTATCTGACTTTTGACGCTTTTCTTTTGTCAACCCTGAGATAACTATTGTCTCGCCATCCTGAACAATCAGGGTTGTTGAGGTCTCCTTTTTTACAATGTATGGATTCCCCTGTACAGACCTTGTGCTATCAACCTCGTCCTTCTTCACAAGAATTATCAGTTTCATCGTATCGTTGTCTATCACATGCGGCGTAATCTCAAGACGCAGCACGGCGTCTATGAAGTTTACATTCGAGGTCATCGCCCCGCCTGATGTGGATGTAGATACGTAAGGGACCTTCTCACCGCTTTCTGTGTATGCCTTTAAATTATCCAGCGTTGTTATAGATGGGCTTGAGATTATGTTCAGCTTTGAGTCCTTCTGCAGCGCTTGCAACTGCATCTCAAGGAGGTCTCCACCCAATATGCCATAAGCAAACCCTAATGAGCCGATGCCGCCTGCCGCTGCCCTAACCGCTTCGGAAACAGGGAAATCGATGCCGTACCCCTGCATGCCTATCCCGGGATTAGAAAATGCCGGCTGGTACACACCAACATTTGTCGGATTCGTAGTGAATGCAGTAGCTGTCCCAGTTGTGCCGCCTGGTGTTATGTACATGGAGTTTCCCCTGGATACCTGCTTGCTGTACATGCCCCCCCATTGAATACCCAGATTCCTCGCAACCTCTTTTGAGGTCTCTACTATATTTGCCTTTATCCAGATTTGAGGGGTAGGCTTGTCTATGACCTCTATAGTTCTCATTATCTTTTCCATATCATCGTGTATGGCGTCAATGATAAGCGAATTGGTATGTTCATCGACTTTTACAGCCCCGCGTGACTTGAGCGATTTATCCTTTGTCAGCAGCTCAACCAGATTTTCTCTTACGTTCTTAGCCGATGTATAGTTTAGTTTCACCACATATGACTCCAGAGGGTCAACCAACCTGACTTCCTGAGCGGCAGATTTGTTTTTCTCTTCCTGTTCTATATCCTCCTGCTTCATTACCCGTATGATATTATCTTCCCAAATATACGCCAGCCCATATGACCTGAGGATTGACTTAAATACCTTGTCCCACCTTGTATTTGAAAAATCGACGGTAATAGTACCAACAACATTGTCTTTAACAAGCAGGTTTATACCTTCTGAGGAGGCAATTGCCCTTAGTACAGCCCTGAGTTCAGCCTTTCTTACCTTCAGATTAATCGGGGTTGAAGGCAGTTCTCTCATGGGTTTAGATGGCTCACCAATACCAGGGGCGTCTTTGTCCTTGACTATAGCCGTAGCTGTTGTCTCTTTAGTGTACGAGGGTTTCTTTGACGGCGTGTACCCTCTTGAGGAATCTGCCAGCTTTGACCATTTCTCCATTTCAGCGTCTCTCTTTACTTCTGTTTGACATCCGAAAACGGCAAATACAAGCAAAAGAATCATAACCTTTGATACATTTAATCCCCTTAATCCCTCTAATCCCTTTAATACTGGGCACAGCCTGAGTTTATCGTTATCCATTTTGATTCACTCCCCTTTATCGGTAAATAATATTTCTGTATCTGTCTTCGATGCCTTATGCGCTATGACAACACTGCCAGATGTAATCTTCTTCAATACATATCCAGGGGTCTCAAGCTGATCACCCACCTTGTACTCATTGTCATTAATAACGGCTACTTTACGCTTATTTGTCTCGATGTAGGCCGAGTAAACGAAATTTACTTTAGCTGCCGCCGGAGATTTCTTCTCCACAGACTTTTGAGCCGGCTCCTTTTGCCTTGACATCTCCTTCTGTATTGCCGGGTCTACACCAAAGGGATTATAGTCCCATTTGGTCTCTATCTTCTGCACTATGTATTTATCATCCTGGTGTTTTGCGCCTATATTTGTGACCGCTTTCAGCCGTGTCTCGATGTCTTTCACTGTGTTTTTCACAGATTGCCTGAAATCACCTACACCGGCCACAGTCATCCGCAAACGCGACGAAATCACCGTCACATACAGCCCGTAAATCAACGCTACTACTGCTAATGCCACTATTATAGTCTTTCGTTTTTCCATAACTTATTTCCCCGCCAGTACATCAACTCTCATATCAAACAACAGTTCCTTCGAGAAGTTTTCATTGTTTATGGTGATACCGCTGACACCGTCCACATACGGCAGTTTTGCAGTATTTAATAAGAACGTCCGCAGATTATCATACTCGCCAGCTATTTTTACTATAAGCACAAATGTACGCGAATCCTTCTTTATGGAATTTATATCCGGTATGACCGACTTAACCTTTAAGCCCGAGGCAGCGGCTGTTTCTTTAAATATCTTAATAACTGATTCCATTTGATCCATTGCTATAGGTTTCCTCTCTGGCATTGGGAGCGTCATCTGCTGCTTTTTCACAGCGCTTACTTGCTGGTAGGTCGGTAAGAGGGCATTTCTCTCCTCAATTTTTCCTTGTACAGTGTTCATTATGCTGTCCAACCGCAGCATCTTATTAGTATTAGGCAATATGCCTAACAACAAAACTATCATGATGCCAATAACATACAGAAGTACGTGCATCGCTAACTGCTTGGTGAATATGTAGTCGTATTTTTTTATCATCTTATCTGTTTTGCCAACCCCACTTCTATTAGAAATTTCTGAATAGGCACCTGTTCTACTGTGTCAAGCGATGTCTTCTTAACACTTACACCGGAAAACAACGGTGAATCAGACAACCTGGCCACAAAACTAGCCAGCACTGAGTCATAGGATTCACTGCTGCCTGTGATCATGCCGTCAAGCGTTAGACTGCTCTCACCAGGCTTACCTCCTGGCGCGGCGGTTGCCGCTGAAGGGGTAATATTTAAATTGCAGTTCGTTAGATATACGCTCTGAGGAATCAGAGCCGATATCTCGTTAATAACCGCAACCCCTAAATACCTCCTTATGTAATCCGAATAAAGCTGCTTATCTTTCTTGACATTGTCTATCATTCCTATTAATGACTGCTTATCAAAACTCTTATCTGTTTGCTGCAACTGCTGTGTCAACCCCTCTATAACGCCTTGCTTTTTCTTTATATCAAACTGCTGCTTCCCGTAGTAGCCAAAAGAAAAAATCATAATGACCATGAAACAGGCAAATACTATTTTTTCTACTAACTGCCTCTTCACCTCTAATTCTTTATCTTTCCTGACTAGCAGAAGGTTTGGTGTGTATTCGTTGTTTGACAAGGCTACAGCTACGACAGGGAGTAAATCATCACGCTCTTTAAAACCCTTATCGCCCAGAATTTTTGCAAGCGGATCAAATATCTCACATTTTATGAAAAGATATCTTGACAGCTCCTCAGATAAATACTTTTCTATGTGCAGCACGCTGGAAAAATATATCAACGATACCTTCTCATTTTCCATTAATGCGCTAAAGTGTTCAAATGTCCTTTCTATCTGCATCGCCAGACGTGATACCGCCGGGCCTGCGGCTTCCTTTAGTTCTTCCCTTTCTATCTGCAGCCCTGCCCTGCTTTTTGAAAAGGCACTGTTATCAGCATCTACATTGGATAAAATATCACGCACAAGCCTATTAGTAACAGTATGGTCATCTTCGGTCATACCGCTCTTAATATGGTCTACCAATATCTCTATTATGCTTGAAACACCAGTCTTTATATCTCTGGTCAACACCAACCTTGAATCTTTAAATATGTCTATCCTTGAGTATTCGTTGCCGACAAATATGTTCGCAATGTTCTGCCCTTCGGTTGAATACCACCCTGTCTTAAAAAAGTTCTGAATCGCAAAAGGGGCTATCGTTATGCCATAAAGTGGATACCCGCACCTTCTGAACACAGAGCTTATGGATTCTACTTCTTTTCTTTTAGCGGTGTAGAACATCACAGACAATTTTTTCTTCCCTTGTTCTATTACCTCGCCGCTGACATCATAATCAAATATGTAGTCCTTCTCATCAAACGTAACTTCTCTTTTTGCCATAGCATAAACTACCGGCTCAATCTGGGCATCAGGGACTTTCGGTATCCTTATAAAATACACATCTACATTGGCAGCCGACATGAGAAACCATATCTTTTTATTCTTTATAGAGCCACAAAACGCATTAATCTCCGCTCTTAAGAAGTTAATAAACTCACTTGAGTCGATATCAACGCCATTGCGAATAGGAATCACCTTAGAACTAAGCGCAGAGGAGGAATCCGCAAGTTTTACTAATCGCAGGGAACCATGACCAAAATCAACCCCTATAACCGTGGACTTAAACAACCCCCCTACTTTAAGAGATGATGCAATATCAGCAACTACCGGATTCCCGCCTTTATTAACGCCCTGATATCCCCCCTTACGCTTACCCCTCATCAGCTCAAGCAACTTCTCTGTCGAATCAATATCGTTCTTCATCGTTCGCGCCCTCCCTCTAATACCCTGCCAACCTTTGCCACCCCTATCATCAGCATTTAATGCCTAACTACATTTATTAAATAGTCTATTAGACTATTTAATCTACTACATTACTTTAACTATGTCGGTACTATACAACATAAACTTTAGTTTGTCAAGTAGTTCTTTAGGCTTGTAAAATTTTTTATTAGTCATCAGTTGAAGTTGTTCTTTTATCCCAAATGCCTGTCCTTTTATGATAGTCACGTTCGTCATTTTACAACAGCTACAGCAGAATTCAACTTTCTTTCCTCCAGAGAGTTACCTGTATCGGGTCGGCAAATATCTCCGTCGATTTTTCTATTAATCTCTGTATATAGGGCATTGCCATGTGTCTATCGAGGGCCTCATTATTTACCCATGTCTCGTAGAACATAAAATAGCTGGTGATTTCTGTTGACTGATGAAGGTCATAGGCGATACAGCCGCTTTCCATGCGCGTTTGCTCAACCAGTGATAGAAGTTCCTGTTTTACGATGTCCTCCATCCCCTCTTTCGCTTTTACCAGCGCCATAACTGTTATAGTACCGCTTTCCATATCCACATTCTCCTTAAATTTATATCATTTTGTTGTGATTATTGTCAACAAATATTTCCTGCTTTAACATCAGTCCTTTATGTGTTTAAAGTAACTACTGTTACAGCCTCGCCGCCCGTGTCTTTGTCCCCCTTTTTATATGCCTTTACTAGTGGGTGGGCCTCTAAATGTTCCCTTACGGCCTTTGCCAGTGTGCCAGTGCCAATACCGTGAATTATCCTTATGTCTTTGTGCTGCGCTATTGCTGCATCGTTGAGGTATCGCTCAAGACCTGATATAGCAGGGTCAACGCGCTGCCCGACAAGGTTTATTTCATATGGAAGCTCTGATGACAGACCCTTCAGGTCAACGTCGGAGACCTGCCTGCCAAATGCCTGACCCTGAAGAGGGTCAGTGGACTGCCCGCCTGAATACTGAAGCTCACATACTGGGACTTCAACTTCACGCCCTCTTACAAGCACAACGGCACGTCTCTTTTTAATGTTTACTGAGACAACCGTGCCCCAGGTATCAAATCCTTTTATGTTTACAGGGATCCCGGGCGCAAGGTTTTCTATCTCCGGCGCATCAGTGTTTTGCAGCGCTTGTTTTTCCCGTCTAAGCCTGGCAAGTTTTTTATCAATATTAATGACCAGTTCTTTTGCCCTCAGGGTGTCGGCCTGTGTAAGGTCATTGAGGATTCCTGCGGCCTCTGCCCTGAGTTCGGAGACTATCTTATCAGCCTCATCATTAGCCTTAAGAAGCATTGTTGTTTTTTGCCTTTGTATAGAGTCAAGCTCATATTTTAAGGCATCTTTGGCAGTGCAAGCCTCATAATGGAGTGCTTGCAGTCTAGTTGAATCCAGCTCGTATTGTTGTATTTTTTCCCTTAACCCGGACATCAGGGTCTCCATTTGTACCTCAGCACCAGACAGAAAACCCCTTGCATCGCTGATAATATCATCGTGAAGGCCGAAGTGTGCCGCTATCTCAAAGGCATATGAAGTGCCCAATTCACCAGGGGAGAGTTTATAGGTCGGCTTAAATACACTTACATTCTTAGTGCCGCCATTATTCATGTCAAATGTCTCCGGGGTTATTTCCATAACCATTGCCCCGACGGTGATGCGCTTCGCAGTTGCTGCAAACACCTTGAGCAGTCTCAAGTGGGTGGTGACTACAGTAAGCGCTCCAAGCCCTGTGAGCCGCTTCAACACCGCACACCCCAGCGCCCCACCCTCCTCTGGGTCAGTGCCTGAGCCAAGCTCATCAAGCAGCACAAGCGTCTCACTGCTGCTTTGCTCAAGTATTTGGGCGATGCGGCTTACGCGGGCAGAAAATGTTGACAGATTGTCCTCAATTGACTGCTCATCCCCGATGTCTGCAAATATATGCCTCACAAATGCAACGCTTGAGCCGGAGAGCGCCGGTATGTGCATACCAGACAGCGCCATCAGATGAAGCACTCCGATGGTCTTAAGAACCACGGTCTTACCACCAGCGTTTGAGCCGGTGATGACGATTGAATTATGAAGCTCGCCCAATGTGAAATCAAGCGGGACCAACTCATCTGCCTTATTGTGCCTTGCAAGTGTCTTTAACAGCAGGGGATGGCGGCCTTTGATAATATTTATGCGCCTGTGGTCGTCTATCAGCGGGGCAGACATTTTAAGGGCATCGGCGAATTTCGCCTTAGCCATTACACTATCAAGTTTTACTACCAAATGGTAGTCCTTTTCTATGTCGTTCAGGTTGTCACGTATCATGCCGGAGAGTCTTTTCAGAACCTTGAATTCCTCAATCTTCTCTTCTGATCTCAGGGCGTCTATCTCATTCCCTGCGTGCTGGGTTTCATAAGGCTCGGTGAAGAGTGTCTCGCCGGTTTTTGAAATATCGTGGACTACACCGGGGATTTGTCCGCGCGAGTCCCTTCGCACGGGAATGACCCAGCGACCGTTCCTTATGGTTATAAAATTATCCTGAATATGGGGGTCGAGGTCGTGTCTTCTGAGGAGTTTCTCAAGGATATGCCTCACCCTTTGTTCGTGCGAGGCAAGTTTTTTTCGGACAGATGATAACTCCGGCGACGCCTCATCGGTAATTCTGCCGTCAGCGTCAATGGATTTCACGAGTGCCCGCTTTATCGAGGCGTGACCGGTGATTTCAGAGACAGCTCTAATGATATTAGGGCAGTTTTTTTCAACGCTCAGGCGTTTAAGGCTCAAAGCCGATTCAAAGAGCCAGATGAATTCCCGCAGCTCAAGCGGCTCAAGGATTGAACCTTCTGGGCGGAGTTCGGCAAACAACGGCAGCATATCGTTAAACGACTCGATGACGAGGTGTTTATTCTCAGAAAAGAGCGCCCGCCACTCAGAGACATGGCTTACTTCGCGCCTGATCTCATCGATGTCTCCGTAGGGCGCAGCACCGGCAATAAGCGACTTGGCGCCACCGGTTACGGCATATGACATGACCATCTCCAGTATCTTATGAAATTCGAGACTTCTTAAGGTATTACCGGCTGTCACCTGAGTGTCAACGCTTAAGGGTTGAATGAAACTCACACACAAGTAGTATCAATGCATTTGTCATACATCACATCATCCTTCCACTTACCAATGTACTTCCTTCCATCGGGGAATGTCAAAGTCCCTTGCCCATTCTTTTTATCGTCAATCCACTGACCAATATATGTTGTCCCATCTGGGTATGTGAAAGTCCCTTCTCCGTGCTGCATATTATCTCTCCACTGACCAACATACTTCGTTCCATCGGGATATATCAATGTTCCCTGCCCATTTTTTTCGTCATACTCCCATTGCCCGAAATATGATGCTGCATTAGGATAAGTTAAGGTGCCTTGTCCATGTTTTGCGTTATCGTGCCACTGGCCGGTGTATGTTGTTCCATTTGGGTTAGTCAGCGTCCCATGCCCGTCCTTTTTCCCATCCTTCCACTGACCCTGATATGTTGTTCCATTAGGGTAATGTAAGGTTCCATCTCCATGCGGCACACCACTGCAAAACTCCCCCGTATACTTCCATCCACTGTGGTAACTTAAAACACCCTGAGCGTTTGGCACACCATCCTTAACCTCCCCAACATATGTCGTTCCATCTGTGTAATTTAAAGTCCCTTGACCGTTTGGCCTATCACCTTTAAACTCACCTGAGTATGTTGTACCATCAGCCCAGGTGAAGGTGCGCAGTGTGAATTCATTATCTTTCTGAGTATCCTGTTGTTCGCTGTCCTGAGGGTCATAGGGATTGGGCTGGATTTTTAGGGATTCAAGGATTTTACTATATGCAAGGTTGATTTCTGTTGTTTTACCTTCAGCCTTCTTTCTAAAGCGTTCATCCTCGTGGGAGAACCTGTCAGGATGCCATACTTTAATTGCATCCCGATACGCCTGTTTGATTTCCTCTAAGGGTGCTCCTGGCTCTACGCCAATTATATCATAAGATTTCTCTATGCCAACCATGTCTTGTTATACCATTTTTACGAGAGTTATAACCAGTATTGAACTGGCCTAGATTATGTTTCAGCCTCAGTCTTCCTCTTCAGACAGAAGATAATGCTTTCAACCAATTCATCATTATCTATGGGCTTTATGATGTTCCTGCAAACCTTACCACTTGTATGATGTTCATCGTTATAGGCGGTAGTTATTATAATTGGCTGGCTTCCATCTATTATATGTATCGCCTCTATCATCTTCATCCCACTCATAACAGGCATTTGGATATCTGTTATCACTATATCTGCTTTGTTGGAGATATAAACCTCTAAGCCTTCCTTGCCATTAACAGCTTCATAGACTTTAGCTACCCTCCTTTTCAAAAAACGGGCAACCATTGTCCTAATATAATCATCATCTTCGACATAAAGCACAGTTAATGTTTTTAATACAGATACATCCATCATATTTCTATCCTCAGTTCACACCATCCGTCTATGTTTCTAATAGATATGCTGCCATGCATATTCTTCTCAATAATCACTTTCGCCATATACAGCCCCATTCCGGTTCCTCTTGATTTGTCCTTGGTGGTAAAATATGGATCGAACACTTTATTTATAATATCATCAGGGACCCCGCCGCCGCTATCCGCAATAATTATAACCTTCCTGCCTGTTGCCGTGTCCCTGTATAGCCTTATTTTTATTATACCACATGTAAGATTACATTTTTCAAATTTGTCCTTTGCATTGGTTAGAATATTTAAAACAACCTGGGCAAACTCATTTTGATATCCCTGGGTTGTCAAACTCTCATCTAAATCTTTTTCAACGATAATGTCTTTTTCTTTAACATACCCTGAGATAAGTCTTTCGGCTTTGTTTATCTCACCTGCTATATTGAATTCCATTTGTTCTTTTGTCTGGATATAGAAATTCCTAAAGTTATCTATTGTATCAGACAATGACTTTAACTCTGACATGGCAAGTCCTACAGTTTTCTTAATATATGCACCATCCAACTCATCATGCATATATGCGTCTTTTATGTCCTGAATAGTAAGCCCTATTGAACATAACGGCTGTCTCCAGTGGTGAGATATATTTATCAGCAGCTCACCCAATGAAATATGTCTTGAGTGTTCGTACATAAGCTGGTCCTTGTTGCGGTTATTTTCAACCTCTGAATCTACCCTTTTTTGTAAGTTAAGATTGATTGTCCTGATTTCTTCTTCCAGTCGTTTACGTTCTGTTATATCATGAACCATTGCACAGATAATCATCTTCTCATTTATCCTGATAGGACTTGCATAGATTTCTACATCTCTGATTTCACCTGATGACAGGCGGTGGCGTGTTACTACGTTTTCCTGTTTATTATTTTTTACATCTACAATTATTGCTCTTAGTTGTTCATCTGAAAGGGTGTGTATGTCTGGTATCTTCTTTTTTGTAAACTCTCCCTTCTTGTATCCATAAAAAGAACATGCCCTGTCATTTGCCTCCAGTATTTCTTGTGTATCAGGGTTGAATATCAAAATTGGCGTTTGCGTATCGTTAAAAATCCCCCTATACTTCTCTTCGCTTTCCTGCATTGCCATAACTGCCTTTGAAAGCTCATTTGTACGTATCTGGACCAGAAGCTCCAGATCATCTTTTGCCTTGCGTATCTGCTCTTGCGAGTTTTTACGTTCAGTTATATCTCTTATAATCCCTGTGTAGTAAGTATCTTCTTTCACCTTCCACATAGCAAGAGATATTTCTACAGGGAATTCCTCACCGTTTTTCCTTAGTCCTGATATTTCAAACGTTTTACCAAACAATTTTGACTGCCCTGTTTGGGATACTCTTTTTGCCCCTTCTTTGTGCCTCTGTTTATATCTCTCCGGGATAATTATTGATATGTCCTTGTTCAATGCCTCAGACACAGCATAGTTGAAGAGCTTCTCTGATGCTTTATTCCAATAGATTATCTTTTGATTGCTGTCTATCGTTATAATGGCGTCACCGGCAGTATCCACTACTGATTGTAATTTTTTCTCATTTATTTCAAGTAACTCCTTGGACCTGCTATTAAGTAATGATATTGCAGCATATTCACCAAAGGCTGAAGCCAGTTTTGCATCCCTATCGGTAAACCCTCCGGGCTTATTTGCCAGTCCTATTAAGCCAACCCCCTTACCATCGAGTTTCAGTGGAGAAAACATAACATTATCAAGCTGCACATGGCCTTCAGGCATATAATCCATCCATGTACTTGTATGAAAATTATTATCATACACCACCTCACCAGTCCTATAAGCTACCTCACGCAATCCCCTTATTGGCATTGGCAAAGATGGGTCAACAGTACAGGGCAGTCCACCTGCTTCTAAAAAAAGCACTTCATTTTCACTGCCGTCAGAGGTTAAGAGTGCAACATACCCGGCAGTAGCCCCTATTATATCTTTACAGGTATCGAATATTGTTCTTGCTGATTTCTTAAAGTCCTGATACTCAAGAACTGCACGGGTACCCTTTAGTAGCGCCTCTGTCTCAGATTCTGATTGCTGCCTCTCTGATTTCTCTCTTATTAACTCTTCGTTTACTTTGCCTAATTGCTCTAAGAGTTCGTCTATTCTCTTATCATTTGATTTCATTGCTGCTGTCCCTCATAACTAATAGTATCACAAAGTCAGCCCAAGCATCAACTTTTTTTGATATACCCAAGCTCCGACATAAGAATTAAGATGGTGAATAATATCTCATGGAAATAAACTTGAGCGATGACGCCCCGACCCAAGGCTTAAGGATTTTAAACATCTTCACCACACAGCTATCAGTGTGATTTCGGGGACATAATTGGGTTATTTAACTACCAAAAATTTAATAATAGCAAATGTAGCGGCTAACTGTCCTATCCAGAATAGGAACATCCATTTGATGTTCTCTTTGCTGGATTTTTCAATCTTAACACTCAGTTCAGCGCGTACTTTCTCTATCTCAATCAGTAACTCCACTCGCAGCTTGCCGACTTCCTCTGTGATTCGCTCGTTGACCTTGCCTGTCTCAAGAGTAATACGCTCGTTGACCTTGCCTATCTCAGTCCGCAGTTCAAGGCGCAGTTTACCGGCCTCTTCGACAAGACGGCGTTCAAACCGTTCCTCAGCTATAGAGATAGCGTCTTTACGTGCACCTATGTCTATATCGTTGATAAGCGTGGCAAATGAGTCGCTGGCGTCATCGCCAAGACGCTCTCTTAAAGAACGAGGGATTGTTATCACGCTCATGCTTTTACAGTATCACATTAAAATAATCTTGTCAACCTTCCTGATAAGCCCAAGCTCATATATCATCTTCCAACGAATCCTTGACAGCGGCGCTTCGATAATGTTATTTTTTTTGTGTGCGGGCGGGTTAAATCGCAGCGCCTAATTCAATGGATATGAAAGATAAAATAAGACCCAGACACTCATCATCTTTGATTTACTATGTGCTGCTTGTTCTTACTGCCACCGCTGTCGGCATCTATGTGCTTGTCAATAAGCCGCCTATCGATATTCAGGTAGTGAATGCCGTAGTTTATGCGTTTATTTTTTACGGTATTTTCAAAATAGCAGATTATTTTTTCAACACGCTGTATATCGAAAAGGCGAAGATCGCGGTACCTAAGCTCATCCATGACATAGTCACGGCAATAATTTACTCAGTAGCCCTGTTTGCAATATTAAAAATACAGTTTGGTATTGATTTAACCCCGGTAATAACTACATCTGCGGTATTTTCTATGGTCATAGGTCTCGCGCTGCAAGATACACTGACAAATCTTATCGCTGGCGTTGTGCTGCATATAGAAAATCCCTTTAGAATCAACGACTGGGTACGCATAAAAGACACAGACGGCAAGGTCGTTGAGATAAACTGGCGCACAACCAAGCTCCTCACACGTGAGAACGATTATCTGGTCATCCCCAATGGCAATATCATAAAAGATACGATTCTAAGCGTAAATTATCCCTCAACGGAACAGATCATGAGCCTCTTCGTAGGCGTTGATTATGATACCCCTCCTAATAAGGTAAAACAGGTAATCGAATCAGTCTGCCTGAAGACTTATACAGAGAAGATGCCCCCTCCAGAGGTACGGCTGGTTAAGTATAACGACTCATCCATCGAATACGAGATCAGGGTATGGATTAACGACTATGGTCTCAAACACCATATTGCCAACATTATTATGACAAAACTCTGGTACGCATTCAAAAGAGAAAACATAAGGATTCCATTCCCCATCAGAGACGTTTACTGCCATCCCGTTAACACCGTTGACTCTAATGGTGAGTTTGAACAGAAATATTCAGCCATAAAGCGAATCGAGTTTTTCTCCGTCTTCACCGAAGATGTACAAAGAGAAATCGCCTCGCTGCTAGCCCAAAAACACTATGGAAGAGGTGAAAGCATCTTTGAAGAAGGCGACGAGGGCGACTCATTCTATGTCATCAGAAGAGGCCGCGTTTCGGTAACGGTAGCTGGCAACGAAGTAGCTGTCCTGAAAAGGGGGGATTTTTTCGGTGAGATTTCTCTTTTTACCGGCGGTATCAGAACTGCCAGCGTGACGGCAAAAGAGGATGCGTTAATCCTGGTACTCAACAAGGAGGGATTTTCCAAGATAATAATGGACAATCCAAGTGCCGTCGAATCAATCAGCGCTATTATCACGCGCAGGGAAATCGAAAACGAACAATTAGCACAGAAAATAAGCGCACAGGCACTCTCAGAAGAACAGCTCAACGCTCAGTTTGCAAGTAAAAAATCAAAGATGTTTAATAAAATCAAGGCATTCTTTAACCTGTCATAATTCCGGCGCAGGCTTCCCATCTGATACATTAAGACGAAGATACAGCTCCCTAAGCTGCTTCTTATCAACATGAGACGGCGCTCCGCTCAGAGGGCAAGACGCCTTCTGGGTCTTTGGAAATGCAATCACATCGCGTATCGACTGCGCCCCGGTCATAAGCATTACAAGGCGGTCAAGCCCGATGGCAAGCCCCCCGTGCGGCGGCGCACCGTACTTTAGCGCATCAAGCAGAAAACCAAACCGTTCTTCGGCCTCCGCCTCTGCCATGCCTATCAGCTTAAATATCTCCTTTTGCAGCTCCGGGCGATGGATACGAATACTCCCGCCGCCTATCTCACTGCCGTTCAACACAAGGTCATAGGCCTTTGATTTCAGTTTCGAAAGATCAACATCACCGCCTCCCATGATAAGTCTTATGTCCTCATCTGTTGGGGATGTAAAGGGATGGTGAATTGCCTGAAATCTGCCATCCTCCTCATTCCACTCAAACAGGGGGAACTCTGTTATCCAGACGAACTTATCCTCGGATGGAATCAGATTCTGTTTTTTTGCAATATCAAGGCGCATACGGCTTAAGACATCATTAACCACAGGTTCTTTATCTGCCACAAAGAGCATCATATCGCCGGGGGCAGCTTGCAGTCTGTCGGCCATTTGCCGCACTACATCCTCAGGGAAGAACTTTAATATTGGTGAGTCAAACTCGTCTTTTACCTTAATCCATGCAAGCCCTTTTGCCCCAAGTGACTGTGCCTCGGCTGTCAGCAGATCAGTTTCACGCCGTGAATAGCTCGCCATGCCCTTGCCAAGCAGACCCTTAACGCGTCCGCCTGATGAAAGCGCATCGAGAAATACCTTAAACGAACTATTAGATGCCAAATCTGCCATATCCTTAAGTTCAAGCTGGAATCTCATATCGGGCTTATCGTTGCCAAAGCGCTCCATCGCCTCTGAGTATGCAAGTCTTTCTATTGGAGTAACCAGCTCTTCGTTTCTTATCTCTTTAAATATCTTCTTTACAAGGCCCTCGACCATATTTATTATGTCATTGACGCCAACGAAGGACATCTCCATGTCGATTTGCGTAAACTCCGGCTGCCTGTCTGCCCGCAAGTCCTCGTCACGAAAACACCGCACTATCTGATAATACCTCTCCATACCAGCAACCATCAGCAACTGCTTAAATATCTGAGGTGACTGCGGCAGGGCATAAAAACACCCGGGCGCCATACGGCTTGGCACAAGATAGTCACGCGCCCCCTCCGGAGTTGATTTAGTCAGCACGGGGGTTTCTATATCTAAAAACCCGAGGCCGTCCAGATAGTCCCTGACGGTCTTGCATATCTTATGGCGCGTGATAATGTTTTTGAGCATCTCAGGTCTGCGAAGGTCAAGGTAACGGTATCTCAGACGGTTGGACTCGGCTATCTCAATGTCCTGGTCAAGCTGAAAAGGCAGGGGTTCAGTTCTGTTTAATATCTCAAGGACCTTCACATAGACCTCGACAGTGCCGGTTGGAATGTCTGGATTTTCAGTGCCTTCCGGCCTTAGACATACATCGCCCTTGATAGTAATCACGTACTCCGCCCTCAGTTGATGTGCGGTCTTATGAATCGTCTCGCCGTAATCAGGGCTGAAGACAATCTGAGATACACCCGTCCTATCTCTCAAATCACAAAAAATCAGTCCACCGTGGTCGCGGCTCCTAAATACCCACCCGCTCATTGTTACTTCTTTCCCTGCGTATGTTGAATCTATCTGCCCACAGCCTATGCTGCGGTACTCACTATTATTGTGCATATGGTCTTTCATTGGGTTTTACGCCAACCTCCTTGAATATTGTATGCAGCTCTTCCTGCGTCAGGTAGACCCACTGGCCCGGCTTGAGGTTTCCTAATGTGATACCATTTATTGCTACACGCTTTAGTTTTGCAACGGGGTGTTTTACATAAGTAAACATCCGGCGAATCTGGCGTTTTCTCCCTTCATATATGGTGGTCTCAAGCCATGTGTTGGACACAGTGTCTTTACTTTTCAATCTTTTAATTTCGGCAGGCAAGGTTACGCCGTCCTCAAGCCTGACACCGCGGCGCAGTTTATCCAAGTCCGCCTCAGTGATGTCTCCTTTGACCTTTACCTGATATGTCTTCGGGATTTTCTTCGCTGGATGGAGGATATGATAGGCAAGGTCGCCGTCGTTTGTCAGCAGCAGCAGCCCCTCTGTATGGTAGTCAAGCCTGCCCACAGGATATACACGCTGCCCTACGCCGGTGATATAATCGGCTACGGTTGCCCTGCCCTCCGGGTCTGTCAGTGTTGTTACGACATCGTCGGGTTTGTTGAATTTGATATAGACACGCCGCTGACCAATTTTTGGATTCAGGAGTTTGCCGTCTAATTTTATGTGGTCTCTTTCGACATCGGCCTTCATCCCGATAACGGCGGTCTTGCCGTTTACAGTAACACGCCCCTCCATAATTATCTCCTCAGCCTTCCGCCTTGAGGTAATCCCTGATGAGGCAATTATCTTTTGAAGTCTCTCTTCCACTGAACTTGGTATAGTAACATAATTTGGATTTTTTTTATTCATTATATATATCACACCATGATGAATTTATACTGGCCAAAAAAACAAGAAGGCACAGCGAGTTGTAAATAAATCTGGACATTTACATACCAAGCATAGTTAGATAGAGGCAGATGGATGGAAAATACACGAAATCAGGCGGGTTAAACTTCAAAGAACTATTAGTACTGCCTGGCCGGAAAGTAGAAGAGCCACAATATAAAAAATTGATGGCAGAGCATCATTATCTTGGATTTCTACCAAAGATTAGGAGAAGCGTTATGGTACGTAGTTCTAAGGCGTGAGGAGTGGGTAGCATTTTTAAGTTTTACAGCATCGGCCTTGTGTTAAGCCCTGATATAAGCTGAAAAAAGTTGACATAAAGATAAAGTAAAAGAAGAAACTTAATTGAGGTGTCAAATGAAAATGCTCCCTAACAGGAAGAGCACAGATGAAAAATTGAGATTCAAAAAGCTGTATGAACTAAAGAGGTATATTCGATAAGAAGAGGTCTTTATTGGCGGGTATTGGGTGTAAAACATTGAGATGATATGTATTGGTTTCGGCTAGGCTCTCATAAGCAATACTCTAAGTTAATCAAATGACAATTCAGGCTGCCCTTAAACAAAAATAAATACTTGATTTGCAGGCATCTTTTGTAATATAGTACGAAGCGTATGAGGGTAATTATAGACTTGAATGAGTGTAAAGGCGTGAACTACATTATAGGCGTGAAAACCGTTTTATCAAAACGGAATTTAATAACAAATAAGGAGGTTTAGACATGAGGGTATTTGTTGTAATGTTTTTGGCCCTATCGCTGATTGCGTTTGGGTGTACTGCCGAGCTTAAGCAGGAGGATAAGGCACTCTTACAAAACGCTTTAAAAGCAGCAGATGACGCAAAAGCGTCATGTGAGAAGGCCGCATCAAGCGCTAAGGACTCAGCCATGAAGGCAGCAGACGCAGCAGCTAAGGCAAGTTCAGCCGCTGACAGAGCAGAAGAAGCAGCTAAAAAAGCAGAAAAAGCAGCATCAGTATGTGCAAAGGCGTTCGAAAAATCATTAGAGAAAACCAGTAGCAGCCACAAACACATGATGCACAAAAAAGCCAAGAAAGCCAAAAAAGCCAGTAAGAAGGCAGCCGAAGAAAAACAGACCGAATAAGGGTTTATTTATCTCGTTCTTGAGATAATAGTGGGAAGGCCTGTTGCACCGTCGATTGCTGCCTTAAGTAGTTTTGGATCGACATACCTGTACAGGTCTTTCCCTCTCAGCAGTTCAAGTGCCTTTCCCATCAGTTCATCAGCGTTCAGTCCGTTAGCATGTACCTCAATGTAAACCGCGTTTTTATGTACTGCCACCTTAACAGATTCGTTTATTATCTTTACTGGAGTTTTGACTTTTACGTAATGGTATAGGTCATCAATGTCTTCAGGAAAGAGCCTGATGCAGCCGGAACTTATCCTCCTGCCAACGCTGTACGGTTTATTTGTGCCGTGAATCCCATATGTCGGAATGGAAAGCTGAAGCCAGTAATCACCAAGCGGATTGTCTGGCCCGGGTGGAACTATTGGGTCCAGGTCAGGGGTCTCATCTAACATTCGTTTGGTTGGTCGCCATACAGGGTTTTCAACCTTATGTGTTATACGAAATAATCCCTCAGGCGTATTAAATCCTTCTCTTCCTATGCCTATGGGGTATGACTTTACGAATCTGTGACCGTTAAATGTGAAAAAACAATATAGCCTCATCTCAGCAAGGTTTATCAGTATTGCGTTTTCAAGAATTTCAGGGATTATCCACTGCGTCGGAATGTTTATTGTAATCCCTTCGGCAGGTATCCACGGGTCAACATTCGGATTAGCCTCTGTTATGGCATTATATCCTATGCCAAAGAGTCGAGCTACGTCCAACAGAGTGTCTTCACCGGTTATCTTATACGTCTGCGGCACTCCTATCAGGGTTCTTGACGAGTCATTTACTGAATATGTACCTGCACCCTCGGCAGTAGACACACACAGGCAGATAAATAAAGCATATAATGCTATACCTATGTTTTTCACCGTTCTCCTTTTATTTTCCCTTCGACTTGAGTACAAATGCCGTAGAGCATGTTTAGTTCCCACTGCGTCAGCCCAGCGCGACCAAGCAACCTCCTGATATTTCGCATAATCCCCCCGGCTAGGTTTTCAGAGCCTCTGCTGCCATATCCTAATAGTGGCAGCAGCTTAGATATTCGCTTATACAGATACTCTAATCCCTCGCCTGTTACCAGCTTGTGCGACGTGGGGCTACCGCTGCCGCCATTATATTGGTTGGCAATTTCGTACGCCGTAACCATGACTGCCTGTGCGAGATTAAGAGATGGCTGGGACTCAGATGATGGTATGTACAATAACAAGCCACATGACTTTAACTCCTCGTTTGTGAGACCATTGTCCTCACGCCCGAACACAATGGCAACTTTGTTTAACTCAGCCATCCCGAAGGCATATTTAACACCCTCAGCTACAGGCTGCCGCACACCCCTCTTGCTGCCAAAGCGACGTGACATGCCTATTACAATGGACTTATCTCTTATGGCGTCGTTAAAGTCATCATATACAGCACATCCCTCCAGCACGTCAAGAGCACCGTGCGCGAAGCGGCAGCTCTCCTCTGTCATATAGTCGCATGGCCTTACAAGGACGAGATTCCCAAAGCCCATGTTTTTTATTGCCCTTGCTGAAGCTCCAACATTACCGCCTTCTTTTGGCTCAACCAGTATAAAATAAACATTATTTTTTGACATCCCTATTGTTTCCCATACGCAGGGCTTCCACCATAATATCAGAAGTAATTCTATACACCAGTGGTTATCTTTCTATAAACTACTTTAAATACATTAATAATACCTTCTTTTTTCATGATATTAACAAGATATCTCAATCTTTTGACAACAATACTATTTCTAAACGATAATATTGTATTTATTACAGCCCCAAAATGAATTATCTTAGATAAATCCCCTTTTATTAGCTGCTTCATGAAATAATCTACAATCAACTTGGGGATAAACCAATAGCCGTAGTATGACATTATAAGATAGTAGGCATCTTCGGCAGAGTTTTCTTTAACGTTATTTAAGATTACACGGTTCCACTGTACAAGCCCTTCTTCCACATAATAATGCTCTGCTATGGCCTTTTTGTGTGGTGTTGTAACATCAAGATAGCTGATTGACGGGTCAATGTCAGCCTCCCTGATATATCCTGCCTCTAAGGCTTTCTTTGTAATTGGATGTTCAGGAAAGAAGGCTAATGTATAGAACTTAAGATAGAATTGCCTTTTTAATCTTGTAATCAGCTCTAATGTTTCTTTATAGTCTTTCACAGTTTCAAAGGGGTTGCGTATAATAAAGTCATAATAAATCATAATTTTGTGTTTTGTAATTATTTCATTTTCTTTAATTATCAATTCTTTGGTATAAGTTCTAGTGAAGATATTTTTAATCGTAGATTCAGAACCACTTTGGACACCCATAGTAATCTCTTTAAGGCCGGCATGTTTTAGTAAAACAAGTTTCTCCTCAGTCAACATTCCTGGATAAAGAGTGATCTGAAAAGGCAAGCCTATATTGTCCCTATATTTCTCAACAAACTCTTGCAGGTAATCATTCCGCATAGGGAATATCTCATCCATAAAAAAGATATTTTCAACCTTACGGCATACAGTTAAAATTGTTTTAATCTCACTTATCAGCTTGTCTACTGTACGCATCCTCATTTTCTTTTCTGTAAAGACACTATTTATACAGTAGGAACATTTATAAGGGCATCCTCTGCCAATATGAACAAATATATTCCCGCTGTCAAGCATGTTGTCGTAATTTGTAAGTACAGGGTTGTCCTCTACCGAATGCAAATAGTAAATATTATCTCCTCCATAGGTTGGGACAGGCAAGTCTTCAATTTCTACAGATGCCCCGGCAGGCGTAGTTATTACTTGATTGTTGAATTTCTCAACAAGTCCGGGAATCCTCAGCGGGGTGTCAATAATCCCGGTTGATAATCTGTCTATTAATGAAGCAAGTAATTCCTCTCCTTCTGTTGCACATACATAATCACAGTGTTTCAGGGTTTCTAAAGTAGCCACGTGCCAGGGGTGAACACCACCTGCTATAATTTTACATTTCGGTAGAGATTCCCTGATTGAACGTGTTAGGCTTACAAATAATGTCCAGTTGTGGGACATTAAACTTATACCTATTAAATCATATTGCCTTACTTGCAGCCATTGCGTTAAAAATGCAAATGTCTTATTAAAATCGTTTACATCCTTATTGAAGTGTACCCTTAAATCACTCCCAATGAGTTGCTTGTTACTGGAAAACTGCAAAAATAGAATATCACAATCACTTTTTTGGTTTACAATACTGTGCAGCAGCCGTATATTATAATGATATCCCCCTCCTATGCCGACAAGCAAACACTTGAGCTTACCGTTTTGTCCATGACCTCCCCACAGTCCTTCTTTTTTACTTACATGGTCTGACATGCGGTGTAGGTTACATTATTGCCCTTTAGTATGTCAAATTTCACTATTGTATAATGCTCGTAAGTCAGCGTTGAAACTCCAGCGGAAATTTACCCTCTGTGGCTGATGGCAGGCAACATGAAATTAAGTTATGGAATAAAAACGTCAACTCTTTACTCTCATAATCCTTTATCAAACACGCCGCCGTATAATATCGTTTTTCTTTACACCTTCTGGGACTTCTATAAACACTATGTCTTCATTGTGGGCAATGCCGCTTATCTGTCCTTCGGCGTCCCTGAGTTCTTTTATTATGTATGAGCCGTTGTGCGCTGCCGTTGTTGATAGAAATGCTACCTCGTCGCCAACGGCTAAACTGCCCTTTAGAAGCACAGTTGCCGTGCTGCCTGTGACACCCTTGACTACCCCTGCGATTGTATATGTGGCTGGAGCATGGGTCTCGTCATAGCTGTAATCGGGGTCTGGGTGCCTGCCAAAGTACATGCCTGTCGTAAACCCACGGTTTGAAAACATCTCAAGCTCTTTAAGCCATGCACTATTTAACGGCGCACCAGCAAGTGCATCTATGGCATCCCTGTATATCTTCGTTACGCCTGAGACATAGTTTATGCCTTTTGTCCTGCCTTCGATTTTAAAGCTGTCAACGCCTGCCCCTGCCAGTTTATCAAGATGATCTACCATGCAGAGATCGCGCGGGCTTAATATATACGCCCCCCTGTCATCTTCATAGACCGGCATATACTCACCCGGACGCTTCTCCTCCATTAGCTGATAGCTCCACCTGCACGAGTTCGTACACAGCCCCTTGTTCGCCCCTCGATTTGCCAGAAAACTGCTAAGATAACACCTGCCCGAATATGACAAACATATGGATCCATGGACGAAGCACTCAAGCTCTATCGAGACAGCATCCCTGATTCTTCTTATCTCATCGATTGTAAGTTCACGCGACAGGACAAGCCTCTTTGCACCAAGTCGCTCCCACGTGCGGGCAGACCGGTAGTTCGTTATGTTTGCCTGTGTGCTGACGTGTATGGGAATATCTGGTGCAAGTGTCTTTATCATATCAAATACGCCGATGTCTGAGACTATGACTGCATCGGGGTGCAAATCATTGAGCGCTGTGATATGTCCTTCAATCGGTGCGATGTCGGCGTTGTGTGGGAATATATTGATGGTTACATAGGCCCTTTTATTGGCATCGTGAACTAAAGTGATTGCGTCTCTGAGTGTATCGAGGGTGAAATTACCGGCCTTTGCGCGAAGACTAAAGCCGGTGAGTCCCAGATATACGGCATCTGCCCCGTAGTGCAACGCTGCCCGAAGCTTTTCCATCGTACCGGCGGGTGACAATAGTTCCGGCTTTTTTATGCCCTAAATCCCCTAGTCTTTTATCTCAGCACTGTCGGCAAGTACCAATATGTGGTCGTTGGCGACCTGTGCATAGGCAGATTTCACTGTAATGTGCTTTGATGTGCTGCCGATTTTATATGTTATCACACCAGTCTCCAAAGAAGTCATAAAACCTGTGTGCCCAGGCAGCACCCCAAACTCCCCCAGCGTACCGGGGGCTGTGAGTTCATCGACGGTCTCTGTAAAGGAAAACCCTTCAGGGGTAATTATCTCAAGCGTTAGCTTCTCAGCCATATAACTATCTCTGCCATCCAAGCGACCTGGCCTTCTCCTCGGCCTCTTCGATTGTGCCTACCATGTAGAAGGACTGCTCTGGCATGTCGTCATGTTTGCCGTCTGCTATGGCGTTAAAACCCCTTATCGTATCAGCAAGTTTGACGTACTTGCCCTGCATACCAGTGAACTTCTCAGCAACATGAAACGGTTGGCTCAAAAAGCGTTGAACCTTACGCGCACGCGCAACAGTTATCTTGTCATCTTCAGAGAGTTCCTCCATACCCAATATGGCTATGATGTCCTGGAGTTCCTTGTATCTCTGAAGTATCATCTGTACTTTTCTTGATGTATTGTAGTGCTCGTCACCGATTATCAGCGGGTTTAAGATTCTTGACGTGGAGTCAAGCGGGTCAACCGCAGGATATATGCCAAGCTCAGAAATCTTCCTCGATAGAACGACAGTGGCGTCCAGGTGCGTAAATGCCGTTGCAACTGCCGGGTCTGTAAGGTCATCGGCAGGGACATATATGGCCTGCATTGAAGTAATCGAGCCTTTCTTTGTCGTAGTGATTCGCTCTTGTAGCTCACCCATGTCAGTAGCAAGGTTTGGTTGATAGCCAACGGCTGATGGCATTCTGCCAAGCAGCGCTGAGACCTCAGAGCCTGCAAGCGTAAACCTGAATATATTATCAATAAATAGAAGCACATCCTGCCCCTGCTCTCTGAAATACTCCGATGTGGTCAGGGCAGTCAGCGCTACACGGAGCCTTGCACCTGGGGGTTCGTTCATCTGACCGTAGATTAGCGCGGCCTTATTTATAACCCCTGAGTCGCACATCTCACCGTAGAGGTCATTCCCCTCTCTCGTCCTCTCTCCTACGCCAGCAAACACTGAAACGCCGCCGTGTACCATTGCTATATTATTAATCATCTCCATGATGACAACCGTCTTACCAACTCCGGCGCCGCCAAACATACCAATCTTCCCGCCCCTTACGAACGGGATCATCAGGTCAAACACCTTAACGCCGGTTTCAAAGACCTGAGTAGTAGGCTCCTGCTCGATAAATGCCGGGGCCTCCCTGTGAATTGACCAGTGTTCGGCTGCGTTAATAGGGCCTTTGTTGTCACTTGGGTCACCAAGTACGTTTACTATCCTGCCCAGGGTTTCATTCCCTACGGGTATGGATATGGGCTTGCCGGTATCGACAACTGGCATCCCCCTGACGAGACCATCTGTAGATGTCATGGCGATTGTCCTTACCATGCCGTCTCCGATGTGCGATGCCGTCTCAAGGGTCAACTTTATTGGCGGTATGTTGTTGGCCGGGTCACCCGGGGTTTCAATTTTCAGGGCATTTAATATCGCAGGGAGATCTCCTTCAAAGGCAACATCGACAACTGCCCCTATTACCTGCGCAACTTTACCAGTGTTCATCTATCAGACCTCCTCTGTCAGTATATTATTCATAGGCATCGGCTTTGTCATTGGCTTAGGGCCTCTGCCCCGCCTACGATGTCCATCAACTCTGTTGTAATGGACGCCTGTCTGGCCTTATTGTACTGGAGCGTAAGTTTGCCAATGAGTTCTTTTGTATTTTTATTCGCGTTTTCCATAGCTATCATCCTGGCTGCCTCCTCAGAGACGCGGGACTCTAATATTGCCCTGAATATCTGATTCTCAACGTACTTAGGCAGCAAGGCACTTAGTATTTCGGCCTCTGAAGGCTCAAATATGAACCTATCTAAAACGCCGTCACCTGTGCCACCGGTTGACTGCGGCTCAACAGGCAGCAGCCTCGCCCTCTTTGGGGTTTGCTGCAACACAGACTTAAACTCATTATATACTATGATAAGCTCATCTATCGATTCATTCGTATAGCTTTCGATTATCTCAGCGGCTATCTCCTGGGCATCTTCGTATTTAACATTCTTATAGAAGTCAATATATGTCTTTCTGACTGGAATCCCGGAGCGATGGAAATAGTCCCTTGCCTTTTTCCCTACGGCCACAATGGACAGTTTAATACCCTCGCCCTTCAGCTCATTCATCAGCCTGGCTGTCTCTTTCAGTATATTTGTATTAAACGCACCGCAGAGGCCCTTGTCTGAGGTCAGCACTATTAACTCTACGACCTTTCTCTCCCTCAGATTCAGAAGCGGGTAGGACTCCCTATCCACTGCTGAAGATATATACGACAGCATGTCGAATAGCTTATTGGAGTACGGGCGGGCGGCAAGCATAGAGTTCTGTGCCCTTCTCAACTTAGCCGCCGAGACCATCTGCATGGCCTTGGTTATCTTGCCGGTGTTTGTAACCGACGATATGCGGGTTCTTATATCTCTTAGATTTGGCATTTATACCGCATTCATGAACTCGGCCTTGTATTCGCTGACAGCCGCGCTCAACTTCTGTTTTAACTCGTCATCAAGTGCCTTTTTAAATGTAATTTCCTTCAGGAGTTCAGCCTTTCTTGCCTTTGCAAACGCTAATAAACCCTTCTCAAACTCTACAACCTTTTCAACCGGTAAATCATCAAGGAACCCCTCGCTGCCCGTGTACAGTACAAGTATCTGCTCGGCAATAGACATAGGCACGTATTGGGATTGCTTAAGCAGCTCGACCATGCGCTTACCACGAGAGATCATGGCCAGCGTGGACTTATCCAGGTCAGTGCCAAACTGCGCAAAGGCGGCAAGCTCTCTAAACTGGGCAAGGCTCAAGCGGAGTGTCCCGGCAACTTGTTTCATCGCCTTGGTCTGGGCGGCGCTGCCAACACGGCTGACCGAAAGACCAACGTTTATGGCCGGCCTGATACCGGCGTAAAATAAATCTGGCTCAAGATAAATCTGACCGTCAGTTATAGATATAACGTTTGTGGGGATGTAGGCAGAGACATCGCCTGCCTGCGTTTCAATAATGGGAAGGGCAGTCAGCGAGCCGCTACCCTTTTCTTTCGACATCTTAGATGCCCTCTCAAGCAGCCTCGAGTGAAGAAAGAACACGTCACCCGGGTATGCCTCACGCCCGGGCGGACGCCTCAAGAGCAGAGAAAGCTGTCTGTAGGCAACTGCCTGTTTGCTTAAATCATCATATATAATGAGGGCATGTCTGCCGGAGTCTCTGAAATATTCACCCATCGCGCAGCCTGTGTATGGGGCAAGGTACTGCAGCGGGGCTGGTTCGCTGGCCGATGTACACACCACTATGGTATGTGCCATTGCACCGTGTTCTTCGAGGGTCTTTACGACGCGCACCACGTTTGATAGTTTTTGTCCCACGGCAACATAGATGCAAAACACATCGCCGCCCTTTTGATTTATTATGGCATCGACGCCTATAGCGGTCTTTCCCGTCTGGCGGTCGCCGATGATTAACTCTCTCTGTCCCCTGCCAATAGGAACCATGCTGTCAACAGCCTTTAGCCCAGTCTGAAGAGGCTCTGTAACCGGCTGCCTGTCAACGATGCCGGGGGCGATGATATCAACCTTCCTTCTGTGCGGCGTGTCAATCGGGCCCTTACCGTCAATCGGTACGCCGATTGCGTTTACCACCCTGCCAAGCAGTGCTTCACCTACGGGGACGTCCATAATCCTGCCGGTACGTTTTACAATATCCTTTTCGTTTATCAGCTCAGACTGTCCGAATAAGACTGCCCCGACTGCATCTTCTTCGAGGTTCAGGGCCATACCGACAAGATTGTTAGGGAACTCCAACAGTTCACCTGACATCACGTCATCGAGGCCATATATCTTGGCAATTCCATCGCCTACGCTAAGTACTGTGCCGATTTCGCGCACATCTATCTTCTCATCGAAACCGCTAATACCCTTTTTGATTAAATCACATATCTCTTCGGACTTAATTTCCATTTGTTCACTCCTTTGTGAGCGCCTCTGTTAAAAGCCTCAATTGGCCCTTTATGCTGGTATCTATGACCAAATTACCCACTGTGGCTATTAGTCCGCCGATTAGGGTGGGGTCTATTACGTTTTCTATGGTTACTTCTTTATTCAGACGATGGCTCAACGCCTTTTTAAGATTCTGCACCTGCTCGCCATTTAACGCTATCGGGGATACAACAACGGCATTAGCCGTTTTCATACCATCACGGTACAAGGCCGCCAATATTGTTATAATCTGTGGGAGCGCTTTTATTGCCCGTGATTTAATCAACATAGATAAGAATCTCTTTGTCGTATCAGCAAGTGTGAGCTTACCGGCGATGGTCTCAAGGGCCTTCACCCTGTCCTCGGTGTTAAAGAACGGGTTTATGAAGATGCCTGTTATATGCTTTTTCTCACACACGAGACGGTTGACAGCCGTTAATTCATTGATAACGGCCTCCAGCTTGTCGATAGTGACCGAGGCATATATCGATTTAGCGTATCTTACCAATGATTTGCCGTTGATTTTCAATTTGCTGTTCCTATTTTTGAGATCGAATCGTTTATCAGCTTGGCAGAAATCTCATCGTTCAGGGCTTTTCTCATCTTATCTGCCGATATATCGGCAATGGCCGCCGCAGCCTTTTTTCTTATCATATCCTTTGCCTTTTTCATCTCATATTCTATATTTTCCCATGCAAGCCGCTCAATGGCCTCACTTGTTGCCTTGCCTTCTGCGATATGCCGGTCGCACTCAGCCTCTCCTGCTGCGGTTGCCGCCTCGATTATCCTTTTTATCTCTTCGTCTTTGAGTTTCAACTGTTGCTCTATCTCAGCAAGCGCCTTCTCGGCAAGCACCCTGGCCTCACGCGCCTCGTACAATGCCTTTTCAAGAAGCTCTGTCCTTTGCTTATAATACATGGCAAGTGGTTTTTTCAGGAAAAACCCCAACACCCCGACTAAGATAAGGAAATTAACGACCAGCCAAAACCACTCTTTTAAATGTGACCCCTGCTCTGCACCCTCTGATGATGAGGCATACGCCAACTCAGGAACAGTCCCCTGAATGACCACTGCCGCAAGGACAGCCGCTATCGACATAATGATAATGGTTTTAGTTATTTTTGACATAACCATGCGTAAGTTTTCCTACAACCTCGTCGGCATATTTATCTAAGTCTCTCATAATGTCAGCGGTTACCTGTTCTACCTCTTTGGTCAACTCCTTTGTGGCGTTGTAAAAGCTGCTTACGGCCTTGTCCTGGCTTATGGCGATGAGTTCATGTTGTCTGATAATGCCTTTCTCTCTGATTCTTGTAAATATCTCTTTTGCGTTTGCATGAGCTGCCGCCATCTCAGTTTTAAGCTGTTCGATGGCCTGTTCCTTTTTCTTCTCAAGCGCTCTGACCTCATCTAACGAACCGTATCTGATATTATGCCGCTCCTTAATCAACCCAAGCACTGGCTTAAACAGCACAGCGTTTAATACCAGAAGCAAAATCAAAAAATTGGCAACAAGGACAAAAAACCAGCCGTTAAACTCAACCATGCCAGAAACTCCTCTTGTACAAGCCCACAAATGTTCACCCGGAGACACCGAGTGGGGGAACTTTACCACAACTAAAAAATTCTTGTCAAGATAAATCTGCGGACTGTCAAGCCAATGCAAAGATTTATTATTTGGAGCCCGGGGGCTAACCAAGTTCTAACCTGGCATTTGACTAAAGCAGCCATTGCTTACTATACTAATTGTAACAATCATTACCAAAGGGGCGGTTGCAATGCCAAAAAAATATCATCACAGGAAAAAGACAGAGCAAGGAATAAGTTCTTTAAGATGGTTGATGACATAAGGGCGACAACAAAGGACATCCCGTTTGAGGAAATTGAATCTGCAATAGATGAGGCAATAAAAGCGGTAAGGCTGGATGAAAAAGAGAAGCACAACATGCTTAGAGTAGTTTTGGATGCTAACATTAGCACCATGCTAACCGCAGAGAGCTTACTTCGGTTTAACATGAGTTGATAAGCACTTTGGTAAAATATAAAATCAGCCTTTTTCAAAGCACTCAACATAGCACGTTCAGGGTCTGTTAACTAAACTGTGTCAGGCCCGGTTTTAGCCCTTAACATCAATGTCCAATAGTAACCTCCCCTCGAAG
>JAMOAZ010000030.1:0-44602 GCA_039908505.1 Nitrospirota bacterium
GGCGATACACACTCATACCACACCGCCTCTCTTCCCTTCGCTTTTTTAGGATTGACACAGTTCGTTAAACAGTCTCCTTTTGATGCTACATACTTGAGAGAGTTGCGTATCTGGGGGGTGTTATCTAAACTGTGTATAGAGCTAAATTAGTCTTTAACATCGTTGTCTAAAATAACCTCCTAATATCTTTTTCCTGAGCTTGAATGCTCATCTTCTTCTCTTGCTTTGATTCCCATACAGTCACAACATGGAGCATGTTAAACAAAGGGGCGTAACGTAGCAGTTTACATATAGCAAACTTGACTTGTCTGTCCTCATGTAGTCTACTGTCTTTTCTTTTGGAGTAGGCAAGACAATAAAATTCTTTATTTAAAGCATTCTTACTTAAAACCAAACCCCCTGCGTTCGTGCCAGCCCTGCGGATTTTCAAGGTAGGACTCCATCTCATATTTTGTGCCATTCGGGATTAGCTCCATCTTTGACCAGTCGGCTATCGCGCCTTTTAATGTGCATAATGGGTGCAGCTCTACGTTTATGCGCTTTAAAAACTCATTGCCTCCCTGCTCTCTGTCGAATACCACCAGCGTGTCGCTTATCTGTGCTTTTGCTGCCCTGATTGCACTTATAAACCCCTCTTTGCTCCCACCGTCCGTTATCAAATCCTCTACGAGTAATACCCTGTCCCCTTCTTTTAATACACCTTCGATGAGCGAACCCATCCCGTAGCCCTTCGGCTTCTTCCTTATGTATACCATCGGTCTTGACAGCCTGCCCGCTATATAGGATGCAAACGGTATCCCCGCCGTCTCACCACCCGCTACTACATCAAATTTTAGACCCTTCGACGTACATATGTAATGACTGAAGGCCGTGATTATGTCCATTACAGCCGCATTTGATATCAGCGACCGGCAGTTTATATAAAACGGACTATAATTCCCCGACGCCAACTGAAACGGCTTCTCCACTGAGACTTTTACCGCACCCGTCTCCCATAACAACCTCGCCATCATGCCCCTTATCATATCTTCCATCGTTCGTTATCCTTAATTATCCCTCGTTAATGTCACGCTTGTAAAACTAACAAATCTCCGATGATTTATTCAAGGACACCAGTACCTTAGTGTTATATGTGTCATACAATGGGTTCAAAAATCCTGACATCATTGAAAAATTAATTCCGTGTGATATTAATCACGCCTATCTGCAATTTAGTTGTTGACAATGTCTGAATCATTGATGTTTAATATAGTTGCAAGTGCGGGTGTCTGCCCGGTACGTGGAAATTCGCACCGGTTGACCGGTTGACCAGTTGACCAGTTGACCAGTTGACCAGTTGCACATGATTAAGCGAGGATGGGTTGATGTCAAGGGCGGGTTTAGTGCCTGGAGGGTGGTTTTAATATGCCTGGTACCTATACACCGGTTGGTTACTTACCGGTTATGATTTTTTTGATTATCGCGTTTGGCTTTGGCCTCGGTAATCTCCTCTTTGGTTTTATCCTCAGACCGCGCAGGCCATATGACGAGAAACTCTCTACCTATGAATCCGGTATGGTGCCAGAGGGTGAGCCGCGCCAAAAGTTTTCTGTGCAATACTATATCATTGCCATATTGTTCGTTGTGTTCGATGTCGAGGCCGTGTTCCTCTATCCCTGGGCCGTGTCGTTTGATAAAATCGGACTCTATGCCTTCATCGAGATGATACTGTTCATTGTGGTGCTGGTAATAGGATATATCTATGCGTGGAGGAAAGATGCCTTTCTCTGGGATTAATATGATTAATAACTGCAAGCATAGGGCGTTGCCATGTTAGTTGATGGAACCCTTGGGCTTATCGATGTTGAAGAGGGGATTAAGGTAATCCCCGGCGCCAATACTGTTATTACTACGCTGGATAAGTTTATCAACTGGGGGCGTAAGTCATCGCTGTGGCCTGTAACATTTGGGCTTGCATGCTGTGCAATCGAGATGATGGCCTCCGGCTCAAGCCACTACGACCTTGACCGGCTTGGTATTATCTTCCGCGGGTCGCCGCGTCAGGCAGACTGCATGATTGTGGCCGGTACGGTGACAAAAAAGATGGCCCCTATTGTTAGAAAGGTATATGACCAGATGCCAGAACCAAGATATGTCGTCGCTATGGGAAGCTGCGCTTGTACGGGCAATGTCTACAGGACTTATAGCGTTGTACAGGGGTGTGACTTGTTTCTGCCCGTTGATGTATATATCCCCGGGTGTCCGCCCAGGCCCGAGGCACTTTTTGACGGCCTGATAAAACTGCAAGAGATTATTATGAAAGAGAGGATGCGGTGGAGCCCTCTAAAATAGCCGAGGCCTTAAGGGGTGAGTTCGCCGATGATGTCATCGCGGTAAAGGAATTTCGCGCTCAGACCGGCGTTACGCTGAAAAAAGACAATATCCTTCAGATTGCCCGCCGCCTGCACGATGCCCCCGAGTTCAAGTTTGATTTATTGAAGGACCTCTGCGGTGTCGATTATAAAAAGATTAAGAACCCTCGATTTGAGGTTGTATATAATTTATATTCAATAATCCACAGGCATTCACTAAGGCTGAACGTTCAGGTCAACGATAAAGAATCCATACAGAGTGTTGTCAGCGTCTGGAAGACCGCCGACTGGCACGAAAGGGAATGCTTTGATATGTACGGGATAGTCTTTGATGGGCATCCTGATTTACGAAGGATACTCATGCCCGAAGACTGGGACGGCTATCCAATGAGAAAGGACTACCCTACGGCAGGCCCGGAAGACGACCCAGGCGCAGAATGGGGCGGGTTTAAGGAAGTGTTAAAAAAGGCTGAAGATTTCAAGAAGTTCGGCTGGTATAAATAGGAAGTGCATAATTAACGTGATGGATGAGACAAAAGAATTAAAGACAAAAGAGATGGTCCTCAACATGGGGCCGCAGCACCCTTCCACGCACGGTGTGCTTCGTCTCAGGCTTGAGGTAAGCGGTGAAACCATAGTCAAATGTACCCCATTTGTGGGCTATCTGCACCGCGGTACGGAAAAGCTGGCCGAAGGGATGACGTATCTTCAGTCAATCCCTCTGATGGACAGGCTTGACTACATATCGTCGATGACAAACGATGTGGGCTACTGCATTGCAGTTGAAAGGCTGTTTGATATTGACCCGCCGCTGAGGGCCAAGTACATACGGACGATGGTGTCGGAGATGTCAAGAATATCCAGCCACCTGTTATGGCTGGCAACTCACGCCCTTGACATCGGGGCAATGACCGTATTTCTTTACGCCTTCAGAGAGAGGGAGCGACTGCTTGAACTTTTTGAGATGCTCTGCGGCGCGCGGCTTACCGTAACATACCCGCGCATTGGCGGCGTCAGGAACGATGTGTCACAGGAGTTCATTGACACGCTCTACCAGTTCACAGAAGAGTTTCCCTCGAAGATTGAAGAGTATGAGACGCTGATAAATGTTAACAGAATCTGGCTTAAGCGCACGGTAGGAGTTGGGATTATCTCTGCCGAGGAGGCCATAAACTATGGTTTGTCGGGTGCGGCGCTGCGCGGAAGCGGTGTTGACTATGATATTCGAAAGCATTTTCCCTATGACGCCTATGACTTAGTTCGGTTTGAAGTACCCATCGGGAAAAATGGAGATGTCTATGACAGGTATCTCTGCCGCATGGAAGAGCTAAGGCAGTCTAACAGCATTGTAAAGCAGTGCATAGAGGCGCTGCCAACCGGGCCGATAATGACATCTGATTCGCCCAAGTACACCCTGCCGCCAAAGGACAAGGTGCTTAATAACATGGAATCGCTGATTCATCACTTTACGCTGATAACAAAAGGCCCGATGACCGCCCCGCAAGGCGAGGTGTATGTTGCCACTGAGGTGCCTAAGGGCGAACTGGGATTTTATATCATAAGTGACGGCACAGGGAAGCCCTACAGGATGAGAATCAGATCGCCGTCCTTTATACATGTTGCGGCGCTGCCGCGGCTGTGTGAAGGGGGCTTTATTGCCGATGTTGTTGCTAATATTGGCTCCATTGATGTAGTCTTGGGTGAATGTGACAGGTGAAAATATACGAAATACGTAAGGGGTGTTACTATGGGATTTAAAGAGGTATTTGGGCAGTTTGGTATATTTGAAGGATTAGATGACGCCGAAAAGACGCTTTTGTCTGGCCTGTTTGAGAGAAAGACCTATGAGATAAACGATGTTATTTACAGAGAGGGTGAAAAGGGCGGTACACTCTATTTCCTGCTGAAAGGCAAGGTGAGAATCTGCAGGCTCACCCAGGACGGGGATATTCTCCCATATGCCAGCGTAAAGCAAGGGGAGAGTTTTGGCCTGATGTCCTTTATCGACGGGACTGACCACACGGCTATGACCATAGCAGATAAAGACATCGAGGTGATTAAGATGGAAAAGGGCGATTTCGATAAACTCTTTATCACCAATCCAGCCCTTACTGCAAAGGTGTACAGGAATATCGGCGTTCAACTGTGTGAGATAATCAGGGATATGAATAAACAGCACATGGACCTTACGTCCTATATGTTTAAGAGGGGATAGTGGAAACATCGACTTCACAGTCAACTGCCAATGCATTGGACAAGGGCGGCATACTTAAGAACAAAATTAAGGTTCTTAAGAAGATGTACCCGCATACGCGCTCCGTACTGTTGCCTGCCCTGCACGCTGCACAGCAGATCTATGGCTGGCTTAGTGAAGACGCCATTGAGCAGGTCTCAAGGCTGACAGGCGTCACCACGGCAGATGTCAAAGGTGTTATTACATTTTACTCCCTTTTTAAGACAAAGCCTCTGGGCAGACATGTCATATATCTGTGTACAAACGTAGCATGTTTGATAATGGGCGCAGAGACGCTTGAGGAGTATATAGAAAAAACATACGGCATTTCACACGGTGAGACAACGGTAGATGGCAGGTTTTCCCTTGTTATAATGGAGTGCATCGGCGCCTGCGACAAGGCCCCGGCAATGCTTGTCAACGACGACTGCCACTTCAATATCTCTATGGACAATATACAGCAAATCCTGGATAATTACAGATAATATGAAAAATATAATACTTAAAAATATAGAAAACCCCAACTCACACCGCATAGAAGAATACATAAAGGTGGGGGGCTACTTTGCCCTCGAACATGCGGTCAATGAGATGACACCGCGCGACATCATTGACGATATCAAGAAGTCCGGCTTGAGAGGACGCGGCGGGGCTGGATTTTCAACAGGGATGAAGTGGCAGTTTGCCTCTTTAGACCCCAAATTCCCTAAGTACATTGTGTGCAATGCCGACGAGGGAGAGCCGGGGACCTTTAAAGACAGGGTTATTCTGGAGAAGAATCCCCATCAGTTGATTGAGGGTATGGTGATTTCCGCATATGCCCTTCAGTCAGTTCGTGGATATATATATCTGAGGGCGGAGTATCCACATGTGGAAAAGATACTAAACGAGGCCATACAAGAGGCATACGCAAAGGGTTTTCTTGGCAACGACATAATGTCCAAGCATTTCCGCTTTAATCTATCCGTACACAGAGGCGCAGGTGCCTATATATGCGGTGAGGAGACAGCCCTGATAAATTCCCTTGAAGGCAGACGAGGCGACCCTCGCGTTAAGCCGCCGTTTCCGGTAAACTCGGGTGCGTGGTCAAAACCCACGATTGTTAATAACGTAGAGACCTACGCAAACATACCCTACATTATGGAGACATCGCCGAAGGCTTACTCATTTCTGGGGACGAGGGATGCACCGGGCACAAAGCTGTTTTGTGTAAGCGGGTCGGTAAAAAACCCCGGCGTATATGAACTGCAGCTTGGCACACCGCTGCGGGAGATAATCTATGACCACTGCGGTGGTATTCGCGATGGGCGTGCACTGAAGGGCATAATTCCTGGCGGGCTGTCTACTTCTATATTAACGCCGGATATGATTGACTGCCCGATGGATTTTGCAAATTTAGCGAGATACGGCAGTATGCTTGGCTCAGGGGCGGTTATCGTACTTGATGATACCATGTGTATTGTAAAGATATATGAGCGGGCGATGCGATTTTTTGAACACGAATCCTGCGGGAAATGTACGCCGTGCAGAGAAGGCACCGGCTGGATGAGGACAATCCTTAGACGAATAGAACATGGTATGGCAGACATGGAAGACCTTACCACACTTGAGGATGTGGCTCATAATGTAGCAGGCAAGACGTTCTGTCCGCTTGGCGAGGGTGCCGCTCAGGTGCTACTCTCGGCAATGAAGCGCTACCGCGGTGAGTTTGAGTATCATGTGAAGTACAAAAAATGTGAGGTCACAGACCCATCACTCCGATGGGGACATATGTCAATGGATGAGCTGGATTAACGATATGGTGAAATTAACGATAAATGGACAGGAGACAGAAATCGGAAGGGATTCTACGATTCTCGATGCGGCAAATGGCATCGGTATAAAAATTCCCACACTCTGCCACATAAAAGGCCTTGAGCCGTATGGTGGCTGCAGGATGTGCCTTGTAGAGATAGAGGGCGTAGCGCGCCTTCAGACTGCCTGCACTACAAAGGTTAACAACGGCATGGTCGTCTTTACGGAGACTGAAGAGATAAATAAGGCAAGAAAGGCGATGCTTGAGTTCCTGCTGATAAACCATCCGCTTGACTGCCCCGTGTGTGATAAGGCAGGGGAGTGTCTGCTACAGGACCAGGCTGCCCGCTTTGGGGCAAGTGAGGGACGCTTTGCCGAGGGCAAGCGTACACACCCGGAAAACATCAATGACTCGATTATTGTAAGAAACATGGAGCGCTGTATCCTCTGTACGCGGTGTACGAGGATGTGCGGCGAAGCTCAGGGCGCTTATGCCATTTCTGTAACTGGCAGAGGGCAGCATTCCTTTGTAGAGCCGTTCTCCCACGACAAGTACAACTGCGAATACTGCGGGAACTGCCTTACGGTGTGCCCGGTAGGGGCGATTATGTCAAGGCTCCACAGGCACAACTACAGGCCATGGTATGTAGAGAAAGAGATTGAGACCGTGTGCGGCTTCTGCGGCGTTGGCTGTACGACTTTCATACAGATGAGAGCGGCAACTATTATTAGGACACTTCCAAAGCTTGGCACAGGGGTAAACAAGGGGCTTCTCTGTGTGCGCGGCAGATTTGGCTATGATTACGTAGAGAGTGAAGGCAGATTAAAAACCCCGATGATACGCGTAAACGGTGTGCTTGAGCCGGTAAGCTGGGAAAAAGCCCTTGCATATATTACAAAGACCCTGAAGGACATAAAGGCAAAACACACTCCAAAGGCAATAGGCGCCATAGCCTCCGGCATGTGTTCAAACGAAGACAACTATATGCTCCAAAAATTAATGCGATTTGTAATCGGCTCAAACAACATAGATTCAACGGCAAGGCTGGCCTATGCACCTGCAAAGGCATATATCGAGAGAATCTTTGGCGCTGGGGCAACGGCAAATGTCATAGCTGATATAGAAAAATCTGACGGCATATTCACAGCAGGCGGAGACCCCACTGCGATAAACCCCGTACTGGGCGTTCAGATTCGGTCGGCATGGAGGCATGGGGCCAAAGTCGTGGTCTCCGGGCAGCCCGGGGGCCTGGGGAATTTCATTAACTATGACCTTAACTCAGTCCCTCAGCACGAGGAGACCGTCCTCAATACATTAGTAATCGGCCTGGCAGAGATGAAGGGCTATAGCGGAAAGAACCCCTTCCTGGAGAGAAAGATAAAGGCGCTGAGGCTTCCCTGTGAACCTGAACTAAAGGCAACCGGCGTACTGCTTGAGAACATGGAAGAGGCCATAGACGACCTCAGTGGGTTGAAAAGACCGGTAGTGGTTATCGGTCCGTCACTGTTACATGCGGGCATTCCCTCGAAGAACCTGTTCCTTGTTGCGGCGATTGCCTATTTGATAGATGCAAAGATATATCTGCTGTCGAAAAAGCCGAATTATCGCGGCCTCATAGATATGGGATGTGTACCGGACACGATTCCTGGGGGTCTTCCGGCAAGACCCGGACAGTTGAAGTTGAAAAAAGGTGTAACAATGACCGTGCCCGCAGAAAAGGGAAAGAATCTCTTTGAGATGATAGATGGGGCATTAGACGGCACCCTGAAGGCGCTTTATGTACTAGGCGAAAACCCGGTATTTAACCTGCCAGACAGGGACAAGACTGAAAAGGCATTAAGCGCGCTTGATTTGCTCGTAGTACAGGACATTTTTATGACCGAGACAACGCGTCATGCCCATGTAGTGCTGCCGGCGGCGGCGTGGTCTGAAAAAGATGGCACGATGACCAATCTTGGGGGAAGGATTCAATTTCTGAGAAAGGGTTCGGCGGTCTCAGCAGGCAAAAGCGAATGGAGGGTCATTGCAGATATTGCCAGGACCCTTGGTATGAATGAGACATACGCAGACTCCAAAGAAGTGTGGGAAGAGATAACACAGGTCTCAATACTGCACTCTGCGTCGGAATATGATGAGATAAAAGACGGTGGCCTGATGTGGCCATATGGCTCTGTACAATTTCAGGGCGGTGCAGAGGATTTCATCGTGGAAGGCCTTGAGATTTTGCCTGAAATCCAGGAAGCATGTGCATCTGCACCTTGTAAATTATTGCTGCTGCCTGAGCGCTCACTCTTTCACAGCGGCTCTACGACAAGAAAATCAAAGGCCATATTAAGCGTAAGCCCTGAGCCATACCTGTCCATAAACCCTGTTGATGCAGGTAAACTTGGTCTCAGCAACGACGATACTGTCAGGGTGAAGACAACAAAAGGTTCGTCTGTTGTAACGCTGAAAATAGTCCGCGACTGCCCTGAGGGGGCAGTGATACTGTCAAACACGTTTGAGAAGGTAAGCTTTAATGCCCTGACAGGGTACACGGTTGACCCCGTGCTTGGCTGTATGGTATTTACAGATAACGAGGCCCAAATTGAAAAAATATAAGAAAAAATGCAGCAATAAGTTTATAATTGACATGTCTATGAGCGAGGCACTGGAGACACATACATGATACCGGAGACAGCAATGTTCGGCATACCGCAGTGGTTGTGGACTATCGCGGTGATCATCGTGAAGATAGCTATTGTGCTGGGCGGTGTGATGCTCCATGTGGCCTATGCAACATATTTTGAGAGAAAGATAATCGGGCGTATGCAGAACCGCCTTGGCCCTATGGTAGTAGGCCCATACGGGATATTGCAGCCGATAGCCGACGGCATAAAGTCGTTCTTCAAAGAGGACATCATACCGACCAATGCCGACAAGCCGATATTCTTTATGGCGCCTATATTGGGGCTGATGGCGGCGCTTTCATCGCTGGCGGTGGTGCCGTTTTTTAATGGGTTTGTAGTAGCCAATATTAATATAGGGCTTTTATTTTTGTTTGCCATGTCATCCCTGGCCGTCTATGGGGTAATATTAGGCGGGTGGTCGTCTAACTCAAAGTACTCGTTTCTTGGTGCTCTGAGGGCCTCGGCACAGGTCATCAGCTATGAGGTGCCGCTGGGGTTAAGTCTTGTCGGGGTAATGCTGATGGCCGGGTCTTTGAATATCACAGAGATAGTAAACGCCCAAACGCGCTATCCGGGCGGGATGTATATCACGGCGCAGTGGCTGGGGTTTTTCGTATTTGTAGTGTCGGCGATTGCAGAGACAAACAGGGCGCCTTTTGACCTGCCGGAGGCCGAGACAGAGCTTATCGCGGGGTTTTTTACTGAGTACAGCGGTATGCGTTTCGCGCTGTTTTTTATGGCTGAGTATACGGGTATGATAATAATGTGTTCTATCGCCGTGCTGTGTTTTCTTGGCGGCTGGACACTGCCTCCGTTTGTTTTAAATCTGATGCCGTTTCTTGGGGCGGTGCCCGGGGTTGTATGGTTTGCCATGAAGCTCTATGTGTGTATATTCTTTTATTACTGGATAAGGGCTACGCTTCCCAGATACAGGTATGACCAGCTTATGTCAATCGGGTGGAAGGTGCTGATTCCCCTGGCGCTTGTCAATATTGTGATAACCTCTTTAATAAAGATGCTTGTCCACCCAACGGGTACGCCGTAGATGATAAACCAGGCATTTTTCTTTTATTTTTCGGCGGTAATAGTGGCAACGTCCCTGCTGGCCATTACCAGGAAAAACGTCATGCACGGCGTCTTGTATATGCTGCTCTTGTTTTTCCATATAGCGGGGTTGTATCTGTTTTTAAACGCGGAGTTTATATCGGCAGTACAGGTAATTGTTTATGCCGGGGCTATTATGGTGTTATTCTTATTTGTCATAATGCTGTTAAACCTGCGCGATGATATTCGGAAAAAACAGTTCATCGCAACATGGCCGATGGGGCTGCTGGTAAGTTCCGGCATACTAATGGTAATATTGATGGCGATGCTGACCATTAAGACAGGGGCTCATGGTGTGTGGGGTATCGCCCAGCTAGAGCGTGTAACTCAGACTGTGGCTATCGGGACGGTGATGTATACGCAGTATCTGTTTCCATTTGAAGTAGCGTCATTGGTGCTGTTAGTAGCAATAATAGGGGCAATTGTGCTGGCAAAAAAGAGGTTAAAATAAATGGTACCCTTGAACTGGTACATGTGGCTTAGCGGGATTGTGTTTTGCATAGGGATGTTTGGCTTTATCACAAGACGCAATATCATAATAATGCTCCTGTCAGTAGAGATAATGTTTAACGGTGTGAATATAAGCCTTGTAGCTTTGAGCCACTATCTTGAGGATTTGGCAGGGCAGGTGCTGGTGTTTTTTATAATAGCCGTAGCCGCGGCAGAGGCAGCAATAGGGCTTGCCCTTGTAATTCTGTTATTTAGAAACAAGGAGACCATAACCGTGGACGACCTTAATGAGTTAAAAGGATAATTAAAGGGATAGTTAATGGATATAACATACTATATACTGATTCCAGCGCTTCCGCTTCTGGCCTTTGTGCTGAACATTGTGTTTGGAAAGGCACTTTTTAAAAACCAGGCCCATATAATAGCAACGGCGGCAGTGGCGGCGTCTTTGATTCTTGCTGTGAAGGCATTTATTGCGGCCTCATCGGGGACTGTAATAAATCAGGACCTCTATACGTGGATAGCATCTGGGACGTTTAAGGTCTCGGTGGGATTTTTAGTAGATCAGTTGACGGCCATAATGCTGATTGTGGTAACGTCGGTGAGTTTTCTCGTGCATGTGTATTCAGTCGGCTATATGCACGGCGAGGATGGCTACCCACGGTTTTTCTCATTTTTGAGTCTATTTACGTTTTCTATGCTGATGCTGGTTATGTCGAATAATTTCCTGCAGCTCTATTTCGGATGGGAGGCTGTGGGGCTTTGTTCGTATTTCCTGATAGGGTTTTGGTATGAGAAAAAGTCTGCCGCCGATGCCGCAAAGAAGGCGTTTATTGTAAACCGCTTCGGTGATTTCGGATTTGGACTTGGCGTGATAATGATATTTTTAAACTTCGGCTCTCTGCACTACGCAGAAGTCTTTAGAAACCTCGATGTGATAGCCGCTCAAACGGTAATGATTTTCGGGTCTGAGGTGAATCTGGCCACGTTGATAGCCCTGTTGTTATTTTGCGGGGCGGTTGGTAAGTCAGCGCAGCTGCCGCTTCACGTGTGGCTCCCCGATGCGATGGAAGGCCCTACACCTGTCAGTGCCCTCATTCATGCGGCAACGATGGTAACGGCGGGGGTGTTTTTGGTTGCACGGGCAAACCCTATATTTACTCTGTCGCCTGTGGCGATGAACGTAGTTGCCATAACAGGCGGGCTGACGGCAATATTTGCGGCGACAATAGCCCTTGTACAAAATGATATAAAGCGTGTTGTGGCGTACTCTACCGTGAGCCAGCTTGGCTATATGTTTGTAGCCTGTGGTGTGGGGGCATTTTCTGCCGGGATATTTCACCTCTACACACATGCGTTTTTTAAGGCCTGTCTGTTTTTATGTGCCGGTTCTGTCATGCACGCAATGGGCGGGGAACTCGATGTACAAAAAATGGGCGGGCTGAAAAAGTACATGCCCGTAACATACTGGACAATGCTCATTGCCTCGCTAAGTATAGCCGGAGTGCCGGGGCTTGCAGGGTTTTTCAGCAAGGATGAGATTCTCTGGAAGGCGCTCTCTTCACACACCCCTGTGGGGAATTTTGTCTGGATAATTGGGGTGTTGACTGCCCTTATTACGGCATTTTACAGTTTCAGGGTCTTATTTCTGGCGTTTCACGGCACGTTCAGGGGCACTGAGGAACAAAAACATCATCTGCACGAGTCACCTTCTACGATGACACTGCCGTTGATTGTGTTAAGCATAGGGGCAATTGTGGTGGGCTATGTTGGTGTGCCGCATATACTGGGCGGACATGACTGGATTGCGGGGTTTTTAGGTAAAGTAAACGGCCTTGTGCGGCCTGCGGCAGCACATGCTGAGGCATCGCTTGAGTGGTCTGCTATGATTCTCTCGGTTGTGGTTGCCATTGTAGGTATATCTGCGGCGGCATTTTTCTATATAAAGCGCCCTGAGCTTCCAAAGAAGATTGCTAGTACGTTTGCCCCGATACATAAACTCTTATTTAACAAGTACTATGTGGATGAGCTGTATGGGGTTTTAATCGTAAAACCGTGCTACTGGGTATCAGAAAATGTCCTCAATAAGGTTACTGACAAGGTATTTATTGAGGGGATAGTAAACGGACTTCCGGCGTTAGTGGAGTGGTCGGGGCAGAGGCTGCGTAAGATTCAGACCGGCGTGGTGCTGCACTACTCGTTGATAATGGCGGTCGGGGTGTTTTTACTGGCGGTATTGGTAATCTTAGGGATGGGGCCCAGCAAGTGATAAGACAAATGACAAGACAAATACAGGGGACATTAAGCGCATGAACGCAAATACGGTATGTCCAGTAGTGCTTGACCAGTCATATGTGTTGACTGTGGCGATTGTTCTGCCTGTGATTGCGGCGCTTGCCATGCTGTTTATAAACAAGGAGCGGCATTCGGCGATAAGATGGTTTGCCCTTCTCGCCACTGTTGCCAACCTTATTGGTGTGACGCCGTTATTTATGAATTTCGATAAGACGAGCGCTCATATGCAGTTCGTTGCGCAGTACGAGTGGATTAAGGCATGGAATATAAACTACTATGTCGGCGTTGACGGCATAAGCGTATTGTTTGTGCTGCTTTCGGCCATAGTTGCGATATTGTGTGTGATGGTGTCGTGGACCTCTGTGAAGGACAAGGTAAAGGAGTTTTATATCGCCATTTTATTAATTGAAGGGGCGATGATAGGGGTATTTTCTGCTTTGGATATGTTTTTGTTTTACATGTTTTGGGAGGCCATGCTGATACCGATGTATCTGTTAATAGGTATATGGGGCGGGCCGAACAGACTGTATGCGGCGATAAAGTTTTTCCTTTATACCTTGACAGGAAGCGTTCTGATGCTTTTAGGTGTGATTGCAATTTACCTGACAACAGGGACATTTGACATGGTCAGGCTTATGAACACGCAGTTGCCTGCAAATATGCAGATGCTATTATTCTGGGCATTTTTTGCCGCATTTGCCGTAAAGGTTCCCATGTTTCCAGTGCATACGTGGCTTCCAGACGCGCATACAGAGGCGCCTACGGCGGGCAGCGTCATACTGGCGGCCATACTTATTAAGATGGGCGCTTATGGATTTCTCAGATTTTCACTGCCTATGTTTCCCGATGCCTCGCAGTCGATGGCCCCGGTGATGATAGCCCTCTCTGTCATAGGCATAATATACGGCGGCATAATATGTCTTTCACAGACAGATTTAAAGAGGCTCATAGCGTACAGTTCGGTAAGTCACATGGGGTTTGTAACGCTGGGGATATTCAGCCTTAATATGCAGGGCATAGAAGGCGGGATTCTTCAGATGATAAATCACGGTGTAATCACCGGTGGATTATTTTTGTGTGTCGGTATGGTATATGAAAGGAGCCATACGAGGAAAATCGCAGACTACGGCGGACTGGCAGACGTTATGCCGGTGTTTGCGGCCTTCTTTATGGTCTTTACTTTTGCGTCTGTCGGGCTTCCCGCCACGAATGGTTTCGTTGGGGAGTTTTTGATAATACTTGGCGGGTTTACGGCGAATAAGACGGCTGGCATATTGTCGGCAACGGGGGTTATCATAGGGGCTGTATATATGTTGTGGCTGTATCAAAGAGTATTTTACACGGACATAAACGAGAAGATTGCGGGGTTAGGCGATATAACGCTTAGGGAGATTATAACCCTTGTGCCGCTTCTGATACTTGTGTTTTGGATAGGGGTCTATCCGAGCGTATTCACGGGCTTTATGGATGTAAGCGTTGCGCAGTTGCTGGGTAAGCTAAAGGGCGGGAATATGCACACGACGCTTATTCACACACTAAAATAGAGGACAACCAGAGATGCCAGAGGTGAAGTGATTATGAAAGGACAGAGGATGGAGGATAAATGCAGATTACTGAACTAAGGCCGCTTCTTCCAGAGATAATGTTAGCATCGCTGGGGCTTGTCCTGTTGCTAGTGGAGGCCTTTGTAAAGAGAAAGGAGGTAGTGGCAGTGCTGGCGCTGCTGGGTGCCTTTGCAGCCTTTTTATCGTTAAAATTCTCATCTTTTGGCGTATTATTTAACGGGATGTTTATTTTAGACGGGTATAGTTTCTTTTTTAAGGTCATCTTTTTTGTGAACCTGATATTATCAATTCTGATCTCTGTAAGATACCTCAAGACCGAGGACTCATTTCATGGTGAGTACTACTGTCTGCTGGTGTTTTCAACCTGTGGGATGATGATAATGGCCTCGGCGGGAAATCTGATAACCCTGTATCTGGGACTTGAGTTGATGGCCCTGAGTACATATGTCCTTGCCGGATTTGTCAGACATGACACAAAGTCAACCGAGGCGGCAGTCAAGTACTTCCTTACCGGCGGTTTTTCTACCGCACTGCTTCTCTATGGAATATCGCTTATATATGGTGTTACAGGCTCAATGGACTTAAAAACAATAGCCGTATATATAGCAGGCCACGATGTAAGTGGAAACCCAATGGCAGCGATAGCCTTAGTGCTGATTGTCTCGGCATTTGCGTTTAAAATAGCGGCAGTGCCGTTTCATATGTGGGCGCCGGACGTTTACGAAGGCGCGCCGACGCCTGTGACGGCCTTCATGTCCATAGGGCCAAAGGCAGCAGGGTTTGCCGTATTGGGAAGGGTGTTTTTGTATGCCTTTGCGCAGTTGTCAGTGGAGTGGTCTTCGATGTTGATAGCGCTGTCGATACTTACCATGTGTGTAGGGAATGTAATGGCCCTTGTGCAGACAAATATAAAGAGAATGCTGGCCTACTCATCGGTAGCCCACGCCGGATACGCGTTGATAGGCATAATAGCGGGACAGCCGGAGGGGCTATCAGCAACGATGAACTACCTGCTCATATATACATTTATGAATATTGGGGCATTTACTGTAGTGCTGCTGTTAAATACTAAAGATTTCAAGGCGTTGCAGATTAGCGACTTTGCAGGGCTTGGCAGGACGCACCCCATAGTGGGCGGGACTATGCTGATATTTATGTTTTCTCTTACGGGTATACCACCGATGGCGGGTTTTATTGGGAAGTTCTATGTGTTTATGTCTGCCGTGAAGAGCGGTTATCTGTGGCTTACAATAGTAGCCGTCATATTCAGTGTTATTTCAGCATTTTTCTATCTGAGAATTGTGATGTATATGTATATGAAGGAATCTGAGAGACCGGAGACAGAAATAGTCCACTCAAATACCCTTAGCGTATCGCTTGCCGTGTCTGCTGTATTTGTCCTTATGATTGGGATTATGCCCGGGCGTTTCTTAGAATTCGCCAGGGCCGCTGTTGAGAGAATCTTACCGTAAATACTCAAGTATTACATCTATCTAAGAATTCATTCCATACCTTTTTTTTGTCATTACAGCGAAAGCTGGAATCCAGGAAAGCATTGGTCGCAGCTAAAAATATAGGCAATATCTGCCAAGTTTTCAAATGCATTTGCCCTGAGTCTTACATCTTTTTCATCTTTGGTTTCAGAAAATAGGCCATTTTCTGGTCAGTATCTTTGATATGCTTAACAAGCCAGTCAACAGCCTGATTTTGAGTTGCAGTTACTATGAGGTCGGTGGCCCCATCTTTTTCAAACATGCGTACAAGCGCTGAGTAGCTTTTAAGAAACTCCATGTGTTCTTTTTTATGGTCGTCGTAGTTTGGATAGTGGTAACGTGTCATAAACTCCTCTTCAGTTTTGAAATGGTCGATGACGTAACCTCCAAGGAATCTCAGGACTTTATGTAGTTCAACTTCCCTTTTTTCAAATTCCATATTCTCTATGTCCAGGTTGATTAGTGAGCTGATGCGTGCGAATATCTCTTTATGCTGATTGTCGATTTTATCGACACCTGTTGCCAGGCTGTCACTCCACTGTATTTCCATTGCGTTCCTCCTAATTCTTATTCAATGGGGTCATGATCTCCTTGGTCGGCGCACAGTTACACTCGCCATTGCAGCCCCTTATTCCTATCGATATATTAGCATAAATTGTCAAAAACTTTAAAGTCAATATGTTATAATGGAAAGGTTGTTGTGATAAAGGCAATTTTATATATGATTTTGTAGCGCTTGATATAAAATGTTTTGGCAAGCGATAAATCTTAGGAGGGTTATATGGCAATTGGTACAAAGGTCACAGCCGGTATTTTATTGATAATACTGATGGGGGCAGGGCTTGGATTATGGGGTTATATCAATGAAACTAACGGAACGGCATATCTTATCTTTGCGATAATCATACTTGCAGCCGGTGTTGGCGTGCTGTTTTCTGTAAAATCAGACCTCAATAAACTCATGAAGACGCTCATAAATTTTAAATCGTTTACTGCAGCAGGCGCTGACATATCTCAGAAATTAGACGAACGTGCCACTGGAGAACTTGGTGATGCTGCAAAGACATATAACAAATTGGCTGCAAAATTAACATCAATGATTGAGGATATTTCGATGCTTAATGAGCGTGTGTCGTCCTCTTCTGACGAACTGCATGAATTATCTACTGAGACCGCCAGAAATGCCGTAAATCAAACAGAGCAAATAGAGCAAATCGTAAATTCAATGGTTCAGATGAAGGAAACGACTGCTGATTCCGCAGCCAATGCGGTTATAGCCTCTGAATCTGCAAAGATGGCATCCGAGTTTGCCACTCGTGGTAAAGATGTGGTAGATAAGACAATTGAGAGCATGAACAGCATTAAAAAAAGAACAGAAGACTCTCAAAAGGTAGTGCAGACCCTTGGGGAGAAGTCCAGGCAAATCGGTGAAATAATCCAGGTCATCAATGACATTGCAGAGCAGACGAATCTCCTTGCCTTAAATGCTGCAATCGAAGCTGCAAGGGCAGGAGAACAAGGACGTGGGTTTGCTGTTGTGGCAGATGAGGTGAGAAAACTTGCGGAGAAAACCTCAAGTGCAACAAAAGAGATTTCTGAGATGATATTAACAATACAAGAGAGTACGGTCAGTGCCGTTGATTCAATGAATGAGGTATCTCAGGAGGTGTCCAGCGGCGCAGAATTCATTAATCAGGCGGGTACCACGCTTGTTGAGATCGTTCAAACGAACGATGACGTATCAGAGAAAATAACACGTATAGCCGCTGCAACTGAACAACAATCGGCTACGACAGAGGAGATATCAAGGACAATGGAGCATATATCTCTGTTATCGAACACTGTTACCTCAAATGCACAGAAAACTGTTTCTGCCGCAGGGGAATTATCAGAAAATATTGTAAAAAAGATGCAAGATGTCTTATGCCAGTACAAATTCTCGGGAAAGTCAATTTGTATTGAAGACATTGGAGCAAAAATTAGCTCCGTACCAGACCTGATGAGCTGGCATAACAGCTACAGCGTCGGCGTAAAAAAATATGACGAGGCACACAAAGACTTAATTGACCTAATAAACAAGCTTCACGCAGCCATGAAGCTGGGTCTTGGCACTCAGATACTCGGCGATATATTGAACGACCTTATAGAGTACACTGCGACCCATTTTAAAGACGAAGAACAAGAGATGAAGAGGCTTGGCTATCCAAAACAAGATTTTGATGCACACATCGCTCAACACCAGAAATTTGTACAGCAGGCCCTCGAAGTCCAGAAAAAATTTAAAGAAGGCCGTGGTGGATTAACGCTTGATATAATGAGTTTCCTCAAGAAATGGCTTGCTGAACATATCGTCGGCACTGATAAAAAGTATATGAGCTTCTTTAACTCTAAGGGGCTTAAATAATAGTCTCATGATAGAACAGAATGAGGGCTCTGCCCTCAAACTCCCGGCAGGGAACTTGTCCCCTGCACCCCATCTACGGGGCTTCGCCCCTTTGAATCTTATGAGATGTTTAATAAGATAAGCCCCGCCGCTAAGTTCACTATGAAGCGGCGGGGCATCTGTTTACATTTAGAAGTTATATGTCATGTTAAGGCCATAAATGAAGTGCTGACCGACCCAGCCACTTGGATTGTACGATACGCCGTCAACCTTTTTCTTTGCGTCATTTGAAAGTGGAAACGAGAACATCGTAATAGGCTGTACGGTAAACCCTTGTACTACTGGTATAGTTACCCCAGCCATTAACATGCTGTCGTGAAAGGCCCGATATTTCTTGCCCGTGTAGCCGCCCGTAACGCAGCTTGTGTCGTCAGGTGCACATGCATACTGCTCATATGTGCGCCAATAGTCGGAGCCGCCAAGCATATAGCCAAAGCTTGCGCTGAGGTCAAGCGTCATATCCTTGACAACCGGTATAGGAAATGAATGGCTGAGTGCCAGGTTAAAGTATGTCCCAGGAAAACCGTCGAAATCCCTGTACACTGTAAACACTGGTTTTGTAATTACGTCAAATGCCCCGGCTAAATACGCCTCCTGAGTCTGCTTAGAATATTTTGTCCCATAGAAAATATATCCGCCTGTCAGGCTAAATATACCCCATGTGCGTGTATAATTCAGCTTTATGTCAACTTCGTTGTAGGCAGCCCTGCCAGGGTTTTCCGGGACAGTACTCTGAGTTGCTGTTTCACGCGTATCTAAGTTACCCCATATGTTTGCACCAAATCCCATATATGTAAACGTCAGGGCTGGCTGAATAACCATGCTATGAGTACTATAGACATAACCTCTGCTGACATACTTGTTTAAAAGTGCGATTGCAATAGTTGCAGTTGCGTTATCTGGCCCAGCCGTACCTAAAAGAGGAATCGCTTCCTCTTCAGCAGTGGCAGGCACTCCAACTAGTAAAAGTGCTGCCAGAATTAAAATGCTTCCCAATACCCGTGTTGCTTTGTTCATTTCACAGTCCTCCATAGATATAGTGTGAGCGGCTCCGCCGGCTCATAAATCTGAGTAATTAGGTCTCGAAGTCATAGCCGTTTTCACCATGAACAGCAAGGTCAAGACCGGTTGCCTCATCCTCTTCGTCTACCCTAAGGCCGACAATCACATCAACTATCTTCAGTAGTACTATTGATGCTATAAATACGAATACATATGTAGCCACAATAGCTATAAGCTGTGTTAGCAGCAGTTGTGCGTTACCATAGAATAAACCGTCTTTGCCCGCCGAATTTACCGAAACGGTTGCGAACAATCCTGTAGCAAGCGCCCCCCATGTCCCTCCAGCACCGTGGACGCCGATTACGTCGAGTGAGTCGTCGTAACCAAGTTTTGGCCTAAGGCTGACTGCTGTATAACAAATTACACCTGCCCCTGTGCCGATTAATATAGATGACAATGGTGTCACAAATCCTGCTGCCGGTGTTATGGCTACAAGTCCTGCAACAGCGCCGCTGGCGATTCCAAGCGCTGTCGGTTTCCCTCTATGAATCCACTCTACAAGCATCCACGCCATAGCCGCTGCAGCCGATGCGGTATTTGTCGTCACAAATGCTACTGAGGCCAGGCCGCCGGATGTCAACGCGCTTCCGGCATTAAACCCAAACCATCCAAACCACAGCAGTGCCGCGCCGGTTATAGTCATCGGCAAGTTATGCGGCGGCATCGGCACACGGCCATAGCCCTTGCGTTTACCAATCAATATCACAGCGGCAATGGCAGCAACAGCCGAGTTGATGTGTACAACCGTACCACCTGCAAAGTCCAGTGCACCAAGCTTTGCCCCTATCCAGCCGCCGCCCCATACCCAATGACACAGCGGCGAATACACTAATGTCAGCCACAGGGCCGAAAATAACATCAGGGCTGAAAACTTCATTCTCTCTGCAAATGCCCCGGTTATCAGTGCCGGCGTAATTATAGCGAACATCCCCTGAAACATCATAAACACAAGATGTGGTATCGTGCTTGCATAATCAGACGGCTCCTGCCCGACGGTGTTGAGGCCAAACCACTCAAGCCCGCCGATTAACCCACCAAATTTATCAGGCCCGAATGACAGCGTATAGCCCCATAAGACCCATATGACGCTTACCATGCAGAGCATAGCGAAGCTCTGCATTATCGTACCCAGAACGTTTTTCCTTCTAACCATACCGGCATAAAATAAACCAAGCCCGGGGGTCATTAACATAACCAGCGCCGTTGAAACGAGCATCCAGGCAGTATCTCCGCTGTTTACAACCTTCGGAGGGGGAGGGGCGGCATCTGCTCCAAAGGCCGCTGCTGCCAAAAACACAACACATGTTGCTAAAGTCAGCGTCACAAATCTTTTCATTTCTGTCTCCTTCATTGCACCATGTTCATTAGAGGGCGATCTCGCCCCTTTCTCCCGTCCTTATTCTCAACGTTTCTTCGATGCTTGAGACGAAAATCTTGCCGTCTCCTATCTTCCCAGTCCACGCCGTCTTTTCTATAACCTTGACGACTTTTTCCACCATGGATTCCGCCACCACGAGTTCTATCTTTACCTTTGGTATGAAATCCACAACATACTCCGACCCTCTGTACAACTCTGTGTGTCCCTTCTGCCGCCCGAACCCCTTCACTTCCATCATCGTCATGCCTTGAATGTTGATGGCTGAAAGTGCCTCTTTTACCTCATCGAGCTTGAACGGTTTAATAATAGCTTCAATCTTTTTCATTCACTCCTCCTTGTATGCGGCCGGGTTAATATGGCCTGTTTACACACGACTATATTGTTAGCAATAACCATGCCAGACTATAATGTACCGCTACATAAGGATAAAGCCTGGCACATGATGATACAAAAATGTAGCTGCCTACAATTTTGAATGATTCATTGTCGTTCCATATTCGTCAGCCTGCAAAATGAAAGATATGCTATAATAATTTTAAACATGCGGGACAGGGAGATGAAATGCGTGAAAAACTGACGGCAGTATATCAAAAATCACCCTATGGATACATTGGATATGTAGAAGAACTTCCAGGGGCTAACACCCAGGGGTCAACGATAGAAGAGACGAGGAAGAATTTGGTTGAGGCTGTTCAATTAATTCTGGAAGCTAACCGTCTAATCGCTGAAAAGGATATTTTAGACAAAGAGATAATAAAAGAAGACTTTGGCATACTTACAGTGTGAAGCGGCGGGACTTCATACGATATATCGAGAGAAACCGCTGTGAGCTTTTGCGTGAGGGCGGTAATCACTCAATTTATGTAAACATTGAGGAAAGGAAGTTAAGTACAATTCCACGGCATAGAGATATTGATGAAAACCTTATACGGAAAATATGTAAAGACCTTGGTATTCAAAGCTGTATCTGATAAAGAGTTTTAAAACTTTATAATTGTAATACGAGGAATATAGCATAATGCCCACATAACAAAAAATGTGCTTGTATGAATATCCATCACTATGTTATATTCAAAGAGAGAACTTATAAGAATTAGCTAATGAGGTAATCGGCATTATGGCAATTCCAAGAATATTCATAAGTTCAACATGCTATGACCTTCATGAGATTCGTTCTCAACTGAGACAGTTTATTGATGGTATGGGATATGAACCAATAATGAGTGAATTTGGCGATATCTTTTATGATTCGGATAAACATGTCCAGGATGCATGTAAAGAAGAGATACCTAAAAGCAATATCTTTATTTTAATCGTGGGGAATAATTATGGCAGCTTGTATTATAAGCATAGTGACAAGGCTGCTTTGCCTGATTCAGTTACACTTCAAGAGTTTCGTAAAGCCCTTGAACTTGGTATACCGAAATACATTTTTCTTAATCGCTTTGTACAGTATGATTTTGATAATTATCGTAGGGCACTTGATGAGAAAACTATAAGGGATATCACAGATAATAAGATTGAAGAAGCCGATGATGAGAAAAAGAGGCAGCTTATAAAAGAACACTTTGACGCCTCATATCATTTCCCACATAATGCATACAGATATATCTTTTATTTCCTCGATATAATCCAGACTCTTGACACTAACAATGCAGTATTCCCTTTTGAATCATTTGATGATATCAAAAAGACTCTGCGAAAACAGTGGGCAGGTTTCTTTTATGATTCCCTGACAAGGCAACGTAATATTGCAGTAGAAAAAGTCGAACTCTTGGGAAAGCGTCTTGATAGAATCGAGCATCATTTACGAACGCTTGCAGAAAGCAGCACTGCTTCAAAAGATCGTAACAAAAGTACAATCGATATTAAAGAATTTACAAGTGAATTCAATATTGCAGAATTAGAACAAATGCAGGAAAAAATCGATGATATCATCTCAGAAATTATCTACTTTGATGATGGATATACACGTAAGCAGCGCATTTCTTTCAACAAACAGTTTGATTTAAATCTGACCTCTACATGGCTTTTCTCTCTGGTTACCCTCATTCAAACTCATAAGTGGTCAAAATTCATTCCAATGACAGAAATATTTAAGGGTTATGACTTTATCTATTGGAAGGACGTGGCTAATGTACCCTATAAAACACTCTCTGAATTAGATAGTATATTTAATAGGATGTCAGAAGATGAGCAGGCTGCTTTTCTTCATACTGTGCAAAAAAAGCTGAATGAATTATATAAACCTAAGCCAGAAGTCACAGATGATCTTGATCCTTTCTAAAGGCATAAAGAGTGAATTTAGATGCCTGGATATAACTTTCATCATTTGAAATAGAGAGGCGCGATTTGGTTGATAAATTCTTGCGGTGTGACAATGAGCGTCTTTTCAAACTGACCAAAAGGGAAATGTCTGATGTTGCCGGTAATAACATAATCTGCCTGGGCTGACAAGGCGCACTCTAAAAATTTATTATCAGCAGGGTCATGTTTTATAATCCCCACTGGCTTGACAGGTTTAACCCAGAGAGCATCCCGCTGAAATGAACTAAAAAGGGTTTTTATCTCAGTATCATATTTGTTTCTTAATTGTTTAAACTTCCCCCGTTCCAATACCCCTTCATATTCCGCAATAATTTCAGATGTCAAACATAATTGAAGCTGGCGTTTTTGTATCAGGGTTATTATTAAATCCGGCAGGCTGGGTTTTTTAATAAACGCAGACACCAATACATTAGTGTCTATCACCACTTTTAACATAATTTTTATACTATTTTGCCTTGTTCTTTCCGGTAAGAGAGGATTTCAGCGTCAATTTCCTCGTCAGTCATCTGATCCAGCCCCAGGTCTTTAGCCCCAGATTGAATCTTGACTAAGAACTCATCTTCTCCTGCCAATTTTCTGAGGTAGTCTTCCACGCTTAAAGTTATCATAGTGGGTTCACCCATGCGGCATCGATTGTTTTAGTATATATTTTGTGGTTTCCACTGCATGTCTCCTATAAACTCATCAATTTGTAACTATTAATAGCTTAACATCCCCAAAATAGGAAGTCAAGGGGGGTGAACACGAGTAAATTAGCTATTTGCTACACCACGCTTTCACCGTGCTGGGACTTGTCTAAGCCGGTGTATTCCATTTCCTCATCTACTCTGAGGCCGATTGTCATGTCTATGACTTTTAATATGACAAACGAGACCGCAAAGACAAATACGTATACTCCGGTGACCGCTATCGCCTGAATCGCCAAAAGGGGCGGATTACCGTAAAATACGCCGTTGGCCCCAATGGGATTTATAGCCTGAGATGCGAATAACCCCGCTGCCAATGTCCCCCATGTCCCGCCCACGCCGTGAATCCCTATTACGTCCAATGAGTCGTCAACCCCAAGCCGCTGCTTTAGCGCTACCGCCGCATAACACAACAGCCCAGCCGCCGCCCCAATGATTATCGAAACTACCGGAGTCACATAGCCCGCCGCCGGGCTTATCGCAACCAGCCCCGTAACCGCACCGCTCACTATCCCCAGGGCCGTTGGCCTTCCCAAGTGTCGCCATTCGATGAAAAGCCACGCCATTGCCGCCGCTGCAGCGGCAGTATTGGTCGAGACCAGGGCAGTGGCAGCAACCCCGCCCGATGCCCCGGCATTGCCCGCCGTAAACCCAAACCACCCAAACCACATAAGCCCGGCCCCAAGTAACGTCATCGGCAGGTTATTCGGAGGCATCGCCGACACCCCGTACCCACGCCGCTTGCCTATTATCTTCAGGGCAGCCGCCGCACTTACCGCCGCACTTATATGCACTACCACGCCGCCGCCAAAATCAAGCGCCCCCATTATCTCACCAAATATCCCCCCGCCCCACATCCAATGACATACCGGCGCATACACAACCGTTACCCATAACACCGTAAAGCCAAGCAGCGCAGAAAATCTTATCCTCTCTGCAAATGCCCCAGCCATTATCACAGGTGTTATCGCTGCAAACATCCCCTGATACATTACAAATATCAGATGTGGCACACTGGGGGCACGCCGGGCAGCCTCTCCATCTATGCCGTTAAGCCCAAACCAGTCAACACTGCCTATCACACCCCCAATATCAGGCCCAAAGGCAAGCGTATATCCCCACATCACCCACACCACGCTGACAACGCTGAGTATCGCAAAACTCTGTATCATCGTGCCCAGTATGTTCTTCCTCCTCACCATGCCGCCATAAAATAGCCCTATGCCGGGCACAATAAGCATTACAAGGGCTGTTGACGCCAAAATCCATGCCGTATCTCCGCTGTCTACGGGGCCTGCCGCCTCAGCAGCCAGAGGCATCAGTAGTAAGCTTATCAGAGTAAACACTATCTTAAACATCACGCCCTCCGTGTTTGTTATTTACCGCTCATTAAGGCGGCTCTCTTTTTGACATCAGCTTTGAAGCCTGTCTTGCCGTTTGTTGATTTATAGCGCTCTGTAACGATTTTGTCTATTTGTGCCATATCAAACTCTGGTGGTGTAGCCGACGCCTTTAGAATCGCCTCTCTTGCCAGAGCTTCAGCCTGATGACCAAGGTCAAGGGCATCACCCAAGACGCGCAGTGACTCCGTTGGATTGTGGAAGCCCATGCTGTTTTCTGCCCCTATCCACGTACACCTGTAGTATGCCTCAGCGTAGAGCGCTTTTGCCTTTTCAATTGTGGCATTGTCTGCCTGCGGGATTTTCAGTGCTGCCTCTAATGTCAATGCTGCTGATGCCAGTGTATACCCGGCCTTTGTGAACATGTGATTAACCCTGTCCTGAATATTATATACCTGGTCTTTGAGCCACTTTGCGTCCTGAGTATGACACTGCATACATGCCTTCATGTCCTTTTTCAGCGGACTTTCCCATCTGTGTGAGGATATTTTTTCGCGTCCTACGCGTTCATATGGCATGTGGCAGTCTGCACATGCAACGCCTGCTGCCCAGTGTACGCTCCCCGGCGAGGAGAACAACTCGAATTCGGGATGGCGCAGATGCCCCAATTTCTGATCTGTTGGTTTGTGTTTCCACTCCTTCAGCCCCTCGTCTCTGATTTGCTTTATTACTGCTTCGATAGTGATATTACCCCATTTGCCGTTTTTCCAGGGGAATACCAGAGCAATACTCTTTCCATCTTTGTCCTTTGGTATCGAATAGTCAACGTGGCACTGGGCACAGACAAGTGAGCGCTTCTCCTGCCTCGTTAATTTCTCGGGGTCTTTTCCTATCGCCTTCAACGACTCTATCAGCGTCTGGCGGTTGATTCGCAAGTCCATTGTTGCCGGGTCGTGGCAGTCTATGCAGACAAGCCCCATCGTCCTGTGTTTTTCAGGGATTTCATTTAACACCTCTTCATAGGGTTTTCTAAAATAATCAATGTCGAGTTTTTTACGCAGTTCGGGGGCATAGGGGGTCTTACAGGTCAGACATACGCCGCCAGCCTTTTTTCTTGAGCCATCAATGTCCCGCTGGTCTTTCATCATCTCCGTGTGGCCGTTTGGCTCGTTGTACTCTACGCCAAAACCCCAGCCGTCAAACAGGACGAATTGAAACGACCACGGGCTTAGTCTGCACTGCTCATCGCTTTTGTATTTGCTGTAGTCCTTTGTTTTTTCAGAGTTTTTCAGATAGCTGTCATAGTGGTTAGGGAATTTTTTCCCCCATGCGGCAGGGTCCTTTTCCCCGTCAGGTATTATAATTGCCGATGCTGCAGACTTCGGCTCACCGGAACACCCCGTCATAGTCAACGCAATCCAAACAAACATTGTGCAGTACATCATAGTTCTCATCAACATGTGTTCCCTCCTTAATTAGCCCTGATAATATTAGTAGCCGTGAAATACCCTTCGGTGGCAGTCCCAGCACTTTCTGCTGCTTGTGTGTATATTAGCCAGCAGTTGATTGTGGCATCTCAGGCAGTTTTTCTTAACCGTATCCTGACCATGCTTTGATATTCTTATTGGGTCCGGGGCAGAGTCAAAAATATAGGCATAGCTGTGGTAGATGCCGTCTCTGGTCTTGCCGGCCAGTTTCGTGATTATACTTTGCTGGGGCACGTGGCAGTCCCCGCACACTGCACCTAAGCTGTGAACCGAATGGCTCCAGTTTTGATATTCCTTGTTCATCGTGTGGCATGAAATGCAGAACTCGGAACTGGCTGAGTACAGCCAGGCGCTCCTGAGCGCAAGCGGTAAAATCGGCAAGAATATGACTGCAAGGATGATTATAGCAAGCATCCTCCGGTGACTTTTACCAAGCTGTACCTTCTGTATTACCTTCATCTCATAGTACTCCTTTAGAAGATTTAATGAGCTGAAGGTAAAATGCAAATACCATGCCATGTTAATATGCCCTGATAATGCGCTGTTTGATGTGGTAGTACATACAAAATTGTCATATAGTTACAATATTGTACGTAGAAGTGTGGTCAAAGTGGTGGCTGTCAAAACTTTATTATCTGAAACATCCTCGCAAACAGTTAAGAATTACAAAACTGCCTGATACTATCAGGAATGTACTCTTAAGTGCTTTTCGATATGTTAGCTATCGAGCGATGCTTAACCTGTTTCCCCTCACGGTATGACTCCCGAAGCAAATATCATCGCCACTATATCATACAATTTACTCGTAATATTGACTCATCGACATACTAAGAAGCTATAATGATAATAGATTCTGTCAAAAATACCAAAAAAGTCTTTGAAAGTTTTTACCAGATAGGTTACAACAAATAGTGTTGCCAGAAGGATCATAAAAAAACGTAGAGGTCTAATGTTCCCGCAGTGAGCGTGCAACGAGACCAAGTCCGCCTACAAGCATTGTGAGCATAAGCATTGTGTTAAAGAGGCTTGTTGGGCGGAAGTATATGTCGAGACGGCTGATAATGCCAAATAATATCACTACTCCCCCGCCAAGTGTTAATATCCAGCCGACAATAGAGCGACCATTGAAAAACAATATCCCTATCCCAAAGAGCAGCGGGATTAACGTCATCCCAAATGCAGAATGTCCCCAGATGTACCAACTACCTGTGCTGACCATCACATGATTCAACAGTAAATAGCCGCCTCCTATTACCATTAAAAGTCCAATAAGGAAACTGCCTAACCCGCCAGATGTCCCGCCTGCTCCCCTTATCTTGGTCATTTATGCACCTCCTGTTTTATTTATCTCTATATCCAGTTGTCACCTGTCCAGTGTTTTTTGTGTTTGTGAAGCGCATATGCACAGAGTAACAACTGTTCCATCGACTGCCACCGCTCCCTTGCTGCGATGTCCACAGTGCCCGTGAACTCGTTCAGCATGTGGATTATTGCAAATGGGTCTAAGATGTTGAGCAGTTCCTGAAACTGGTCCTGACGTGGCAGCCACACCGCCTTTGATCTATTAAAATCCTGATTCAGCACGTCTATCAATACCTTGTCATCGATAATCGATATACCGGCGCTGCCGTCTCTGGTTGCAAAGGTAGCGCTTCTGTCGCAATAGTAATCAGCATAGGTTATCTCCCATGCCTGCTGTAGAAACAGCGCCTTTTCACACATCGTGATATATGTATTTGAGAAATCCATTTTATTGAGATACCTCCGCCCGCTTCCAGTTAAAAATCCAGTTAAAAATGGTGTGGAAGCTCTATAATATATAATAAAACATGCGTAAATTGATAGACGTTGCTGCTTATAATATTGAAGACAATCCCCAGGCTCAAAAATGTGCTTGTCAAAGTAAGTCAGTAAGTGTTAATATATCTAATCTTTGAAAATCGATAAGGAGAAATCGAAAAATGGCGAAGTTCGACGATCTAATCAGCACAGTAGGGAAATTTGTGGACGTACAGAAGGGTACCTGGGACCATTTGGAATGGGAGAGGCTGGTGTCTAAGGTTCAGCGTATGGGTTATGAAATGTCCGGCGATATAATACATAATCTTGGTACAACAGTGGAGTCCCTCAAGAAATTATACATAACCAAGACGAGCAAAGATGATATGCTTAGGGTTGTTACCGATATTCCGAAAACAATTGCCAGATTTATTGATGAAACCAGGGGGATGTGGGAACATGCCGACTGGTTGAGGCTGCTGAAAGAACTCGAAAAGGTCGGGATTGCCATATCTGAAGAGACACAGAAATATATTGGCGATATGCTTGAGGCATCTAAACGACTTTACAGTGCTCCATATAAAGAACCGATAGTAGAGGTAAAACCAACGACAGTTGACCCCGTTGTTGAAATAGCAAGCCTATCAGCATCGGCTGCTACTGAAGCCGAAAAGCCAGCAGCACCTATCGATGCAGAAGAGCCGGAAGTAGTAAAGCCATATGAGACAGAAATGAAAAAATACATTGCAACAGAGGCAAAAAAACACGTTGCATCTGCGGCCAAAAAGACCACAGGTGACAAAGCCGAAAAGAAGGCCAAAGCTTCAGGCGACAGCGATGATGAGCCTAAAGCGAAAAGACCATATAAGAAAAAGTCTACATAGGAAAAGAAATAGGCCACTGAACAAAGCGGGCGTTTAAATAGCATGAACAGCAGTGTAGGGGTATAGCGCGGCATTACAGACGGCGTAATATCGGGTGAGCGTCTTGGTTTGCGCCACGGTCATTGTTGTGCAGGGTTTTTGCAGGGCAACCGCACTATATATGTATTGTGCTATTTTAGAGTCATACTAATTCAGTATTCTAATGTGTTAAATCTGTCATTCCAGCGAAAGCTGGAATCAAGTTCCTATACCAAGATATGATTAAAACCTGTTTTCAGCCTTTTAGTTTCTGCTGCCTTCCTTAAATTGGCACAAAGATGTTGTCATTTCCCGTTCTTAAAAGACTGGATTCCAACTTTCTCTGGAATGACAGACGTTAAATACATAGTGCGTTTGCCATATTTCTGGCATTGTTTAGATTGTTGCGTGTGCTTCAGGGCAGTCTGATACGCTGCTCAGGGATGCGAAGTAGTCCTTTGCCTCATCAAGTGCCTGCTTTACGGCTTGTTTACCGTAAAAACCGACTGCAACGTGAAAGAAATCAAGCTTTGCCACATGCTTTGCGATGTACTTCCACGAGTAAAACCGCCCCATTGCCTTGAATGTCTCAATGTGCAGTGTTTGCGGTTTCATAAGCGTAGGCTTGAAGTTGACATGATGGGCGTCGTACTTGCTCCAGTCAGTATGCAGGAGCCTGCCCGAGTGCTGCATCTCAAAGAAAAACGGGGTTCCAGGCAGTGGAGTCAGAATCATAAACTGAACGGTGTCTATGCCGAGGTTTATTGCAAAGTCAGCTGTCTTTCTGATTGTATCAACATCGTCTGTGTCAGCTCCCAGAACGAACATCCCATGAATCTGAATGCCGTGTGCCTGAACAGTCTTTATGCATCTGACGATTTCATCCAGACTTTGCCCCTTGTTATAGCTTTCCAGAGTGACGGGATTGATGGATTCAAAACCGATATAGAGCATATGGCAGCCGGAATCGGCAAACAGGCGAAGGAGTTCTTCGTCCTTTGCTACATCAGTACGCACCTGCGCAGACCAAAACGGCTTAATTCCCTCCGCTATCACTGCCTTAAGCAGCTCCTTCGTATGTTTTTTATTTGCCGAGAAGTTGTCATCGACAAAAAATATATTGGTCTTGTTATTAGTGCAGGCGTGTTTTATTTCCCTGAGCGAATGCTCTACTGAGTTAAACCGGTATTGCCGACCAAAAACCCTGATGACAGAACAGAATTTGCAGTCAAACGGACATCCCCTTGATGTGGAGATAGGATAAATCCTCATACGGTCCCACTCCTGCACCAGCTTAACATCTGGTATTGGCAGCGAGTCAAGGTCCTTGATTCGGCTGCTGTCAGGATTGTGCTGAAAATTACCAGAGGTGTCCTGATATGAAAGCCCGCTTATGTTGTTTATCGAAGGTTTACCATGCTCAAGGTAATCGAATAACTCCGTGATGGAATCATCTGCCTCACCGCGCAGGACATAGTCGGCATAACCCAGAGCCTCCTCCGGCATAAACGTGGTGTGTGCCCCGCCCATTAATACCGGTATTCCCCTGGCCTTGACCCTCTCAGCAATCTTATAAGCCCTCGGTGCAGTTGAAGTCAATGTCGAGATGCATACTATGTCTGAGCTTTCAACAAATGCCCAGTCAGGGCGACCCACATCCTCAATAAATGCCTTAACCTCGTACCCTCTGTCTCGTAGTATCGTTGAAAGCAATATTGTTCCAACTCTGGGTATCGGAAACTTACTGAATATATGGTTTCCCGGCGACTTAGCCTCTATGAATGAAACACGCTTGATTTTCACATGAACTCTCTTCTATGTATATTAGAATATTAATGATAATTAAAGCAAGCCATTTAATATGTTTTTTTTGCCATTTCGATAAATTGTCTAAGTTTGGCGTGATCTTTTTTCCCTTTAGCGACCTCAACGCCAGAGCTAACGTCAACTGCGAAGGGGGAAACTTTTCTGATTGCGGCCTCAATATTGTCGGGATTTAGTCCGCCGGAAAGGATTATATTGCCGAACTGCCGTGCCTCAAGCGCAATTTCCCAGTTGAAGAGTTTGCCCGTACCGCCAAATGAATCCTCTGAGTAAGCGTCCAGAAGGAATGCCGAACAATTGAACTTTGACAACGGCTCAAGGTCTGTGAAATCCCTCATCCGAAATGCCTTTATAACCTTTGGCCAAAGCACGGTCATCTCCGGCGGTTCGGTGCCGTGAAGCTGAACAACATCAATACCTGCTTTTTGCCTGATGAAGTTAATGTCTGCCTCCGTCTCGTCAACAAACACCCCTACGGTAGTTATAAAAGGAGGAAGGCAGTCTATTATCCCGGCAGCTGTCTCAGGGGTTATATGCCGCGGACTTTTAGCATAGAACACGAAACCAAGTGCATCTGCGCCAAATTCAACTGCAGCTAAGGCGTCTTTTATATTAGTTATACCACAAATTTTAACCCTTGTCATGAGTGCCTTACATAGGTGCCGCTTTTACCGCCTGTTTTTTTTATTAACATGATGCCTGCTATCTCCATTTCCTTGTCAACGGCCTTACACATGTCATAAATGGTTAATAACGTGGTTGAAACAGCAGTAAGCGCCTCCATCTCCACCCCTGTTTGGCCTACGGTCTTTACGGCAGCTGTCACCTCTATCGAATTTTTTTCGTCATTGACAGTAAAATCGATTTTCACAGACGTAATTGCTATGGGGTGACACATGGGGATAAGGTTCGATGTCTGTTTTGCCCCCATTATACCGGCAATACGGGCCGTTGAGAGGACATCTCCCTTTGGCAGACCGCCTGTTTTTACGAGTGATAAGGTTGACCTGGCCATTATTATTGAACCCACGGCAACTGCCTCTCTTAGTGTTGATGCCTTTTCTGTGACATCGACCATTCGAGCATTTCCTGATTCGTCGATGTGTGTAAGGGTGTTTTCCATCATTTCAACAACTCAGCAAGTCTTTTTGACAGCTCTGCCTTTAGCTCCTTCAGGCGTCCCTCTTTTACTGCGGCAATTGAGTCGCTGTCTCCTGCCATTTTTAACAGGTCGGCCTTTTCAGGTTTATTAGATGCAATGGCCTTAGTCCTGAATTTTTTTAGAAAAGACAGGTATGAGGAGAAGTCCCTGCTGAAATTCTCCCGTAGCTGGGCTGCGATTGTCCTTGATAGGGCAGGGCTGATGCCGGAGGTTGACACGGCAATTGTAAGCTGCCCGCGTGTTACTGTTGAGGGGACGATAAAATCGCACTTATCAGGCTCATCGGCTGCATTGAGAAGGCTGCCGTCTGCGATAATCCTATCGTTTAATCCAGCAGCGCCTGCTGCGGAGATGGTCAAAAATGCGCCTTTAAGGTCGCCGTCCTCGTAGTAACGCGGGATGTGTTCGATAGAGCCGCGTTTTTTCAGAGCGGCGAGCTTGGGTGTAAGCACGGGGCTGATTACTGTGACAGCCGCACCAGCCTCTATAAGCGATAATACCTTACGTTGCGCCACCTTTCCACCACCTACTACGACACATTTCTTGTTTGTAAGGTTCAGAAAAACCGGATAGTATCTCAATCCTAGAGTTTAGACAACTCCTTGTCAATCTTTTTCAGAAGGGTCGTGTCTCTTGTACTGTCTTTGGCCTTATCAAGATATTCCCGTGCCTTAGCAGAGTCCTTCAGGCCTTTATAGGAAAGCCCCATGTGGTAGTAGAGCTTACCCATGTCAGGGTATTCGGGAAATTTGGTAAGTATGACATTGAATCTTTTTATGGCAGCAGCAAAGGCTTCTTTTTTGTAATAAAATTCACCTACATAGAACTCATGTTCAGCAAGGACATTGCGGCTTTTTTCGATTCTCAGAGGGACGATGTCCTTGTAGGGGTTTCTTGGATATTGTTCGTTTAGTGACTGGAATTCTTTTATTGCGGTATAGGCTGCCCTATAGCCCCTGTCCGGGCCCTCGATTGTATTAAATACCAGAGTGGCAATCTGATACTTGGCATATGAAGAATACTTGTTGTCTGGGTAGTTTTTGAGAAATCTGCGGTATTCCTCAAGTGCGACTTCGTTCTCATCTGCCTTTATATAGGACTCGGCAATCTTAAGCTGGGCAAGCGGGGCATAGTCTGTGCCTGCATCCCTGTTGGTAATCTCTATGAGGAGTTCACGTCCTGCATCGTACTCCTTTTCTTCAATCAGTTGAAGAGCCTTAGCATAGGCCTCTTTAGGGCCTTCATAGGCTGGTTTTACGACCTGTTTACTGCAAGCCGCACACAGCGCAAGACATAAGGCCAACGCTATAAATATCCTTGCGTTCAGTAGCATCGTATTAGGCATCACCCTCATATTAAATATCTTATTGCATATAGAAGTCAATATGTTTTTACTCACATCTTATGCTAACATATCCCATAAGTTTTTTCACAGGTTTTTTTAAATAATTTAATAATTAATTTTGGAGTAACGTCGAAAGGGCTATGATAGAAGCACCCGGAGGGCATGTTCACAAGAAACTAACTATCTTGTACGTAGAGGATGATGATGCGGCGAGGAAGGCCTTGTCACGGTTTTTGTCTAAGAACGCAAGTCAGGTCTTTTTTGCCTCAGACGGCATGGAAGGGCTGGAGCTCTACAACATGTACAAGCCGGAGATAGTTATTACTGATATACGAATGCCGGTGATGGACGGTCTGGCAATGTCAAAGTCGATTAAGGAAGTGAACCCGGATGCATTTATCATTGTTACGACATCACACAACGACATTGAGTTTTTGATGTCTGCCATAAACATAGGAGTTGATAAGTATATAGTGAAGCCGATAAAGTTTGAGATATTAAAAAAAATGCTGGCAGCATGTGCTGAGGCTATATACCGGCAGAGGGAGATAATCAAACTAAACAAGGCATTGATGGCCTCACTTACAGAGAAAGAGGTACTGCTTCGGGAAATCCACCACAGGGTAAAAAATAACATGCAGGTGATATCGAGTCTTCTCAGGCTTCAGGCCAGATATGTAAAGGACAATAAACTCTCTGCAATGTTCAAAGACAGCGAACACCGGATTCGGTCTATGGCCCTGATACACGAGAAGCTATACAACTCTAAGGACCTGTCACGCATAGACTTTGGAGATTATGTCAAAAATCTGTGTTCTGGTCTTTTCAGTTCATATGGAGTAAACAAGAGAGACATTAGATTTAATGTTGACACGGACGAGATATCTATGGGCATAGACACTGCGATCCCATGCGGATTGATAATAAACGAACTAATCTCCAATTCACTTAAATATGCCTTTAAAAAGAGCCATAAAGGGGAAATCAGCGTAAGGTTAAGAAAACTTCAAGGCAATGAATACGAGCTGACAGTTGGCGACACAGGGGTAGGGCTGGACGAGGATATAGACTTCAGGACGACAGAGTCGCTGGGCTTGCAGCTTGTAACGAGTATAGCGGAGTCTCAGTTGCATGGCAAAATCACACTGGACAGGACAAAAGGGACCGTGTTCAGGATTAAATTTGACGAACTGAAGTATGCAACACGTATTTGATTCAGGTGATGTCGTACTGCTTAATTTTTATCAGCAGGGTTTTATAGGTAACGTTGAGTAATTTTGATGCAATGGATTTATTGCCCTTTGAAAGTTTAAGCGCTTGTGTGATAGCCTTTGCTTCGACCTTAGCAACCGCTTGTTCTCTTAGTTCTCTGAGTGTTTTCATATGTTTAACATTTTAGTAAAACAAACAACTTAAAGTTACCATGCCTGTTATAAGTATGATATATTAAAAATAAGAAAGTAAAGTAGTCAGTTCGCCAGCACAGTGAGACAAAATAATTCAGACAGCGGCAAATATTTACTTGCTGGCGGTGTCTGTCATATGTTAACATGAGGGTGGAGCGCCTGTAGCTCAGCAGGATAGAGCAACTGCCTTCTAAGCAGTAGGTTGGGGGTTCGAGTCCCTCCAGGCGTACCATTAACATTAAGAACTTGCGGGTTTTTGGCACAAGTGCCGGAAACAGGGGGCAGCGGTTTTGTTGTAAAATATTTCCCGACATCTCCAGTACTTAAGTGCATTTTTTCAGTCACAGAAAATAGTAAAATTGCTCCCGTAACCCCAGTAGCCAGCCTACTCATTCAACACCTCAACAGCCTTTTTCCCAGAACCCTCATAGAGAGCTATATCTTAAATCCACTAAACAGTGGTATTGACATTGGGGTCTACCTTAACGTCAGTAGGGATACACCTACCTACAAAGAGTTAATGATTTGCTATTTTACCTGGCAGTATGCCTGTAGATTGCTGTCGCAAACCATGCTGTTTAACTGAGTAGGCGTAGGAACATAGTTGATCAGGACGTTATATGTCCCCGTTACAGGTGTAAGCGTGATGTTGAACAAACCTAGGAAATATTGGTAATAATCTACCCTGCCGGGATTGTAATGGTTGCATCCGCCGTTGACCAATCGTGAGACTGCGGCGATGTCTTGACAAACCAGCTTGTTTTGATCCGTAACAGCCTGGTGAATCGTCCTGTAGCCGCTGCCGTTGATTCTGTACATCCAATACCAGAATGCCCCTGTAAAACCCAGGACACCATCGTTTAAGTAAGACTTTACAAAGGCCTTGTAATTCGCTGCCTCAACAGGATGTCCATTGGCAAGGTTTTGGTAATACCATCCAAAAAACTCCATCATCGCATCCTTTGTAAGCTGCGTGGCCCCCATACCAATCCAGTAAGCTGGTTCGGTAATGTTGTCATTGTTGAGAGTGGTCTGTGAATAACCGCTTGGAAGCGTAACCTGTCCCCATGATATTTGCATAGGGGAGGTTTTTAGATTATATACAATTGCTCCACCCGAAGAGGTATACCAGAGAGTGCCAGTGTATGTCAATAGAGGCGATGTATTGTTTTTAGTTGCGACGACCCAATTATCCTCGGGATAATACGGAGTATGATATGTCATGTTGTCTCCGAGAAGAAAGCCGTTTTCATATCGCCAATAGAGTCCATCGTTTGTATGTTTAGCTAAGGCTGATGTGGTTTCTTGTGCCACTGTAGCAAAAAAGTTTGCCAATTCCTTATAACGCAGCTCCTTTGTCGTATTGGCAGCACATCCAAAGTCTGGAAAGAGTTTGGATGCATTAATAAAGTTTTGGTATGAATAGTAGCTGCCGGCATTGGCACAGTAACTTTTAAAGAAATCTTTCTGCAATTGTGTGTCTTGAGACCCTGCCGGAGGGTTTTTACAGAAACCGTCAAGGTTTGCCGCCATGAACAGTTTTTTATTATAGAAATCCTCAGCGGACATGTTATTAGTCTGAGCGGCACATGTTATCAGCTCCTCTACCCCGCATGGAAGTGAACAATCAGCATAGGCATATCCGGTAATCATTGTTAATACTACAACTACCAGCAGCAAGTATTTCATATTTCCTCCTTTATTTCGTAGTCCTTATGTATGATCAGTTTTTGTATGTCCATACCGTAGCGGTATTCTTATTGTTCATACCTACGGCATAGATAGTATTGTTTGGTCCGGTTACCATTGCGTTGACGTAACTGCTGCCGGTTAAATTGGTATTTATCCACGTCCCGTTTAGAAAGCCCCACACTTGGCCTTTAAATTGGCTGTCAACGCCGCCAGCATAAAGCACACCACTGTTGTCAAGCGTTAATGCAAAGATGCGGTTGCCGTCGATTGGTCCGGTGGATGACCAGGTGCCGTTGTTATACTTCCATACGGCTGCTCTATAGTTAGTGACGCCACCAGCGTAGATAGTTCCATTTCCGTCGTTAATCATCAACCATATGTCTGTTGCCGCGTCTGCTGGCAGACCTGTGTCTACCCATCCGCTGCTTGTATAGACCATTACCTTTACATAATTTGCAGCCGAGTTTACTCCAGCAATGTACAGATACCCCTGGCTTGAGGTCAGGGCGTCAACCGTATTAAGTCCCGTAACGTTCAGGCTTTCCCAGACGCCGTTTATTAATCTCCAACACTGACCGGTTTCATTATGGGTGACAGGATCCATTACCGTTCCGGCAGCGTAGAGGATATTGTTGTGCATTGTTACGTCATATATCTTCTTTGCGGTTGTCAGGCGCATGTCATACAGCTCTTCTGTGCTTGGCTTATACCGGTACACATATCCAGCTACGGGAGATGTCAATCCAAAATAGATACTATCGTCGTTTTCCACGAAAGTTGCGTAAACCGTGCCAACGGCCTTGTTCTGAAGTTCTTTTGACACCCAGTTACCGTTTTCCAGATACCATATGCTGATAACTTGGTTGGCATTGGTGCCAGCAGCATACACGCGGCTGCCTGCCACGTCAACGGCGCTTAGATAATTTGCGGTTAATGGCTGAGAGGTCGGCGTACCGAGTCCAGGCCACCTGACGGCACCTCCCGTGCTTGCCACGCAAATGTTTAATGCTGAGATTAATAACAGATACATTGTCAGCTTTTTCATAAACTACCTCCTCATAAAGTTTGTCGTAGTAGTCAGATCATATTATAGTGCAGTTATACAGTATATTACAGCTAATGTAACATATTTGCCCTTACATTGTCAGCTTTTTTTATAATAAACTACCTCATGTAATGTGGACAAGATTACAACTCTTGTGCAGCTACAGCCTCTTCTTTTTTAATCTCAGCGAGTTGCTCACCACGCTGACAGAACTAAAGGCCATCGCAAATGAGGCAATCATCGGGTTTAACGGCGGGCCGCCAAATAGTGTCAACACGCCAGCAGCTATGGGTATCCCCACTATGTTATAGAAAAATGCCCAGAACAGGTTTTCCTTTATCGTCCTGATTGTCAGCCTTGAGAGGCTTATAGCGTCTGCCACTGCCATAAGGTCTCCCTTTATTAAGATTATGTCTGCTGATTCAATTGCAATGTCCATACCTGTTCCAAGCGCTATGCCGACATCGGCTTCAGCAAGGGCGGGGGCGTCGTTTATGCCGTCTCCTACCATGGCGACTACCTTTTTGTCTTTCTTTATAGACCTGATTATTTCTAATTTCTCATTGGGCAGAAGCCCCGCATAAACCTTACTGATGCCTGCTTCATGGGCTATGGCCTCAGCAACGGCGCTGTTGTCACCGGTCAGCATTATGGTCTCAATCCCTAGTGCCTTGAGTTTAGTCACTGCGTCGGTTGATGTCTTTTTTATTGTATCTGATATAGAAAAGACCGCCTTTAAGTCCTTGTCTATGGCTAAACAGACTGTTGTTTTGGCTCTGCTGCTTATACTTTCTTTTATCTTTATCCCTTTATCTGTAAGGAATCTGGCGCTGCCAATCAGAATATCGCTGCCATTGTATGTGCCTTTTACACCGCCGCCTGTTATGGAGACAAAAGAATCGAGGTCAAAAAGCTGTATGCCTTCGGTCATAGCCCTCTCGACGATGGCCTTGGCAATTGGGTGTTCTGAGTACTTCTCTGCCGAGGCGGCTGTCCTCAGTGCCTCCTTTTCGCTCAAATCGCCGTGGAGCAGCTCGACTCTGGTAAGAAAGGGTTTTCCCTGCGTCAGAGTGCCTGTTTTGTCCATTGCGACGACTTGTATTTTATGTGCCCGCTCAAGGGACTCAGGGCCTTTTATCAGTATTCCCCTCTCTGCCCCCTTTCCAGTACCTACCATAACCGCCGTCGGGGTTGCCAGCCCCAGGGCGCACGGACACGCGATTATCAGCACGGCGATGAAATTCATCATAGCACGATTGAAAGACGGCTCAGCGCCCAGGAAAAACCATAGCGCAAACGTAATCAGTGCAATTAATATCACTACCGGTACAAACACCGAGGCTGCCTTATCGGCAAGCCTTTGAATCGGCGCCTTTGCTGCCTGTGCCTCTTCGATAAGCCGTATGATTGACCCAAGCATGGAGTCCTTGCCTATGCGCGACGCCGTCATCTTAAATGCCCCGTACATGTTGAGTGTGCCTCCATACAGGCTATCGCCTTTTGTCTTATCTACTGGCAGGCCCTCACCCGTAATCGTAGACTCATCCACAGCAGATGCCCCATCAACTATTGTGCCATCGACGGGGATGCGCTCCCCTGGACGCACTATGACAATGTCGCCCTGCACAACGTCGTCAATGGGTATGGCGGTCTCGACATTATCTCTTATGACAGAGGCGGTCTTTGCCTGCATATCGATGAGTTTTTTTATTGCCTCTGATGTATGCCCCTTTGCGCGCAGCTCAAGAAGGCGGCCAAAAAGTATCAGCGTTATGATAACAGCCGATGTGTCGAAATACAGATGAGGCTCCATCCCATGCCGGTGAATAGTACCGGGGAAAAACACGGCAAACGTGCTGTAAAAAAATGCCGCTGACGTGCCAACGGCAATAAGTGTGTTCATGTTTGCAGAGAAATGCCTCAGTGCAGTCAATGCCGCGCGGTAAAAGCGCATCCCCGATATAAACTGTACGGGGGCGGTAAGGGCAAAAAGTACGTAAGGATTTGAAAGCACAGGGATTTGCACCATCGAGGCAGTCATGACAATGGCCGAGATGACAGCGCTTGTCCATAGGGCTGTCTTAAGAGATGCGTAGTGTTTTTCACGCTCCATACGTTCAGTGTCTCTGACGATTTCCTCAGAAGGTTGAGCCTTATAGCCTGAGGCAGTTATTGCGCGTACTATTTCGCCAACATTGGTAATTGTGGATATATATTCTACCGCAGCCATCTCCGTAGTAAGATTTACAGAGACCGAAACAACACCACTTACAGAGTTAATTGCCCGCTCTACGGCTGATACGCAGGCGGCACAGCTCATGTCTGCAATTTTTAGCTCAGTCTTTGAGGTCATAACCCCGTAACCTTCTTCTTTTATGGAATGGACGATAGAGTTAATGCAGGCAGTTGTGCCGCTCTGTGTGGTGTTAACTGTAACAACGGCCTTCTCTGAGGCAAAATTAACCTCTGCCCCGCTTACAAACGCATGTTTCTTTATCGTCTTCCCGACGGTTTGGGCACATACGGCACATGTCATACCGGTGATGGGTATTGTTATTGTTTTATTGTCGCTCATCTCTCAGCCCAAATATTTTACTTGCAAATTTAGTAATATTAGTTTATCATAAAACGCCGTAAACATCATAATTAATAAAAGCAATGGGGTGCATCGGGCATCCAATCAAACTATTTCAGGAGGAGTGTAAATGAAGGTACCATATGTAGAAGCCGATCTTTGTACTGGATGTGAGACATGCGTGTCCCTTTGTCCAGAAGTATTTACGATGCAGGGAGACAAGGCCTTTGTATCATCACCGGATAAGTGCGGCACTTGCGACGTTCAGGAAGCAATGGATACATGTCCTGTCGAAGCCATTAAGTGGGCAAGCTAGGCATTGCAGCAGATTAGGGCTGCTGCTAAGGCAGCCCTATCACACAGCAGCTGACCACATGAACAACTGAGCGGTTCTTATCTCTTGCAAAACACTATATCTCTATCGTAAACTCTGCCCCACCGCTTATGTTTCTCACTGTCAATCTTCCGCCCATGTTATTTTCTATTATCGTCTTAGACATATAAAGACCAATCCCCGTGCCTACGTCCTCGGACTTGGTTGTAAAGTATGGGGCAAATATTCTGTCTATAACATCTTCGGGTATGCCCCCGCCGTTGTCTCTGATATAGATGGTTACCTTCTTGTCCTGGCTTTGGGTGTCAGTTGTGCCATTTTCAAGAGTGATTGTTATTTTTCCCTGGATGTCTTTGTCAAGCAGCCCTTTTTTGCGGCATGATACGATGGCGTCTTTTGCGTTGTTGATAATATTCAATATCACCTGCTTGAACTCATTGGGGTAGCCTGTTGTTAGATAGTACCCTCCGGGGTTTTCTATAGACATCACAACGGAGTCTCTTCGTAATACACCCTCAAACATGGATATAATTTCCTCTATTGCCTTGTTCACGTCAAATTGTTGTATCTTTTTTGATGGTTTAAGGAAATTTCTGAAGTCGTCAATCGTCTGAGACATAAACCCGATGTGCTGCATCGTTGTCTGGACTTCGGTTGTTATGTATTCCTCGTTCATTTCTCCAAATTTATAGGCATCTACCAGGTCCTGTACAATGAGGCCGATGGCGTTTAGGGGCTGTCTCCACTGGTGGGCTATAACGCCAATCATTTCTCCCATTGCTGCCATGCGGGATTGCTGAATCAGTATCTGCTCTTTTTTGTTGTGTTCGGAGACCTCCTTTTGTACAAGCTCACGAAGGTTTTCGTTGATTGTCTCCAGCTCGTCGGTCTTTATCTTCAGTGCGTTTTCAAGCCGTTTGCGCTCAACCAACTCGAAGAGGAGTTTTTCGTTTATTTCATGCAGCTCAGAGGTTCGCTCATCTACCTTAGTCTCAAGTTCCTTCTGATGTTTGATAAAATTTTCCTTTATATTCCTGAGTCTTGCATTAATCAGTAGAAAGACCGTTACAAACATTACAACTATAACTGCAAAGACAATCGTCATGTTTATAAGTATTTTTTTATCTAACTCCTCAACTTCTAAAAGCAGATACACATTCCAGCCGTTTTCCTGTAGTTGAACCCCTTCCATAACAAGACTGACCTCACGCTGGTCAGTAAGCGAGGGGCTTAGGATTACTATTTTAGCGCTGCCCTGGGTGGTCTCTCTTATAATAGGAAGAGGTTTGAGGTCAACGCCTTCATATTGTTTACGGGCCTTGACTTCAGACAGGACGCCTTCTGAGAGCTTTTGCATACTATAAAAATTAAACATGTCGTCATTTGACTCGAAAATTATGTTGTTTTCATCTGCGATGAGAAGCGTACCCATGATTTCCTGTGTCCCAAGCTCCAAACTGTCGAGTTTACTTTTAACTACGGCAACCCCGATTACCTCGCTGTCTTTTCTAACCGGATATGATGCATAATAGCCCGGCTTTTTAGATGTTACCCCGATTGCGACGTAATTTGACGGGATTCCACTTATTGCTGATTTATAATAAGGTCTGAAGGAATAGTCCTTACCAATAAAAGAATCATCGGCGTCCCAGTTGCTTGATGCGATAACGATGCCGTTCTTATTGATTATGTATGAGACAGATGCTCCAACTGATGCATTGAACTGTGAAAGATAACTGTTAATGCCTGGTGCAGTTGTGGGATTGTCACAGAAACTGATAATCATGGAGTTCTCAGCCAAAATTACTGGATAGTTAGAGAAGGCAGCAATCTTGCTGGTTATGTATATCTTGTAGAGTTCGAGGTGTTGGAGTGCATGTTTTTGAATACCTGATATGGTCTTATTCTTCGTCCAATCTGCAGCAAACCACAGCCCAAGAAAACCTGCGGCAATCATGAATATCAGAAGAAAAAACAGTACAAATTTAACCTTTGACTCATTAGTCCGCCGCATGGTAGTCATTCAATAGTATAGCATTTAGCAGAGATACCCGTAAAGCCGCTTGATTTTACAGGCTGGGTATGTATATATTAATACATACGTACATTAAGGAGGACTGACATGAAACACCTGATTGTTTACTCACATCCCAATCCTAAGAGTTTTAATCACGCCATAAGGGAGAAGCTCGAGGCTGAATTAAAGGCTCTTGGCCATGAGGTCAGAGTTCGGGACTTATATGCAGTTAACTTCGATCCTGTGTTAAAACCATCTGATTTCGAGTTGATTCAGGCAGGCAAGGCTGCCGAAGATGTTAAAGTTGAACAAGACCATATCACATGGGCAGACGTAATCAGTTTCATTCATCCTGTTTGGTGGACCGGACTGCCGGCTATATTTAAGGGGTATATAGACAGGGTATTTTCTTTCGGCTTTGCTTATAAAATAGATGAGACTGGCATCACCGGGCTTCTAAACGGCAAGAAAGTTCTGATAATCAATACAACCGGCGCACCTGAAGAGATGTATGCAAAGAGCGGCATGTTTAATAGTATGCTTCAGACCTCGGACGACGGCATATACAGATTTTGTGCTATGGAAGTGCTTAAGCACATGTTCTTTACCAGCATTCCATATATCACAGATGTTGAGCGCACCGCAATGCTTGAAGAGGTGAGGGCGGCAGCCAGAAATATTTAACCTGTTGTTTACATTTTTTCAGCGTCTTTAAACAGTGGGAGGCTTGCGTCCTTGCCGGATACAAGAGGGGCATTCGCTCCCCAGTTTATATTAATGTCGGGGTCATTCCAAATTATACCCCTGTCGTCTTTTGGCGAATATTCGTCTGTACACTTATATACGACTTCAACTGTGTCGCTCATGACAAGGAAACCGTGGGCAAATCCTGGCGGTACATAAAGCATCTTGTGGTTTTCACCGGTTAACACGGCGCTGACCCAGCGTCCGAATGTCTTAGAGTTACTGCGTATATCTACGGCCACGTCAAATATCTCACCCCGCTGGCATGAGACAAGTTTACCCTGCGCCTTTGGGTACATCTGATAATGCAGCCCCCTTAGGACGTCTTTTGAGGATTTCGAGAAATTATCCTGCACAAACCGTTCTGTTATCCCAAAGGCGGCAAAATCGGAATATTTATACAGCTCCTTAAAAAACCCCCTATCATCGGGGAATACCCGCGGTGTTACCAGCACTACATCCGGTATGTCGAGCCGTTCAAACTCAAAAGGCATCTTCTATCTCTCCTTTAGTAATATTTAGGGCTATTATAGCAATAGTGGCAGCTATATGTAAAAAGCTGTGTGAAATAATTCAAATTGTAATTTCCAAATTGACTCAAGTCAGGCAGTAAATATATGATAATCCTGTCCGTAGCCGCAGATAGCTGGTATAAATGACCCACACAAGGAGATGAACATATGCACCAGGGAGACCTGTTTGATGAACTACAGCTGTATTGAGAGTATCTTTACCATATAAAACAATCAAAATATTTGATGATTTAAGAATATATGTCAATGACTTTATTAAGATGGAGAAAGATTACAGAAAAGGAACAGATGAAGCCCTAATACCAAAACTATTTTATAAGTGCATTGTATTGGCTGAAAGCAGTCAATATCTGAAAAACATACGAAGTGTGGACTTTATAAAGATTAGGGTGCTTATGAAAGAAATAAATCCATATCTGTTTGAGATTTATATGGAGGGCAAGAAATAGTATGCTCTTTGTACGAGAGTATCACTAAAAGATAGATGTATGTTATAATAAACCTCAGAAAGATAAAAAGGAGGATAAAAGCATGAACTGTCCAAAGTGCAAGTCGGGTAAGAATG